>NZ_CP107968.1:7470000-8070000 GCF_036084755.1 Streptomyces sp. NBC_00370
ACCGACCCGGAGATCGCCTCGGTGGGCCTCACCCTCGCCGAAGCCGAAGCAGCGGGCCACCGCGTGCGCGCGGTCGACTACGACATGAGCGGCGTAGCAGGCGCGGGCCTCTACGCGGACGGCTACACGGGCCACGCGCGCATGATCGTCGACCTCGACGAAGAAATCCTGCGCGGCGTCACCTTCGCCGGCCCGGCGGTAGGCGAAATGCTCCACTCGGCCACGATCGCGGTAGCCGGCGAGGTCCCCGTCAACCGCCTCTGGCACGCGGTCCCGGCCTACCCGACCATCAGCGAGATCTGGCTCCGCCTACTGGAGACGTACCGAGGCTGACACCTCGTCAGCCCGGCGACGTGCCTTGGCGGTTCCTTCTCAGGCGCGCGATGCGCTTCCGACGCGGGACGTATGGCGGTCGAGCAGGTCACGCAGCCGGTCGACATCGGCCGGCTGCGCGAGGGCCGCCTTCGGCAGTGGCGTGGTGTTGATGTCGTTCATTCCCGTGTGCAGAAGGACGAAGAGGTTCTCCGTCTCCACGTAGCCGGAGAGCTGCGACCACGGAACTCGCATGGTGTTCAGGTCGGTTGCGACGCGAACACCGTCGGAACCCACCGTGATCGTGTGCTCGCCGCGGCTCGTCCTGAGTTTGTGCACCTGGCGCGCGGCGAGGCGCCTCAAGCCGAGCGTCAGAGCGCACAGCGCCACCACGACGATCAACAGGGGCACCGCACTGTCGAGCAACTGGCCGTTCACCGCGAACAGCACGAGCGCGACAGCCCAAAGGACCAGGCCGACAGCCCCTATGATCCGGCTCCGTCGCCCACTCGGAGTCACCCGCCGTCTGACGCGCATGACTTCGGCTATGTCCTCCCGGGTCGGCCGGCAGACAAGACGCGCGGTGTCCTCGGTGTTCGTGATGTCCGGTTGCTGTTCGACGGTCACGCTGTCCCCTTGAGCTCAAGGCGGGCAGTGTGCGCCGCCGGGCGAAAGATCAGCCGGATATTACGCTCACCACCCGCCTGCCCCAGCCAGGCACCTGCGGGTGCCGGCCCGTGCCGGACGCTCCCCGACCCGTGGCCGTCCCGGGCCCTGCTCAGGGCCCCAAAACCCTTGAGGCAGGGGCAGTTGGCCCCCCGGTCGCCCTCGACCTCAACCGCACGTCGTGATGGGGCCTTTAGGGACAAAGCGCATCCGAAGGCAGGTGAACCATTCGTGAATATTCGTGAAGGAAGTTTGACTATTTTGCTGAAGCTCAACCGGCGCCTGACGTTTCCATGGTGAGCGGTTGACCCATCAGGGGCGGAAAACCGGGGCGCGGCGGGATCCCCTCCCATGTGATGATCCTTTCGGCGCGCCGGGGCTGTCGGTGCGTCAGTCGCGTCATCACACCCTGGGGGGTAGCAATGAGATCGTTCTCCGCTGGACGCCCGGTACGTCTCAGATCCGGCGCCGTCGTGGCGATGGCGGCCGGTCTGTTCGCCGCCGGCCTTGCCGGGCCGGCGTTCGCCGCCGATGATCCGCCGCAGTCCGACCAGCTGTGGATCAACGAGCCGTACGAGCAGACGCTGCCGCTCGGCACCGACGGGGGTGAGCCGGAGGCCCGCACCCTCGGCGTCGGGATCTACCACGACAACGAGAACTTCACGGTGACCGACGGGAGGCTCACCGTCGACATCTCCGACCTCGCCGGGGTCGCCGATGTGACCTGGCCCGACAACTGCACGCCGAGCGGTACCAGCGCGGTCTGCGACGTTCCCGTGGTCCCCGCGATCGGGGGCGACTACGAGAACCAGGTCTTCCTCACCGTACGCGCGGCCGACGGCGCCGAGGCCGGCGCGCGGGGGAGGATCACCTACGCGGCGACGGCCACCGGCGGCCCCGACGGCACCCTCACCGCGCCGCACGACAGCTTCGACACCACGCTCACCGTCGGCGCGGGGCCCGACCTCGCCATCGACCCCATCGGGGCCGTCGAGGACGGACAGCCCGGCGACGAGCGGACGATCCCGCTCAGGATCACCAACAACGGCAACGAGAGCGCGAACGGGTTCACCGTCAAGCTGTACGCCTCGTACGGTCTGACGGATCTGACCCGGTACGACGCCTGCACCTACCCCGCGGCCGACAGCAACGGCGACGCGGCGACGAACAACGTGATCTGCGCGTTCGACCAGGTCCTGGCGCCTGGTGACTCCTTCGAGCTGCCCGAGCCGCTGACGGTGCGGCTCGCCCCGCACGCGCTGAGGGAGCGGCTCGACATCGACGTCGAGCCGGGCGACGGCGCCCAGGACATCGACCCCGAGAACGACTACACGGTCCTCGCGATCAACGCGGAGAACACCGCGGACTTCTCCGTGACCGGCGACGCCGTCTCCGGCGCCGCCGGCGCGACGGTCACGGCCGAGCTCACGTTCAAGAACAACGGCCCGGCCTGGTTCGGCAACCTCGGCTCCGGCGACCCGGTCGCCGGCGTCCGGCTCATCGTGCCCCAGGGCACGAAGGTCACCGGCGTGCCCGACGACTGCTACCCGCACACCCTCGACGGCGGCTACTACCCGAAGGAGACGGGCGCCCCGCGCTACGACTGTGACCTGTCGTACTGGGTGCGGGAAGACGCAGAGCGCACGTTCGCGTTCACCATGCGCGTCGACACCGTGGTGCCCGGCGCGACCGGCGCCGTGAGTCTCCACCCGGGGTACGGCGAGTTCGGCACGTACCCCTACGACTTCGACCCGGACCTCACGAACAACACGGCGGTCCTGACGGTCAACTGACCGGCCGTCAACTGATCGTCCCGCAGGGGGGCGGAGCAGCCGTGCGGGTTGCGGCTGCTCCGGACCCGCCGTTCCTCAGGCGATACGGGCAGGTCAGCGCATGCCGGCGAAGAGGTCCGTCTCGGGTACGGGCGCGTCGGTGGCGTCCTTGACGCGTAGGAACGTCTCCGTACCCATCAGCTCGCCGAACCTCTCCTTGCCCATCTTGAGGAAGAAGATGTTGTCGCCCTGGCTGGCATGCGCGGCCAGTGCGTCGAACTTCTGACCGCTGAACGCGGTGGTGTCCACCCAGGTGGTGATCTCGTCGTCCGGGAGGCCGATCTCGGCCATCGCCTCGGCCTCGGCGGGATCCGGCTCCGGCATGTCCTCCTGGAACTCGCGCAGGGTCTCGCCGAACCGCTGCATCGCCGAGCGGGGCATCGTCGTCCAGTACACCTTGGGCGTCTGTTCGATCATCTCCAGCGCCGCCATCGTGATGCGGTGGGCCTGGATGTGGTCGGGGTGGCCGTAGAAACCGTTCTCGTCGTAGGTGACGACCACATCCGGTCGGTAGTGGCGCATGAGGTCCGCGAGCCGGGCGGCGCCTTCTTCCACGGGGGTCTGCCAGAACGAGCCGGGGGCGTCGTTGGTCGGCCAGCCCATCATTCCGGAGTCGGCGTAGTCGAGCGTCTCAAGATCGCTGATCTTCAGGACTTCGCAGCTCGCTTCGAGTTCCCGACGGCGCATCGCGACGACGGCCGCCGGATCGTGGCCGGGATCGCCCGGCTTGACACCTCCTGGTCCGTCACCGCAGCCGCCGTCGGTACAGGTCACCAGGACCGTGCGGATGCCTTCCGCCGCATAGCGTGCCAGGACCCCTCCGGTTCCGGTGGCCTCGTCGTCGGGGTGGGCGTGTACCGCCATCAGCGTCAAGGGCCGGTCAGTCATGAAAAAGTCCTCCTGCGGAAAATGCGTCGTGATGCGAGTGCGCGGCGGGCATACCGGCGCTGGTCCTTCGGCCGGTACAACCGTGCCGGCCGCACCCCCTGTTCCCGGCGCGACCAGCACGTCGAAGCGCCAGGCACGTCGTGGCCTGGGCCGACGCCCGACATGACGGTACCGGGGCCACCACGCTCGGTAGCCCCGGCACCCCCGGTTCGCCTACGGCCGCGCGCCGTCAGCCGCCGCGCGTCAGCCGTACACCCGCATCTCGTAGAGCGAGTAGCCCCACTGCCCCGACAGCTGGCTGCCCTTCATGCGGACGTATCTCGCCTGCCCGCTGACCGGGATCTTCTCCGTACCTCCCGAGGCGTTGGTGCGGGTGGCGAGGTCGTGCCAGGTGGTGCCGTCCGTCGACCCCTGCAGCGCGTAGGCCTTCGCGTACGACGCCTCCCACAGCAGGTCCACCTCGGAGAGGCTGTACGTGGCGCCGAGGTCCACCTGGATCCAGCTGTTCGGGTCCTGGCCGGCGCTCCACCGGGTGTTCAGGTCCCCGTCGACGGCCTTGGCGGCCGACTGGTCGGCACTGGACTGGGACGAGGCCGTGGCCGGCTTGCCCTGGGCCAGGTTGGTCCTCGGGGCGCTCATGGTGAGGTTGACGGTCACGGTCTTGCCGGCCTGGAGCGGCAGCACACGTGCGATGTTGCCCAGCGGGGAACTCTGCACGGTCACGCCGTCGGCGGTGATCGAGGAAATGCCCGAGCGCTGGATCAGCGTCAGGTTCTGGTTGATCTTCGAGGTCAGCGTCACCTTCGCCGTGTGGGCCTTGGTGTCCCAGGCCAGGTTGTCGATGGTGAACTGGCTCTTGCCGAGCATCCCGGAGACGGACCCCTTGTCCAGGCCCTTCGGCAGCCCCGGCAGCAGCTCCAGCGTGCCGGGCTTGGTGGCGGCCAGCATCTCCATCATCACCGTGGGCACGGAGTTGACGACGTCCGTGGCGAAGGTGTTGTGGTTGTTGTAGTGGGACGTCGCCATGCTGCTGTAGTAGTAGTCGTCCTTGGCGAAGCGCAGCAGCTTCGCGCCCACCGAGTCGGGCATGTCGAGGTCGGCCGCGATCAGGGCCCCGTGCAGCAGCCCGTGTCCCGCGTTCTCGTACGCGCCCTGGTCCTTCTTCTGCAGGAAGACCTGCGCGGCCTTGAACTGGGCGGAGTTGGTCTCCGGAGTGATCTCGCGATACGGCCACACCGGCAGCAGGCCGCTGGAGTGGCGGTGCTGGTAGTTGTTCTTGTTCGCCAGGTCGGGCCACGCCCACTCGGCCAGCGCACCGTCGTTGTTGATCAGGTACGGCGGCAGGTGGTCCAGTTTCTCCTGCCAGACCGGGATCTTGTCGGCGTCGCGGCCGAGGGTCTTCGCGGTCTGGATCAGCGTCGTCAGCGCGAACTTGGCGCCGGAGATGTCGTAGACGGAGTTGACGGCCAGCGGCACCCCGCCCGGCGGGGTGTTCTCCGGCGAGACGGAACCGGCGAATATGTAGTTGCCGTTGGCGTCCTTCTTGGTGAGGAAGTCCTCGTAGAAGTCGCCCATGTCGCGGATCAGCGGGTAGTACTTGTCGGCCAGGAACGTGGTGTCCCCGGTGACCTGGTAGTGCTCCCAGAACGGTTCGAGCAGCCAGGACTCCCCGCCGGTCACGTACTGGTACGGGTAGTCGAAGTTGATGTTGGAGATCAGTCCCTCGCCGTTCGGGGTGTTGCCGCCGGTGAGCATGCCCCGGGTGCCCAGGAGCTTCTTGGCGTTGGTCTCGAAGTCCTTCTGCCATTGCTGGTTGAGCCAGAAGTAACCCGCCATGGCCTCCGGCATGTTGCCGATGTTGCCGCCGGAGATCTGCAGGTTGAGGTTGGCGTCCAGATGGTAGTAGCCGTCCCAGCCGACGTTGCTGTCACCCGTCCAGTTGCCGAGCAGGTCGGGGGCTTGTGTGGGCCCACTGGAGCCGAGCAGATGGTAGCGGCCGGCGTAGAACATCCGCTCGTACAGCGCCGGGACCGGCGTGGACGAGGACTTCTGCTCGGCGAGCAGCTGCTCGGTGGACTTCGCGCGGTCGGCGGGAGTGGCGCCGAAGTCGACCGAGACCCGGCCGAAGATCGAACTGTGCGCGCTCGTGTGCCGGTTGAGCAGGGTGGAGTAGTCGCTGCTGAGCCCGGCGAGCTTCTGCCGGAGCAGGTTCTTGCTCCACTCCTGCTCGGCCGGGACACCACCGTTGTACGTGCCGTTGTAGCGCTGGGTCAGCGACAGCAGGAGTACGTAACTGGCGTTCGCGACGGTCACCTTGCCGTTGCTGATGGTCTTGGTGCCGTCGGTGACGATACGGGTGACGCCCTCGTACCCGGCGTTGTAGCTGCCGCTCGGGTACTTGACCCGCAGGTTCAGATAGTCGGTGGTGGAGTTGTCGGTGGAGGTGACGCCCTTGTTGAGGAGGTTCATCGCCGGGTCGATGGACAGGCCCAGGGTCAGGGTCTCCTTCTGGCCTGCGGGCGCCGCCTGGTACTGGACGGTGGCGCCGTCGGTGCGGGACACGAACGAGTCCCGTTCCCACGCACCCTTGTTGTCGGCCCAGTTGACCTTCACCACGCCGTTCGCGTAGTCGGTGGAGCGGACGTAGTCGCTGATCGGTCCCGCGTCCGGCATCGCGACGGTCATCTTGTAGCCGGGGTGCTTGCTGCCCTCGCCGCCGCCCTGGTAGCCCTGCACGTCGGCGGCGAGCTGGTTGGCCTGCTGGTACTGGCCGGAGATCAGCTCGTCGCGGATCGTGTTGATGTTGTCCTGGCTGACGGTGTTGAAGGTGCGGTGCGGGCGCGCCTCGGACCGCGCCATGAAGAAGTCCTTGTCGTCGAAGACGACCGTGTCGTCGCGCGGGTTGCCGAAGACGATGACACCCTGCTTGCCGTTGCCGGCCAGCAGCCCGTTCTGCCAGTCCCCGTACGTCGTCGGGTAGGTGGTGGACGGCGCCACGGTCGGCGAGCCGACGGCCGCGCCGCCGCTGCCGCCGCTCCCGGTGCCGTAGACCGCGAACTCCCACAGCGAGTAGCCGTACTGGGTGGCGGCCGTGACACCCTGCATCCGCACGTAGTGCGCCGACTTGTTGACGGCGACGGTCTCGGTGCCGCCGGTGCCGCTCGTCGTGGAGTAGGCGTCGGTCCAGTGCACCGAGTCGCCGGACGTCTGGAGCTTGTACGCCTTCGCGTACGCGGCCTCCCAGGTCAGCGCGACGGACGAGACCGTGTACGCGCCGCCGAGGTCGACATAGATCCAGGCGCCGGGATCGTTGCTGTGGTCGCTCGACCAGCGGGTGCCGGTGTTGCCGTCGATGGCGCCGGACGCCACGTGGTCGCCGTCCTGGTACGAGGCGACGGCGTGGGCGCCGGGATTGCGGGCGAGGTTGACGGGGGTGTCGGCGGCGCTCGACGGGGACGCCTGCAACGCCATGGTGAGCAGGAGGAAGAAGGTCACGGCGACGCCGAGCAGCTTTCTCCCCGTGCGCGGTGTGCGGGATTTGACGACGATCGTGGGGGATTCGGTCATGGGTGATCGGGGCATGGGGGATTCGGTCATGGGGATTCGCCCCTCAGCTTCCGTTGGCGGTGACGCGCAGGGACGAGATGGCGTCGTTGTTGCCGGTGGCGGTCAGGTTCGGGGTGTCGCCGGTGAACTTCCAGGCGGCGCCGGAGAATCCGGCGTCGGCGTAGCCGGTCACGGTGGAGCCGGCCGGGACCCGGAGCGACGAGATGGAGTCGTTGGCGATGCCCTTGGCCTGGAGCGCCGGCAGGTCGTAGTCGCCGGGCCCGAAGGCGGCCGAGGTACCGGTGTAGTTGGCGTCGCCGTAGACGGTGGCGTTGCTGGTGCCCGTGCCGCCGACGGGTGTCCCGTAGATCTCGAACTCGTAGAGCGAGTAGCCGTATGCGGTGGCGGGCGTGACGCCCTGCATCCGTACGTAGCGGGCGCTCTTGCCCACGCCGACCGTCTCGGTGCCGCCCTGGCCGTTGGTCGTCGAGTAGGCGTCGGTCCAGTCGGACGCGTTGTCCGAGACCTGGATCTTGTACGCCTTCCCGTATGCGGCCTCCCAGTTGAGTACGGCGGTGGACAGCGCGTACCGCGCGCCGAGGTCGACGTAGATCCAGGCGTTCGGGTCGTTGTTGTGGTCACTCGACCAGCGCGACGAGCCGTTACCGTCGATAGCGTTGGACGCCAGGTAGCTGCCGTCCTGATAGGAGGCGACGGCCTTGGCGTCGGCGCCGAGCGACAGGTTCACCGGAGTGCCGGCCGGTGGGGCCGGCGGGGTGGGTACGGTCTGGCCGGCCGGCGGCCACAGGGTGAGGGAGTTGCCGCCGTTGTGTGCGGTGGCGAACGGACCGGCCATCGTGTCGGTGGCGCTGACCTGTTGGCCGAAGAAGTCCGTGGTCACATCGGCCTGGATGGACTGGTTGGCCAGCGGGATGTTGCCGACCCTGGCCCGCGTGACCGGGGTGTTGCCGTGGATGCCGGACGCGTCCAGGTCGAAGGTGAGCGACAGCTGGGTGTTCGTCGCCGCGTACCGGACGTTGGAGACCGTGCCGGTGGAATTGCCCTCCTTCACCTGGGTCTTGTCCGTGGCGTTCTCCGGCAGCGTCGAGCCCTGGACCAGGTTGTTGTACCAGAAGAACTTCTCGGGCGAGGTGAGCGCGCTGGTCTCGTTCATCGTGCCCGGCTGGAAGTAGTACGCCTCACGGCCGCTGCCGTCGTGGTGGATGGCGCCGTTGTCGACGAAGAGGTTGTTGGCGAAGACGATGCCGGTCGCGTCCAGGGTGCGGATGTCGCTGTTGCCGATGAAGACGTTGTTGTCCACCAGGACGGGGCCGAAGACGGCCTCGGCGTAGTAGCCCCAGGGGCTGTTCATCACGATGTTGCCGGTGACGCGGACGTTCTGGCTGCCCCAGTCGGTCCAGATGCCGGCCGAGTTGCCGCCCTTGGAGTTCTTGACGTAATTGCCCTTGATCAGGCCCTCGTTCATGTAGTGGACCTTGATCGGGGCGGTCTCCGCCCCGCTGAACTCGTCGCGGTAGTTGGTGTCCTCGATCCTGTTGTAGAGGATCTGGGAGTGCCAGGAGAAGACGCCCGCGATGCCCGACTGGCCGCATTTCGCGATGTAGTTGTTGCGCACGATGTGCGAGCCGTAAGCGGCGGTGTTGTGGAAGTCCGTGCGCGCTGTGCCGGGGCGGTTGCCCGCCCAGGTGTCGTTGCTCAGACCGATGTCGATGCCGATCGTCCTGGCGTTGATGACGATGTTGTTCTCGATGATCCACTTCAGCCCGCCGTAGACGCTGATCGCGCCGGCCTGCCTGCGGTCGGGGCTGTCGGGGAAGTCCGAGTAGGTGTTGGCCGCCTGCTTGATCGTGAAGCCGTTGAGGGTGATGTAGCCGAGGCCCCACACGTCGGGCGCGAAGACCTGCCGGCGGACGTTGAGCTCGGCGAGCCGGGCGTTGGGGTCGGCGCCGTTGAAGTTGGCCCAGACGGTGGTGCTGGTCGAACCGACCTCGGAATACCAGGTGTTGGCCGCGCCCTGCACCGTACTGAGCGACGGCTTCTCGCGGTACGCGCTCTCGTCCAGATAGACGTCACCGGCGGTGTAGCCGGCGAAGGTGCCCCCGCCGCCGCCGTTCGGCTGCCCCTGGGCGTACGGGTTCCAGTCGCCGAAGTAGCTGTTGGGCAGCGTGACGCTCCAGACGTCGCCGCTGCCGCGGGTCCAGGAGTTGATCTCCTCGGAGCCCTTGACGGTGACCTCACCGTCGCCGGCGTTGGTGTACGTGATCCGGTGCTGCTCGTCCGTGCCGCCGCGCGCGGGCTTGACCGTCTCGCGGTACAGCCCGGCGTGCACCACCACGGTGTCGCCGGGCTGTGCGACCTGGGCGGCGTGGTTGATCGTCAGATACGGGGAGGCCTGCGTGCCCGCGTTGCCGTCGTTGCCGTTCTTGGCCACATGGATGGCGCGCGCCGCGGCGGCGGCGTGCGCCGGGGCGGCTGTCGGCAGCGTCAGCAGGGCGAGCGCGGCGGCGACCGTGGCGCACAGCGCGCGGAGGATGGCGGCCGGACGCGGAACTCGGTGTGCACGGCCGGACGCCGCCTGGCGTGGCACGCGGCCGGACGCCGCCTGCCGTGGCGGGCTGATGGGGTGTCTCATCGGGCTCCTTCGGAGGGGTGAGGGGCGCCGCGGAGGCCGGTCAGGCGTGAAGGCCCCACAGGCTCGGGGCTTAGTTTCTTAATTAATCTATGGAACTTTTGGCGACATGGCCCCGCACATGCCAGCGGTCGAGCACCGTACCCGTGCGTCGGCGCGGCATCAATACATCGGACCAAAGTGGCCGTCGGCAAGCAGCAAGTGCCAGAGCCTGTCCGGCGGATCAGGGCCGGACAGACCCTAGGCGCGGGCGATCAGTTCGGGGCCGTGGCCCGGGGCCACCGAGCCCTGGAGCACCAGAGCCGCGCCCCCGATCGCCGCCGCGTCCCGCGGGTTGCTCGACAGCTCCACCCGCACACCGTGCACGTCGCGGGTGTACGCGTGCTCGGAGAGCCGCCGTCTGATCTCGCTCACGTAGATCGACCCGGCCACCACGAAACCCGGCCCGGCCAGCACCAATGTGTCGAGGTCCCACAGGTTCACCAGTGCCACCGCACCCTCGGCGAGCAGCGCCGCGGACTCGTCGACCAGCGCGCGCGCCTGCTCGTCACCGTAGAGCGCGGCCCGTGCCAGCACGTCGAAGGCCCAGGCGTCGGGGTCGTCGGCGCTGATCCGCAGCCGGTCGGCGAGCCCCTGCACCGCACGGGCCCGGCGCACCACCGCGCGCGGCGCCGCGTACATCTCCAGGCAGCCGCGGTTGCCGCACAGACAGAGCTCGCCGTCCCGGATCACCGCCACATGTCCGATCTTTCCCGCGTTGGAGCTGGCGCCGCGGTGCAGCGCGCCGTCCAGGACGACGCCCGAACCGATGCCGCTGTTCATGTACAGACAGCCGAAGGTGCGGTTCCGGGAGACCTGCCGGCTCCAGAACTCGCCGACCGTCGCCGCCGCCGCGTCGCTGTCCACCAGCACCGGGATGTCGAGTCGGGCCGCCAGCGCGTCCGCGAGGTCCAGTCCCGCCCACTGCGGCAGGCCCGGCGGGGCGAGGAAGCCGCCGCGCACCACGTCCACGGGCCCGGGGCCGACCACCGCGAGGCCGGCGACGCTCTGCCTCTCCAGGCCGAGACCCTCCGTCACATCCTGGTGGAGGGAGGCCAGTTGCTCGACCGCACCCTTGGTGCCGCCCGGCTCCGCACCGCCGAGAACGGCGTCAGCGCCCGGGCCCGCGACGAGGGCGCGGCCCACCGTGCCGCCGCGGGTGTCGGTGACCACGCAGGTCAGCGCGTCGGCGCCGACATGGATCCCGACGCCGTAAGCCGCCCGCGAGTTGATGATCAGCATGGTGCGCGGCTTGCCCCCGGTGGCGACCGTGTCGCCGGTCTCGCGCACCACCCCGCCGTCGATCAGCCGCCGCACGATGGTGGAGATCGTCGGCTGTGTCAGCCCTGTTGCCTTGACCAGCTCGACCCGGCTGATCGGCCCGGACGACCTGATGAGGTCGACGATGAGTGCGCGGCTGCCTGGTCCCGCTCCCGCAGACTCCCGTCGGGCCATCCTCGTCCGCCTTCCGCTTCGCCGTACGCTGTCGTACGACTACGTCAAGCATGAGGTTAGACGAGACCCACGACCGGGAGGCCACCATGCCAGCGCCCGCGACCAGCGACGGGGTCCGCCCGCGGCGCGGCACTCCGGTCGGGCTCGCCCTGGTACGGGACGCCGAGGTGCTGGGCGCCGAGCCGTTCTTCCACGACTTCATCGCCGGCATGGAGCGCGTCCTGGTACCGCTCGGAGTGCCGGTGCTGCTCCAGGTCGTGGCCACGGTGGCCCAGGCCTGCGAGCGGATGCGGGCCTGGGCGCACCAGGACCAGGTGCAGGGCGTGATCCTCATCGACCTGCTGCCGGGTGACGAACGGGTGGCGCTGGTCAAGGAACTCGGCATGCCGACGGTGGTGATCGGCGATCCGGTGACCGCGGGCGGACTGCCCGCCGTGTGGACGCAGGACGACGTGGCGATGCGGGACGTGGTGGACGAGCTGGTCGCCGCGGGCCACCGCCACCTCGGACACGTCGCGGGCCCGGCGCAGATGGCGCACACGATCATCCGCCGGAGTACGTTTCAGACGGCGGCCGCCGGACACGGCGTGCGCACCACGACGTTCGAGGGGGACTACTCGGAAGCCGCGGGCGTACGGGCGCTGACCGCGCTGCGCGCGCTGGAGAACCGGCCGACAGCGCTGGTCTTCGACAACGACCTGATGGCGCTCGGCGCACTGCACGAGGCGGGCCGGGTCGGGCTCGGTGTGCCGGCCGACGTGTCGCTGGTGGCCTGGGACGACTCCGCCCTGTGCCAGCTCGCCGACCCGCCGCTCGGCGCGGTCAGCCATGACGTCCAGGAACTGGGCGAGCTGACCGGCCACACCTTGGCGGACGCTCTGGTCGCCGCCCCCGCCGTCATGGTCAAGGCCCCGCCGGCCCGCCTGGTGGTACGCGGCAGCGTCTGAAGTCGCCCCGGTCCACGCCCGTTTGCCCGCCCGACCGGTGCGGTCCGGCCCGTCAGGCACTTTGATAGATAATTAATCTTTCTTATTGACTTCCGTGGGGCGCTCGTAGACGCTGTGTCGCGTTCGAGCACGTCTCAAGCGAAGGAAGCCCTATGGACCACCGCACCAG
This sequence comes from Streptomyces sp. NBC_00370, assembly GCF_036084755.1. Taxonomy (NCBI): domain Bacteria; kingdom Bacillati; phylum Actinomycetota; class Actinomycetes; order Kitasatosporales; family Streptomycetaceae; genus Streptomyces; species Streptomyces sp. NBC_00370. The sequence goes on from NZ_CP107968.1 coordinate 7,482,505, forward strand.
GCCTTGGGCCGTGCGCGTCATGGCCGGGTCAGTCATCAGTGCCCTCGCCCTCTGTCTGGCCGGCTGTGGCACGAGCGGCGACGCGGCGAGCGGCACCGGCGGCAGCGGTTCGATCGACGTCGTCACCCGCTGGTCGGCCGGCAACACCGCGGCGGCGGCGCAGGACCACGTCTTCAAGGCCTTCACCAAGAAGACCGGCGTCAAGGTCAACGCCACCGACGGCCTGGAGACCATCGACGACCAGGTCGAGAACGCCGTCGCGGCCGGCAAGTCACCCGACGTGGTGATCGTCAATCTCTACGACAAGACACTCGGCTGGCAGGACGCCGGCGTCACCGTACCGGTCGACACCTACCTCAAGGAGTGGGGCCTCGCCGACAAGATGAAGCCCGGCGCGCTGGACGAGTGGCGCGTCGGCGGCAAGCCCGGAGGCACGCTCCAGGGCCTGCCGTTCTCCGGCTTCAGCTGGCCGGTCTGGTACAACACCGACCTGCTTGAGAAGGCCGGCGTCGACACGGTCCCGGCCACCACCGACGAGCTGATCGACGCCGCCAAGAAGCTGCGTGCCGCCCACATCCAGCCGCTCACGGTCGGCGGCAACGACTGGACCGGGCAGAAGCTCTTCTACCAGATCGCCCAGTCCTACACCGACGCCGCGACGATGGAGAAGGTCATGGGGAGCGGCGGCTACTGCGCCACCCCGTCGGTGATGCGAGGCATCAAGCTCTTCATCCAGTTGCGTGACAGCGGCGTCTTCGCCGACAACGCGGCCGGCCTGAACGCCGACACGATGTACGCGGCCTACTACTCCGGCAAGGCCGCCATGATGTCCGCCGGCTCCTGGGCGTACACCGACGCCAAGAAGTCGGGCACCGGAGTGGAGACGCACACCACGCTCGCCGGCCTGCCGTTGGCCGCAGGGTCGGTGTTCCAGAAGCCCACCGCCCTCCAGGGCTTCACCGGCGTCGGTTTCATGATCACCAAGCGCGGCGCCTCGAAGGACCGCATCGACAACGTGCGCAAGTTCATCACCTCCTTCTACGACGCCCCGACCGTCGGCGACTTCGTGAAGGACGCCGCCATCCTGCCGCCCACCACAGGTGACTTCACCAAGTACGCCGGCGACCCGCTGCTGTCGCAGTCGCTCAAGCTCGACAAGGCCGTCGACTACGCCGTGGTGCCCGACGTGTGGATCGGCTCGGCGTCCGACCCGATCGTCCAGGTCCTGACCGGGGCGTACGGCACGTCCTCCGCCGACAAGATCTGCGCGGACCTCGACGACGCCACCAAGAACGCCAAGAGCTGACCTCGAACGACCCTGCGGCTCCTGCCCGTTGCGCCAGTCCCTCCCCGGCCGAAAGAGACAGTTCGATGTCATCGACCAGCACACTGGCCGGCCCTCGCGCCGCGCCCCGGCCCGCGCCGCCGGCCGCCCGCCGTCGCGGGCGGCGCGGCGGCGGGCTCAACACCCCCCGTCTGCTGTGGCTGACGGTCCCCTCCCTGGTGTGGTTCGCGGTCTTCTCGGTGGGACCGCTGGTGGCGATGTTCGTCATCGCCACCCTGCGCTGGAAGGGCCTCATCTACGACCCCGGTTACGTCGGCACCGACAACATCCGGCACGTCTTCGGCGACCCGGTCTTCCTCGAAGCGCTGCGCAACAGCGCCGTACAGGTCGCCGTCGTCATACCGGTGATGATCCCGCTGGCCTTCATGCTCGGCTACCACCTCAGCACCCGACCGCGCGGCTACCGTCTGCTGTCCGTGCTGTACTTCTCGCCCGGGCTGATCTCCATCTCCATCACGGGGATGATCTTCTACGGGGTGCTGTCACCGAACGGCGGCGCCAACGGCCTGCTGAGAGCAGTCGGTCTGGAGTCGCTGGCGCACTCCTGGCTCGCCGACCCGAGCACCGCCCTGCCCAGCCTGATCGTCATCGACCTGTGGCGCGGCATCGGCTGGACCGCCGTGCTGTTCGCCTCCCGGCTGGCCGGTGTCCCCGGCGATGTGATCGAGGCCGCCAGGATCGACGGCGCCGGACGCTTCCGCATCATGTGGCAGATCACCTTCCCGATGGTGAAGGACTACGTCCGTACGCTCACGATGCTCCAGTTCCTCTGGACGCTGTTCACCTCCGCCGCGCTGATCCTGCTGCTCACCAAGGGCGGCCCCGGCACCTCGTCCACCACCTTGTCGTACCTGGTGTACGCGAAGGCCTTCTCGCAGAGCGACCTCGGCTACAGCCAGGTCGTCGGTGTCGTCCTGCTGCTGGTCGGCGTCGCGGGGATGCTGCTGATCCGGGTGCTGCTGCGCAATCCCCAGGAGAAGATCCGATGACCGCCCCCGTCCGTCTCGTACGGCGCTCGCGTCCCGTACGGCGCTCCCGGCGCGGCGGCGCGGGACCGCTCGCCGTCCCGCTGTCCTGGCTGTACGCGCTGTTGCTCGCCGTGCCGCTCTTCTACCTCGCGGTGAGCGCGCTCAAGACCAACATCGAGATCTTCAACCGTCCCTTCGCGCTGCCCGAGCACTGGCTGTGGCACAACTTCCGCACCGCCTGGCGCACCGCGGACCTCGGGCAGGCCCTGCTGAACTCCCTGCTGATCTCCGCCGTCGCGATCGTGCTGACACTGGGCCTCGCGCTGCCCGCGTCCTTCGCACTCGCCCGGCTGGACAACCGGCTCTCGCGGCTGGTCACCGGCACCTTCTCGGTGGGCTTCCTGATCCCGCCGTTCGCGGCGCTGATCCCCACCGTGATCCTCGCGATCAAGCTGCACATGTTCTACACGCGCGAGTTCCAGATGCTCTTCCTGCCGGCCGGCGCACTGCCGCTGTCGGTGCTGCTGCTCACGCAGTTCATGAGGACCGTGCCGCCCGCCCTGGTGGAGTCCGCGGCGCTGGACGGCGCGGGCAACTGGCGGCTGCTGGTCAACGTGTTCATCCCGATCGCGATGCCCGGCGTGGTCAGCGTGACGATCCTGCAACTGCTCACCTTCTGGAACGAGTACCTCTTCTCACTGACCATCACCGGCACCGCTCCCGGGGTCCGCACCGCCCAGGTGGCGCTGCCCACCCTGATCTCCGACTCGACCGACTTCGGCGTGCTCACCGCCGGCACCGTGCTGACACTTCTGCCGGTGTACGTCGCCTACTCGCTCGCCAGCCGCCGTATGCAGGAAGCACTCACCGCAGGAGCAGTCAAGGGATGACACTCAGCACTGAACGCAGCACTGAACACAGCACGGGGACCGGCACGGCCGCCCGCGCCTCGGCGCCGAGGGCGACCCGCCACGACCTGGGCGGCGACTGGCAGTTGACCTGGCTGGCCGGCCCTGACGGCACGCCCGCCGAAGTCCGGGACGTCGCGCGGGCCGCCCAGGTGCCCGGCGAGGTGCACACCGCACTGCTCGCGGCGGGCCACCTGACGGACCCGGACGTGGGGCTCGGCGAGCTGGCGCAGGACTGGGTGGGCCGCTCCCGGTGGTCCTACCGCCGCTCCTTCACCTTCACGCCCGCGCCGGGCGCCCGTACCGACCTGGTCGCCGACGGCCTGGACACGATCGCCGAGGTATACGTCAACGGCCGACACGTCGGCGGCGCCCGCGACCAGCACATCGCCTACCGCTGGCCGGTGGACGGTGTGCTGGAGCCGGGCGACAACACCGTCGAGGTGCGCTTCGCCTCCGCCTGGGACGCCGCTCTCGCCCATGAACGCGCGCACGGCCCGCTGCCCTCGCCGTACGACGAGCCGTACGCGCACATCCGCAAGTCGGCCGCCAACTTCGGCTGGGACTGGGGACCGCACTACGTCACCGCCGGCATCTGGCGGGGCATCAGGCTGGAGACGTACGCGGGCCGCATCGACCACATACGCCCGCTGGTCCGGCTCGCGGCCGGGCACAGCGCCGCCGAGGTCGTCACGCACATACGGGTCGACGCCCCCGAAGGCGCCCGTGTCCAGGTCGAGTTGACCGCCCCGGACGGCCGTCCGGCGGCGACCGCCACCGGCCAGGTCGTGGGGGAGGAGACGGCGGTGACGCTCACCGTCGCCGACCCGGACCTGTGGTGGCCGGTGGGTCTGGGCGCCCAGCCGCTCTACCGGCTGACCGCCCGCCTCGACGCCTCGGACGGCGCGGTGCTGGACGAGGCGGCGGTACGCGTCGGGCTGCGCTCGGTCTCCGTCGACGAGAGCCCGGACGCACTCGGCACCCGCTGGGCCCTGGTCGTCAACGACCGCACCGTACGGGTCCGCGGCTACAACTGGATCCCCGACGACACCCTCCCCAGCCGGGAGACACCGCAGCGCGTCGTCGCCCGTATCGACCAGGCCGTGGCCGGCAACGCCAACCTGCTCCGGGTGTGGGGCGGCGGCCACTTCGCCGACGAGCACTTCCTGGACGCCTGCGACGAGCGGGGGCTGCTGGTCTGGCACGACTTCCTCTTCGCCTGCGCCGCCTACTGCGAGGACGAGGAGACAGCGGCGCTCGTCACGACGGAGGCCGAGCAGGCGGTGGCCAGGATGTCCCCGCACCCGAGCCTGGTGGTGTGGTGCGGCGGCAACGAGACGGTGCTCGGCCGGCACCACTGGGGGTGGACCGACCAGATCGGCGAGCGCGGCTGGGGCGCGCACTACTACCTGGACGTCCTGCCCGGCGTGCTGGCCCGGCTCGATCCGACCCGCCCGTACGTGCCCAACTCGCCCTGGTCCGGGGCTCTCGACGCGGACCCGGCGACCGACACCCACGGTCTGAGCCATCTGTGGGACGCCTGGAACGAGGCGGACTACGCACACTACCGGGACCACGACCCGTCCTTCGTCGCCGAGATGGGGTGGTGCGGGCCCGCCGCCTGGACAACCCTGGAGCGGGTGCTCGACGGGGAAATCCCTGGCCCGGCCTCATCGCTGACGCGGCATCATTTGCGGGCCATCGACGGTATGCACAAGTTGACCCGTGGCCTCCAGCCGCACGTGCCCACTCCCGCGGAGGGCGCGGACTGGCACTTCGCGACCCAGCTGGTACAGGCCCGGGCGGTCGCGGCGGGCGTGGAGTGGCTGCGGTCGCGGGAGCGGTGCGCGGGCGCTGTGGTGTGGCAGCTCAACGACTGCTGGCCGGCGATCAGTTGGTCGGCGGTCGACGTGGCGGGCATCGAGAAGCCGCTGTGGTACGCGCTCCGGCACTCGTTCGCGCCGCGGCTGGCGACCGTACAGCCCGTGAGCCCGGGCCCGGTCCATGATCCGACGGGCACGGCGGGCCTGGCGCTGACACTGGTCAACGACTCGGCGGCGGACTGGACGCCGGACGTGTCGGCGTTCCGAGTCGCCCTGGACGGAAGGGAGTTGGCCCGTACCCGGCTCGCGGGAAGCTGCCCGGCGGGCGGTCTGCTCACCCTGCCGCTGGATCCGGCGGTGGCGGAACCGGCAAACCCCCACGCCGAGTTGCTGGTCGTGGACGCGGACGGGGTCCGTACGACCTGGGCCTACCGCCCGGGCCGCACCCTCGCCTCGCCCCCGCCGGCCCGTACGGTGACCACGTCCTGTGCCGACGGCGTGCTGGCCGTGACGGTGACAGCGGAGTCGGTGCTGCGCGACGTCTGCGTCTTCCCGGACCGGCTGGCCGTCGTGCTCGGCCTGCCCCCGCACGCCCTGACGTCCGACACGTCCCTGGTCACCCTCCTGCCGGGGGAGACCCATACCTTCCGCCTCACCACCCGGGACGGCAGCGCGCTGCGTGAGGCGAGGATTCCGGAGCCGGTGCTGAGAACGGCGGTCCGCTCGGCGGAGGAGCTGACCGGCCCAGATACCTCAGAGACCCGATGAATCGCCGTCCCTCGTGCGAATCGCCTATGCGCGGGCCCTTGACAGGGGATACGGCCAGATCGAGTATGCATCAGACATCGGATGTAAGTGACGGTCAGGCGCTCCTCGCTCGCCCCCCACCTCGCTCGCCGGAGGCACCCTCCCGGACGCAGACCGGTCTTTCGCCGACGGCTGGTCCTCCGGCGGCCGCAACGCTTCGGAAGGACCCGCCCGTGTCCCCACAAGGTTCGATCACGCGGAGACTGCTGCGCCGCGTCGGCCCGATCGCGGCAGCCCTCGGTCTGGTTCTGGCGGCGCCCGTGGTCCAGTCCGCCACCGCCGCACCCGCCGTGACGCTGTACGCGTCGCCGTCCGGAACGGGTTCGACCTGTTCCTCCGCGTCCCCGTGTGCGCTGCCCGGTGCCCAGCAGGTGGTACGCACCCGTCTTGCCGCTGAGCCGTCGGCGGATGTAACCGTCCTGCTGGCCGACGGTGTGTACCGCTTGTCGAGCACGTGGTCCCTCGGCCCCGCGGACTCGGGCACGCCGGGCCACCCCGTGGTGTGGCGGTCGGCGCCCGGCGCGCATCCGGTGATCTCGGGAGCTACGCAGGTCACCGGATGGACGCAGCGCGGATCGAGCGGGGTGTGGTCCGCTCCCGTACCCAGCGGCAGCGACAGCCGCCAGTTGTACGTCGGCGGCCATGCCGCCCCGATCGCGCAGGCGACCCCGGCGAGCCTGGGATTCCGGGGTTCGTGGACCGGATCGTCCACGGGCTACACGATCTCCGGCGACGCGGCGGCGATGGCGTGGTTCGGCTCGCTGACCGCGAGCCAGGTGGCGGGAGTCGAGTTCGACTATCCCGGCGGCAACGGGCCCTGGACCGAGTCGAGATGCCGGGTCGCGAGCTTCTCCGCCTCGACCGGAACGCTGAAGATGAGCCAGCCGTGCTGGACCAATGTGACCGCGCGGGCGTCCTTCGCTCACGGCAGTGGTGGCCTGCCGTCCATGCCGACCAGCACGATGCCCGCGCTCGTCGAGAACGCGCAGACGCTGCTCGGTTCCGGGCAGTGGTTCCTGGACGGCGCGGGCGGCACGCTCTCCTACAAGCCCGCCGCGGGCCGGCAGATGTCGGCCCTCGACGTGGAACTGCCGCGTCTTGAGTCCCTGGTGCGTGGCGCGGGTACGCTCGCGACGCCCGTCCACGACATCACCTTCAGCGGCCTGCAGTTCTCGTTCGCGACCTGGAACGCCCCGTCCACCAGCGCCGGGTTCTCCGACGTGCAGAGCAATCTGCGGATGACCGGCGCGAACAACCAGGGCATGTGCGGGTTCTCCACTCCTGCGGGAAGCTGCCCCTGGGGGTCGCTGACCCAGCCCCTGGCGAACGTCTCGTTCACCGCGTCCAAGAACATCACGTTCACCGGCAACCGGTTCGCCGAACTCGGCGGCGCGGGACTGAACGTGATGTACGGAGCGGCCAACACCCTCATTCAGGGCAACGAGTTCACCGACATCGCCTCCACCGCGATCCTCCTCGGCTGCACCTACGACCCACTGCCGACCGACCCGTCCGAGGCAGTGGGGATCAAGCAGAACTGCACCCCCGACGGGGCGAACGACAACACCGCGATCGGCACCAACGAGATCCTGACCGGGACCACCGTGGCGGACAACGTCATCCATCACATCGGCACCGACTACTCCTCGGCGAGCGGCATCACCCTGCTGTTCTCCCAGCACACCACCATCACCCGGAACAACCTGTACGACCTGCCGTACACCGGCATCACGGCCGGAGTCGTCCAGGGCCATGTCGACCAGGCGAGCACCCCGCAGAACAGTACGAACATCAACAGCTCGAACACCATCAGCGACAACATCTTCCACGACTACCTGTCCGTCCGCAGCGACGGCGGCGCCATCTATGTCGAGGGGCATCAGGCGCAGTACGTGTACCAGGCGGACGGAAAGACGATCGACCCGGCGCAGACCCTGGCCAAGGGCCTTCAGGTCACCGGCAACATCGCGTACGACGGCCCGTCGACCAACTTCACGTACTACGACGACGCGGGGTCCGAATGGGTCAACTGGCAAGGGAACGTGGCCTTCGGCGCGGGCGCCAGCTCCCAGGGCGGCTGCAGCCCGACGGGCCACTTCTGGATCACCGGCAATTACTTCTCGGCCGGCGTCCAGTCCTACCCGTGCGCCCAGCCGGTCGACACGCACGCGAGCGGGAACACCACCATCCCGGCCACCCCCAAGCCGGCCGACATCCCCAACGCCCTGCTGCGCGCGGCGGGCGCGGGCTCCGGCTCCTTCACACCGGTCCTCTCCGTGCCCGCGAGCATCTTCTACGTGTCACCGACGGCCAACGCGACGCAGGTCATCGTCGCGGGCGAGGGCTTCGGCCCGACCACACCGGTGTACATCGGCACCACCCCGGTCAGCGACGTGACCCACCTGTCCAGCGGCTTCATGATCGTCCCGATCCCGGCCGGCACCACGGCCGGGCAGATCTCCGTCACTCCCCAGGTGCCGGGCTCGATCCGGCTCAACGACGACGACAGCCGAATCACCTACACCGGCTTCACGTACGCGGGCGGCCGCTCGTACGGTGACTACCGCGGCGACATCCACTACGCGACGGCCGACGGCGCGACCGCGTCGCTCACCTTCACCGGTACCACCGTCACGGTGTACGGCGAGCAGTACACCGACCAGGGAAACATCGGCGTCAGCGTCGACGGCGGCCCGCAGCAGGTCGTCACCACACTCCCGGGCGACGGCACACGACACGCCAACGCGGCGCTGTACACGGCCGGTTCGCTCTCGTCGGGCACCCACACCGTCGTGGTGACGAAGCTGTCCGGCCAGTACGCCACCCTCGACGGATTCACCGTGTAACCCCGGCCGTGGTCAGCGGCGTTCCTGGGACGACTGGATCTCCAGGTAGCGGCGCAGCGCCTGGCCCGCCTCGTGGACGTGGTGGCGGATGTGCTGTTCCGCTGCTCGGGGATCGCCTTGGAGGATCGCTTCCAGGATGGCCTCGTGTTCCTCCACCGCGACCGGGAGGCGTCCCGGGGCCTGGGCCGACAGGCGGTTGCCCAGACGGACCTGGGCTATCAGGTTCTCCGCGATGGGGATCAGCCGGCGGCTGCCCGAGCTCTCCCAGATCAGTCGGTGGAAGGCCAGGTCCAACTCCCCGTACGCGTGCAGGTTGTTCGCCTCGATCGCCTTGCGTTGCCTGGCCAGCAGCCGGCGCAACTGGGCCGCGATCCGGTCGTGGTCGGGTGCGCCGGCCGTGCGGCGGGCCGCTATGCCGTCCAGGGCCTCGCGCAGCTCGTACAGCTCCAGCAGGTCGTCGGTGCTGACTTCGGGGACGAAGTAGCCGCGGTGCGGGACGGCCAGGAGGAAGCCCTCGCGTTCGAGCGCGGCCAGAGCCGCCTTGATGGGGGTCGGGCTCAGGCCGAGTTGTTCGGCCAGAGGGCGGACGGTGACGCGGGAGCCCGGGGGGAGGGTGCCGTCGAGGATGGCGGCCCGCAGATGGTCGTAGGCAGCCTTCAGCAATGTATGGCGCGGGACGGTCATCGTCGCCGGCACCCCCCTTTTATCCGTGACGGTGTCGGTACCGAGGACGCTGCTTCCCGGGCGCGTTACCGGAGTCTGCGTTCGTACCAGCGGGACAGCAGCGTCAATGGTAGGCAGATGACGAAGAAGACGGCGAGTACGGCGCCGAGGATGGGTACGGCGTGGGACGAGCCGCCGGACAGGGTGAGCCGTTCGATGGAGCGTTGTGACGCTTCGAGGATGTCCAGCACCCCGATCACCGCCGCCAGCGAGGTCTGTTGGGTGAGGTTGACGACGAGTCCGATCAGCGGGGGCAGGGCCCGCCGGGCGGCCTGGGGCAGCAGGACGTGGCGCATGCGTCCCGTCCAGGAGAACCCCAGCGCCGCCGCTGCCTCGGACTGTCCGCGTGGCACCGACTGGACGGCGCCACGCACGACTTCGGCCATGTTGGCGCTGCCCCACAGGGACAGCCCCACGGCGGCGGCGACGAAGGTGTTCACCAGCAGTCCGATGACGGGCAGCACGAAGAAGATGAAGTACAGGATGATGATGATCGGCAGGCCGCGCCAGAGTTCGACGTAGGCCCGGACCACCGCCCTGACCGGTCTGCTGGGCAGGGTCAGTACGGTGCCCAGCAGGGTGCCGATCACCAGACTGGCGGCGATGCTGACGAGCGCCAGCAGCGCGGTTTCGCGCAGACCGGTGGCGAGGTAACTGGCGACAGGTCCGACCCAGGGGGGCATCAGTGTTCTCCCGGTATCGCGAAGCGGCGTTCGACGGCCCCGGCGCCCAGCGACATGAGCCAGACAAGACCCAGGTAGACGACACCGATGGCGAGGAACATCTCGAAGGTCCGGAAGGTGACGGCGACGATGTTGACCGCCGTCTCGGTGAGTTCGGGATAGCTGATCGCCACCATGAACGACGAGTTCTTGAAGACGGAGATGAGGGTGTTGGTGACCGACGGCACCGCGATCCGGGCGCCGAGGGGCAGTGTGACGTGCCGGAAGGCGGCCAGCCGCGGGAAGCCGAGGGCCCGCCCCGCGTCGGCGTAGCCGCCTTCGACCGCCTCGAAGCCGGCCCGGAAGTTCTCCACGTTGTACGCGCCGCCCCACAGGACCAGTGACAGCCAGCCGACGGTGAAACCGTCGAGCCGCAGCCCGATGTCGGGCAGCGCGAAGAACAGGAAGAAGATCTGCACCAGGAGCGGGGTGTTGCGGAACACCTCGACGTAGACCGTGACGAGTTGCCGGGCGACCGGTATCCGGAGCGCGCCGATCGCACCGAGCAGTACACCGACGAGCAGGGCGCCGGCCATGCCGATGGCGCTGATGGCCAGCGTCCGCAGCAGGCCGGTGCCCAGCTCGCCCAGATGGTCGACGATGAAGCCCGCGTCGAAGTGGTAGCCGGAAGTCTCGGGCATGGTCAGCACTGCAGGGTGGAGCCGGTCGGATAGGTCAGCTTCTTGCCCGGCCGTGGCAGGTACTTCGCGAACTGCTGCTGTACGGACGGGTCGGTGACGGTCTTCCGGAAATCGGTCCAGAAGAAGTCGGCCTGCTGCATATGGGCCAGCGCGCCGTTGACCCAGGCGAGCATCTCCGCGTCGCCCTTACGGACGCCCATGCCCCACGGGCTGTCGGCCTTGGCGTCGCCGACGACCTTGAGGCCGGAGTTCTTCGCCGCCAGGTCGAGCAGCAGTGTGTCGTCCTGGGCGAAGGCGACGCCACGCTTCTGGTTCAGGGCGGTCAGCGCCTGGCTGGTCTCGGTGAACAGCGTCTGCTTGACGTCCTTCATGCACTGGGTCAGCCAGAGGCTGGCGGTGGCGCCGGAGATACTGATGACCGTCTTGCCGGCCAGCCCCTCGAAGGAGCTGATCGGGGAGTCCTTGGGCACCAGCAGTTTCACACCGCTGTCGAAGTAGGGGGTGGAGAAGTCGATGGTCTTGGCGCGCTCCGCCGTGTAGTTCATCGTCGCCTCGATCAGATCGATGCGCTTCGACGCCAGGAACGACACCCGGTTGGAGCCCGTCACACAGGTCAGGGTCAGCGCGTCGGGGTCGCCGAACGCGTAGGCGGCCATCTGGTGGGCGATGTCGATCTCGAAGCCCGCGTTCTTCGACGACTCGTCGATGTAACCGAACGGCGGGTAGTCGCACTTCACGCCGACGGTCAGCTTGCCTTTGCTCTTCACCTCGGCGGGCAGCGGCGCCCCCACATCGACGGGGCTCCCGGAGGTGGCGCTCGAACCGCCTCCGTCCTTGGCGGACTTCGAGGAGTCGTCGGACGAAGAGGAACAGCCGGCGGCGAGGACCAGAGCCATCGCGGCACCGACGACCATGCCGAATTTCGATCTCACGGCTTAGCTTCCTTCTGCTGGGTGTAAAGGAGTGTGTGAGGTGCGGGTGCGCGGGTGCGCGCTATCTGAGGACCTTGCGCAGGAACTGGCTCGTCCGGGCGTGCTGCGGCCGGTCCAGCACATCGGCCGGGCGGCCCTGCTCCGCGATCACACCGCCGTCGACGAACACCAGACGGTCGCCGAGTTCCCGGGCGAAGCCCATCTCGTGGGTGACGCACAGCATCGTCATCCCGGACCCGGCGAGGTCACGCATCACGTCGAGGACCTCGCTGACCAGCTCCGGGTCCAGTGCCGACGTCACCTCGTCGAACAGCATCACGTGCGGGTCCATCATCAACGCGCGCGCGATGGCGACTCGTTGCTGCTGGCCGCCCGACAACTGCCGCGGGTACGCGCCGGCCTTGTCGGCAAGACCTACCCGGGCCAGCAGCGAGGCCGCCCGTTCGCGCGCCTGTTCCTTGGGGGTCTGGAGCAGCTTGCGCGGCGCCAGGGTGAGGTTGTCGAGTGCGGTCAGGTGCGGGAAGAGGTTGAACTGCTGGAACACCATGCCGATGCGTCGGCGCACCTTGTTCAGGTCGATGCCCGGCCCGGTCAGGTCCTCGTGCTCCAGCAGGACCTGACCGGAGGTCACCGGCTCCAGCAGATTGACGCAGCGCAGCAGGGTGCTCTTGCCGCCGCCGGACGGGCCGATGACCGCGACCACCTCACCGCGGGCCACGGCGAGGTCGACGCCTTTGAGCACCTCGACATCGCCGTACGACTTGCGCACCCCGCGCAGTTCCACCATCGGATCGTTCGTGCCGCCGGCGTTCAACCGGTGCCTCCCTCTCTGCGGTGGGGGCGGGAACACCCGCCCCCACCGGACGAGTTACTTGCCGAGGCGCTGGAACTGGCCGGCGGTGAGCTTGGTCGACGGCCCGTGGTAAGCGGCGTTGAAGAGCACCCGCTGCTCGGACCGGTTCCAGGTGCGGAAGCCGATCTCGCTGCCGAAGGTGACGACATACCCCTTGCCGACCGTCCAGGACAGCCCGTTGACGGCGCCGTTGAGGCTTTCGCCGCCGATCAGCCAGCCGCTCTGCAACTGCTCGCCGCTGTCCGGGTACTTGGCCACCACTTCCACCGGGTACGTGGTCGTGTCGGAGAGCTTGTACGCGTCGTCCGACACGAACCACACCGGGTTCTTCGCCGGCAGGCCCCAGGCCACGGGGTTGTCGGTGTCGAACTCCTGGCTCAGCAGCGATCCCGGGCAGTAGAAGTCCGAGGACGAGCCGCCGGGCAGCGCGGAGGTGAGCGGCAGGCCGAGCAGCGACGTGGCCGTCGAGGTCCCGCTGCCGTAGCTGACGAGGGTGCCGCCGCCGGTCACGAAGTCGTGCAGCTGGTTCCAGCCGGTCGTGCCGACGCCGAACGCCCAGGCCCAGTCGGCCGGGTAGTTCTTCGGGTTCAGCCCGTTGACGATGGAGTTCTTACTGACGCCCTCCGGCATGATGATGACGTCGTACGTGTCGGCGAGGTTGGCGTAGTCGCTCGCCGACACGACGGAGTAGTCCACCCCGTACTGCTCGAACGTCCACATCAGCCAGCCGGACGGCATGTTGTCCGGCGGCTTGAGCAGACCGATCCGCGTGCCCTGCTTGAGCTGGGCGCCCGCCACGGCAGGCACCGTGCGCAGGGTGAAGACCGGAATGCCGGTGGCCCTCGACTGCGCCTGCAGAAGCTCCCGCGCCGCCGAGGACGGCGGGACCAGGAACGTGCCGGCCGGGAACGTGCGCCCGCCGTCGGTGAATTGAGCCGCCGCGCGGAAGGTGGGGATCTTCTTCTTCTGCAGCGCGGCGACGATCCGGAACACCCCGTAGGACTCGGGGCCGATCGCGTACGCCCCGGTGCGCGGCGGCGCGGACGGTGTGGTGACCGCCGGCGGCTTGACGGAGCTGAGCCGCTTCGTCCTCGTCGTGAAGGACGTGGTGACGAGGTCGGCCTCGAAGCCGAGCAGCATCGGCAGGGTCTGCGCCGTGGTGTCGTACGGCCGTTGCGGCGGGCCGCCGGGGTACTGCAGCAGCTGCGGGTACTCCTGCACCTCCAGCAGCGTCTTGGCGAACCCGGCGTACGGCTGTTGCAGATAGATGATGTAGGAGCCCGCGGGGTACTGCTTGCCGTCGGCGGTGAACGCGGTCTGCGCCTGGCTGATCTCCACCGCACCGAGGTGGAAGATCTCCAGCGCGTCCTGGACCGCCTGCGGGTCACGCTGCCCCGCCGGGATGACATAGGCGTACGGACTGGTCCGGGTGACGGCCTTGAGCCCGACGCGGTATGAGTTGTACAGCCAGTTGTAGGTGTCGTACGCGACGTTCTCCAGACCCGAGTAGAAGGCCTGGGACACCCAGTCGATGATGTCGCGCAGCGTCCAGGTGTTGGAGTCGTACGGCTCGATGAAGTTGATGTCGGTGGTCTGCTGGCCGAGCGGCTTCGTACCCACCTGCGGATAGGCGAGGTTGGACGCGGAGGCCGCCTCGGTGAGGATGCGTGCGGCGCCGTGGTAGACGCAGTACTGCCGGGACGGGGACCAGTAGTCGTACTCCGAGCCCCAGCCGTTGCCCTTCATACCGGCGACGGTCATGCCCCGCTGCATCGCCAGACCCACCGTGTCCGTCTGCTGGACCAGGATGGTGTCGATGTTGGGGTCGTACGGCGACAGGTACGGCGGTGTGAACAGGCGGGGAGCGCTGCTGCCCGCGCCGTGCGAGTCCTGGAAGACATGCGGCCGGTACTTGTTCAGGATCGAGACGTTGTACTTGCTCTCGACCTGGGTCAGCATGATCCAGTCACGGTTGTCGTCGTGGCCGGTGTACTTGTTGTACAGGTCGGGATAGGTCCGTGCGTAGCTCGTGCCGGCCGTGGCGGCGAAGTAGTCGTTGACGAGGACGAGTCCGTCCGGGTTCTGACACGGCTGGAGCAGGATGACGAGGTTGTCCAGGATCTTCTCGATGTAGTCGGACTTCTCCGTGGCCAGCCGGTACGCCCATTCGACGGCCGCCTGCGAGTTGCCGACCTCGGTCGAGTGGATGCCCGCCTGCACGTAGTAGAACGGCACGCTCTTGGTGGCCAGTTGCTTCGCCTCGGCCTCCGAGAGGCCGCGCGGATCGGCGAGTCTGGCGTTGTTGGCGACCAACTTGTCGAGATTGGCGAGGTTCTTGGGCGAGCTGATGGTCAGCAGGACGTACGGGTAGCCCCGGGTCGTCTTGCCGATCTCCTCGTACCTCACCCGGTCGCTGCGGGCCCCGATCAGCTCGAAGTACGGGACCATCTTGCTCCATTGGGCCAGATAGCCCTCGGTCCCGATCGGTGTGCCGAAGTACGTGGCCGGGCTCGGGATGGGCCCCTTGTCCTGCTTGGCGGTGGACGGCTGCTCGTGTCCTGCGGGGATCGCGGGCGCCGCGGCGGCGGAGCCAGGGTGCATCACCGTCGCCGCCGCTCCTGCGCCGGCCGCCGCGGTGGTGCGAAGAAGCGTTCGGCGGGAGAGTCTTGAGCTTTCGCTGCTGGTCATCTACCGACATCGCCTTTCACGGTCCGGCTTGTGTGCCGGGCCGTTGTCCGTCGCGGGGCCGGGGAGGGCCGGCTCCGCTGGTCTGCGGGGTGTCGTGCAATGCCGCACGCGGCGCGACGCTGCGCCACGGGCCTGAGAACCGTGCGAGAAAAGCCTGCGGAAAACGTTGTCCGCGAACGCAATGTGCCAGCCGTCGCCGAGTCAGGGCAACGGTTCGAACTTGGATTTAATATTAAAAGCATGTTGCATCGTGCCTGGCTGACGGGTCGACAGTTCCCCGCGGGACGCCGAAAGGCCGGCATCGCGGGGATGCCGGCCCGTGGGATCGTGTCAGGAAATCAGTGCGTCACCGGCTCCCACGCGAAGCCGTCCGGGTCGGTGAAGGGGCCGCTGTCACCGCCGATGGCCAGCCGGTGCGACCCGGTCCCTTCGGCGGGGACGCCCGCGTCCTTGGCCAGGGCCTTGCGGCCGTAGAGGGCGAGCAGGACGGGGCTCGACGGCAGCGCGAACTCGACGTACTTCTTGCCGAAGCTCTTGCCCACGGTGAGCCCCTGGGCGAGGTAGAACTGCTTCGTCGCCGCCACGTCCGCGCACCCCAGCAGGAGCACGAACCGGTCGATCTCGCGGCTCGCCGGGCCCTTGTCCTTCTTCGTCGCCGTCGCGATCTTCCAGAGCGCCCCGTCGGGGGCCTGTACGACGCCGCCGTAGCCCCAGAACGACTTGGCGGCCGGTTTCACGGCCGTGGCACCTGCCTCGACGGCCGAGTCGATCAGCGCGTTGACATCGGCCGGCTGGGCCACGGTGAGGGACACGGTGAAACCCCGGAAGCCGGTCGTCGGCGGCTCCGCCGCCCGCACGCGCACCTGGGTGTCCAGGCCGAAGGCGGCCTTGTAGAAGTGGCCGGCGGCGGCGGGGTCGGCCGCGTCGAGAATGATGGAATCGATGGAGGTCATGACACGAATCTAGGGCGGCGCCCCGGCTCGCGCTTCTCGAAACCTGCCCGGTCCTGGCTCCCGCCATTCATCGGATGGGTCCAAGGGGGCGGTTCGCTTACATCGTGCGTAAAGCATTGACAGGTTCTCGTCACGCTCCAATCATCGGATGTCATGACCGAACTTCGCAGGCGACACGTCATCGGAATGACTGCGGGAGCGGCACTCGGCGCCGCGATGACCGTTCCGGCCACAGCTGAAGCAAGGCCGCTCGCCGCAGGACCGGCGGCAGAGGGGAGACACCCGGTGGACGACGGTCGCTGGGGCACGGTGCCCGCCGCCGTCCCCGTACCGCTGGAGCGCTGGTACGACAACGACGGCATCGACACGGCGAGCGCGCCCGGCGGAGACTTCGACGGCTCCGGGTACACCTTCCCCGGCGAGGAACTCCCGCCGGGGGAGCGGGAGATCGACGGTGTCACCTACGTGTTCCCCGGCTCGGGCGACGGCGTCAAGGACAACATCGTCGCGATGGGCCAGCGGATCGACCTGCCCCCGGGCCGCTACCTGTCCGCGCTCTTCCTCACCTCGTGCAGCTACGGCGCCACCTCGGGCCAGGCCACCGTCCACTACGCCGACGGCACGACCGGCGGCGCCGGCCTCGGCGGCGCCGACTGGTACTCCGGCAGCGGTGCGCTGACCTCTCCGTACCGCTACGACCCGACCGGTGCCAAGGACCAGCACCAGGTGGTCATCGGTGTCTCCGAACTCGCCCTGGACCCGGCCAGGGAGGCGGTGGCCGTCACCCTGCCGGTCACCCACGCGGCGACCGAGAACAACGCCTCGCTGCACATCTTCGCGCTGTCCCTGCAACCGGCCGCCGACGGCCGTGCGGTGTCACTGCGTGACGCCCACTCGACGGCGTCCCTGCTCGGCAACGGCGCCCAGAGCGTCGAGGCGACGATCGTCAACGCGGGCACCGTCGGAATTCTCGCCTCCGACGCGCTCACCCTCTCGGTGGACGTCCCCGGCGCCCGCACCGTCGCCCCCGCGAAGATCACCAGGCTCGCACCGGGCGACCAGGCCCGGGTCCGGATCGGCATCAGGTCCGCACCGGGCACCGCCCCCGGCACCGTACGCGGCGGCCAGGTCGTCGCCACCAGCCACGGCCGGAGCGCCGCCCGCACCGCACGCGATCTCACACTCGGTGTGGCCGACTACCTGCCGACCGACGACTCCCTCAACTCCCACCAGGCGCCGTACTGGTTCCAGGACGCCAAATTCGGCATCTTCATCCACTGGGGTGTCTACTCGGTGCCCGCCTGGGCGCCGGTCGGTGTGCAGTACGCGGAGTGGTACTGGGCGCAGATGCAGGATCCCGCCAACCCCACCTACGCACACCACCGCGACACCTATGGCGAGGCGTTCGCCTACGACGACTTCATCCCGCTGTTCCGCGCGGAGAAGTTCGACCCGCGCTCCTGGGTGGAGCTGTTCCGCGACGCGGGGGCCCAGTACCACGTGCTGACGTCCAAGCACCACGAGGGTTTCGCGCTCTGGGACACCAAGGTCTCCGACCGCAACTCGGTGAAGATGGGCCCGAAGAGAGACATCGTCAGGGAACTCTTCGACGCGTCACGCCGCTACGCGCCCGAACTCCACCGCGGCCTCTACTTCTCGATGCCGGAGTGGTTCAACCCGGACAACCCCTGGTAGGGGCACGCGCTGCGCAACCCGTACACCCTCGAACCCCTGCCCTACACCGGCTACACGGCCGGCAAGGACTATGTCCGGGGCCTCCAGGCCCCGCAGATGCTGGAGTTGGTCGAGAACTACGACCCCGAGGTGATCTGGTGCGACATCGGCGGCGACAACGACAGCCACCATGTGCTGGCTGAGTACTTCAACCACGCCAAGAACCGGGCCAGGCCGGTCGACGTGACGGTCAACGACCGCTCCGGCATCGGACCGCACGACTTCACCACGCCCGAATACACCACGTACGACACCGTGGTCACGGCGAAGTGGGAGGCGAGCAGGGGTCTCGACCCACGCTCGTACGGCTACAACGCCGAGACCCCCGACGACCAGTACATGACGACGGAGGAGGTCATCCACTCCCTCGTCGACATCGTGTCGAAGAACGGCAACTTCCTGCTCGACATCGGCCCGCGCGCCGACGGCACGATCCCCGAGATCATGGAGCGCAGGCTCCGCGAGACCGGGGCGTGGCTCAAGGTCAACGGCGAGGCGGTCTACGGCAGTACGTACTGGGCGCGGATGCCGCAGCTCGGCGACGACCTGCGCTTCACCGTCAAGCCGGACGACGCGTTCTACATCCACTCGCTGGTCCGGCCGGGCCCGACCCTCACGGTCGAGGCGCCGGTGCCGGTCAGGCCCGGCGACCGCGTCACCCTGCTCGGTCACCACCGTCCGCTGAGTTGGCGTACGTCGGGCGGGTCACTGGTCGTCGACGTACCGAAGGCGGCGCGTGACGCGGGTGAGCACGTCTGGGTCTTCAAGGTCGACTGGAGGTCCTGACCAGGGCGGTCCTGACGCCGGAGGTCGTGACGCCGTCCCGACTGCCGCTCACCCGCAGGGCCCAGCCGATCAGCGGGGCCTGGAGCGGCAGTCGGGCGTAGGCGGCGGCTTTGAGCGGCGCCGGCTTGTGCCGCCAGTCGTACGCCATCTTCACGTTCGCCGGGAAGACCGCGGCGAAGAACCCGGCGCTGAGCAGTCCGCCGACGTGGCGGGTACGCGGCAGGGCGACGCTCGTCGCGAGGGCCAGCTCCACGGCGCCGCTCGCGTAGGTCCAGGTGCGCCGGGTGCCGGGCAGCGAGCGGGGCACCATCTCCTCGAACAGGGCGGGCCGGGTCAGGTGCAGCACGCCGGCTCCGGCGAGCAGCCCGGCCAGCAGCCGGGCGGAGAGCGAAGGGGCGGCCACGGAAGCTCCAGGGATGTAGGCGACGCTGAAGCCCGTAGGTTACCCGCCGGTTCAGACGGTTGTCACAGGAACACCCGCCGCCGCGATCTTCGCCAGCTCCTCCTTCGACGCGTCGCCGTCGGTGACCAGATGCCCGACGGCCGACAGCGGGCAGATCTTCGCCAGCGTCACCTTCCCGATCTTCGAGCTGTCCGTCACCACGACGGTGAGGCTGCTGCTGGCGGTGAAGGCCCGGTCGGTCGCCGCTTCGAGCTGGTCGTGCGTCGTGCAGCCGTGCGCCGCGGTGATCCCGTCCACCCCCAGGAACGTCACATCGGTGTGGTACTCGGTCAGCGTCCGCTCCGCGATCGGGCCGACGAGTTCGTAGCTCTCGCTGCGGGCGAGGCCCCCGACGACGACGAGCGTGACGTCCTTGTGCAGGATCAACTCGGCCGCGATGTTGACCGCGTTGGTCACGATGGTGACAGGGCCTCGGCCGGCGAGGATCCGAGCGATCTCCGTCGCCGTGGAGCCGCCGGTCATCCCGACGACGGCGCCTGCGGGCACCAGCGCCGCGGCGGCCTGGGCGATGGCTATCTTCTCCGGCCGGCGGCGCTCGCTGCGGTACTGCAGCGGCGCTTCGAGGCCGATGTTCCCGACGGCGGCGCCGCCATGGGTCCTGCGCAGCAGATTCAGGCCGTCCAGATGCTGGAGATCGCGGCGCACCGTGGCCCCCGAGACGCGCAGCGCCCGGGAGAGATCCTCGACGCTCACGCTGCCTTCCGCGGAGACATGCTCAAGGATGCGCGCATGGCGCTCAGTTCTCAGCATGCTCGCAGCATAACCAGATCCGCCCGGTGAGCGCTTTCCGGTGCCCTGGTCTGCTGTTGGCTGTCTCCCGCAGGCCCACCTCCGCCGTACCGCTCAGCGCAGTGCGCAGTTCTGCGCAGATTCGATCTCTTGACATGACGAATACTGCTCGATTTACTGCTGCCGACGTCGCAACAGCGTTCGGCGTCAGAGGTACGCCCAGCCGGTAGACGGTGTGCAGCCGTGAGCCCGGACAAAGTCGCCAGGGTGTGGACACCCGAGGCGGGGACGTGCCCTCGTTCAGTCGGAGTCCGATGATGAAGGTCCGCCTCCTCCGGCGATCGACTCGACACGGCGCGCGCTCCGCGGCGGCTGTGCGGTACCCACTGATTCCCACCGCCCGCCAACTTCGCGACCCACGCACGCCTTTCGATGCTTCCCTGGAGGTCCAGTGGCTCTTGGCCAGCACGCCCTCACCCGTCACTCACGCCGGACGCTGCTGCGCGCCGGCGCGGGCGCGGCTGCGGCGACCGCCCTGTCCGCCTGCGGCGGCGGCTCCGACGACGGTGTCGGCGCCGACGGGCGCGTCACGATCGAGATGTGGCACGGCCAGAGCGACACCGGGCTCAAGGCCATCAAGGCCCTGACGCAACGGTTCACCCGCTCCCACCCGCACATCCGCGTCGACCTCGGCGGCGGAGTGCTGTCGGACGCGATGCTGCAGAAGGTCAGCGCCGCGCTGGCCTCCGGCGCCTACCCCGACATCGCGTACATCTTCGGCTCCGACCTCGCCGGCGTGGCACGCAGTCCCCAAGTGGTCGACCTGACCGACATGGTGCACTCGGGCCGTACGCCCTGGAACAACTACTGGGCCTCGGCCAGGGAAGCCGTCACGATCAACGGGAAGGTCAGGGCCTCGCCCGCGCTCCTCGACACCCTCGCCGTGGTCTGCAACAAGAAGCTCTTCCGTGAGGCCGGCGTCCCGCTGCCCGAAGCGGGCTGGACGTGGCAGGACTTCGAGGAGACGGCCCACCGGCTGACCAACTCCTCCCGGGGCACGTTCGGCACGGGCTGGCCGGGTGTCGGGGACGAGGACACCGTGTGGCGGATCTGGCCGATGGTGTGGGACCTCGGCGGAGACGTCATCGCCGACGACGGCCGCAGCATCGGCTTCGAGGAGGCGGGGGTACGCGCCCTCGGCACGGTCGAGGCGCTGGCGAAGTCCCGCAGCGTCTACATCGACCCCAAGCCCGGCACCGAGCAGATGTACCAGGTCTTCGCGTCCGGCAGGATGGGCATGGTCGTCACCGGGCCGTGGCAGCTCCCCGACATCCGGGAGGCGAAGGTCGACTACGCGGTCGTCCCGCTGCCCAGCTACAGCGGCAAGCCCATCACCATCTCGGGTCCCGACACCTGGACGGTCTTCGACAACGGAGAGGCGCGGGCCCAGGCCGCGCGCACCTTCGTGTCCTGGCTGGCCCAGCCGGAACAGGACGTCCAGTGGGACGTCCAGGCGGGCAGCCTGCCGCTCAGCAGGCGCAGCGAGGCCATGCCGGCCTGGCAGGCGCAGGCGGCGGACACCGAAGGGCTGGACGTCTTCACCAAGGCGCTCGAAACGGCGCGTGTGCGCCCCGTACACCCCGCCTATCCGCAGGTGTCGATCGCGCTGGGCCAGGCCGTCGTGTCCGTGCTGCTCGGCAAGAGCACCCCGGCCCAGGCGATGCGCCGCTGCGCCGGCGATGCCAGGGCCGCTCTCGTCATACCCCGCTGAGGAGCCTTCCCATGACATCCCTGCCCGCCCCGTTCACCCTGCCGGACCAGGAACGGCAACTGCGTGCCAGGCGCAGCAGGCGCCGCCGCGAGTCCGCCACCGCCTACGGTTTCGTCCTGCCCGCGATCATCGTCATCCTCGGCCTCAGCGTGGTCCCCGTCATCTGGTCGCTGCTGCTGTCCTTCCAGGCCGACGACCTGGTGACGCCGAGCCGCTGGGTCGGGCTCGACAACTACCGTGCGCTGACCGAGGATCCGCACTTCAGCCAGGCCGTCGAGAACACCCTGCTGTACACCGTGCTGTACGTGCCGCTGAGCATCGTCCTCGGTCTGCTGCTCGCGCTCGCGCTGAACCGGCGCATCCGGCTGGTGGGCCTGTACCGCACCCTGATCTTCGTCCCCTTCATCATCTCGGAGACCGCGCAGGGCGTGCTGTTCTCCTTCATCCTGGACCCGCAGTTCGGTGCGGCCAACTCCGTCCTGCACGCACTGGGGCTGCCGTCGCAAGGCTTTCTCACCGACCCGGGACAGGCGCTGCCCGTCCTGGTGCTGATCTCGCTGTGGAGCGGCACCGGATTCTGTGTGGTGATCTATCTCGCCGCGCTCCAGGACGTACCGCCGACCCTCATCGAGGCGGCCAAACTGGACGGCGCGGGACGATGGCACCTGCTGCGCCATGTCGTCCTGCCGACACTCACCCCCGTCAGTGTGTTCCTGGTGATGTGGCAGACCCTCATGGCGCTCCAGGTGTTCGACCTCGTCTATGTCACCACCAAGGGCGGTCCGCTCGGCTCGACCACCGTCATCGTCTACTTCATCTGGGAGCAGGCGTTCAAGAACTTCACCGCCGGTTACGGGGCGTCCGCCGCGTATGTCCTCGCGCTGGCGCTGCTGTTGGTCGGGGGAGTCATGCGGCTGGCCCGGCGCCGCAGGTCCGACACCATTGAGGGAGCAGCCCGATGACCGCGACCACCACAGCCGCCGAGACGGTCCGGCCGCACACCGCACCACCGGCCGAGGACCGCCCACGCAGGCGGCTGCTTCCCTTCAGCCCCTGGCATCTGCTGCTCGCGCCGCTCGCCGTCATCTTCGCGCTGCCGCTGTTCTGGCTGCTGCTCAGTTCCGTGATGACCAACGCCGAGATCAACAAGTTCCCGCCGGCGCTGTGGCCTTCCGGTATCCACCTCGGCGGCTACCGCTACGTGCTCGGCAACGCCATGTTCCCCCGGTGGTTCGCCAACTCGCTGATCGTCTCGGCGACAGCGGTCGTCTCCAACCTCGTCCTCGGCTCGCTCGGGGGCTACGCCTTCGCCCGGATGCGGTTCGCCGGCTCGCGCTCCCTGCTGGTCCTGATGCTCGCCACGACGGCCGTCCCCTTCCAACTGACCATGATCCCGACCTTCCTGGTCATGAAGCGGCTCGGCCTGATCGACTCGCTGGGCGCCCTGATCGTGCCCTCGCTGGTGACCCCGTTCGCGGTGTTCCTGCTGCGGCAGTTCTTCCTCTCCCTGCCCAGAGAGCTGGAGGAAGCCGCCTGGATCGACGGCTGTTCACGGCTGCGCGTGCTGTTCCGTATCGTGCTGCCGCTGTCCAGGCCGGCCCTCAGCACCGTCGCCGTCCTCACGTTCCTCACCACCTGGAACGATCTGACCTGGCCGCTGATCGCCATCAACCACGACACCCAGTACACACTCCAGCTGGGACTGACCACCTTCCAGGGGCTGCACCACACCCAGTGGGCCGCCGTCATGGCGGGCAACGTGATCACCGTACTTCCCGTACTGCTCGCCTTCCTCGGCGCGCAGAAGTCGTTCATCCAGTCCATCACCTCCAGCGGTCTCAAGGGCTGATGTGCCGCAGAGACCGCGGCAGCCCATGACCACTCGCCCAGGAAGCCCGATGCCGCACACCTTCGACCTTCTCGTCATCGGAGACATCAATCCCGATGTCGTGCTCGGTCCCCTCGACGAGCCGCTCGCCTTCGGGCAGCGCGAACAACTCGTCCCCACCGGCGTACTCACCCTCGGCGGCTCCGCCGCGATCATGGCCTGCGGGGCGGCGAGGCTCGGTCTGAGCGTCGCCGTCGCCGGCCGGATCGGCGACGACGACGCGGGACGCTTCGTACGCGCCGCCCTGGAAGCGCGCGGCGTCGACACCACCGCGCTGCGTACCGACCCGGACCTGCCGACCCCGCTCACCGCCGTGATCGCACGCGCCGACGACCGCGCCATCATCACGGCCGCCGGGACCCTCGCCGCCACCGGACCCGACGACATACCGGAGGAGTTGCTCACCACCAGCCGGCATGTGCACGCGGCGTCCTACTTCCTGCTGCCGAAACTCGCGGCGGCCCTGCCCGGCATCCTGCGCACCGCCCGCGCCCACGGCGCCACGACGTCGCTGGACACCAACGACGACCCCTCGGGGCGCTGGGACCCGGCCGGGATCGCGTCCGTCCTGCCCGTCCTCGACTTCCTGCTGCCCAACGCACAGGAGGCGCTCGCACTCGCCGGACAGCCGCACGGCACACCGGAGTCCGCCGCGCGCCAACTCGCCTCCCGGGGACCACTCGTCGTCGTGAAGAACGGCGCCGAAGGCGCCCTCGCACACGACGGCGCCACCGTACGGACCACCCGCGGCGTCCCCGCGGTGCCGCGGGACACCGTCGGCGCCGGTGACAGCTTCGACGCCGGGTACATCGCCGCCGTCCTCGCCGGTGAGCCCCCCGCACGGGCCCTCGAACTCGCCGCCGTCTGCGGCTCCCTGTCCACCCGCGCCCACGGCGGCACCGCCGCGCAGCCCACCTGGGACGAGGCTGTCGCAGCCGCCGCCCACAACGGAAAGAGCCAGTGATGACCGCCAAGAAGATCGTGTTCATCGGCGCAGGCAGCGTCGTCTTCACCCAGGGGCTCCTCGCCGACATCTTCGCGTTCCCCGAACTGAAGGACGTGCACATCGCCCTGCACGACATCGACGCCGAGCGGCTGGCGACCGCGCACGGCGCCGCGCGCGTCATCGCGGCCGATCGGAGCGCGGCCCCGCACATCACCGCCCACGCCGACCGGCGGGAAGCCCTCGAAGGCGCCGACTTCGTCATCAACATCATCCAGGTCGGTATGGGTGAGTCGACCAGGACCGACTTCGAGGTGCCCGCGCGCTACGGCCTGCGCCAGACCATCGGCGACACCATCGGCATCGGCGGCATCTTCCGCGCCCTGCGCACCTTCCCCGTGCTCAAGGCGCTCGGCGAGGACATCGCCGCCGTCTGCCCGGACGCCTGGCTGCTGAACTACACCAACCCGATGGCGATGAACGTTCAGTACCTGACCCGGGCGACCGGACTCACCCGTGTGGTGGGCCTGTGCCACTCGGTGTACTGGACCATGCGCGACCTGGCGGACCTGGTCAAGGTGCCCTACGAGGAGATCAGTTACCACGCGGCCGGCGTCAACCACCAGGCGTGGGTGCTGCGTTTCGAGCACCAGGGCATCGACCTCTACCCCCGGCTCGACGCGCTGATCGCCGAGGACGAGCAACTGCGCCGCCGGGTACGGGTCGACATGTACCGCCGGCTCGGCCACTACCCGACCGAGACCAGCGAGCACTCCAGCGAGTACGTGCCCTGGTACCTGCACCACGACAGCGAGATCGACCGGCTGCGGCTGCCGGTCGGCGCCTACCTCGGCATCGTGGACGAGAACGTCGCGGCGTACGAGGAGACCCGCCGCGCCCTCGCTGCGGGCGAACCGCTGCCCGTCGAGGCCACGATGGAGTACGCGCCGCAGGTCATCCACAGCATCACCACCGGCACCCCGCGCACCGTCTACGGCAACGTCCCCAACCACGGGCTGATCGACAACCTGCCCGCCGAAGGCACCGTCGAAGTGCCCTGCCTGGTCGACAGCCTCGGCGTGCAGCCCACCCGGGTCGGAGCCCTGCCCGCGCAGTGCGCCGCGCTCAACCGCACGTATCTGAGCATGAACGACCTCGTCGTACGGGCCGCCGTCGAGGACGACCCGCGGCACATCCGGCACGCCGCCATGACCGACCCGGCCACCGCCGCCACGCTCACCGTCGAACAGATCTGGGACCTGTGCGACGACATGGTGCGCGCGCACGAACACCTGCTCCAGCCGTCGCTGCGCGTCACCCTCGGCCACTGAAGTCCCCCCGATCCGACCGGAAGGCTGCGAGAAACGATGAGTGAACTGCGCGTGGGCGTCGTCGGCATCGGCCAGCGGGCTCCGCTGGCGGCCGGCGCAAACCGGCCGGGCGTCGCGCGGGTGGTGTCCTGCGCCGACCCCTCGCCGCGCGGCAGGGCCGACGCCGTCGACCTGTTCGGCGCCGGCGTCACCGTGCACACCGACTACCACGACATGGTGGACGACGGGCTCGACGCGGTCTTCGTCCTCACCCCCGACGACCGGCACGTCGAACCCAGCCTGTTCTTCCTCACCGCGGGCGTGCCGGTCTTCGTGGAGAAGCCGCTGGCCATCACCCTGGACGACTGCGACCGGCTGCTGCGCGGTGCCTTCGACTCGGGCACCCGCCTCTACGTCGGCCACAACCTCCGCCATCTGCCCGTGCTTCGCCGGATGCGGGAGATGATCGACGAAGGACTCGTCGGCCAGGTCCGTTCGGTGTGGTGCCGGCACTTCGTCGGCCATGGCGGCGACTTCTACTTCAAGGACTGGCACGCCGAACGCGCCAGGACCACCGGGCTGTTGCTGCAGAAGGGGGCCCACGACCTCGATGTGATCCACTGGCTGGCCGGCGGCTACTCGCGCGAGGTCGTCGCCATGGGCGACCTGGCCGTGTACGGCACGAACCCCCGCCGTGCGGAGCGGACCGGCTCGTCCGACGAGGACCCGGCGCGGATGCCGGACTGGTTCGACCCCGGCATCTGGCCGCCCTCGGCGCTGACCGGTCTCAACCCGGTCGTGGACGTGGAGGACATCTCCATGATGCTCACCCGCCTCGACAACGGTGTGCTCGCCAGCTATCAGCAGTGTCACTTCACCCCCGACTACTGGCGCAACTACACCGTCATCGGGGACGAGGGGCGGCTGGAGAACTTCGGCGACGGCCTCGACGACGACAACCCGACCGTCAAGGTGTGGAACAGCCGCCGTCACGGCTACCGGTCCGACGCCGACCACACCGAGACCGTCACCGGCGGCAACTCCACACACGGCGGCGCCGACGACCAACTGGTCGCGGAATTCCTCCGGTTCGCCGCCGAGGGCGGCCCGACCCGTACCTCACCCGTCGCCGCACGCGAAGCCGTCGCCGCGGGCACCGCCGCCACCGCCTCGCTGCGCGCTTCCGGCGCGCACACCCCCGTACCGCCCCCCGCGCCCGACCTCGTCCGGTACTTCGCCGCCCACCAGGGAAAGCAATAAGGCGGCCGGACCCGCACCCCCGCACACCCCACCACCGAGTCTTCACCGAGGAGTTACGCACATGTCTCTCACCAGCGACGAGATCGCCCGCCAGCCGGACGCCTGGCGCAAGGCCGCCGACGTGGCCGAGGCCGCCGACGGCCTGCCGAAGCGTGGCGAGCGCGTCGCGGTCATCGGCTGCGGCACGTCATGGTTCATGGCCGAGGCGTACGCCGTCCTGCGGGAAACGGGAGGCTACGGGGAGACCGACTACTTCACGGCCTCCGCCTACCCCGAGGACCGCGACTACGACCGGCTCGTCGCGATCACCCGCTCCGGCACCACGACCGAAGTCCTCGACGTCCTGCGGCGGGCGCGTGAGAGCTGCCCCACCGTGGCCCTCACCGCCGACCTCGACACCCCGGTGGTGAACGCCGCCGACCACATCGTGGACCTGGGCTTCGCCGACGAACGCTCCGTCGTCCAGACGGTGTTCGCGACGACCGCCCTCGCCACCCTGCGCGCCTCGCTCGGCGAGGACATCGAACCGCTGGCCGCGGCGGCGCAGAGCGTGCTCGACGAGCCACTCGCCGAGGAGTGGCTGACCGCCGAGCAGATCACCTTCCTCGGCGACGGCTGGGCCCACGGTGTCGCGCGGGAGGCCGGGCTGAAGATGCGGGAGGCCGCGCAGGCGTGGACGGAGTCGTACCCGAGCATGGAGTACCGGCACGGCCCGATCAGCATCGCCGCACCGAACCGGCTCGTCTGGCACTTCGGCCGGGACACCGGTGAGCTGGCCAAGGACGTCGCCCCCACCGGCGCCACCTTCGTCGACCACCCGCAGGACGCGCAGGTCGACCTGGTACGGGTGCAGCGCCTCGCCGAGGCCATCGCCCGCGCCAAGGGCCTCGACCCGGACCACCCGCGCAACCTGACCAGGTCCGTCGTCCTGGCCGCCCGCCCGTAACACCCCGGTCAACGGCCGGGCGCCCGGTGGCCCTTGGACGTCACCGGGCGCCCGGCCACCGTCCGCACCGGGGACCGGAGCGACGATCCCCAGAAAACCACCGCCCCACCGCATCGCATCCCGGCGCTGCCGTACGCAGGAGCATCACACCGTGTTGACCACCACTTCCGCCCTCGTCACCGCCGCGCACGACGCGCACACCGGCGTCGCCGCCTTCAACGTGATCGCCATCGAGCACGCCGAGGCGGTCGCCGTCGCCGCCGAGGCGACCGGACTGCCGGCCATCCTCCAGATCAGCGAGAACGCGGCGCGCCACCACGGCGACGTCGCCCCGCTCGCCGCTGCCGCCGCCGCGATAGCGCGGGCGAGCAGCGCGGCACTCTCCCTCCACCTGGACCATGTCGAGGACGCCGCCCTGCTGTTCCGCACGGCCGAATGCGGCGCCAGCTCCGTGATGTTCGACGCGTCACGCCGCAGCGACGAGGACAACGTCCGGGCGACGCGTGAGGCGGCCGACTGGGCCCATGAGCACGGCCTGTACATCGAGGCGGAGCTGGGCGAGATCGGCGGCAAGAAGGGCTCGGCGCACACCCCGGGCGTACGCACCGACCCGCAGCAGGCAAGGGAGTTCGTCGAAGCCACCGGGGTCGACGCGCTCGCCGTCGCCGTCGGATCCACCCACGCCATGACGGACCGGACGGCACAGGTCGACCTCGACCTCGTCGCGCGGATCAGTGCGGCGGTGCCGGTGCCGCTGGTCCTGCACGGCTCGTCCGGCGTCCCCGCCGATCTGTTGGCGGCGGCGGTGCGTGCGGGCATGACCAAAATCAACTTCGGCACGATGCTCAACGTCGCGTTCACCGGGGCCGTCCGCGCGGCGCTCGCCGCGTCCCCCGACGCGCACGACCCGCGCCCCTATCTGGCGCAGGCGCGCACGGCGGTCGCCGAGGTCGCCGCCGACTGTCTGCGGACCGTGAGTGGCGGCAACCAGTAACGGGGGAGTGGCACTTCATGCGGTCATGGCCACGGACGACTTGCCGAGCACGGCGTCGTTCTTGGCCGCCCGCTCGGCGAAGACCACGACCCGCAGCAGGGCGAACCTGCCGACCCCCGCCAGCGCCGAGGCCGACAGATAGACGCTCTGCTCGACCACGGCCGACGGCGCGGACTGCAGGGAGTGCAGGAGGAGCAGAGCCCCCGTGGTGAACGCGTAGCTCACGGCGACCGTCAGACCGGACTGCAGATGGACGCTCCAGCCCCGCCGCTCGCTGCGGAAGGAGATCCGGCTGTGCAGCTCGGTCGCGAGCACGGTGGAGACCACACTGATCAGCGCGTTCGCGACGACCATCGACATCCGCCCGCTCAGCAGCACGAGCGCCGCGCTGGAGGCGAGTCCGACTCCGCCGCCACAGACGACGAAGCGCACGAAGGCCGCGACGAGCGGGTGGGCGGTGCTGGTCGGGCGGTGCGCCGGCGCGGTCACGGGGTTCCTCCGGAGGGGGTGTCGAACGATGCCTTGATTCCACCCCAGAACCTACGGACCCCGCGTCCCCCGAACGAACCGGGTGGTCCCCGGACTTGCCTGGGGGTTAACCCCCAGGGATCCCCGAGGCGGACCCCCGCCCCGCGCGGCGGAGCGGGACGGAGGTCTCAGGGCTGCCGCGCGTCGTAGGCCGCCTGGCTCCGCTCGATCTGGGGGTTCTTGTCCACGGCCCACTCCGCCAGCGCCACCGCCGGCTCGATCAACGTCCGTCCCGTCGCGGTGAGTTCGTACTCGACCCGGGGCGGCACCTCGGGGAACACCGTACGGGCCACGAGACCGTCCCGCTCCAGATGCCGCACCGTACGTGTGAGCATCCGCTGCGAGATCCCGGGGATCCGCTGCTGCAGCTCGGTGAAGCGCATCCGCTCGCCGTCGAGCGTGGCCACCACCAGCAGCGTCCACTTGTCGCCGATGCGGTCCAGGATGCCGCGGATGGCCCGGCCGCCGTCGCCGCGGATGAGGCAGGTGTTGCGGTACTTCGACATGGGCGCTCCTGGTTCGCCACGCACACCGGTGTGCCTTTTGTAAGCCGGTCCATAGTCACCGACCATGTGCCTACGCACAACTCGTAACCATGACGGAGGACGGCAATGGAAATCGCCTACTGGATCGTCACCGGCGTCCTGGGACTCTTCTTCCTGTTCGCGGGCGGCAAGAAGGTCGCGCAGTCCAAGGAGCGGCTGGCACCCATGATGGGCTGGGTCGACACGGTCCCGATGTGGGTGGTGCGTGGCATCGGTGTCGTCGAGATCCTCGGCGTCGCCGGCCTCGTGCTGCCGCCGCTGACAGGGATAGCGCCCGTCCTGGCGATGGCGGCCGCGATCGGCATGCTCGTGCTCCAGGTGCTGGCAGCCGGCCTCCACCTGTCCAGGGGCGAGGTCAAGGAGACCGGCCTCAACGCCGCCCTGGTCGTACTCGCCGGGGTGGCCGCCTGGCTCGCCACGACCTGGTGAGCCACCGGCGGTCCCGCCGGTGGCCGGCTCCAGGGCCGCACCGAGGTGTTCCTGCCGAGGCGCCGAGTCCCGAACGCCAAGTGACCATGCGGGCCCGTATCGTGAGGCCGACGATCTCGTGACCTTCCCGAACAGAGAGGTGCGCCGCGTGCGTTCGCCGGCCGAAGCTCCCCCTGTCCCCTCGATGATTCCCGTGCCAGGCGGCACGGTCGACCTCAGGGACGACCGGCGGGGCATCTGTTGGCAGGCCGACGTGGCGCCCTTCCTGCTCGGTCGGTGTCCGGTCACGGCGGCGCTCCACAGGGCCGTCACCGGAGCGGACGTCAGCCCGTCCACGCCCGCCGACTCGCCGGTGACGAACGTGAGTTGGCTCGACGCGATCGAGATGTGCAACCGCCTCTCCGAGCTGTCAGGGCTGAGACCGGCGTACTCCCGCGCCGAGGAGAGCGGCGAAGTGGCCTGGGACCGGACGTCCGACGGGTATCGGCTGCCGACCGAGGCGGAGTGGCAGTACGCCTGCAAGGGCGGCACCGGCGGCTACCGGTACGGGGAGATCGACGACATCGCCTGGTACGACGGCAATTCCGGCGGCCGGGTGCACGACGTCGGCGGCAAGGCGCCCAACGCGTGGGGGCTGCACGACATGCTGGGCAACGTCTGGGAGTGGTGCTGGGACCTCTACGACGAGGAGGTCTACGGTGCGTACCGGATCTTCCGCGGTGGCGGCTGGGCCGAATCGGAGCGGGGCTGCGGAGCGACCGTGCGCCGTCGCAGCCACCCCACCTTCGCCATCGACGACCTCGGGTTCCGGCCCGCCAGGACCGTGGGGACGGTCGTCTCCCGGTCGTGAGCGGATCACCCGGCCCGGCCGTCGAGCGGGTACGAGACGAAGGCGAAGCGCCGGCTGTCCGGGGACCAGCTGTTGACGTTCATCGTGCCCTGACCGCCGAACAGCGGGAACGTGCGCACCGGCACGGCCCAGGCGTCGGTCCGCACCAGTCGTACGGTGACGTCGAGGTTGGCCGGGTGCCCCAGCGTGCCCGGCGGGAACGACACGTACGCGGCGTGCACTCCGTCCGGTGACAGGTGCGGGAACCAGTCGACGGTGTCGGAGGTGTGCACACGCCGCAGCACACTCCCCGCGGCGGGCAGCCGCGCGATCTGGGCGTGCCCCGGGGCCTCGGTGAAGGTCTCCGTGTTGCAGTAGATCCACTCGCCGTCGGGGGAGTACTCCGGGCCGTCGAGATGGCCCTCCCCGGTGTCGACGGCCTTGCCGGGCCCGCCGGCCGCCGGCATCAGCGCCAGCCGGCCGGGCGAGCCGGCCACCCCGCGCGCGATCTCGACGTAGGCGAGGGTCCGACCGTCGGGGCTGACGCCGTGCAGGAAGTGCAGCGTCCCGTCGTCGGCGGTCAGCCGGACGCCCTTGCCCCCGGCGGCGGGCGCCGCGTACAGATGTCCGTCCATGCCCGACACGTACACGGTGCGTCCGTCGGGGGAGAGCACATGGTCGTTGTTGATGTCCGGCACCCCGTCGAGCGGGATCTCCACCAGCCCCGAGGGGGTCCCGACGTCGAGCCGCCACAGCCGCCCCGCGCCGTTGAGCAGCAGACTCCGGCCGTCGTGCGACCAGTTGGGGGCCTCAAGCAGCAATTCCGCCGTCGCGAAGAGCAGTTGCGGCTCGTCGGAGTCGACGGACGCGATCCACACCGCCGTCCGCCGGCCGGCCTCCGCCGTCCGTGGCCGCATGCCGGTGTCCTCGGTGTCCTCGGTGCGGTCCATGGTGTTCTTCCCGTCGGACGGAGTCAGGAGCCTCGGTGATCATTGACAGCGCTGCCCGGCGCTGTCAACCACGGCGGGGCCGGTCGCACTGCCGCGTACGGTGCCGGTATGAACGAGACTGATCTGGAGCTGCCCGACGGTCGCACGGTGCACATCTACGACTCCGGTACGGACCGCGCGGCCGATCCGCTGGTCGTCTTCTGGCACCACGGCACCCCGAACATCGGTGCGCCGCCCGCGCCGCTGTTCCCCGCCGCCGACCGGCTCGGGGTGCGCTGGGTGTCGTACGACCGTCCCGGCTACGGCCGGTCCACCCCGCTCCCGGGGCGGAGCGTGGCGTTGGTGGCCGCCGATGTCGCCGCCGTCACCGCCGCGCTCGGCATCGGACGGTTCGCCGTCATGGGCCACTCCGGCGGCGGACCGCACGCGCTGGCGTGCGCCGCACTGCTGCCGGACCGGGTGTTCGCGGCCGTCAGCGTCGCGGGCCTGGCGCCGTTCGACGCGGACGGGCTCGACTGGTTCGCCGGCATGTCCGACTCGGGCCGCGCGACCCTGGGCGCTGCCGCCGCCGGGCGGGCGGCGAAGGAGGCCCACGAGGCGGACGCCACGTACGACCCGGAGATGTTCACGCCCGCCGACCACGCGGCGCTCGCCGGCGAGTGGTCCTGGTTCGGGGACGTCGTCGGTCCCGCCGTGGCGGCGGGACCCAGCGCGCTGATCGACGACGACTTGGCGTACGTGACGCCGTGGGGCTTCGACCCGGCGGTGATCGAAGCACCGGTCCTGCTGCGGCACGGCGGCGAGGACCGGATCGCGCCCAGCACCCACGGGCAGTGGCTGGCGGCCCACTGCCCGACGGCTGAACTGCGGCTGAGCCCGGCCGACGGACACATCTCGGTCCTCGGCACGGCCGGCGCCGAAGCGCTGGACTGGCTGAGCGAGCACCGGTCGGGCCGAGCGAGCACCGGTCGGACCGACCCGACCCGGTGAGGTGGCCCGGTCAGGTGGTCGTGACAGCCCGCAGACTCTCCTTGAGAGAGCTCATCGTGGCCATCACAGCGGTGGGCTCGAAGCCGCAGTGCGCCATGCAGTTGTCGCAGCGCGGGTCCTTGCCCCGGCCGTAGTTGTCCCACTCGGTGGTGTCCAGCAGCTCCTGGTACGTCTCGACGTACCCGTCCGACATCAGGTAGCAGGGCTTCTGCCACCCCTTCAGGGAGTACGACGGGATCGCCCACGGCGTGCACTCGAAGTCGAGCTTGCCTTCGAGGAAGTCCAGGTACAGCGCCGAGTGGTTGAGCCGCCAGCCCTTGCGCCTGCCGTCGCCGAACGCCTTCTTGAACATGGCGCGGGTCTGCTCGACGCCGAGGAAGCGGTCCTGGTCCGGGGCCTTCTCGTAGGCGTAGCCGGGCGAGATCTGCATCCGGTCGACCTTGAGGTCGTCGTTGAGGTACTGGAGCACGTCGATGACGTCCTGCGGGCTGTCGTTGTTGAAGAAGGTCGAGTTCGTGTAGACCTTGAACCCGGCCGCCTTCGCCTGCTTGATCGCCTCGATCGCCTGGTCGAACACCCCGACCTTGCTGACCGATTCGTCGTGCCGCTCGCGCAGCCCGTCGATGTGGACCATCCACGCGAAGTTGCGGTGCGGCTTGAACTTGTGCAGATGCTTCGGCAGCAGCACGGCGTTGGTGCAGAGCACCACGAACTTGCCCTTCGCCAGGAGCTGGCGCGTCATCTCGTCGATCTGCGGGTGCATCAGCGGCTCACCGCCGGCCAGCGAGACCGTCGGGGCACCGGCCTCCTTGACGGCCTTCATGACCTGCTCGACCGGCATGCGCTGCTTGAGCACGCTGGCCGGGTGCTGGATCTTGCCGCAGCCCGCGCAGCCGAGGTTGCACGCGAAAAGGGGTTCGATCTCCACGACCAGCGGGAACTTCTTCCGCCGGAGGATCTTCTGCTTGATGAGGTAGGTGCCATTCTTGACGGCCAGATTGAGCGGAAGTCCCATGATCGCTGTCTCCAGTTCCCCCGGGCCCCCGGGGTTGGAAGAAGTCCTCTACTAACATACAGACTGTATGAGACAGGATGTAGGTATGCCAGCGGGGAAGAGACGGAGCCGTCGCGCGGAGCACGTCGCGGACACCCGGCGCGCGCTGCTGCGCGCCGCGCGGGAACTCTTCGCCGAGCGCGGATTCGCCGCGACCGGCACCGAGGACATCGTGACCGCTGCCGACGTCACCCGGGGCGCGCTCTACCACCACTTCAAGGACAAGGCCGACCTGTTCCGCGCCGTCATGGCGGAGTGCGCCCAGGAGATGGCGCAGCGGCTGGTCGAGCAGGAGACCGCGCGGGCCGAGCAGCATCCCGGTGACGCCTGGCAGCTGCTGCGCAGCGGCTTCCAGTCCTTCCTCGACGCCTGCAACGACGCCCAGTTCCAGCGGATCGTGCTGATCGAGGGCCCCGCGGTGCTGGGGCACAGCGCGTGGGACGCGCTGGTCGAGGAGCACGGCTACATACTGCTGGCCGAGGCACTGACCGAGGCCGTCCGCGAGGGCAATGTCGACGACCTGCCGGTCGCCCCGCTCACGAGGATGCTGGCCGCGCTGATCTCGGAGGCCAGCCTCTACATCGCGGGCGCCGAGGACCATGTCAAAGCCCGCGAGGAGGCGGGTCTGGTCCTGGAGCGGCTGCTGGCCGGTCTCGGCCGCGGCGCGATTGTCGCCCCGGGCGTGTCGCCCGCTACGTAAGGCGAGCCCCGAGCGCTACGTAAAGACAGACCCCCGGACGTCCGGTCCTACAGCTCCGTCGGGCCCCAGTCGGTGACCGTCAGCACGTCACCGACCGACAGCTTGCCCGGCCGTACCACCGCGAACTTGCTGCCGAAGGCCACCCCGCCCCCGGTGGCCCGCCGGTAGCCGGCCAGCGTACGCAGCGGCTCAGGACCCGCCTTCGTCCCCTCCCGCTGGCCGACGGTGGTGACGACGCAGCGCACGGCCAGCTTGGTGTAGCCCAGCTCCGTGTCGCCCACCTCGACCCGCCGCACCAGGTCCTCCACATGCGGTTCGTCCCAGCCGTCGACGACGACATTCGGCCGGAACCGGTCCATCGGCAGCGGCGGCGCGTCCCGCTCCGCCATCCGTGCGTTGAGCAGGTCGAGCGAGGCGCGGGAGACGACATGGACGGCCGAGCTGTCGGCGTACCCGGAGGTCCCCGGCGTCTGCCCGTCCGTCACCCGGTCGTGCTCGGGCGGTACGCGCACCAGCCTGCACGCCGCGCCGAGCACCGTGGACAGCCAGTCGGCGACCGCTCCGCCCTGGTCGATCCCCCGGTAGGGGGTGCCGAACATCTCGACCGTCCTGCGCGGCGCCGTGAGATCCACGTCGACGACCACGTCGCCCGCCCCCTCGGCGCGCAGCGTGAGCCGCTCACCGTCGGCGCTCACGTACGGACGGATCAGCGCCATCCCGGGATCGCGCCGCTGGGTCCGGAACACGCCCTCGTCGTCGACGACCAGGAAGCTGCGGTCGTGCGCGAGCCCGGCGGGCGTCATGAGGGCATCGTCCAACGGGACGCCCGCGCAGCCCTTCACGGGGTAATGGGTCAGCTCGACAACGGTGGCCACAGGCGCCATCTTCGCCCATTTCCGGCCGTTCCCGCCGTGCTTTTCCGCACACCGTCCACGGGGCTCAGCTGTTGGCGGGCCGGTGCAGACGACCGCGTGCGACCAGTTCGATCGTCACCGTCACGGCCACGGACTGGACCGCCATCAGCGCGATGAGGACGAACAGCTGGACCGCCCCCGCCATGACGGGTGTCGCGCCGCCCAGCAGCATGCCGACGAACGCGCCGGGCAGGGTCACGAGACCGACCGTACGGGTCTGGTCGAGGCCCGGCAGCAGTGCGTCGGAGGCCGCGGGGCGGGCGATCTCCAGGCGCGCGTCCCGGTCGAGGAAACCGAGCGCCATGGCGGCCTCCACCTCGCCGTGCCGCAGCGCCAGCTCGTCCAGGGCGCGCCGGCCCGCCAGTACGGTCGCGGTCAGCGCGCCGCCCAGCAGGATGCCGGTGATCGGGATGAGCGCGATGCCCTTGACGGGCACGAGCCCGGTGAGCAGCAACGCCGCCACCACCGGGGCCACCCCGACGGCGATCGGCGCCGACGTCCGCCACCAGGAGCTGTCGGCGGTGATCCGGCGGCCCGCCGTGCGTACGGCCGCCGCGAACATGACCAGCAGGAACGCGATCAGTCCCGCCAGGGAGCGCATCACCCACGTGATGAGGAAGGAGACGGCGGCGAGCTGGACCGCCGCCCGTAATCCGGCGACCGCGATCTCACGCGAGCGGCCGGCCCCGGAGCCCGGTCCGAGGTGGAACCGCGCCGCCACCACGACCGCCGCCATCAGCAGCACGGCGAGCAGCACGCCCAGCGTGGTGTTGACGGGCAGCAGGGAAGCCGCGGTGACGGTCACGGGCCACTTCCCTCCTCAGCGGACCTCCTCGGCGGGCCTCCTCGGCGGCCCTCCTCAGCGGACGCGGGCCACTCCGACGTAGAAGCCGCTCAGCTCCTCCTTGGGAGCCGGGGTGTCCTGGTACCACTGCGTCGCCGTCACCAGACCGGGCTTCACGAGGTCGAGTCCCGCGAAGAACGGCTCGACCTCGGCGCGGGTGCGCATCCGCAGCGGGATCGCGCCCTCGCGGTAGGTCGTCTTGACCGAACTGGCCAGCTCGGGGTGCTCGTCGGTCGTGCCGTGCGACAGCGTCAGGTAACTGCCGGAGGGCAGCGCGTCCACGAGGCTGCGCGTGATCGTGTACGGGTCTTCCTCGTCGGTGATGAAGTGCATCAGCGCGATCATCGACAGCGCGACAGGACGGCTGAAGTCCAGGAACGTACGGGCGTGTTCGAGGATGGAGCCCGCGTCACGCACATCGGCCTGGATGTAGTCGGTGCCGCCCTCGGGGGTGCTGATCAGCAGTGCTTCGGCGTGCCGCAGGACGATCGGGTCGTTGTCCGCGTAGACGATCCGGGCGGCCGGATTGATCTTCTGCACTATCTGGTGCAGATTCGGCTCGGTCGGAATGCCGGTCCCGATGTCGAGGAACTGGTCGACGCCCTCACCCGCGAGCCAGGCCGCCGCCCGGTGCATGAACGCCCGGTTGCGGGCCGCGTTCTCCCGCGCCGCCTGGGGCAGCTTCTCGCCGACCTGCCGGTCGACCTGGTAGTTGTCCTTGCCGCCGAGCAGCCAGTCGTACACACGCGCCGGATGAGGCTTGCTGGTGTCGACCTGGTCCTTGGGTCTG
Organism: Streptomyces sp. NBC_00370; assembly: GCF_036084755.1. Lineage (NCBI taxonomy): Bacteria > Bacillati > Actinomycetota > Actinomycetes > Kitasatosporales > Streptomycetaceae > Streptomyces > Streptomyces sp. NBC_00370. The sequence continues at coordinate 7,520,111 of NZ_CP107968.1, forward strand.
CCTGTGGTCATGCGAGGGCTCCGGAGCATGTGTGATCAACGAGGTGACGCCGAGAAGCGTACTCGCATCATGCTCTAGCAACGGCTGTCACCTGCGGTGACTGGTGTCGCACCAGGGGTAACGCCTACTGCGCCCACAGGCGCAGAGCGCCACGCAGAACCGGTCGGACGACACCGTCGTACCGTCCTCCAGCAGCACCTCGACGGGGCCTTCCACCAGGGTGGGGCCCTTGCGCTGGACGCTGACGGGACGGGGCCGCCCGCCGGCGGGGTCGTACGTCATGGCTGACCACCCACTCCTCCTGGAACGTCGAACCTCGAACGTGGTACGCCGGGCGCGCGGGCGCGCTCACTCGAGTGCGGTACGCAGCGACGTACCGCCCGCCTGCCAGGCGGACAGCAGCCGCTCGCCGAGCCGGTCCTCCAGATAGCCGGTGGCGTCGATGCCGAAGGCGATGTCGGGGGCGAGATGCGGCTCGTCCGCCAGCAGTCCTTCGACGACCTCGTGGCGTACGACCTGCTCGTGCACCGCGTCGGCCTCCACGTGCTCACTGTGGAAGAACACAGCGGCGGGGCCGGCGCCGGTGCGCTCCATCGCCTCGGCGATCCGCCGCGAGCCGGGGGACGAGGTGATCTCGATCGTGGCGAAGTGGCCGACGAGCGCGCCGCGCAGGGGCCGGTGCAGGCCGAGCAGCGACATCAGATTGACCGTGGCCAGGATCTCGGCCGTACCGGCCTCCAGGTAGTGCCCGTACGCCGGATCGAGGTCCAGGTCCGTCATCAGGTCGGCGTAGAGCCGCTGGTGCATGCGCTCGGCCCGGCCACCGCCGTACTCGTCGAACTCGATCGCCGCCATCCCCGCCTTGGCCCGGCCCCGGAGGCGCGGCAGCACCCAGATGTGCGGATCGGCCTCCTTCAGGTGGTAGAGCGAGCGCTGCGCCGCGTACTCGCGCAGCTGCCACAGCTCGCCCTTGTCGCGCAGGAAGTGCGAGACGCCCGTGCCGTCCACGGGCTCCGTCAGGATCTCCGCCAGTGCCTCGCCGAGGTCGTCGTGGCGCGTCGCGTCGCGGCGCAGGGCCGCCAGGAACCGCGCCTCCAGCGCCGCGCGGACGGCCAGCAGCCCGGGATCCCACTCGCGCTCCGCGGCGACGCCGGCGAACCCCCGGTAATGCAACTCGTAACAGAGATAGAGCGCGAGTTGGAGATCATCTCCGTAGGGATCGGCGGCGGACACGGTCTCCGCCGAGGGCGCGGCCCCCGAATTGCGGAGCAGCGCGATGACGGCGGCCGAGATTTCTCCCCGGCCTGTCGGCAATTCCGGCTCGGTCCGGCCCGCTGTTCCCCGGGGAAATGTATCTGACATACGCGCCGAGTGCCCCGACCTGCCAGGATTAATCATGGGACGGATCCGGGCCGCGTTTTGGATCGGCGCACTTCGGGCAAACATTTCGTCGTCCTTCGACAGGAGGGTATGTGAATGCCTTCTCGTGTGAGTGGAAATGTCAAATCGAATCATCCGCATGACGATTCCCCCGATACGGCGGATGCCTTCCGCAGGCTGGCGCGGCTGCCCGAGGGCGCCGAGAAGGTCCGCGTCCGGCAGGAGGTCGCCACCGCGTGGCTGCCGCTGGCGCACCGGATGGCGTGCCGCTACCGCAACCGGGGCGAGTCCCTGGAGGATCTGACGCAGGTCGCCTCGCTGGGTCTCGTCAAGGCGGTGAGCCGGTACGACCCGGCGCGCGGCAAGCCGTTCGAGAGCTACGCGATCCCCACCATCGACGGCGAGATCAAGCGCCACTTCCGCGACTACATGTGGAGCGTGCATGTGCCCCGGCGGGTCCAGGAGCTGCGGGCCGGGGTCCGCGTCGCCCGGCAGGAGCTGGCGCAGAGCGTCGGCGGACGGATCCCGACGGCCACCGAGATCGCGGCGCACACCGGGCTGACGGAGCAGGAGGTCATCGACGGCACGCGCGCCATCGACAGCTTCGCCGCTCTCTCGCTCGACGCGGAGTTCCGCGGCCAGGGGGACGACGCCGCGCATTCGCTCTCCGACACGCTGGGCGGCCTCGACCCGGCGCTGGACGTGGTCATCGACCGCGAGGCCGTGCGGCCCGGGCTCGGCTCGCTGCCGGACAGGGACCGGCGGATCCTGTACCTGCGGTTCTTCTGCGGGATGACCCAGAGCATGATCGCCAAGGAGCTGGGCATGTCGCAGATGCATGTGTCCCGGCTGATCAGCGGCTCGTGCACGCGGATCAGGGACGAGATCCTGGACGGGATCCTCGCGGACGACGACGAGTGCGCGTGAGCGCGTGGCCCGGGGACCCGGGGCCGGTGCGGCGGCACGCTCAGCGGAACCCGCCGCTGCCGAAGCTCCCGCCGGAGTCCTCGTTCCACTTCGGGGTCTTCTTCAGTGGCGCCGACCGCGAACCGATCGTGCCGTTGCCCTTCAGCTCGCCCGGCATCAGCCGCTCGTCGGACTCCGGTACTTCGTCCGGTTCGCGGTTCTCCAGGATCTCCCGGACGGGGCCCTCGTCCGGGAGTTTCGTCTGCTCGTCGGGCCGGGGCGGTACGGACTCGTGGTCTCTGATCCTGCGTCCCCACAAGAAGGCGCCGATCAGCACACCGACCACGATCAGGCCCACGATGGGCACGAGAATGGCCGTCACGCCGGGGGAGGACGCTAGATCCCAGTTCATCGTGTTCATGGTAATCGAGTACCCCGAAAAATCGGGTCATACCGCCACATCACGCACCTGCATCGCGCACCCGTACCGCACACCTACGAGATTGGACGTGCCACATGATCCGCGAAGTACTGGTGGGAGTGGTGTCCGGGCTGCGCAGCCAGCTGGGCACCGCGGCGGTCGCGCTGACGACGGACGCGGCGGAGACATCCCGCCCGGCGGCCCTCCTCGCCTCCCGGCCGGCCACGGCGCTCGCCTCCGTGGGCGCCGTGGGCGAGTTGGTGGGCGACAAGCTTCCGCGGACCCCGAGCAGGCTCGCCCCGGCCGGGCTGGTGCCCCGGACGCTGTTCGGCGGGCTGGCCGCCGCTGCGCTCGCCGGGCGCAGGCCCGGCGGCCCGCCCCCGGCGGTCGCGGCGACGATGGGCGCCGCGGGCGCCGTGGGCGGGTCCTTCGCCGGGGCGTGGTGGCGCCGGACGGCGCACGACAGGGCGGGTACCGACTGGCCCGGTGCCGTGGCCGAGGACCTGCTCGCCCTCGCGCTGGCCTGGACGGTGTGCCGCCCCGCACGGAACGGTCAGAAGCCCTCGGGCGCGCGCGGCGCGTAGTGCTTGGCGAGCCGGCCGATCTCGTCGTCGTCCAGCCGCAGTTCGACCGCTGCCACCGCGTCGCTGAGATGCTGTTCCTTCGTGACGCCGACGATCGGCGCGGTGACCGCCTGCTGGTGCAGCAGCCAGGCCAGCGCGATCTGCGCGCGTGACACGCCACGCTCGGCGGCGAGTTCGGCCACCGTCCGCACCGTCGCCCGGTCGGAGTCCTCCGCCTGCCGGTAGAGGGTGGAGCCGAACTGGTCGCTGCGCGCACGCGAGGTGGTGTCGTCCTCCCAGTCGCGGGTCAGCCGGCCCCGGGCCAGCGGGCTCCACGGCAGCACCCCGACCCCCTGGTCGAGACAGAACGGCAGCATCTCCCGCTCCTCCTCGCGCATCAGCAGGCTGTACTGGTCCTGCATCGACACGAACGGCGTCCAGCCGTGCAGTTCGGCGGTGTGCTGGGCGTTGGCGAACTGCCACGTCCACATCGAGGAGGCCCCGATGTAGCGCACCTTCCCGGCGCGCACGAGGTCGTGCAGCGCCTCCATCGTCTCCTCGATCGGCGTGTTCGGGTCGTAGCGGTGGATCTGGTACAGATCGATGTAGTCAGTGCCCAGCCGCCGCAGACTCGCCTCCGCCTGGCTGAAGATGGCCGCACGCGACAGACCCGCGCCCTTGGGACCCGCGTGCATCCGGCCGTTCACCTTGGTGGCGATCACGACCTCCTCGCGCTTGGCGAATTCGCCCAGCAGCCGCCCGACGATCTCCTCGCTCGACCCGAGCGAGTAGACGTTGGCCGTGTCGAAGGTGGTGATGCCCGCCTCGACGGCCTGCCGGACCAGCGGCCGTGACTCCTCCAGCGGCAGGGACCAGGGGTGGGACCCGGACTGCGGGTCGCCGAAACTCATACAGCCGAGGACGATCCTGGACACCTCAAGACCGGTCCGGCCCAGACGTACGTACTCCATTGCTTCTCCTCACGAAGAAACCCGCCGGGAAGGGCCCCGGCGGGTTTCTGACGGTGGTCGGGGTTCAGTTCACCGGGGCGCCGACCCGGTCGTCCGGACTGCTGCGGCGCACCGCCGGAACGGTCTCCGGAGCGAGGAGCCGCTGGGCGAGATGGCCGAAGATCAGCCCGAAGGCGCTCCACATGGTGATCTGGATGGCCAGCGAGGCCACCCTGAACTGCCAGAGCAGCGGCGCCGGGAAGTCCTTGGGCACTTCGTTGACGGTGGGCAGGAACGCGTACGCGAGGCCGACCAGCACACCGAAGCCGACGACGGCGGCGACCGTCGCGTTCCAGTTGCCGAGCCGCGGTGCCAGCCGCTTGCCGAAGATGACGGCCGCCACGGCCAGCAGCACACTCAGCACGATCATCAGCACATACAGCGTACTGCGCTTGCCGATGGTCCCCGGGTCGCCCACCGACGGCGGATTGGCCGGGTACTTGAGGAACGGCACGACGTAGACGGTGAGCAGCGCACCGCCCGCGAGCAGCATCGCCGTGGCCCGGGGCCCGAAGGCGCCGATCCGGCCGAGCGCGACACAGAACGCGAGCGCGGCGATACCGCCGACGGCGACGCCGAACACCAGGACGCCCGTGGCGAGTCCGGCGGTGGACTGGAGCGAGCGGCTGACGACTTCCATCTCGTGCTCGTGGCTGTGCGAGTCCTCGAACGCGATGGCCGAGTCGATCCTCGGCTCACCGAGCAGATAGGCGACGACGAGGGCGAGCACGCCTGCGGCGAGCCCCGCGAGCATGCCGCGCACCAACAGGGCCCTGACGGATATGGAGTTCATGAGCGGATTTCCTCGGTCTCTCAGTGGCAGGGGAAGCCGAGGAGATGGCGTCCGTCATGGACCCACTCGTGGATGTCGGTGCCGGAGAAGACAGAGGTGGCGCCCTGCTCGGCGCCGACGAAGTACAGCAGGAACAGCATCAGAACGCCGAAGAAGACCGCCCAGGGCGCTATCGCCTTGAGCGAGATGGGTGCGACGGCTGTGGAGCCGGTGGTGGGGGCGGCAGACTGTGCCATGGCCGAACCTCCTGGGGAACACGCGTCCCGATCGTGGTGCCTGAGACGAAGGTGCCGGGTCTGACTTCCCGCGGCGAACCGCGGGTCCACAGTGGCGCGACCGTGCCGGATTCTCACCGGACTTCCGTCACACCCTCGTCATGTCCTCGGCACCGTACCGCCCGTCGGCCCCGTGACGCCACAGTGCACCCCTCGTGCCCGCGTCCGGGCCCACGCCGTACGCACGGTCCGCGGCGGCCGGGACCGGGACGCTCAGCGCAGGCCGGACGAGCGGAAGACCGCCTCGGCCGCCGCGCCGTCCAGGCGTCCGGTGAGCCTGCGGAGCGTATCGGCGCCGTACAGCGGCCGGCCGTCTCTCAGCGACCCGAGGGCGTCCGTCTCCAGCCGGTACCAGAGCTGCGGCGCCGCGACGAGCACCCGCGGATCGACCTCGACCCTGCCGCCCTCCGTGTCGCACAGGACGAGGCGCTGGGCCACCCCGTCGGACATACGGACCGACAACAGCCGGTCCGTACGCACCCGATGCTCGCCGAGCAGCCCGCGCGAGGCCAGCCAGCCGGCCCCCGCCGACACCCGGGCCGGTACGAGTACGACGAACAGCAGCACGGCGAGCCCGGTCCAGAACACGGCGTGCCGCAGGGTCAGATCGCCCGAAGCGCCGTCGACCACCAGCAGCAGGGTCAGCAACACCCCTGCGCACCCCGCCGCCTGCCGGGCCTCACCGGCCCAGCGGTCGTCGTACACCGTGCCCGGCGCGCCCCGGCTGCCGGCGCCGGGCCCCGTGGCCGCCCCTCCCGCCCGACGTCGTCCCATGGCGGTGACTCTAGGCACGGAACGGACCGGCGCTCCACGCCTTGACGGACGGCTGACGCGACCGCGTGCGGCTTTGACGCCCGCCTGACGCCGCCCGGCAGCCCCCGGCGTCACTCGACATGCCCGCCCGGCACATTCCGGTAAGAATCGTGCGGGGCCGGCCGGCTCGGTCCACGGGCCGCCTGCGTGTCGGGCGCCCGTCGTCGGGCAGACGAACACAGCTGTACATGACGAGAAAGGACGTGATCCGGATGCGAGTGGCATTTCTCGTTGCTCCCGAAGGCGTGGAGCAGGTCGAGCTGACCGAACCCTGGAAGGCGGTGGGGGAGGCGCGCGGCGAGCGCGAGCTGATCTCGACCGCGCCGGGCCAGGTGCAGGCGTTCAACCACCTCGACAAGGCGGACACCTTCCCCGTCGACCGGACGGTGGCGCAGAGCTCCGTCGAGGACTACGACGGTCTCGTGCTGCCCGGCGGTGTCGCCAACCCCGACGCGCTGCGGACGGATCCCGCGGCGGTGGCCTTCGTGAAGGCGTTCTTCGACGCGGGCAAGCCGGTGGCGGCGATCTGCCACGCCCCGTGGACGCTCATCGAGGCCGATGTGGTGCGTAACAGGACGCTGACGTCCTGGCCGAGCCTGCGGACCGACATCCGCAACGCCGGCGGTACCTGGGTGGACGAGCAGGTCAAGGTCTGCACCGCCGCGCCCAGCCCGCTCATCACCAGCCGCAAGCCGGACGATCTGAAGGCGTTCTGCGAGGCGTTCATCCAGCAGTTCGGCGGTTGAGTCCTCCGCGAGGCAGCCTGTACCCCGGACCGGCTCTGTCCGGCGCCCCGCCACGGCGGGACGCCGGACATCGTCGTTACGGCTGGACGGCCAGCGTGAAGGAGTGCCCCGCCGGGTCCGAGTAGACGCGCGTGTCGCGCGGGCCGCCGTTGTCCTTGGTGTCCAGCGGGCGTGCGCCGAGGCTGATCGCCTCACGCTCCGCCTCGTCGATGTCCTCGCGGGCCACCATGATGCGCAGATGGGCCTGTTGAGAGGTTTCGGGCCGGGGCCAGCTGGCAGGCGCGTAGCCGTGGTCCCTGCGGATCGCGAGATGGACGCCGGACTGTCCGACGATCTCCACGAAGTCCGGGTCGGTACCGATCTTGATCTCCGCTTCGAAGAAGGTGGCGTAGAACTCGGCGAGGTCGGCGGGTTCGGCACAGTCGAGGACGAGGACGCTGGTCTTGGCGACGGTCATGCCGACCGTGTACCCCCGGCCCTGACGGGCACACAGCTGCCGTGGCCCGTCGGGGCGCCCGGTGGTTGGCCCGCTGCCCAGCGGGTACCCGGGCCGCCGGCGCTTCATCCGGCCGACCGGTTCCGGTCGCACTCCGACGGCCCGGGGGAGAGCCTGGGAGCGATCCCTTCCCAGGCTTCCACGTACAGCTTCGGCGCAGAGAGGAACAACCCCATGAGCAACGCTGAACAGTCGGCGACCGAGGTCGCGGTGCAACTCGGCGGACAGGCCAAGGAGGACGCCCACACGGTGTTCGCGGTCCTCGGCACGGCCTTCGCCTCCGACCGCGCCGCCGACGACGTACCCCAGGACGTGCCGGCCGACCGGCAGGCCGTCTGGACGGCCACCTTCGACGTGGCGGACGTACGCGGCGAGGCGGCGCCCGCCGAGCTGTCCTCGCCCGTCACCGCCACCCTCCAGGGCGGCCACAAGGCGGTGGACGCCCTGCACGCGGCGCTCACCTCCGCCTTCTCCGTACGGGTCGTGGGTACGGCGGCGGGCGACCAGGAGGAGGAAGTCACGCTGCGGCTGGAAAGCCACCGCTGACGGGGCCGACGGCGGGGCGACAGCCGCTTGTGTTGCGCATCCGGCGCAACGGGGTCAGTCTGTTGGTGACCCAGAAGTGGCTGTTGCTCACGCTTCGTGTTCGGGGGTCGTTGCTACGCCGTAGGCACAACGCCGTGAAGCATGTGGGCCTCTCTGTGAGGAGCCTCAAACATGACAGTTCCACTCGACCGGCACTACGAGGTGGAATTGCACGCCTCCGCGGAGCGCGTATCGCAGATCCGGCGCATCGTCGCCGCTCACCTTCGTTATTGGAAACTCGACCTGCACGTCGCACCCGTCTCCCAGGGCATCGACGAACTGCTGACCAATGTCCACCGTCACGTTGGCGACGACAACAGGTGCATTGTGGAACTGCGTTGGACCGGACGTCATCTCACGACGTCCGTCGAGGACAACGGGCCGAGGATGCCCCGGCTGCTGACGGCCGGCGGCGGGGGCCTCGCCCGCGTCGCCGCTGTCAGCGACAGCTGGGGCACCTGCGCCACCGCCGAGGGCAAAGTCATCTGGTTCACCCGCAGTGTGGAGGCTCCGCAGAGCGTCCTGCGGGTGCCCACGATCCCGCTCACCCTGGTCGGCGCGGCCCAGCGGCACCCCGGCCCCGACCGGGAGTTCCTTCCGGTGCTCGCGCCGTTCCCCGCGCGGGAACCGGCCGCGGCGCTCGTCTGACCGCGTCCCGGGGCCGACACCCGCCCCGGGAGCACGCGACCGGCCCGCACGAAGCGGGCCGGTCGTCGCCAAACCGTGCCGGCCGTACAGCGGCGGCGCCGCTCGGCCGTCGGCCGTGCTCAGTCGTCGTCGGCGTCCGGTACGAGATGGATCGCGGCCTCCTCGGCCGAGGCGGCCGCGCCGTCGATGCCGACGTCGCTGGCGATCATGTCCTTCTCCGCGTCCTCGTGGGCGCCCTCGTCGGGCGCCACCAGGCGGCCCGCCCTGGCGTCCCCGACCTCGTCGTCCAGGGCCTCGCCCTCGCCCGGCGTCAGATCGCCGATGCCGTCCCAGTCGGGGTCCTCGTCGTCCGTACGGTCCGGGATCTCCTCGGCGAGCCGCTGGTCCAGCGTCTCGCCCTCGTGCTGTTCCGCCGCCGTGGTACCGGTGTGTTCCACGCCGAGCGGGCGCTCCGGAGGCGACCAGCCCTCGTCGAAGGGGTCGGAGCCACGGTCGACGAGTGTGTCCTCGGTGTCGAGAATGCCCTCGTCGTCCAGCACTTCGGAACCGTCGGGCTGGTAGACATCGTCGGCCATCTCACTGCTGTCGCCGCTCACGTCGCTCTCCTCGCATCGTTCGTCTCCGCAGCCGCACGGCAGTCGCCGTACGGACGTGCCAGTGCCGCTACCCGCCGAGGCGGTCGGCAAGCAACCGATCCCCGGGATCCAGGGACACGACCTGGGGGAGACGAGCCGGCGCGGGGCGTCGCACCCGCTGAATCCACCCTCCCACCAATCATCGGCCTGTCAACCGACGGACCGGCCGCCCTGTTGGGCGGGGGCGTGCGGCGCCTACGGCGGCGGGGGCGGCGGCGCGTACCCGGCAGGGACATTTCCGGTGTTTGGGGCTCTCTCGACTGGGCACCTGGTGGATCCATCCGTACGACCCCAAAGTCACCGTCCGGAGTCGAACGTGAGCCGAGAACGCATTGTCATCGTGGGAGCGGGATTCGCCGGCTACCAGACCGCCCGGGTGCTGTCCCGGCAGGTACGCGGCCGGGCCGAGATCATCCTGCTCAACCCGACCGACTACTTCCTCTACCTCCCGCTGCTGCCGCAGGTGGCCGCCGGAATCCTGGAACCACGGAGGGTGACGGTCTCGCTGCCGGGGACGCTGCCCCGGGTACGGCTCGTCCTCGGCGAGGCCGACAGCGTCCACCTGGACTCCCGCACGGTCGCCTACACGGACCCCGAGGGCGGGCGCGGCGAGCTGACGTACGACCGGCTCGTCCTGGCCGTCGGCAGCGTCAACAAACTGCTGCCGATCCCCGGCGTCGCCGAATACGCCCACGGCTTCCGTGGCATGCCGGAGGCGCTGTACCTGCGGGACCACGTGACCCGGCAGATCGAGCTGGCCACCGTCCGGGGCAGCGCCGAGGCAGCGGCCCGTGCCACCTTCGTGGTGGTCGGCGCCGGCTACACCGGCACCGAGGTCGCCGCCCAGGGCAAGCTGCTCACCGACGCGCTGGTGCGTCAGCAGCCCGCCTGGCGGCTGAGCCGGCCGCCGCGCTGGCTGCTCCTCGACATCGCGCCGCGCGTGCTGCCCGAGCTGGACCGCCATCTCTCCGCCACCGCAGACCGGGTGCTGCGCAGCCGTGGCGTCGACGTGCGTACCCGTACCTCCGTCAAGGAGGTGACTCCGGCCGGGATCACCCTGGACGACGGCGAGTTCATCGAGACGCACACGCTCATCTGGTGTGTGGGCGTACGTCCCGACCCGCTGGTCTCCGACATCGGCCTGCCCGTCGAGAAGGGCCGGCTCGTCGTCGACCCGTACCTCAACGTCCCTGGCCACCCTGAGGTGTTCGCCTGCGGTGACGCGGCGGCGGTGCCCGATCTCACCAAGCCGGGCGAGATCACCCCGATGACGGCCCAGCACGCCGGACGGCAGGGCAAGGTCGCCGGTGCCAACGTGGCGGCCTCGATCGGCATCGGTCAGCGACGCGCCTACAAACACAACGACTTGGGCTTCGTCGTCGACCTCGGCGGGGTCAAGGCCGCCGCCAACCCGCTCGGTGTGCCGCTGGCAGGACCGCTGGCCGGCGCCGTCACCCGCGGCTACCACCTGGCGGCCATGCCGGGCAACCGCATCCGGGTGGCCGCCGATTGGGCCCTCGACGCGATGCTGCCCCGGCAGGCCGTGCAACTCGGCCTCGTCCGTTCCTGGACGGTGCCCCTGGAGTCGTCCTCCCCCGAACTCGCCAGGGTGCCCGGCGCACCCAGCAAGGAGCGATAAGCAATGAAGAGCGGACAACTGACCGAGCTCGGCCAGCAGTTGAGGGTCGACTCGGTACGTGTCGCCGATACGGCAGGATCAGGGCACCCGACCTCCTCGATGTCGGCGGCCGATCTGATGGCGGTGCTGCTCGCTAACCATCTGCACTACGATTTCGACCACCCGGACCACCCGGGCAACGACCGGCTGATCTTCTCCAAGGGGCACGCGTCCCCGTTGCTCTACTCGATGTATCTGGCGGCGGGTGCGATCGGCGAGGACGAGTTCGCCACCTACCGCACCCTGGACAGCCGGCTCGAAGGCCACCCGACGCCCCGGCTGCCGTGGGTCGACGTCGCCACCGGATCGCTCGGCCAGGGCCTGCCCGTCGGTGTCGGCATGGCGCTCGCAGGCAAGCGCCTGGGACGCGACCCGTTCCACGTATGGGTGTTGTCCGGTGACAGCGAGATGGCCGAAGGCTCCATCTGGGAGGCCGTCGAGCACGCCTCCGACCAGGGCCTGGACAAGCTGACCCTGATCATCGACGTGAACAGGCTCGGCCAGCGCGGCCCCACCCGCCACGAGCACGACCTCGACGCGTACGGGCGCAGGCTGCGCGCCTTCGGCTGGCACACCGTCGAGATCGACGGCCATGACGTCGAGGCCGTCGAGAAGGCGTACACCGAGGCACTGGCCACCACCGGCCGGCCCACCGCGATCATCGCGCGCACCCTCAAGGGCAAGGGCGTCGCGGCCGTCGAGGACCAGGAGGGCAAGCACGGCAAGCCGCTGCCCGACGCGGAGAGTGCCATCGCCGAGCTGGGCGGCCGCCGCTCGATCCGGGTGCACGCCAACAAGCCCGCCAAGCCCGACGGGCACGGCGAGCAGGCAGGGACCGAGGCGTCCGCCTCTGACACCGGTCAGCGGGGCAGCGGCGAGCTGCCCACGTTCGACATCGGCGAGGAGGTCGCCACCCGTGACGCCTACGGCAAGGCGCTCGCGGCGCTCGGCTACGCGCACGGCGACATCGTCGCCCTGGACGGCGAGGTCAGCGACTCCGACCGCGCCAAGTTCTTCGCCGACGAGCACCCCGAACGGTTCTTCGAGTGCTACATCGCCGAGCAGCAGCTGATCGCGGCGGCCGTCGGGATGCAGGCCCTCGGCCATGTCCCGTACGCGTCGACCTTCGCCGCGTTCCTCACCCGCGCTGCGGACTTCCTGCGGATGGCCGCCGTCAGCCGCGCCTCGATCAACGTCGTCGGCTCGCACGCCGGTGTCTCGATCGGCCAGGACGGCCCGTCCCAGATGGGCCTCGAAGACCTGGCGATGTTCCGCGCCATCCACGGCAGCACGGTCCTGCACCCGTGCGACGCCAACCAGACGGCGCAGCTCGCCGCGACGATGCACGCACTGGCGGGCATCCGCTATCTGCGTACGCTGCGCGGCGAGACCCCCGTCATCTACGGTCCCGACGAGCAGTTCCCCGTCGGCGGCAGCAAGGTGCTGCGCCGCTCGGACGCCGACCAGGTGACGCTCGTGGGCGCCGGTACCACCGTCCACGAGTGCCTGAAGGCCGCCGATCTCCTCGGCGAGGAGGGCATCCCCGTCCGGGTCATCGACCTGTACTCGGTCAAGCCGGTCGACGAGCGGACGCTCCAGGCGGCGGCCGAAGACACCGGTTGTCTGATCACGGTCGAGGACCATCACCCGGAGGGCGGTATCGGGGACGCCGTCGCCGAGGCGTTCTCCGACGGCCGCCCGGCGCCCAAGCGGTTCGTACGGCTCGCGGTCGGCAACATGCCCGGCTCGGCGACCCCGGAGGAGCAGCTGCGGGCCGCCGGCATCGACGCGGAGTCGATCGCGGCAGGGGTGCGGCTGCTGGTGGAGAAGATCATCCACTGACGCCGCCCCACGGCTTGCCGCGCCGCCCGTCCCGGACCACCGGGCCGGGCGGCGCGGTGCGGATACGAGTCCTCGGCGCGACGCGCGTACGGACGCGGATGCAGACAGCGGGACGTTTATCGTTTCGGCGCGCGCCAACGGGTACGCGACGAGGAAGCCACGAAGCGCGAGAGAGGACTGAACCGCATGACCACCCGTCTGACGACAGGCCACAGCCAGACCGACGCCGGTGTCACCGGCTTCGTCCCTGACCCCGACACCTGGGAGTGGCTGCGGCACGCCGCCTGCACCGACGCCGATCCCGAGCTGTTCTTCCCGGTGGGGGAGTCCGGACCCGCCGCCGCCCAGGCGAAGCGCGCCAAGGAGGTGTGCCACGGCTGCCCGGTGGAGGCGCAGTGCCTCGAGTGGGCGCTGAACACCGGCCGTACCACCGGCGTCTGGGGCGGCACCGACGAGGACGAGCGGCGCAGGATGCGGCGCAGGACCGACCGCCGCCCGGCGAGCCGGCGCCCCGTGTTGCGAGGCCCCGCAGGTCGCGGAAAGGTCTGACTGTCGAATCGAGAGGAATCGCCCCATGCCCATCGCCACGGTGAATCCCGCCAGCGGAGAGACGCTCCGTACGTTCGAACCGCTGACGGCCGAGGAGATCGAGCGCCGTATCGCGACGGCCCACAGCACCGCGCGGATCTATCGCGGCACCCCGTTCGACGAACGGGCCCGGCTGCTGAACCGCGCTGCCGAGCTGCTGGAGCAGGACGCGCCCGACATCGCCCGCACCATGACGACCGAGATGGGCAAGCCCCTCGCGCAGGCCCGCGCCGAGGCGCTGAAGTGCGCCAAGTCGATGCGCTGGTACGCGGCCAACGCCGAGAAGCTGCTCGCCGACGAACATCCGTCGGACGCCGACGTGAAGGATTCCGGCGGCTCGTACGCGCGCGTCCACTACCGTCCGCTGGGCGTCGTCCTCGCCGTGATGCCGTGGAACTTCCCGCTCTGGCAGGTCGTCCGGTTCGCGGCCCCCGCCTTGATGGCGGGCAACGTGGGACTGCTCAAGCACGCGTCGAACGTGCCGCAGACCGCCCTGTACCTGGAGGAGCTGTTCCTCAGGGCCGGCTTCCCCGACGGCTGCTTCCAGACGCTGCTGGTCGGCTCCGGCGCGATCGAGTCGATCCTGCGCGACGACCGGGTCGCCGCCGCCACGCTCACCGGCAGCGAGCCGGCCGGCCGGTCCGTCGCCGCCATCGCGGGCGACGAGGTCAAGAAGACGGTGCTGGAGCTCGGTGGCAGCGACCCGTACGTGGTCATGCCGTCGGCCGACATCGAGCGGGCGGCGAAGACGGCGGTGACGGCGCGGGTCCAGAACAACGGCCAGTCCTGTATCGCCGCCAAGCGCTTCATCGCGCACGCCGACGTCTACGACGACTTCGCCGCCCGGTTCACCGCGGGGGTGCGGGCGCTGACCGTCGGCGACCCGATGGAGGAGTCCACCGACGTCGGTCCGCTCTCCAGCGAACAGGGCCGTACGGACCTGGCGGAGCTGGTCGACGACGCGGTCGCCAAGGGCGCGACGGTGCTGTGCGGCGGCGGCCGGCCGGCCGGGCTCGACCGGGGCTGGTACTTCGAGCCGACCGTACTCGCCGACATCACCGAGGACATGCGCATCCACCACGAGGAGACCTTCGGCCCGGTCGCCACGCTCTACCGCGCCGCCGATCTCGACACGGCCGTGAAAATCGCCAACGACACCCCGTTCGGGCTTAGTTCGAACGTCTGGACACGTGACGACGCGGAAGTGGAGCGCTTCGTCAGTGACCTCCAGGCCGGCGGTGTGTTCTTCAACGGTATGACGGCATCCCACCCCGCCTTCCCCTTCGGCGGCGTCAAGCGCTCCGGCTACGGGCGTGAGCTGTCGGGACACGGCATCCGCGAGTTCTGCAACGTGACCACGGTGTGGCACGGCGCCGAACCCGACCAGAGCTGACCGGCGGCCCAACAGGCGCGGGCGAGGAGACGACCATGTACGAGGTGCACACCGACGAGCCGTGGGCGGGGCTCGACGAGAGAGAACTGACGGCGCTCGACGCCCATTGGCGCGCCGCCAACTATCTGGCCGTCGGCCAGATCTACCTGATGGCCAACCCGCTGCTGCTCGAACCACTCGCCGCCGAGCACATCAAGCCCCGGCTGCTCGGCCACTGGGGCACGTCGCCCGGCCTGAACCTCGTACACACACACCTCAACCGGATCATCAAGGCGCGTGACATCGACGCCCTGTGCGTCTGGGGGCCGGGGCACGGCGGCCCCGCCGTGCTGGCCAACTCCTGGCTGGAGGGCACGTATTCGGAGACGTACCCGGACGTCAGCAGGGACAGGGAAGGGATGGAGCGACTGTTCCACCAGTTCTCCTTCCCCGGCGGTGTGCCGAGCCATGTCGCGCCCGAGACACCCGGCTCCATCCACGAGGGCGGGGAGCTGGGTTACTCGCTCGCCCACGCCTACGGCGCCGCGCTGGACAACCCCGACCTGCTGGTCACCTGCGTGATCGGGGACGGCGAGGCGGAGACCGGGCCGCTCGCCACGTCCTGGCACTCGAACAAGTTCCTCGACCCGGTGCACGACGGAGCCGTCCTGCCCGTCCTCCATCTCAACGGGTACAAGATCGCCAATCCGGCCGTGCTCGCACGGCTGCCCGAGGCCGAACTCGACTCGCTGCTGCGGGGATACGGCCACGAGCCGCTGCATGTCACGGGCGACGAGCCGCTCGCCGTCCACCGGGCCATGGCCGAGGCGATGGACCGCGCCGTCGACCGCATCGCGCAGATCCAGCACGAAGCGCGCGAGGGCCGCACCACCGAGCGGCCCAACTGGCCGATGATCGTGCTGCGTACGCCCAAGGGCTGGACCGGGCCGCGCGAGGTCGACGGATTGCCGGTCGAGGGCACCTGGCGCGCGCACCAGGTGCCGCTCAGCGGGGTGCGCACCAACCCGGAGCATCTGGCGCAGCTGGAGGAGTGGCTGCGCTCGTACCGTCCCGACGAACTCTTCGACGCGACGGGCGCGCCGCGCCCCGAGGTACTGGAGTGCGTGCCCGACGGTGCCCGCAGACTGGGCGCGACGCCGCACGCCAACGGCGGTCTGCTGCTGCGCGAACTGCCGATCCCCGACCTCGAGCGGTACGCGGTGCGCGTCGACAAGCCCGGCACCGTACTCAACGAACCCACCAGGGTGCTGGGCGGCATGCTGGAAGCGATCATGGAAGCCACCGCGGGCCGCAGGGACTTCCGTGTCGTCGGCCCCGACGAGACCGCTTCCAACCGGCTCGAAGCGCTGTACAAGGCCACCGGCAAGGCCTGGCAGGCGCAGACGCTCGACACCGACGAGCATCTGACGCACGACGGCCGGGTCATGGAGGTGCTCTCCGAGCACCTGTGCCAAGGCTGGCTGGAGGGCTATCTGCTGACGGGGCGTCATGGCCTGTTCTCCAGTTACGAGGCGTTCGCCCACATCGTGGACTCGATGGTCAACCAGCACATCAAGTGGCTGCGCACCTCGCGTCGACTGCCCTGGCGGCGCCCCATCGCCTCGCTCAACTACCTGCTGACGTCGCACGTCTGGCGCCAGGACCACAACGGCTTCTCCCACCAGGACCCCGGTTTCGTCGACCACATCCTGAACAAGAGCCCCGAGGTCGTCCGGGTCTACCTGCCGCCGGACACCAACACCCTGCTGTCCGTGGCGGATCACGCGCTGCGCAGCCGGGACTACGTCAATGTCGTCGTCGCGGGCAAGCAGCCCAGCTTCGACTGGCTCACCCTCGACGAGGCACGCGCCCACTGCGCGCGCGGCGCCGGCGTCTGGGACTGGGCGGGCACCGAGGACGGCACCCGCGAGCCGGACGTGGTGCTGGCCTGCGCCGGGGACGTACCCACCCAGGAGGCGATGGCGGCGGCGAGCCTGCTGCGCATCCATCTGCCGGAGCTGGCCGTCCGGTTGGTCAACGTGGTCGACATGGCGCGGCTGCTGCCGCACGACGAGCACCCGCACGGGATGACGGACTCCGAGTACGACTCGATCTTCACCACCGACCGTCCGGTGATCTTCGCGTACCACGGCTACCCGTGGCTGATCCACCGGCTGGCCTACCGCCGCACCGGCCACAGCAATCTGCACGTGCGCGGCTACAAGGAGGAGGGGACGACCACCACCCCGTTCGACATGGTGGTACGCAACGACCTGGACCGCTACCGGCTGGTGATGGACGTGATCGACCGCGTACCGGGCCTGGGCGTACGGGCGGTGGCGGTCCGTCAGGCGATGGCGGACGTCAGGACCCGGCACCACGCGTGGATCCGCGAGCACGGTACGGATCTGCCGGAGGTCGCCGACTGGAAGTGGACAGGCTGAGAAGAGCGGACCGGCGATGAGTGATGCCCTGCGCGTACGGTCGGGACGGCGGACCGTCGAGGTCAACCGTCCCGACAAGGTGCTGTTCCCCGAACTCGGCCTCACCAAGGCCGACCTGGTGGAGTACTACCGGAGTGTCGCCCGCTGGATGGTGCCCCAGCTCAAGGGCAGACCGCTGATGCTGGAGTGCCACCCGGACGGGGTGGGCGGCCCGCGCTTCATGCGGAAGAACGCCCCGGACAGCTACCCGGACTGGATCCGCAGGGCCGAAGTCACCAAGAAGGGCGGCACGGTGGCCCATCCGGTCTGCGACAACGAGGCGACACTGCTCTATCTCGCGGGACAGGCGTGTCTCACCTTCCACCGCTGGCAGTCACGTGCCGACCGCCCCGACGCCCCCGACCGGCTGGTCTTCGATCTCGACCCGGCCGGCGACGACTTCGAGGCGGTGCGCAAGGCGGCGTTCCAACTGGGCGATCTGCTGGGTGAGTTGAAACTGCCGAGCATGCTGATGACCACCGGCTCCAAGGGCCTGCACGTCGTCGTTCCGCTGGACCGCCGCGCCGGCTTCGACGACGTGCGGGACTTCGCCGCCGAGGTCGCGGCGACCCTCGCGGCCCGTGACCCGGACCGGCTGACCACGGAGGTGCGCACCGAGGCGCGGGAAGGCCGGCTCTACCTCGACATCCAGCGCAACGGCTACGCGCAGACGGCGGTCGCCCCCTTCTCCGTACGCGCGAGGCAGGAGGCGCCCGTCGCCACGCCGATCAGCTGGGACCAGCTCAAGGACCCCGCCGTCACCGCCCGCCGCTGGACGGTGACGAACGTCCTGGAGCAGGCGCGTACCGACCCGTGGGCGGACGTGCCCGCCCGCGGCCGGGCGCTGGGCCCGGCGCGCGAGAGGCTGGCGCGACTGCGCTAGGGAGTGTCCGCGACGTATCGTCGTCCGCCCTTCGAGCCGGACGAGACTTCGCGGACACGACCGAGGACCGCGTCACGCGGTGGCGGTGAACGTACCCGCCAGCGCGTCGCCCAGCCGGAGCTGGGTCGCCGCCTCGGTGTCCCGGCCCTGGCGCTCCAGGGTGCGGCCCAGCATCAGCCGGGCGTAGTGCTCCACCGGATCGCGCTCCAGCACGGCCCGCAGCTCGGTCTCGGCCTTCACCAGGCGCGCCGAGTGGTAGTACGCCCGAGCCAGCAGCAGCCGGGTCGCGACCTGGTCCGGAGCCTCCTCGACGAGCCCGCCGAGGATGCGCGCGGCGGTGCCGTACTCCTTGGCGTCGAAGAACAGCTGCGCACGGTCCCAGCGCTCGGCGGCCGTTCCGTACTCGTAGTACGTGGTCTCCACGTGTCCTCCTCACGATCTGTCCTGCCCGCCATAACACCGGCCTTTGGTTGAACATTCCACTACCAGTCGTCGCCGAAGACTGTCGGCCCGCGCCCGCCGGGCTTAGGTTGGGCCCCATGAGCAATCTCGATCGTCGGGCCGACGTCGCCGTCTCCGGAGGACGCGGATTTGTGGTCGCCGAGCCGGTACGCGAACTGCTGAGCCCGCGCCGGGTGCAGCTGGGGGAGTCCACCGAGGTCCGCAGGCTGCTGCCGAACCTGGGCCGCCGCATGGTGGGAGCGTTCGCCTTCGTCGACCACTACGGCCCCGACGACATCGCGGACGAGCCCGGCATGCAGGTGCCGCCCCACCCGCACATGGGCCTGCAGACCGTGAGCTGGCTGCACGACGGCGAGGTCCTGCACCGCGACAGCCTCGGCAGCCTGCAGACCGTCCGGCCGCGCGAGCTGGGCCTGATGACGTCCGGCCGGGCGATCTCCCACTCCGAGGAGAGCCCCCGCCCGCACGCCCGCCTGCTGCACGGCGCCCAGCTCTGGGTGGCGCTCCCCGACGAACACCGAGACACGGAACCGCACTTCGAGCACCACAGCGCCCTGCCCACGGTCACCGCCCCCGGCCTGACGGCGACGGTCATCCTCGGCGACCTGGACGGCGCCACATCCCCGGGCACCACCTACACCCCCCTCACCGCCGCCGACCTGACCCTCACGGCGGGCGCCGGACTGCGACTGCCTCTCAACCCGGACTTCGAGTACGCGGTCCTCGCCATGTCCGGCGAAGCGGCGGTCGACGGCGTCCCCGTACTCCCGGGCTCCATGCTCTACCTGGGCTGCGGCCGCTCGGAACTTCCCCTGCGCGCGGCGACGGACGCGGGCCTGATGCTCCTGGGCGGCGAGCCGTTCGAGGAGGAGATCGTCATGTGGTGGAACTACGTGGCGAGGTCGAACGACGAGATCAACCAGGCCCGCGAAGACTGGATGTCCGGCACCCGCTTCGGCGAGGTCCACGGCTACGCCGGCCCCCGCCTCCCCGCCCCGGATCTCCCCCCGACCCCACTGAAGCCGCGGGGACGGGTGCGCTGACCTCGTCGTTCGCCCGTAGGGTGGGGATTCGCCAAGGCTCACGGTCAGGGGAGTATGACGTACCCTTTGCTGCGGTTGCTAGAGGTTTACCGCGATTAAGGGCATACGGCGAAGACCGCACGGTACGGCAGCCGCGTTCGTGAACGTACCTGTTTCGCCGCCCTAGCCTTCCGGAGCCGGCACGATTGCCACCGGGCACTGCGCGTGGTGCAGCAATGCCCTGGTGAGCGGCTCCAGTTGGATGCGCAGCCGGTTGCGCCGCCGGTGGGCGGCGATTACCACCAGTTCCGCGTCCGCGGTGGCCGCGATGAGGTCGCGGCAGGGCGTGGACCGTACCGGCCGCGTCCCGAATTCACGGCGCGGGTACGCCAGGCGCGACGGTGTGACGAACTCACCTGGGAGTGCCGCCGAGGCTGCGGTCCGGCGCGGGATCCTTTCTTGTGCGGGCACGGTGGGGTGCGGGTCCAGGGTTTCCAGTAGCGCCTGCCGGTATGTCCAGACGTGCGGTACGTCGACCTGGGCGTGGCGCAGTTCGGCCTCTTCGAAGGCGAACAGCGCGGCGTCAGCGTCGTCGTCATTCTCCAGCGCGAGCAACACCCCTTCCCTGCGGATGCGCGGAGACGTATGTCGGGCGTCCGTTCCCTTCACCACGAGCAGCGGTACGTCTGCACGGGCCGCCACCCGATGGCTCACCGAGGGCACCATCAGCCCGGCGAAGCCGCCGATCCCGCGGCTGCCGACCACTGTGAGGACTACGTCGCGGCCCCGTTCGACCAGCACATCGGCCGGGTCGCCGACAACGGCTGTTGCGTTGACGGTGAGGCCGGGGTGGCGCTTGGCGACCCGCGAGGCGGCGGCCCGAAGGATCGGGCCGCCCTCGTCCAAGTCGGCTACGCAGTAGACCACTTCGAGGTCTGCCGTACGCCGCTGCGACTCGATGGCGGCGGCGTCCAGTGCCCCGAAGGACGGGGCTGATCCGTCCACCCCTACGACGACACGTTGTGCGCTCATGCCCGCTCCTTCGGTAATGGGTCCCCGACTCGATCCTGGGGCCCGGCTCCGTGAACGGGCAGGGCCGGCCGAGTCTGGTTTACGGCCCGGTCCGCCCTCGCGGCAGGGCCGTTCGGCTCTCGGCATCGGCCGCCGCACACGGCAGCCTGAAGAAGCGCGGCCTGGTCGGCCTGGCAGGCGCGGTACCGACAGGCGGGAACCTCATCGCGCGACGCCGTGAAAGGCGCCACGCCGACATACGGAGAGTGAGCCTCGTGGAAGACCACATGGACCCGTACGCAGAACAAAAAACGCACCAGCGCATTGTGATCATCGGTAGCGGCGCCGCGGGTATTCTGGCGGCCAACCGGCTGAGCGCACTCTGCTACGGCGGTGAGTTCCGCATCGTCGTGATCGATCGGATCGACCCGCGCGACCCGGAGCTCGAACTCCTCGTGGCGCTGGGCCTTTACGGGCCGCACGCTATGCAACCGCCCGAGCATCTACGGCTTCGGCAGGGCATCGGCTTCCGTCACGTGGAGGTCGCCTCCGTGGACACCGATCGCGCGGAACTCTGCCTCACGGACGGCACCACCCTCGGCTACGACGCCTTGGTCGTGGCGACCGGCCTGCATCCGCTCCCGTCCGGCCTCGCCGACGGGCACCGCTTTCTCTCTGTCGACCCGCAGACGTTCCGGTCGACGACCATGCGCGAGGTCTTCGCCCTCGGCCCCGCCGTCGGCCCTGCTGCGTCGGCCCGTCCGCGAGCCTTTGTTCAGGCCGAGACCGTGGCCCGGAACATTCGCCGACTGCTGACCGAGGAGGCTGTATCGACGGGCGCGGCTTCCGAGGCCTGAGAGATCCCCTGGCGGACCGGGTGTGGCTGGTGGCCGTGTATG
This sequence comes from Streptomyces sp. NBC_00370, assembly GCF_036084755.1. Classification (NCBI taxonomy): domain Bacteria; kingdom Bacillati; phylum Actinomycetota; class Actinomycetes; order Kitasatosporales; family Streptomycetaceae; genus Streptomyces; species Streptomyces sp. NBC_00370. Next base: position 7,541,622 of record NZ_CP107968.1, read on the forward strand.
TCGGCACGAACCTCACGATGCGCCAGCTCGCGCCGTAATTTCGGCTGCTCGCCGACGACCGTGTGCGGGGTGAACCAGCAGCTGCGGCCACTGCTTGCGGTCGAGCCGGCCGCCCGCCCGGCCGACCCGGTCGACCGGTTGTGGACCGTGGACGGCACCCTGATCCCGGTACGGGACCGGAAGGTCGGTGCCTCGTCGCGCAGCTACCGGTTCCCGGCGAAGGTGCAGGTCATCATCGACGCCGACACCAAACTCGTCGTCTCCGCGGCCCGCCGCGCCCAGCGCCGGGCAACAGCGCGGATGCGATGGCCATAGGACCTGACCGGCCACAATCTCGTCCCGACGTGCACGGACACAACCGTCTGCAACACACTTCAGGCGGGTCCGGCGTGGTCTGCTGCCACTGGAACACACCAGACCAGGCGCGTACCGCCCTGGGTGCCGGTTCGCATGTCCATGGTGCCGCCGTGGCGCTCGGCCCGTACCGCGAGATTGTCGAGGCCGCTTCGCCTGCTGCCGGCGGGCACGCCGACTCCGTTGTCGACAACGGTGATGGTCAGGGTCCCGGATCTGACGACGAACGAAACACCGGCAGTCGTGGCCCTCGCGTGGCGTGAGACGTTGGAAAGAGTTTCGGCCAGGACGGCGATGGCGTCGTCCGCGACTGCCGAGGGCACGTCGGTGTCGATGAGCCCTTCCATGCTGAGCGCCGGGGTGAAGCCGAGCGTACGGGCGGCCTGCGCCACCGCCGCCGACACCCGTACCCGCAGGCTTTGGGAGGCTCGGCCGGATTCGTGGACCCGCAGTCCGAAGATGGTCGATCGTATGATCTTGATGGTCTCGTCCAGATCGTCCACAGCCCGCACCAGCCGCTCGCTCGCCTCGGGGTGCTGGACGAACCGCGCGGCGCTCTGGAGCGTCATCCCCGTCGCGAAAAGCCTCTGGATGGCAAGATCGTGAAGGTCGCGGGCGATCCGGTCGCGGTCCTCCAGCAGCGCCAACTGTTCTGCTCCGCGGCGTCGTTCGGCAAGTTCGAGTGCCAGCGCAGCGTGGCCGGCGAAGCTGAGCAGCGGCGACGCCTCGCCTTCGGTGAATTCGGCTGAGCCCTCCTTGCGTGCGAGCATCAGCACGCCGCGTGCCTTTTCGCCGGCCACCATGGGCACGGCCACCACCGGCCCGAGCCCTTGCCAGCGCGGGGGGCCCACGGTGACCCTGGGATCTGTGGTGATATGTGTCGTGGTGATCGGTCGGCCGACGGACATCGCGGTCCCCATGAAGGAGCCCTCGCCCGGTAGTACCAGCCCCCGATGGTTCTCGGCGTCGACGCCCATCGCGATCATCACTTGCAGGTCTGTACCGCCCGGTACAGGCAGCGCGACGACGCCCAGGTCCGCGTGGAGGATGCGGCGGCCGTGGTCGACGATCAGTTCCAGTACCGGTGTTTCGTCGGCACCTGACAGCAGCTCGCTGACGACCTCGGCGTTCGCCTCCATCCACCGCCGGCTTTCACGGGCCTTTTTGTACAGTCGGGCGTTCTCGATGGCGATTCCGGCCGCGACAGCCAGAGTGGTCAGCAGACTCTCGTCCTCGGCGTCGAATTCGCGGCCGCCCCGCTTTTCGGTCAGGTAGATGTTGCCGAAAGCCATGTCCCGTACCCGGATCGGGACGCCGAGGAACGTACGCATCGGCGGATGGTTCTCCGGGAGTCCGTATGACGCCGGGTGCGCGGAAAGCTCTGGCAGGCGCAGGGTTTCCGGGTGGCGGATCAGCTCTCCCAGGATTCCGTGTCCCGAGGGAAGCGGCCCGATCCTCAGCGCCTGTTCGTCGGAGACTCCGACCGTCAGGAACTCGGACAGTTGGGCGTCGTCGCCGATCACACCCAGCGCACCGTACTCCGCATCGACCAGGACGACGGCGGTCTCCACAATCCGTCTGAGCACGTGGGGCAGGTCCAGTTCCCGCCCGACCGACAGCACTGCCTCCAGCAAGCTGTGCACCCGGTCGCGCGTCCCGCGCACCGTGTCGACCCGAAGCTGAGGCTCTTCGAGGAGTTCGCCCGGCCGTGATCCGGGCAGTTGTCCGCCGGTCTCCGTGCTGTTCTCGCTCAACGGTCCTCCACCGGTGCCGAAGCACCACGGTGTGAACCTGTCCCCCTATGCGTGCGGTACGCCTGATCGCCGGCACGTTTCCCGCGTCATCCGATCAGGGCAGGGACTTCGTGCGGCAGGTCCGCGACCGTGTCGAAGACCTCGGCCAGTCCGGTCAGGCGCAGCAGCCGCAGCACGGCGGAGTCGTGCACGACGAGCCGGATACCGACACCGCCGCGCAGGAGACGCTTGCGCGCGCGGCACAGCACCGACAGCCCGCTGCAGTCCATGAATGTCACCGGGCGCAGGTCCACGACCAGCTCGGTGCGCGGACGGGCGGTTGCCGCGTCGAGTTGAGCGGACACTTCCGGTGCGGTGAACAGGTCGATCTCGCCCTGCAATGTCAGCACTTCCATGGCAGTTCGTTCCGTTCCAGGTTCATGAGCAAAGCGGGCCTGGTCACTACGGTTTCCGCCGCGGTGTCACGGTGACTGTTCGACATGACTGGCAGGTCCGTGAGCGGTGGCCGATGTGAGCACGTCGTCGGTGCGAAATCTGAGTTCTCCTGTCACTTCGACGACACCGTCGACGCTCTCGCAGAGCCGGATCACGAAGGGGATCTGGCTGCGGCTCTGGACGACGCCGACCAGGGTCACCCGCCCGTCGACGACACGGACGGCCACGTCGGTGGGGGTGATCCCCAAGGTGCGGTCGAGGACGTCCCCGCTGATCTCCTCGCGGATCGCGTGGTCATGACGCAGGAAAACCCGCAGCAGATCAGCTCGGCTGACTATGCCGACCAGCCGGCCGGCCTCGTCCACGACCGGTAGGCGCTTGACCTTGCGGCTGTCCATGACCCGCGCCGTCCGGACGACCGTCCAGTGGCGCTCGGCCACGACTGCGGGGCTGGTCATCAGGCGGCCCGCAGTGGTCGCCGCGGCACGGTCGCCGGAGGTTGGGCGAACGGACAGCGACCCGACCGGATCCGGTCGGCCGGCCTCGGCGCGCAACAGGTCCGCTTCGGACACCACGCCCACCGGGTGATCGGTGCCGTCCACGACGGGCACCGCGCTGATGTCGTACTCACCCAGCAGCTTGACGATGTCCTTGAAGGGCGTGTCGACGCGTGCCCGTGCCACTGAAACGGTCATCAAGTCGCCCACGGTGCGGTACCTCATGATGCTGCCTTCCTGCCGGCGTGCGGGACCTTTCCCGCACTGTCCGTCATCGCCCCCATCCGGCATAAGGGCCGATCGGGGCAGCACCCCGGGCCCCAAGGGGTACGCGGACGGCTACGCCCGGCAGACGGGACACGGGGTCCGACCGGCCCACCGGTTCGGCACCCGGTGGCCCTGCCGTCGCCCGCCCATCGCGACCAGGATCGGCACAGCAGTGACGGGCAACGTGAAATGGACGACTGCGATGACTGTGACACCCGAATCCCGCACCGAGCCGTGGACCGCGACATGGCGAGGGCAGCTTTGGCGCGACCGCGTCGACGTCCGCGACTTCATCCAGGCCAACTACACGCCGTACGAGGGCGGCCCCGCGTTCCTGAGCGGCCCGACCGACCGTACCCTCGCGGTGTGGGCAGGGGTCTCGGCCCTCTACCCGGAGGAGCGTGCCCGGGGCATCCTCGACGTCGATGCGGCCACCCCCTCGACCATCACCTCGCACGCCCCCGGATACATCGACCGCGACCGTGAACTGATCGTCGGCCTACAGACCGACGCCCCGCTCAAGCGCGCGATCATGCCGAACGGCGGTCTGCGCATGGTCGAGAACAGCCTGCGCGCGTACGGCTACGAGCCCGACCCGTTCGTCACCAAGGTGTTCGGCACTTATCGCAAGACGCACAACGACGGGGTCTTCGACGCCTATACGCCCGAGATGCGCCGCGCCCGCAAAGCGGGCCTCATCACCGGCCTGCCCGATGCCTACGGCCGCGGCCGGATCATCGGCGACTACCGCCGCGTCGCCCTCTACGGCACCGCCCGCCTGGTCGAGGTCAAGCGGGCCGAGCGTGCCCTGCTGGACGAGCGACCGTCCACAGCCGACGTCATCCGTGACCGCGAGGAACTGGCCGAGCAGATCCGGGCGCTGGGCGAGCTGGACCAGATGGCCGCTGCTTACGGCTGCGACGTGACCCGCCCCGCAGCCACCGGCCGCGAGGCCATCCAGTGGCTGTACCTCGGCTACCTCGCCGCGGTGAAGGAGCAGAACGGCGCGGCGATGTCACTGGGCCGGACCTCCACCTTCCTGGACGTCTACCTCCAGCGGGACCTCGACGCCGGCAACATCGACGAGACCGGTGCGCAGGAGCTGATCGACGACTTCGTCATCAAGCTGCGGATCGTCCGCTTCCTGCGCACACCCGAGTACGACGCGCTCTTCTCAGGTGACCCGACCTGGGTCACCGAGGCCGTCGGTGGAATGGGGACCGACGGCCGCCCCCTGGTCACCCGTACCTCCTTCCGCATCCTGCAGACCCTCTACAACCTCGGCCCCGCGCCTGAACCCAACCTGACCGTGCTCTGGTCACCATGGCTCCCGGAGGGCTTCAAGCGGTTCTGCGCCCAGGTCTCCATCGATACCAGCGCCATCCAGTACGAGTCCGACGACCTGATGCGCCCGCGTACCGGCGACGACACCGCCATCGCCTGCTGCGTATCCGCCATGGCGGTGGGAAAGCAGATGCAGTTCTTCGGGGCCCGGGTCAACCTCGCCAAGGCCCTGCTCTACGCGATCAACGGCGGTCGCGACGAGAGGACCGGCGAGCAGATCAGCCCGCCGGCGCAGCCGCTCACCGGTGAGTATCTCGACTACGACGAGCTGTCCGCCGCGTACGACCGCACACTGGACTGGCTGGCCGCCACCTACGTCGACGCGCTCAACGTCATCCACTACATGCACGACAAGTACGCCTACGAGCGGCTGGAAATGGCTTTGCACGACTACCCGGTGCACCGCTTCATGGCCTGCGGCATCGCCGGCCTGTCCGTCGCCGCCGACAGCCTGTCCGCCGTCAAGTACGCCCGGGTCAAGGTGATCCGGGACACGACCGGCCTGGCGGTGCGCTACGAGATCGCGGGCGACTGGCCCGCGTACGGCAACAACGACGACCGTGCGGACGACCTCGCAGTGGGCCTGGTCGAGTCGTTCATGGCCAAGATCTCCCGCCACCCGACGTACCGCGGCGCCGAGCACACCCAATCGGTGCTCACCATCACCTCCAACGTCGTCTACGGCGCGCACACCGGTAACACTCCCGACGGGCGCCCCGCAGGTGCACCCTTCGCCCCGGGCGCCAACCCGATGAACGGGCGGGACCTCCACGGGGTGATCGCCTCCGCGATGTCGGTCGCCAAGATCCCGTACGACAAGGCTCGTGACGGGATCTCCCTGACGTCCACCGTCACCCCGGAGGGACTGGGCCACGACCCCGCCGAACGCGCGGGGAACCTGGTGGGCATCCTCGACGGATTCACGGCTGCCGGCGGCTTCCACCTCAATGTCAACGTCCTGGACCGGGTCACCCTCGAAGACGCCATGGAGCACCCCGAAAAGTATCCGGACCTGACCATCCGGGTCTCCGGATACGCCGTGAACTTCGTCCGCCTCACCCGCGAGCAGCAATACGACGTCCTCAGCCGCACCTTCCACGGCGCCCGATGAGCACCGGCCCCGGAACTCGGGCCGTCCGTACCGGGATCGGCGGGCGGATCCACTCATGGGACGTGTCGACCGGCGTGGACGGCCCCGGCACCCGGTTCGTACTCTTCCTCAGCGGTTGCCCTCTGCGCTGCCTGTACTGCCAGAACCCCGACACATGGCACATGCGCGAAGGCCGGCGCGCCACGGTGGACGAGGTCATGGCAGAGATCACGAAGTACCGGGACTTCCTGACGACCGCCGGTGGCGGAGTCACCCTCAGCGGCGGCGAGCCGCTGCTCCAGTCCGCCTTCACCGCCGAGGTGTTCCACCGCTGCCGCGAACTGGGCCTGCACACCGCGCTGGACACCTCCGGTTCCCTCGGCGCCCGCGCGACCGACGACCTGCTCGCCGACACCGACCTGGTCCTGCTCGACATCAAGGCCTTCGACATTCCGACCTACCGCAGACTCACCGGCGGTTGCCTGGCCCCCACACTCACCTTCGCCACCCGCCTCAACAAGCTCGGTGTCCCGGCCCGGATCCGCTACGTCCTCGTCCCCGGCTGGACAGACGACCGGCGCGCGATCGACGGTCTGGCCGCCTTCGCCGCCGGGCTCGGCAACGTCGAACGCGTTGACGTCCTGCCGTTCCACAAACTCGGCACCATCAAGTACGAGGCCCTCGGCCTCTCGTTCCCCCTCCGCGACACCCCCGTACCCGACCCCGCGCTCATCGAACGAGTACGCGGCCAGTTCCGCGAGCACGGTCTGCCGGCGATCTGACCTCCCGGCACGGGGCGCGGGGCCGGTCGGCCCCCGAAGAAGGACCCGCGGCCCCTGCTCCCGCGCGGCGGCAGCCGCGAGGCTGGCGGCCAAACGCCTGAAGGAGGCCGAAGCCATGATGCGTAGCGTTGTCACAGGTCTGGATGGTTCACCCGAAAGCCTGTCCGCAGCCGACTGGGCAGCTCGCGAGGCCATCAGCCGCGGGCTGCCACTCCGCCTGATCCATGCTTGGGAATGGCAGCCCTACAACTACGACACAAGAGGATCACTGGCCGGCGCCGATGAGACGCGCCACTGGGCCGAGCGGATACCTCGCGAGGCATCGGCCGCACTACGCCGCCGCTATCCGCAGCTGCCGATCACCGCGGACCAGGTCGACGGCCCGGCGGTCCCCACCCTGTTGGCCGCCGGCGCGGAGGCCGAACTTCTGGTGCTCGGATCGCGCGGCTTGGGCGCGCTGGCCGACTTCCTGATCGGCTCGGTGGCGCTTGAGGTCGTTGCCGCCGCGTCACGGCCGGTGGTGCTCCTGCGCGGCGGCGAGCCGGCGGAAGACGAGCAGCGGCACGCCGAAGGCGCTCGACCGTCGAAGCCTTCCGACAGCCGGGACGTCGTGCTCGGGCTCGACCTGGAGCGCCCCGCTGACGCGGTGATCGCCTTCGCCTTGGACGCCGCGTCCCGTCGCACGGCCACCCTGCGTGTCGTCCACAGCTGGTATCCGCCGGCGATATACGGCTACGCACCGGTGGGTGTGCCTGCGGACCTAGGTGTCGAACTGGCGGCGGACGCGGCAGACGCGTTGACGCAGACGCTGTTGCCGTGGCGGGAGAAGTTCCCCGACACCGAGGTGATCGCCGACGTCCGGATGGGCAGCCCGGCCCCGGTGCTGGTCGAGGCGGCGTCCGACGCTTCGCTGCTGGTCGTCGGCCGCCGCATTCGCAGTTCGTCGATCGGCTCGCACATCGGCTCCGTGACACACGCGGCGATCCACCACGCGAGGGCCCCCATCGCCGTCGTCCCGCACGACTGAGACCGCCCTCAGCGAGCCACCGGGCTCGGCGGCGGCGACGGACCCGCAAGGACAACCGGTCAGCCGACGAAGGCCGCCTCCAGGGGCGTTACGGCCGGGAGTTCGCTGTGGTGCGCTGTCACTGGGGAGTCCGGCACAGTCACGACGGGGCAACGAGACTCGCTGACGCACGCGCGGGTCACAGGACCGAGCACGGTCGGCGATCCGTCCTGGTAGAGGCTCTGCCCGAGTGCCAGCAGCAGGGCGTCGTCGGTGTAGCGCAGAAGTACCGGCACCGGCGGCCCCTCGGTCAGCGCCGCCCGCACATCGGCGCCCGGATGGGCCGTCAGGACAGCCGACACGGCGGCCTGGACCAGCCGCTGCCCGGTGGCCCGATCCTCGGCCGGCGTACGACGGTCGGTCACAGTCGCGTACGGCGCGCGGAGACGTCCCGACGGCTCCCAGGCGTGAACCATCACGAGAGGCACATTGAGCTTCGCCGCCTCGACCACGGCCCATTGCAGGGCAGCGAGAGACGCGCGGGATCCGTTCACCCCCACGACAATCGGCCGTGCTCCGGCAAACTCCGGCACGTTGGTCTCTTGGATGTTCATGTCTCCACGATGGTGCGACAACCGATCCGACGGCTAGAGCCGATCGACTCGCTGAAACGGATTAGCGACCACTCCGCAGGAGGAGTGCGGCCCGCGTGAGCGGGGCCGCCAGGCCTGCGACGGGGGGCCAAGCGGCCCTACCGGGAGACGACCTGACGTGGCGAGGATGGATGTATGGACTACCACGACGGATTCCGCGAGCTGGGTGATCAAGAGTGCCTGAGACTAATGGCGACGGCCTCTATCGGGCGCATGGTCTTCACGCGCCACGCCCTGCCCGCGGTCCTGCCCGTCAGGTATGTCCTGGACCACGATTCCGCGATTGTCGTCCGTACCTCCAAGGCTTCTCCCATGGTCGTCGAAGTAGACAACGCAGTAGTCGCCTTTGAGGCGGATTGCTTTGATGAAGACGCCCGAAGCGGATGGAGTGTGGTCGTCACTGGTCGGGCCGGGCTGGTGAGGGACCCGGGTGAATGCAGGAGGCTGCGCGCGCTGGACACGCAATCCTGGGCGAACCCCGCGGGGGAGACATATATCAGGATCGCGTGCGAACTCGTCGCGGGGCGGTCGCTTGAACGTCCACCGGATGCCGAGCCGTCGCAGGCAAGACGATCACGGGATATTGCGCACGGAGTGTGCGACCACCTCTGCTGAGGAGCAAGGCCATGGCAGTTCTGATTTTCCTTCTGGTCATCGCGGTCATCGTGGGCATCGTGGCTCTCGCGATGGCGGTCAAGGTGGTCAAGCAGTACGAGAAGGGTGTGCTGTTCAGGTTCGGCAGACTGGTGGGGACGCGTTCGCCAGGACTGCGGCTCATCGTTCCGTTCGTCGATGTCCTTCGCCGGGTGTCGCTGCGGATCGTCACCATGCCCATTCAGTCCCAGGGCATCATCACGCGGGACAACGTGAGCGTCGACGTGTCGGCCGTCGCCTACTTCCGGGTGGTCGACGCCGTGAAATCGGTGATCGCGATCGAGAACGTGCGCACGGCGATCGACCAGATAGCGCAGACGACTCTGCGCAAGGTCGTCGGCCAGCACACGCTCGACGAGACGCTGTCGGAGACGGACCGGATCAATCTGGGCATACGCGAGATACTCGACGTGACGACCACCGAATGGGGCGTTGAGGTCACCCTGGTCGAGCTCAAGGACATACAACTACCGGACAGCATGAAGCGGGCCATGGCCCGTCAGGCGGAAGCTGAGCGGGAGAAGCGAGCGAAGATCATCAATGCCGAAGGTGAATCGATGGCAGCCGCCGCACTTGGCGATGCCTCGGACATCATGATGGAGCACCCGCTCGCGCTCCAGCTCCGCAACCTGCAGAGCCTGGTCGAGATAGGCGTCGACAAGAACACGACCGTCGTCTTCCCTGCCCCGCTGATGAGCACCATCGGCGAACTCGGCTCCTTCCTCGCCCGTGAGACCGCCGCCGCTGCGATCCCCGCGTCGCCGATCGGCGCCGCGAAGCCCGCCCCCGCACCCGTGCTGAACGGTGCCGGCGCGTCGGTGTGATCGACCGCCGGCGCCCTGGTGCCCCAGCGGCAGAGAGCACACAGACCGTGGGCGCACTCGGTCTCCGTGGTCGCCGGAAGATGCGGGTCCCCGAACCACCCGTAGCCAGAAGGGCGAAAGGGATCCGAGCCGGAACGCCGGCCGGCCGCCACCGCCGAGCCGACCATGCGCGCATGATCCGCACGATTCGTACGTGAGGCCCGATCACAATCGATCAGTAGGAGTTCCGATGGTGGATCAACTCGTAGACGAGACCGGCCGGATCGTCGTGGGAGTGGACGGTTCCGCGGGTTCCGAGGCCGCACTGCGCTGGGCGTTGGCGCATGCCCGGCAGATGAACGCGTCGGTCGAGGCCGTTGCCGCTTGGCAGTACCCCGACATGTACGGCTACTCCTGGGGGTACTTGCCGTCCATGCCGGACGGTGGAGACTTCTCAGCGTCCGCCGAGAAAGTGCTGGAAGAAGCCGTTGCGCGCGTGAAGGACCAGGTCAGCACGACGACTGCGGTGACGACCCGGGTGATCGAGGGACACCCGGCTCAGGTGCTCATGGAAGCTTCGCGCGACGCCCGGGTGCTGGTGGTCGGAACCCGGGGACACGGCGCCTTCGCCGGTGTCTTGCTCGGTTCCGTCAGCCAGCACTGCGTCCAGCACGCGCCCTGTCCCGTCGTCGTCGTTCCGCGATCGGACGCGGGCGACGCCCCAGTAGCCGGGTGACTTCGCCGAGTACACGGCCGGCCGAGCTCTTCCGCGACTTGCGGACCTCGCGGCAGGGGCTGGCGAGCAAGGAAGCGGCTCGGCGTCAACTGATCTACGGACCGAACGAGTTGACGCGCCGTGGGGGTCGTCGCTGGCCCCGTGAACTGCTGACCCAGTTCACGCAGCCAGTGGCGATCCTGCTCGCTCTGGCAGCCGTTCTGGCCTGGGCTCCGGAGGTGCGGACCGGGCAGTTGAACCGCACGCCTTGATGGCGGTACTCAACATCCCTACGCCATGCCTCCCTGGCTGGCCTGGAGTCCGGCTGGCCGGGTTGTCCTGGAGGGGGACCGGCCCGTTGAGACGCTCGGACCGGAGCTTTGGATCTCAAGGGTGGCCGGTCCGGCCGTGCAGCATGCGCAGCAGGTGGTCGAGGACGCGTCCGCCGCTGGCGCGAAGCCCGTCGTGCTCGTACTCGTTGGTCGCCCACAGCCGCAGGCCCCTGATGGTCTCGGCGGTCTGCAGCGAGTACGCGGCATCGACGTACATGTCGTCGAGGTAGACGGCGGCGGCCACGGGGACGTCGTTCGCGGCCAGGCGCCGGGGATCGTAGAGGTCGGGCCAGTCCGCGCGGGCGAACAGCGTTTCGGCCGCCTCGCGCAGGGGTGCGAGACAGGGCTGGTCGAAGTGGGACGGGTAGGTCATCTCGCCGGTGAACAGCATCGGGTCGTCCCCGGCCAACGCTCTGCGCGCGTCGAACTGGGGGAACTCGCCGCGCACCCGCTGAGCCGCCCAGTTCGTCGCGCCGGTGCCGCGCTGGGCGTAGGAGAGTTCATGCATGAGCGGGTTCAGCGGCAGTTGGATGTAGCTGAGGAAAGCCGCTGCGCGGTCGAGGAAGCCGTCGGACAGCTCCGCTCCGGCCCAGGCGTCTTCGAGAAGGTAGTGCAGCACGTCCGCGCCGTCGCTCATGCCGAGCATCAGCCCGAGCGACTGGAAGGCCTCGACGGTGAGCAAGGATCCGTCCGGCATGGGGGCCGGGCGCTCGATCAGGTGAGCGGCGATGCGGCGGACCGGGGCGGCGTCCTGCGGGTACCGGCGGTAGTACGCGGTGTTCTTGCGGTGCACGCGCGGATAGGCGGCGCGGTAGACCTCGTCCGCGGTGACGCGCAAAGCGGGCAGACCGCCGGTGATGATCGCCTCGCGCAGGCCCTCGGGAGCGAACGAGAGGTAGGTGACGGTGCACATGCCGCCGAAGCTCTGGCCGAGCAACGACCACGGTTCGTCGCTCAGCTCGCGCCTGATCAGTTCGGCGTCGCGGACAATCGCGTCGGCGCGGAAATGGGTGAGGTAGTCGGCCTGCGCGGCGGGCCCGCCACGGGCCGGGAGCGTTTGACGGGTGATCGGACTGGAACGGCCCGTGCCGCGCTGGTCGAGCAGGAGGACGCGGTAGTCGTCAAGCGCGCGGTCCAGCCAGGAGTCCCGGCCGACCGGCCGCGGCGGCCGCATGCCGGGGCCGCCTTGCAGAAACAGCAGCCAGGGAAGCCGCTCGCGCTCGCGGCCGGTGGCCACGACCTCGCGAGCGTAGATCTCGATGTGCTCGCCGTCCGGACGGTCATGGTCGAGAGGGACGGAGAAGAGGTGATCGGTCAGCGTGAAACCGGGCATGGAAGGCTCCTTCGCAGGAATGGAGTGATCTTGATTCGGGCGCTGCTTTCGGTGTACGTCAAGCACCCTCGCGGCCTCAAGCGTGCCTCGGCTGCGCGAGGATACTGATGGCGTTGGCCGCGATGATCGCCGCGATACTCAACCAGGCCGCCACGTCGAGCTTCTGTCCCAGAGCGAACGCACCAACGGCCGCGGCGAGCACCGGGTTGACGCTCATGAACAACCCGAACGCCTCAGCGGGAACGCGGCGCAGCGTGAACAGGTCCGCGAGGAACGGCACAGCGGAGGACAGGACGCCGGCCGCGACAGCCGCACCGAGCGCCCCGGCGGACGGCGTGTGGTGTACCGCGACGCCGGCTCCGACGGGCAGGAAGACCAAGGCGGACAGCACCGCTGCGGCGGCCGATCCCTGTGCCCCGGGGATGCGCTGCCCGACGGAACGGTTGAGAAGGATGTAACCGGCCCAGCCGGCAGCGGCGAGCAGACCGAGCCCCATGCCGAGGTAATCGGCGGTCGGGCGCGGGCGCATCAGCGCGACGACTCCCGCCACGGCGAGTACGGCGCAGCCCAGGTCCACGCGTCTGCGCGAGCCGGCCAGTGCGATCGTGAGGGGGCCGAGGAACTCCAGGGTCACCGCCAGGCCGAGACCGACCCGGTCGATCGCGGTGTAGAGCGACAGGTTCGTCACACCGAAGTCGGCCGCGAGCAGCAGCACCAGCCCCCACTGGCGCCGTGTGAAGGACCGAAGGCGGGGCCGACCGAGGACGAGCAGCACCGCCGCCGCGACGTACTGGCGGACCGCGACGACGCCGACAGGGCCGAGCACCGGGAAGGCCAGCGACCCGATCGCGGCGCCGAGCTGGGTCGAAAGGCCGCTGGCGAGCATCGTGCAGACCCCGGCGATGGGCACGGAGCCGCGTTTCGTGGGCAGGACGGCGCGGCCTGCTGGGCGAGTGGGGGCTGCTTGCATGCATCGATCCTGTGCCGCGCCGGACCATGCGCAAAATGCATGGAGCCCGCCGACTATACGATTCGGTTATGGATGTCGAGCTGCGTCAGTTGCGCTGCCTCATCGCGATCGTGGACGAGGGCACGTTCACCGACGCCGCGATCGCTCTGGGCGTCTCACAGGCTGCGGTCTCCCGCACACTCGCGGCGCTCGAGAAGCGCCTCGGCGTACGGCTGCTGCGACGTACGTCCCGTGAAACCTCGCCGACCGCGATCGGACTCCGCGTGGTGGCACACGCCCGGCGCGTGCTGACCGAGGTCGACCACCTGGTGCAGGTGGCGACATCGGGCCACGTCGAACTGCGTGTCGGCCACCCCTGGTCGGCACTCGGCCGACTCACACCCGCCTTTCAACACCGGTGGCGGGAATCGCACCCGGAAACACAACTGCACCTGCTGCGCATCAACTCCCCGAGCGCCGGCCTGGCCGAGGGCACCGCGGACCTCGCGGTGATGCGCAGGCCGCTGGAGGACCGCCGCTTCGAGGGCGCCATCGTGGGCCTGGAAACACGCTGGTGCGCGATGGCCGCCTCCGACCCCCTGGGGCGGCGCCGCTCGGTGCGGCTGGCCGATCTCAGCAGCCGCGTCCTGCTCGTCGACCAACGCACCGGGTCGACCAACGCGGAATTGTGGCCCGCGGACGCGCGCCCCGCGACACAGGAGAGCCGCGACATCGACGACTGGCTCACGGTCATCGCCACCGGCCGCTGCGTGGGGGTTACCGCGCAATCCGTCGTTGACCAATATCCGAGGCCCGGCATCGTCTACCTGCCGGTACGCGACGCCGAACCGATCGCCGTACGACTGGTCTGGTGGCGCGACGACCCCCACCCGGCCACCCGCGCCGTACTTGAGCTTCTTACCGAGCTCTACCGCACATGACCGGTCGAGTGTGTATCGAACATGGTCGTGCGGTAGAGCTGAGGCTGTTCGATCAAAGGTGTTGTTCGGAAGCGGAGCGGCCCCTAGGCTCGTTTGTCCATGGGGACGGGAAGCTCCGACGGGGGTCGGCGGGGGTGGCGTGCAGCCCTGGCCTCGCTGATCGGGATCGCAGGACTGGTCGCTTTGGGTGCGCTGTTCGTCGTCGTGCCGGGCGTGGTGGTCGACCACGATCTCGCCGGGGTGGCGGTGGCCCCGCAGGATCGCCTGAGCGCGGTCAGCGACGTGCGTACCACGCTGTTGCAGGTGGTCGGTGGCCTTGTCGTACTCTTCGGCGCGTACGCCACCTGGCGGCAGTTGCGGGTCAGTCAGGAGGGACTGCGCGCCGCTCAACTGGGTTACGTCACCGACCGGTTCAGCCGGGCGGTCGACCAACTCGGCAGCGACAAGCCGGATGTGCGCATCGGCGGCCTGCACGCGCTGTGGCAGATCGGGGAGCAGTCCGCCCGGGACCGCGACGCCGTACTCTCGATCCAGGCCGCGTACCTGCGCACGCACTTGCCCTGGACGTCCACGGGACCGGGATCAGCGGCGAACGTGTCCATCAACGATGTCGCGCCGTTGGAGACCCGTGCCGCGGACGCCCAGGTGGCGCTGACCGCTCTCGGCGTGCTGTGCCAGCATCCCCGCGACAATCCCTGGCTCAACCTCAGCTCCACCGACCTTCGGCGGGCCGACTGCGACGGGCTGTGGCTGCCCGAGATCAACTTTGACCGCTCCTGCCTGGAGGCAGCGGGCTTCTACCACGCCAATTTGACGCAGTCGTCCCTGGTCTCGGCCAACCTGCGGCATGCCAACTTCACGACGGCGATCCTCCGCCGGGCTCGCTGCGTTCTGGCCGACCTGCGCGGCGCGAAACTGGTCAGTGCGGACCTGCGCGACACCGACTTCACCGAGACCAACCTGCGCGAGGCCAACCTTCGTAAGGCAGACGCCCGGGGCGCGGTCTTCCGCAACGCCGATCTCCGCATGGCCGACCTGCGCGGCACCGACCTGACTACGGCTGATCTTCTCCGGGTACGGCTGACCGACGCTCTTGCCAGCGAGCACACCCGCTGGCCGAGCGGCTTCGACCACGCGGGCGCCGGAGTCATCACCACCGACGACCCCGGCCCCGAGCCATCGCCTCTCCTTCAGCCTCCAACGATGTTCTGGCAAGTCCCGCCCCTGAGTTCCGCGCCGTAGCTGTTCCGGGCGCCCGGATTCAGGAGGGTAGGCTCCATTTCTGGTTGTTTGCTCCGTTGCAGTCCCAGATTTCGAGTTGGGTTCCGTCGGTGGTGGTGGCGTTGGGTACGTCGAGGCAGCGGCCGGACTGGGGGTTGCGCACCGCGCCGGTGGAGGTGGTGTAGGTCCATTTCTGGTTGGTGCCGCCGTTGCAGTCCCAGAGTTCGACGAGGGTGCCGTTGGCGGATCCGCCGTTGCCGGTGACCTCGACGCATTTGCCCAGGATCCGCAGGGTGCCGTCGCCTGCCACGGTGACCTGCTGGGCGGGGGAGCTGTTGCAGCTCCAGATCTGGATCTTGCTGCCGTTCGCCGTCGAAGCGGCGTTGTCATCCAGGCACTTGCCGCCGTTCGCCGACGTCACCGGACCGGTACGGCCCGCCGGCGGCCCGGGGGGCTTGGCGCCGCCGTCGCCGTTGTACGAGGGGGGTGCGGAGGAGGCCGCAGTGGCCCAATTGGTGTTGGCGGTGGTGCCGAGAGTGAGGTCGAGGGTGCCGCCACCGGTCGCGAACGACGCCGGCAGGTAGGCGTTGTTCCAGTTGGCGCCGTTGAGTGTGGCGCTCTGGACGTAAGGCGCGTTGTCAGCGGCCTGGGGGGCGTTGACGGTGATCGTCTTGCCATTGCCCAGGGTGACGCTGACCTTGGTGAACAGCGGACTGCCCAGCGCCAGGTCGGACGTACCGGGTGTCTCGGGGTAGAAACCCATGGCGGACCAGACGTACCAGGCGCTCATGGTGCCCAGGTCGTCGTTGCCGACCTTCCAGTTGGCCGGGTCGTTCGGCCACAGTTGGTCCTGGACCTTGCGGACGATCTGCTGGGTCTTCCACGGCTGCCCGATGTAGTCGTATTCCCAAGGCAGTTCGATCGAAGGTTCATTGCCCAGGTCGGCGTGCGAGCCGCCCGACCCGCCGAGGTCGGACAGCACGCTGTCGAGGTAGGTGGCCATCTTGGCGTTGCCGCCCATGGCGTCGGCCAGGCCGCGGATGTTGTGCGGCACCGCCCCGGTGTACTGCCAGGACGTGCCCTCGACGAACTGATCGCTGCTGGTGGGATTGAAGCCCGACGTCCAGGAGCCGTTCGTCTGCTTGGGCTGCATGAATCCGCTGGAGGTGTTGAAGACGTTGCGCCAGTCCTGGGCACGGTTGGCGAACTGACTCCGGGTGGTGGTGTCGCCGAGAGCGCCGGCGAAGGCGGAGGTGGCGAAGTCCTGTGCGCTGTATTCGAGCAGGGTCGCCACCGAGCCGTAGAAGTCCTTCGGATAGCTGCCGTCCGAGGGCAGATATCCGTACTTCGTCTGCAGGTCCAGGCCCATCCGGATCGGATTGCTGGTGGTGCCCTGCTTCACCATGGCGTTCTTGGCGGCGCTGGTGTCGAAGTCCCGTGCCCCGAAGGCGTAGTAGTCCGCCACGATCGCCGGCCCCGGATCGCCGTTCATGACCTGGGTCTCGGCCGAGTTCAGTGACCACTTGGGGAAGAAGCCGGCTTGCGCGTAGTCGTTGACCAGCGACTGGGCGCTGTCACTTGCCTGTTGTGGCGCGACCAGTGCCTCCAACTGCGCCTGGGTGCGGTAGATGTCCCAACCGGAGTAGGTGCCGTACTGAGCCTTCTGCCGGCCCGACACCGTGTGCACCTGATGGTCGAAGCCCCAGTACTTCCCGTCGCTGTCGCTGAGCAGGTTGGGGTGCAGCAGCGAGTGGTACAGCGAGGTGTAGAACACCTTCTGCTGGTCCGACGTGCCGCCGCTGATCGCGATCTTGCCCAGGACGCTGTTCCACGCGTTGTGCGCGGCGGTCCGGGTTCCGTTGAAGTCCCAACCGGCGTTTTCCGCAGCTCGGTTGGCGGTGGCGCCGGCGATCGAGACGTAGGACAGGCCGACCTTGGCCTGCACCACCCTGTTGCCGGTGGTGTTGAAGGTGACCGAATTCCCGCCGTTGAAGCTGCCGTTGCCGGTCATGGGCTGGTCGAAGACCATGTCGAAGTACGCGGTGTACGACGGGGCGGAAGCGCAGAACAGCCCGGCGTCCACCGAGCCGCTGACCTCGGTGCTGCTCACCTTGGTGAAGTGCAGATTGGTGGCCTTGTCCGCGTTCAGTTTGAACAGCAGATTGGCCTGTGTGGTCGAAGGGAACGTGAAGCGCGCCATTCCGGAGCGGGCCGTGGTGGTGAGTTCCGTCTTCACGCCGTTGCCCAGGGTGACCGCATACGCTCCCGCGTCGGCCGACTCGCTGCTGTGCGAGAACGTCTGGGTGGCGGCGCCGTCCACGGTGCCGGTGGTCGGCAGCACGGGGATGTCGCCCATGGCGCCACAGCCCGGCCCGGACAGATGGTTGAGACTGAAGCCGGTGACAACGTTGTCAGAGTACGCGTAGTTACCGCCGGGCGGACGGGAGGACGTGTCGGGGCTCCACGAGACCATGCCGAACGGAGTGTCGGCGCCGGGGAAGGTGTTTCCGGCGTTGGACGTGCCGAGCAGCGGATTGACCAGAGATGCTGGATCCGCCGCCGCCGCCGCGGCGGCGGTCGCGCTGCGCGAGGCGGGGGCGGTGACGGGCGTGTCGGCGTGAGCGGCGGTCGGGGCGGCGAGCCCCAGCAGCATCACGGAGAGGGCAAGTGGCAGGCGCCATCGTTTCATCGTTGCGGCTCCAGGAACGGACAGCCACGGCTGTCACCGGACCGGTGGGGGTAAATCTCCAGAAGCAAAGGGCAGGCCCACGACGGTTGTCAACGGAACCGACCGAAATCGCAAAAGAATCAACAGCGTTTGATTCGGCTGCAGTTGACGAACGGAGGACGGGCGGCCGTCGGCGCCGCAGGTTCCGGCGGATCCCGTCGGCAGCCCGGCCGCTCGGCTCGCGACCGCTGGTCAACCGGGACATGGGGAATGTGGGCGGCGAGCGCTGCCGGGTCTCCACCAGACACCGTGCGGACCGGAGTAGGTGCCGAGAGAAGCTCAGTGGGAGCGCAAACACCGATTCATCCCGTCGTGTCCGGGCCATTGACGCGGTCATGACTGATGGCTAGCTTCGGAGAGCGCTCTCCTCCGTCATCGGTGCGTCTTGCCGTATGTGACCGGTCTCCCGGGAGGCCCCATGAATGCTGCACGGAAGTCTCTGGACCGCGCCATCGCGACAACGTTGTCACACCCCGCTCCCGCGAATGATCTCCGGGTCGGCGTCGGCGACGGGTACGGGCGGATCCGCCAAAGGCCGGTGGACCGGCCGACCGGCGACCCCGTCCCGCGCCGACCGTCATGGTCGTTTCTGTTTCCTTGTCAGGGGCGTTGACTCGGAAACGAACACGACTCCACACTGTGCGCGATTCCCTCGGTGAAAGGATGTCAGTGATGCGGAGATTGTTAAGACTTGCACCTCTATGGGTGCTGACGCTCCTCGCGGCCGCCTTGGCGGTGAGTGCGGTTCCCGCTCAGGCGGCTACGACATCGATCAGTGTGGACGGCGCCCAGAGCGGCCGGACGTTCGACGGAATCGGTGCGATCAGTGGTGGCGGCGGCAACTCGCGACTGCTGACCGACTATCCGGCCGACCAGCAGTCCCAGATCCTGGACTACATGTTCAAGCCCGGCTACGGCGCCAACCTTCAGCTGCTCAAGCTGGAGATCGGCGGCGACGCCAACTCCACCGACGGCTCCGAGCCGTCGATCGAGCACAGCAGGGGCACGATCAACTGCAACGCCGGATACGAGTTCTGGCTGGCTGAGCAGGCCAAGGCGCGCAACCCCAACATTGGTCTGTACGGCCTGGCGTGGGCGGCGCCCGGCTGGATCAACGGCGGCTTCTGGTCGACCGACACCATCAACTACCTGATCTCCTGGCTGGACTGCGCCAAGACCCACAACCTGAACATCAAGTATCTCGGCGGCTGGAACGAGCGCGGGCACGACGCCAACTGGTTCGTCCAACTCCGCTCCGCGCTCGACTCGCACGGTTACGGCGGCGTCCAACTGGTCGCGGACGACAGCGGCTGGAACGTGGCCGACGACATGGCGAACAACAGTGCCTTCAACAACGCCGTGTCCATCATCGGCGCGCACTACTCGTGCGAGGGCGGGGACGGGGGTAACGCCCACACCTGCTCCAGCACCGCGGCGGCGAAGAACAACGGCAAGCCGCTGTGGGACAGCGAGAACGGCTCGCAGGACATGAACACCGGCGCCCCCGCGCTGATCCGGGCCATCACCCGCGGCTACATCGATGCCAGGATGACCAGCTACTTCAACTGGCCGCTGATCGCCGCGATCTACCCCAACCTGCCGTACAACACCGTCGGTCTCGCGACGGCCGCCTCGCCGTGGTCGGGCAATTACCAGATCGGCGCCAGCACCTGGGCCACTGCCCAGGTCACCCAGTTCACCCAGCCCGGCTGGAAGTTCATCGACTCCGCTTCGGGTTATCTCGGCGGATCGGAGTCCAACGGCACGTACGTCACCCTGAAGTCGGCCAACAACTCGGACTACTCCACCGTTCTGGAGACCACGACGTCGACCTCGACGCAGACCGTGAACTTCTCGGTCAAGGGCGGGCTGTCCACCGGCGCGGTCCACGTGTGGGCGACCAACGTCAACTCGCCGAGCAACAGCTCGTCCTTCATCCACACCCAGGACATCACGCCGAGCAACGGCTCGTATTCGCTGACGATGCAGCCCGGCTACGTCTACACCGTCAGCACCATCGCCGGCCAGGGCAAGGGCACCGCCACGTCGCCTGCCGCCCACGCGCTCGCACTGCCTTACTCCGACAACTTCGACAACGTTGTCACAGGAGGTGAGGCGACATACCTCTCCGACATGCAGGGCTCCTTCGAGGTTCAGCCCTGCACCGGCCGGTCGGGCAAGTGCGTGCAGCAGATGGCTCCGGTCAAACCCATCGAGTGGCAGGACGACTCCGACTCGTACTCGCTGATCGGCGACCCCACCTGGTCCAACTACACGGTCAGCTCCGACGTCTACCTGCGGAGCGCGGGGACGACCGAGCTGCTGGGCCGGGCCAACACTCAGCAGCGACCGCAGTCGCACATGAACGCCTACTATCTGCGCATTCGGGACACCGGCCAGTGGTGGATCGAGAAGATGTACACCGACGGCAGCAACCACACGCTGGCCACGGGTACGACGACAGCGTTGGGCACCGGCCAGTGGCACAACCTGTCGTTCACGTTCCAGGGCTCGGAGATCAGCGCGAAACTCGACGGAAAGCAGTTCGGTTCGGTGAACGACTCGTCGTTCCAAACCGGCCAGGCCGGCCTCGGCATCCAGGGCTACCGCACCGACCAGTTCGACAACCTGTCCATCACCCCGGGCTCCGGCGGCGGCGGCACCGGGACCGGCGCGGTCAGCTCCGGCCTCAACGGCGCCAAGTGCCTTGACGACTACCAGGCTTCGACCACCCCCGGCGCTGTCGTGGACCTCTGGGACTGCAACGGCTCGTCGGCCCAGCAATGGACGGTGGCCAACGGCGCGGTACGCAGCGGCGGCCTCTGCCTGGACGTGGTCGCCAACGGCACGGTCAACGGCAGTCTCGTGAATCTGTGGACCTGCAACGGCGCCGCCAACCAGCAGTGGACCGTCAGCAACGGCACGCTCGTCAACCCCGCAAGCGGACGCTGCCTCGATGTGCCCGGCTTCACCACCACCAACGGCACCCAACTCGACATCTGGGACTGCAACGGCGGAGCCAACCAGAAATGGAACCTGCCCACTTGATCCACGGCTGAGCCGGCCCGGGCGGACGCGCACCGCGGCGCCCGCCCGGCCCGCCATCCGCACGCCCGCGCCCGTCAGCCCCACCACCGCACAGTCACTGAGAGAGGTGCCCGATGTCGAGACCTGTCCGTGGGCCACGCCCGCATCCGCGCCGGCGGTTCCACATGCTGCTCGGGGCGGGCGCGTTGGCCCTGGCCGTGTCCACCGTCACCGGTACGGGGCTGGCGGCGGGCCCGGCGGCCGCCGCGAGCGCCCCAGCCCGACCGACGCTGACCTTCGCCGACTCCGCGACGCAGGCAAAGCTCGGAGCCCCCTACACCAAGGCGCTGGCCAATTTGCTCGACACCAACACCGTCAGCTACGACCCGGCGGTGTACAACTCCTCCGGACTGATGACCGATGATCCGCAGACGTTCATCCGGGCGGGCGGCGGCTACGACCAGCCGTGGACCCGGGACGCGGCGGTGAACAGCTGGAACGCGGCGAGCCTGCTGGAGCCGAAGCAGGCAGCGAACACCCTCTGGTCGGCTGTGGTCAAGCAGTCCGACGGGCAGCTGATCGTCCAGCAGGACAACGAGCAGTGGGACCAGGTCGTGTGGATGACGGGTGCCTGGAACCACTACCTGGTCACCGGTGACCGGACCTTCCTCACCCATGCCTATCAGGTGGCCACCAACACCCTGAATCTGCGCAGGAGTCAGAACTTCAACAGCAGTCGCGGGCTGTTCCAGGGGCCGTCCTTCTTCAATGACGGCATCGCGGGCTATCCGGCGCCGCCGGCCGACAGCGCGGAAAGCCACGGTGGTTACGTCGGCGACTACGCGGCGACCGCGACGATGATGACGCTCAGCACGAACGCGGTGTACTACGCGGCCTACCGCAGTACCGCCCAGATGGCCGCGGCCCTGGGCAGGCCCGCCGGTGAGGTGAGCGCCCTCGGCGCGTCGGCCGACACGCTGAAGACGAAGATCAACCAGAACTTCTGGATCCCCGACAAGGGGCTGTACGGCTACTTCGTCCACGGCGACGACGGCATGTCCGGCCAGCTGGACCGGACGGAGGAAGGCACCGGCCTGTCCTTCGCCGTGCTCTTCGGTATCGCCGACTCCGGCCAGGCGCAGTCGATCATGCGCAACGCGCACGTGCAGCCGTACGGCATCGTGGACACCTACCCGAACTACGCCCGCTACAGCGACGCCAAGCCCGGCCGGCACAACATGGTCGTCTGGCCGATGGTGCAAGGGTACTGGGCCGATGCCGCCGCGCAGACCGGCAACCAGGCGCGGTTCGCGAACGAGGTCCAGGCCCTGGCCGGACTCGCCAACTCCAGCGGGCAGTTCGCCGAGATCTACAACGCGCAGACCGGAGCGGTGGACGGCGGCTGGCAGACCGGCGGCCACTGGACCGCCGCTCCCGACCAGACCTGGTCGGCGACGGCGTACCTGCGGATGATCGACAACGATCTGTTCGGCATGAAGTTCAGCACCACCGGCATCGACTTCCGGCCGACGCTGCCCGCCGGGTGGGGCGACGCCACGCTGAACGGCGTCCGGTACCGGGGCGCGACGCTGAACATCGCGCTCCACGGGTCCGGCAACGTCATCAGTTCCTTCAAGATCGACGGCACGGCTTCCTCAACGCATGCCGTCTCCGCCACGCTGACCGGCGCGCACACCGTGGACATCACCCTCTCCGGAGCGCAGCCCCTGCCCAGCACCGGCACCATCCTGTCGGGCGCGAACAGCGACAAGTGCCTCGACCTCAACGCCAACGCCACGGCGAACGGCACGCCCGTCCAGCTGTGGGACTGCAACAACACCACGGCACAGAGCTGGACGCGCCAGACGGACGGCACCGTGCGCGCCAACGGCAACTGCCTCGACATCAACGGCGCGAGCACCGCGGACGGGGCGCTCGTCCAGGAGTGGGCATGCAACGGCGGCTCCAACCAGCAGTGGAAGGTCACCAACGGCGCCCTGGTCAACCCGGCGTCCGGCAAGTGCCTCGACGTTCCGGGCGGCAACACCGCCAACGGCACCCGGCTGGAGATCTGGACGTGCAACGGCGGCGCCAACCAGCGCTGGGCGACACCGTGACCCCGCAGCCGCCCAGCCCGCATCGCACCTCACACGTTTCCTCTCGACGACGGCGTCAAGAAAGGCGTTCCTTGTGAGAATCGGCAGACCGAACAACACGGTGGCCCGCTCGCTGCTGACCGTGGCGGTCGCATGCGCCCTGACCGTGCCGACGTACGCGCTCACGCTCGCGCCCGCGGCCTCTGCCGCGCCCGCCGCTTCGGCCGCCGAGGCCCCCGCCTTCACCACCTCCTTCGAGTCCGGCCAGCCGCAGCCCACCTGGAACAGCACGGTGGAGACCAACGCGTCGGGCAGTCCGCGCACCTCCGGGATGTCCGCCGGCATGACCACCACGGTCGGCTCCGGCCCCGCGGCGGGTCCCGACATCAAACCCAACGTCGGTTTCACCGGGACCAAGGCGCTGCAGTACTCCGGCACCCACACCCAGAGCGGCGGCGTGTGGGCGTGGAACAAGCTCTACAACGTGAACATCCCGGTCAGCCAGAACACCCAGCTGTCCTACGAGATCTTCCCCGAGCTGAGCCGCGGCGACCTTGCCTACCCGAGCACCTACGCCTCGGTGGACCTGCACTTCACGGACGGTACCTACCTCAGTGAGCTGTCCGGGGCGCCGCTGGACCAGAACGGCGTCAACCTGAGTCCGAAGGCACAGGGCACCGGCAAGATCCTCTACGCCGACCAGTGGAACCGCGTCGCGTCGGCCATCGGCCCGGTGGCCGCGGGCAAGACCATCGACCGTGTCCTGCTCGGCTACGACGACACCCAGGGCACGGCCAACTCCACCCAGTTCAAAGGCTGGGTCGACGACATCACCCTCGGCGCGGCGACGCCCAACACCTCGTCCAGCTACGCCCAGCACGTGGACACCCGGCGCGGCACCAACTCCTCAGGATCGTTCTCCCGAGGCAACAACCTCCCGCTGACGGGGGTCCCGAACGGCTTCAACTTCTACACCCCGGTCACCGACGCGGGCTCGTCGAGCTGGGAGTACGACTACGCGGCGCACAACAACGGCGACAACCTGCCGACCCTCCAGGCGCTCGGCGTCAGCCACGAACCGAGCCCGTGGATGGGGGACCGCGACCTGTTCCAGGTCATGCCGTCGGCCGCCACCGGCACACCCGACCTGAACCGCGGCAACCGTGCTCTGGCCTTCTCCCACGCCGACGAGATCGCCCAACCGCACTACTACGGCGTCACGTTCAAGAACGGCATCAAGGCCGAGATCGCCCCGGCCGACCACTCCGCCGCATTTCGCTTCACCTTCACCGGCAGCAGCGGCAACCTGCTCTTCGACAACCTCAACAACAGCGGCGGTCTCACTCTCAACTCCAACGGCACAGTGGACGGATACTCCGATTCCGCGATCAGCAACGGTGCCGGCGCGACCCGGATGTACGTACATGCCGAGTTCGACCGGACCCCGGGCACGGCGACCAAGGTGTCCGGTCAGGGCAGGGACAACGTCACCGGGTACGCCAAGTTCGACACTTCGTCCGACAAGACGGTGACGATGCGCATCGCCACCTCCTTCATCAGCCTGGACCAGGCGAAGAAGAACCTCTCCCTGGAGATCCCGTCCGGCACGTCCTTCGACACCGTCAAGGAGTCCGCCGAGCGGCAGTGGAACACGAAGCTCGGCAAGGTGGAGGTCCAGGGGGCCACCGACGACCAGCTCACCACCCTGTACTCGAACCTGTACCGGATGAATCTGTACCCGAACTCGGGCTTCGAGAACACCGGTACGGCCACGAGTCCGGTCTACAAGTACGCCAGCCCCTTCTCTCCGGCCACGGGCAGCACCACCCCCACCCAGACCGGCGCGAAGATCGTCAGCGGCAAGACCTATGTCAACAACGGCTTCTGGGACACCTATCGCACCGAGTGGCCCGCGTACTCCTTGCTGGAGGCGAACACCGCGGGTCAACTGGCCGACGGCTTCGTGCAGCAGTACAAGGACGGCGGGTGGACGTCCCGTTGGTCCTCGCCCGGCTACGCCGACCAGATGACCGGCACCAGCTCCGATGTCGCCTTCGCCGACGCCTACGCCAAGAACGTCACGAACTTCGACGCCCGTGCGGCCTACGAGGCGGCCGTGAAGAACGCCACTGTCGTTCCGACATCCGCAGGGGTGGGCCGAAAGGGCCTGGACACCTCGGAGTTCACCGGATACACCAACACCGGCCAAGGGGGCAGTATCTCCTGGTCCCTGGACGGCTACATCAACGACTACGGCATCGGCACCATGGGCGCCAAGCTCGCGGCCGACCCGAACACATCGGCCACCGACCGTAAGAAGTACCAGGACGAGTCCGCGTACTTCCTGGGACGGGCCCGGAACTACACCACCGTCTTCAACAAGAACGTCGGCTTCTTCGAGGGCCGCCAGCCCGGCGGCGCCTGGCGCGTGCCCGACAGCGGCTTCGATCCGAAGCAGTGGGGCAACGAATACACCGAGACCAACGCGTACAATTACGCCTTCACCGTGCCGCAGGACCCGAACGGCCTGGCGTCGCTGTACGGCGGTAAGAAGGGCCTCGAAACCAAGCTCGACACCTTCTTCGCCACCCCCGAGACCGCCATAGGTGACGCCGGCGGCTACGGCGGCACCATCCACGAGATGACCGAGGCCAGGGACGTCCGCATGGGCCAGCTGGGCATGAGCAACCAGCCCTCGTTCGGCATCCCCTACGCGTACGACTACGCGGGGGCCCCGGCGAAGACCCAGGCCGCCGTCCGCCAGATCCAGCAGCGACTGTTCACCGGCAGCGCGATCGGTCAGGGCTACCCGGGCGACGAGGACAACGGAGCCACCTCGACCTGGCAGATCTTCAGCGCGCTGGGTTTCTACCCGCTCCAGGTCGGCAGCGACAACTACGTCATCGGCTCGCCGCTGTTCACCAAGGCCACCGTCCACCAGGACAACGGCAAGGACATCGTCGTCAACGCCCCCGCCAACAACCGCAGCAACGTGTACGTCCAGTCACTCAAGGTCGACGGGCAGGACTGGAACAAGCTCTACCTGACCGGTACGCAGCTCAGGGCCGGCGCCACCCTGGACTTCGCGATGGGTGCGCAGCCCTCCGCCTGGGGCACCGGTGACAACACCCTGCCGGACTCCCTGACCCCGGCCGGCCAGGCGCCGCAGCCGCTCGGTGACACGACAGGGGCGGGACGCGGAAGCGCTGCGGCGTCCGACGGCACCAACGTCGGGGGACTGTTCGACGACTCCTCGGGCAGCCGGGTGACCTTCGCCGACGCGACGCCCACGATCACCTACGACTACAGCGGCGGCTCGAAGCGGCAGCCCACCTTCTACACCCTCACCTCGGCCACCAACACCGCACAGGACCCCAAGAGCTGGACGCTCCAAGGCTCCACCGGCGGCTCGACCTGGACGACCCTCGACACCAGGACGAACGAGTCGTTCCCGAACCGGCTCCAGACCCGGCCGTTCAAAATCGCCGACCCGGGGGACTACTCCTCCTACCGGCTGGTGATCTCCGCAGACTACGGGGACGCGAAGACCGCGCTCGCCGAGGTCGAACTGCTCGCCACCGGTACCCAAGCCCCGGGGCAGACCGGCAACACCGGCCCCGTGGTCGCGGCCAACGGCAGCAAGTGCCTGGATGACAACGCCGCTTCGACGGCGAACGGCAGCAAGATCCAGATCTGGAGCTGCAACAGCTCCCCCGCCCAGCAGGTCACCGTGGCAGGCGACGGAACCCTGCGGATCCTGGGCAAATGCGTCGAGGTCACCGGCAACGGCGGATCCGCCAACGGCACCCTCGTCGAACTCTGGGACTGCAACGGCGGCACCAACCAGAAATGGACCTACACCACCTCCACCGGCGCCCTGCGCAACCCCCAGTCCGGCCGCTGCCTCGACGTACCCAACGCCACCACCACCGACGGAACCCAACTCGAAATCTGGGACTGCAACGGAGCAAACAACCAGAAATGGACGGTACCGAGCGCATGAAACGCACGGATGAACACAGACCGTTGCTACGGCGGCTGGTGGCCGCCGTCGCGACCACAGC
The DNA here is from genome assembly GCF_036084755.1 of Streptomyces sp. NBC_00370. NCBI lineage: Bacteria > Bacillati > Actinomycetota > Actinomycetes > Kitasatosporales > Streptomycetaceae > Streptomyces > Streptomyces sp. NBC_00370. The sequence continues at coordinate 7,568,667 of NZ_CP107968.1, forward strand.
CCTCGGGCTGGGACTGCTGATGGGGGTGACCGGCACCTCCACGGCTGCCGGCACCCCGGCGTCCAACGGCGCCGCTGCCCTGATGAAGTCCTACGACGCGGGGACCGGGCTCATCGGCAACGGCTGGTGGACCTCGGCGGTGGCGATGAGCACCGTCATGACCTATCAGCAGAGGACCGGCGACGCCCAGTACCAGTCGACGTACGAGACGACGTTCAACAAGAACAAGTCGCACAACTTCACCAACGACTACCTGGACGACACGGGGTGGTGGGCGCTGGCCTGGATCCAGGCGTACGACATCACCGGCAACGCCTCCTACCTCCAGATGGCCAGGACCGACGCCGAATACATGCACGGCTACTGGGACTCCACGTGCGGCGGCGGTATCTACTGGAGCACGGCGAAGAGTTACAAGAACGCCATCCCCAACGAGCTGTTCCTCCAGGTGACCGCAGGGCTGCACAACCGTGTTCCGGGAGACACCACCTACCTGGGATGGGCCAACGCCGAGTGGAACTGGTTCAACGGCAGCGGAATGATCAACAGCTCGCACCTGGTCAACGACGGGCTCACCAGCGCCTGCCAGAACAACAACGACACCACCTGGACCTACAACCAGGGTGTCATCCTGTCCGGACTGGCCGAACTGTACAAGGCGACAGGCAACTCCGGCCTGCTCGCCACGGGCACGTCCATCGCGGACGCGGCAACGTCCCGGCTGAGCAAGAACGGCATCCTGACGGAGCCCTGCGAGCCGAACTGCGGAGCCGACGGTCCCGCCTTCAAGGGCATCTTCATACGCGACCTGCGGGCGTTCGCCACCGCCGCCCGCAGCACCGCCTACGACGGCTTCCTGACGGCCCAGGCCAACTCGATCATCGCCCACGACACCGACGGCTCCGGCCAGTTCGGCCTGGTCTGGGCAGGCCCCGTGCAATCCGTCTCGTACAGCACCACGGCCGCCGGCGAGGACGCGCTGGTCGCCGCACTGCCCGGCTCGGGCAGCGGCACCCCGACACCGACCGGCCCGGTGACCTCCGGCGTGAACGCCGGCAAGTGCCTGGACGACTTCGGTGCGTCGACCACGGCCGGCGCCAAGGCCGATCTCTGGGACTGCAACGGCTCCTCCGCGCAGACCTGGACCGTCACCGGCGGGACGCTGCGGGCGAGCGGTCTGTGCCTCGACGTCACAGGCGCAGGAACGGCCAACGGCACCCTGGTGGAGTTGTGGACCTGCAACGGCGGCGCCAACCAGCAGTGGCAGCCGTCCAACGGCACACTGGTGAACCCCGCATCCGGTAAGTGCCTGGACGACCCCGGCTTCGACACCACCAACGGCACCCAACTGGACATCTGGACCTGCGACGGCGGCGCCAACCAGCGCTGGGCGCTGCCTGCCGCGTGAACCTCCGTACGAATCGCGCTGCGGGCGCCTCCCGTCGCGATCCCTCCCCACCGAACAGGACTGACCATGAAGAGATCCACCGTCTGCGTCACCACGGCATTACTGACAACGGCGCTGATGACGGCGCTGAGTGTCGGACCGGCTTCCTCGGCAACGGTAACGGCCGGGAGCCCGGGGACGCGGGCCGCCGCCGCGGCGCCCGCCAGTCTGCGGGTCCTGCCCCTGGGCGACTCCATCACCTGGGGCGTCGGAAGTCCGTCGGGCAACAGCTACCGAGGCTATCTGTGGAACGAGCTCGCGGCCGAGGGCCACGCTCTGGACTTCGTGGGCTCGGGACGCAACGGTCCGATGTCGGACCCCGACAACGAGGGCCACTCCGGGTGGCGTATCGACCAGATCGACTCGATCGCCGATTCGGTCCTGGCCCGGTACCGGCCCAACGTCGTCACGTTGGAAATCGGCACGAACGATCTGAACGGGAACTACGAGGTACCGACCGCTCCCGCCCGGCTGAGCGCGCTGATCGACCGGATCACCAACGCCGCTCCTGACGCGACCGTGCTGGTGGGATCGGTGATCGTTTCCACCAGTGCCGGCGAGGAGGCCAGCCGGCCGGCGTTCAACGCGACGATCCCCGGGATGGTGTCGGCGAAGCAGGCGGCGGGCAAGCACGTGCGCTTCGTCGACATGAGTGCCCTGACGGCGGCGGACCTCTCCGACGCCCTGCACCCCAACGACAACGGCTTCAGCAAGATGGCTGATGCCTTCAACGCCGGCATCCAGGCCGCCGACAGTGCGGGCTGGCTCAAGGCGCCGGTGGGCGTGGGCCAACAGGTGCAGTCCGGTGTCGCGGGGAAGTGTCTGGACGTCAACGCCGGCAGCAGTGCGAACGGCGCCGCCGTGCAGATCTGGGGATGCAACGGCACCGACGCCCAGATCTGGTCGGCGCGCACCGACGGCACGCTTCGCGCCCTGGGCAAGTGCCTGGATGCCACCGGCGCCGGCACCGCCAACGGCACGAAGATCGAGATCTGGGACTGCAACGGCGGTACCAACCAGCAGTGGCAGGTCTACAACGGAGGCTACCGCAACCCCGTGTCCGGCCGCTGCCTGGACGACCCGGCTGCCTCGACCACCGACGGCACACAGTTGGTGCTGTGGGACTGCAACGGCTCCGCCAACCAGAAATGGACGTCTCTGCAGCCGAGTTGACGGCCGAAAGAGGCGTGTGCCGCGGCTGCGCAAGCTGTACCGGTCGTTCCTCGCGCTGAACTGATCCATATCCGAAGCCGGTGTCTCGGAGTCCGGCGGGGCGAGCCGCATCGCCCCGCCGGATCCGGTCAGCAGCCGGCCGGTGCCTACTTTCCTACCGGGTTGAGGAAGGTGGCCGGGTGTGTGGCGCCGTCCTGCTTGAGGATCTGGCCGCCGAACGGCCACTTCAGGGTGAAGTGGGTCGTCTCGTTCGGCGGGGTCACCAGGAACTTCGACGGAACGAACTTCTCCTTCTTCGGCGTGGACGTGGCCACCGGGAGCAGGGTGATGCTGAAGTCCGTCGTGTCCCCCGGTGCCAGGGCGATCTTCACGGGCTTCTCGGAGGAACGCGCCAACGACCAGGTGCCGTCGGTCGTCTGAGCGCCGGTCATGTCGACACCCGCGAAGCCGGACAGGGTGCAGGTGCGCTTGCTCGTGTTGGTGAACCAGATGAAGGCCTGCGTCTGCTTCGCGCTCTGCCCCATCTCCGGCGCCGCGTCACCGCCCAGGGCGAAACCGGCCTTCAGATCCGCGGTGTGGCAGCGGGTCGGCGCGGCCTTGGCGGTGGCGGCCGAGGCCGGGACGGCGGCGGCGACGGTGCCGGCGGCGACCACGGCGGCAACGGTCATCACGGTCAGCTTGCTCTTCATGAATTCGGCTCCTGGATAGGAATTGGCGAGTTTGGTAAGCGCTTCTGCGGACTTGAAGACGTGAAGTGTGCGGGAAGGGTTCGGTGCGGCGGAGAAGTTTCTTCGGGGATTTCTCGGGAGGTCGCGTCCGCTGCTTCCAGCCCACCGCGAGCGGGCCCGGCGGATTATCGGAAAGGCTGGCTGCACATCTATTGTGACGACCTCAGCTTGTTCCGCGATCTGTTCCATCCGCAACAAGGAACGGTCATTCCGGGAAGCTGGAATGCTGAAAGGTGCGCTGACCAGGGCAGATGCCGACTGCCTGGAACGGCCGACTGGAACGGGAGGGCGTCGGCCGTAGGGAGGGCGCCCACCGGCCGGCTGCGGACCGGCAGCATCAGGCAAGAGATGAGTAAAACGCGCATACCGCAAGCCGCTGAAACCGCCTACCGTTTGTTGACCCTTCTCGATCGTCTCTACAGACGAGAGATGTCATGGCAGCCATTGACTGTCGAGTGAGGGTTGTTGACAACGTTCAGGGCGGATATTGGCCCAGCCGGATCTCGGTCAGAACCAACCTCGTCCCGCCATGACGTCTGCGCCGCGCATGCCGGGCAGTCGGTGAGTCCGTGCGTTCGGCCGTGGTCGGTGTGCGGGTGGAGGGTGCATTGTGCATGTCCGGGTGCACACGCGAGACGTGACAGCGGTGACTGTTGCGGCTCTCCCGCGGCGTGGCACCTTCTGTAGCGCGCCGACAACGACACGACGTCGGCAACACCGCGACTGCAGGGGAGTGAGTGTGAATCCGGAGTACGCCGCATACTGCGAGGCGGACCGTGTCTTCTACGACGCGCCGCACCGCTCCTCCGCCGGTCGTCAGGGTGAAGGCGCGCTCTACGGTCCGGCCCGTGAGGCCGCCCCCGAGGGGTGGGAGCGGTCGCGGCGTGGTGACTGGCTCTCCCTCAGCCCGCTCGGTCTGCGGGTGCCGTCGCAGGGCTGGAAGATCCACGTCTCGGCGGGACTCGACAACGCGGAATCGGTTCTGCGGCGGGTGCTCGACTACTGTCTCCCGCGCCGGCTGCCCGTCAAGTTCATACCCGGGCCCGCCCTGTTGCATCTGCGTAACGCGAAGTACGCGGACCGGGCGGGCAGTGGCAAATTCATCACGGTGTATCCACACTCCGAGGACCAGTTCCAGGATGTGTGCGAGGGGCTGATGGCCCTTCTCGAAGGTGAGCACGGTCCCTACATCCTGAGCGATCTGCGCTGCGGCAGTGGCCCCGTGCATGTGCGGTACGGGGCGTTCGCACCGCGGTTCTGTCCCGCGCCCGACGGCCGCCTCGTACCCGCAGTCGCCGATCCGCAGGGCCGGCTCGTCCCCGATCCGCGCGGTCCTTCGCTGAACATCCCCGCGTGGGTGACACCCCCGCCGTTCCTGCTGCCGCATCTTGAGGCGCGCAAGGCCGTCGGGCTGGCCGATGTGCCCTACGCCGTCGAGGGCGCCCTGCACTTCTCCAACGGGGGAGGCGTCTACCTCGGCCGGGACACCCGCAGCGGGGAGCGTGTGGTGCTCAAGGAAGCACGGCCGTACGCCGGACTGGCCGCGGACGGGGCCGACGCGGTGGCCCGGCTGGAGCGCGAGCGGGTGGCGCTGGAGCAACTGACCGGGCTGGACTGCGTACCCGAGGTCCGGGACACCCTCGACATCGGTGAGCACCGCTTCCTCGTACTGCAGCACGTGCCCGGCGCCACCCTCAACGCCGTGTTCGCCCGCAGGTTCCCGCTCTCGCAGGCGGAGCCGACACCGGAGCTGATCGCCGAACACGCCGCGTGGGCAACGAGGTTGTACGGACTCGTCGAGCGTGCCGTGCTCGACGTCCATGAACGCGGTGTCGTCATCAGCGACCTGCACATGAGCAACATCATGGTCTCCGAGGACGAATCCCGGGTCGTACTGCTGGACTTCGAGGCCGCGTCGAGAACCGACGAGCGGCGCCGCCAGATCGTCGCCAACCCGGCGTTCGTCGCGCCGTCCGACCGGCGGGGGGCGGACATCGACCGGTACGCACTGGCCTGTCTGCGGCTCGCGCTGTTCCTGCCGCTCACCACGCTGTTCGCGATCGACCGGCGCAAGGCGGCCCGACTCGCGGAAGAGATATCCCTCATCTACGGGATACCGGAAGCCCGCCTCCGTCCGGCCGTCGAGGAGATCCTGCGGGACGCCGCACCGGACACCGCGCCGATCGCCGAGACCAAGACCAGGACCGGGACCGGGACCACGGCCGCGGTAGTGGCGGACGGCCACCCCGACGCATGGGGGCCATCGGTTACCGCGCTCGGTGACTGGCCGCGCAGCCGGGACTCGATGGCCCGCGCGATCATCGACTCCCGCACACCGGAGCGCGACGACCGCTGCTTCCCCGGCGACATCGCCCAGTTCGCCTCGCCCGCCGGCGGCCAGTCCTTCGGCTACGGCGCGGCAGGAGTCCTCCACGCCCTCCGGGAGACCGGAGCACCCTCCTGTCCGGAGGCCGCGGAATGGCTGCTGGCCCGCGTCAAGTCCCCGGCGCCCGGCACACCCGTCGGCTTCTACGACGGACTGGCGGGCATCGCCTGGACCCTCGACCGGCTGGGACACCAGGACCAGGCGACCGAACTCGCCCTCCTCGTCGCGAAACAGCCACTCGAAGGGCTCACCGCCGACCTGCACAGCGGCTACGCCGGAGTGGCCCTCGCCCTCCACGATCTGGCCCGCGCGGCCGACGCCCAGGACGCCGCCGTACTCGCCGACGCCGCCGACCGCTGTACGGCGCTGGCCGCCCGGTCGCTCACGGACGGCCCGCCCACCTCCAGGACCGGGCTGCTGCACGGCGCCACCGGCATCGCCCTGCTCTTCGTACGCCGGTACGAGGCGACCGGGGACCCCGCGCTGCTCGACCTGGCCGGCACCGCGCTCCGCCGCGACCTGGCCCGTTGCCAGGAAGGCGCCGACGGGGCGCTCCTGGTGGTCGAGGGCAAACGGACGATGCCGTACCTCGGAGCCGGCAGCGCCGGCCTCGCGACGGTCATCGACGACTACCTGCGGCACCGGCCCGGCGACGAGGCGTTCGCAGTCGCGCTGCACGCGCTGCTCCCCGCCTCCCGGTCCGCCTTCTACGTCCAGCCCGGCCTCTTCCGGGGGGTGGCCGGACTCGTGCTCCAACTGGCCCGCACCTCGGCGGGAGAGCCGGCCGACCGACAGCGCGTCATCCGCAGGCACACCGCGCTCCTGGGACTCCACGTCATGCCGTACCAGGGTGAAGTGGCTTTCCCGGGAGAGCAGTTGATGCGGCTGTCGATGGACCTGAGCACCGGCACCGCAGGCTGCCTGCTCGCTCTGGGCAGCGCGCTCGGGGACACCCCGGCGTCGCTGCCGTTCCTGCCGCCGAACGGCGCGCACCGCGCCGGACAAGGCGGCCCACAGACCGGTCCCATTCGGGGCCGTTGCTAAATCCCGCACACAACAGTCCCCAGAAAGGACACCATCATGGCTCTTCTTGACCTTCAGGCGATGGAGACCCCGGCCGAAGAGGCGTTCGGCGACGTCGCGACGGGCAGCCAGGTCAGCCTGCTCATCTGCGAGTTCAGCTCGCTGAGCGTCGTCCTCTGCACCCCGTGACGCGCGCCGTCGCGCTGACCGGTGGCTGAGGCGACCGGGCGGCTGTCGGCGGCACAGTCTGATCCCGGGCGGTTTCTCCGCCCGGGATCAGCTGTACCCGATCACCCGATCACCCGATTCAGCGCGCGGTGCACGCGCGACACACCGACGGAAGGATCCCGGCGTGACCAGCGCTCCCGACGTCCCGTCCGCCGGCGGTACCGCACTGGATCTCGCCCGCAGGCGGCCCGCAGCCCTCACCGGTGTCCTGGTGTGTTCCGCGGGCGCCGCGCTCGCCGCGGTGGCACTGCCCGCAGCGCTCGGCACCACCGTTGACCACATCGTGACCGGTAGGGCCGTCCCCTGGCCGGCCCTTCTGCTGTGCGCCGCACTCACCGCTGCCGAGGTCCTGCTCGACGCCGCCGCAGCCCTGCTGGGAGGCGGCGCCACCGCATGGCTGACCGCGTGGCTGCGCGGGCAGACCCTCGACCGGGTGGTGCGCGCCGAGCCCCGCCACGGCGAGACCGTCGCCCCCGGCGACCTCGCCACCCGGCTGTCCGCCAACGCTGCCGACGCCGCGTCCGCCCCCGTCACCCTGGCCGGCTCCGTCGCCGCTGTCCTCCTCCCCGTGGGCGGACTGGTCGGACTGTTCCTGATCGACCCCTGGACGGCCGCCGCGCTGCTCACCGGCGCCCCCGCCCTCGTCGCCCTGCTGGTGACGTTCGCCCGGCACACGGCCGACACCACCGCCGACTACCAACGCGCGCAGGCCGACGTCGCCACCCGGCTCTCCGAAGTCCTCGACGGCGCGGCGACCGTCCGGGCGGCGCACACCGGGGCCCGGGAGTACGCCCGTATCCTCGAACCCCTCTCCGCACTCGCCCGGTACGGACGGCGTACCTGGGAGGTGTACGGGCGCGCCACCGGCCGCAGCGACGTCCTGCTGCCGCTGCTCACCGTTCTGGTCCTCGCCGTCGCCGGACTGCGGCTCGCGGCCGGCGCGATCAGCGTCGGCGACCTCGTCGCCGTCTCCCGCTACGCCATGCTCGCCGTCGGTCTCGGCTCGCTGACCGGCACCCTGGGCGCGCTGTCACGCAGCCACGCCGCGGCCCGCCGCCTCGCCCCCCTGCTCGCCCTCCCCGCCATGCCCCACCGCTCGCTCACCCTGCCGCCCGGCGGCCCTGGAACGCTGGAGCTGCGCGGTGTGAAGGTGGTGCGCGACGGCAACGACCTGCTGCGGGACGTGAGTTTCACCGTCCCCGGCGGTACATCGACCGCCGTCGTCGGCCGGTCAGGATCCGGCAAGTCCGTCCTGGCGGCCGTGGCGGGCCGGCTCACCGACCCCGACGCCGGAACCGTCACACTGGACGGCGTACCCCTGGACGCCGTGGAACCCGTACGGCTGCGCCACGACGTGACGTACGCCTTCGCCCGGCCGGCGCTGCTGGGTACGACCGTCGAGGACACCATCGCCTTCGGCGCCGTCCAGCCGTCGCCGTCCGAGGTGCGCTCCGCTGCACGGGCCGCTTCGGCGGACGGCTTCATCGAGCTGCTGCCGTACGGGTACCGGACCCCGCTCGCGCAGGCACCGCTGTCCGGCGGCGAACGCCAACGCCTCGGCCTCGCACGCGCGTTCGCGCACACCGGGCGGTTACTGGTCCTCGACGACGCCACCTCCGGGCTCGACACCGTCACCGAACGACAGGTCCAGCGAGACCTCGCGCGCCGGGCCGGTACGAGCACCAGAGTGATCGTCGCCCACCGGCTCTCCTCGGTCGTCGAAGCGGACCAGGTGGTGTGGCTCGACAACGGCACCGTGCGCGCGGTGGGCCGGCACGAAGACCTGTGGGCGGACCACGCCTACCGCGCCGTCTTCGTCGTGCCGCCGGCCGAGGACGAGGAGAAGTCAGCGGACAAGGAGAAGTCCGCCGAAGGGGCCGGATCCGGCGAACCGGCGCTCGTCGCGGAGGAGGACCCGCGATGACGCGCGAATCCTCCGTGACGGTGGAGCCCCGGGCACGGCGGCAGGACCCACCGGCAGGGCGGGCATCCGGCTCCGACGCACCGTCGTCGGCCGGCGCGCTCCGCCGCGTCGCGAGGGAAGCGGCGCCGTTCCTGCGGGCCCGCACCTCGGTCCTTCTGCGCCTGGCGGCCTGGTCGTTGGTCGAATTCGTCCAGACCTTCCTGAGCGGGTACGGGGTGGCCCGCGCCCTCGACCAGGGCTTTCTGGCCGGGAGTTCGTCAACCGGTCTGCTGTGGCTGGCGGTTGCCGCTGCCGCCACCCTGCCGACCTGGCTCGCCACCCGCGGCATCTTCGCCCGGCTGGCCGACCTGGTCGAGCCGTTCAGGGACGGACTCGTACGGCGCGCGGTCGCCCGAGCCCTGACGACCGCACTGGACCGGCGGACCGACACCGCCACCACCCGGTCCGTCTCGCAGGTCACCCACCAGAGCGAGATCGCCCGCGACAGCTGGGCAGGACTCGTGCTGACCCTGCGCTCCTTCGTCTTCACCGCGGCGGGCGCCCTCGCCGGGATGGCCGCCCTGGCACCCGAGTTGCTGCTCGTCGTGCTGCCGCCGCTGGTACTCGGCCTGGCGCTGTTCCTGGCCACCCTGGTCCCGATGGCGGCCGGACAGCGCGCCTATCTCGGCGCAGACGAGGCGTTCGCCGCGCACGCCGGACACACCGCGTCCGCGCTGCGCGACATCGCGGCGGCCGGCGCCGCGGAACCCGTCGCGCGCGCGGGCAGGGAGCTGGCCGACCGGCAGGCAGCCGCTGCGCGTTCGCTCGCCCGGTGGGCCGCCGTGCGCGTCGTCGCGCTCGCGGTCTGCGGCCGGGTGCCGCCCCTGCTCCTGCTCTTCGCCGCGCCCTGGCTGATGCGCCGAGGCCTCACCGGCGGTGCGTTGGTGGGGGCGCTGACCTATCTGACCCAGGCGCTGGCCCCGGCCGTACACGCCCTGATGAGCATGCTGGGCACGGCCGGGGGGCGCCTGGTGGTCGTACTGGACCGGTTCACCAACCCCGTACCACCGCCCGCCGAGCCGCCGTCCGCCACCGCACCGGCCCCGTCCGGGACGCCGGTCCCGGCGCAGATCCGGCACGCCACCGCCGCCACTGCCGGCAGCGGCCGGTCCGCGCCCTCCGGTCCCGTGGTGGCCGAGCTGCGGAAGGTCACCTTCGCGTACGGCCCGTCCGCCCGGCCCGTGCTCGACGGGTTGGACCTCACCGTCCGGCGCGGCGAACACCTCGCGGTCGTCGGGCCCAGCGGCAGCGGCAAGTCGACGCTCGCCGCGGTGCTCGCCGGGGTCGTCCCGCCGACCGGGGGAGAGGTGCGCTGGTACGGGCGTCCCACGGCTGACCTGGACCCCAGGAGCGCGCGTACGCTCCTTCCGCAGCAGGCCTACGTGTTCACCGCGTCCCTGCGGGACAACCTGCGCTACCTCCGCACCGACGCGTCCGAGCAGGACATCGCCGAGACGGTGGACGCTCTCGGCCTGCACGGTCTGCTGGACCGGCTCGGCGGACCGGACGCCATGGTCGAGCCCGCCCTGCTGTCCCAGGGCGAACGCCAGCTCATCGCCCTGGGCCGGGCCCATCTCGCCACGGCCCCGCTGCTCATCCTCGACGAGGCCACCAGCCACCTCGACCCGGCGGCCGAGGCGCGGGCCGAGACCGCGCTCGCCGCGCGCGCCGGGACGCTCGTGGTCATCGCCCACCGGCTGACGTCGGCGGCGCGCGCCGACCGGATCCTGGTGGTGGACGGAGCCCGGACGGCGCAGGGCACCTCGGCCGAACTGCTCGAAAGCTCCGCCCTCTACCGGGACTTGACCGGCACGTGGGCGCCGGAGCCGGGCCGGGCGCCGTAGGACGGCTCCGTACCCGGCGCGCCGTACCCGGCGTATCGCTTCACAGCCAGCCGAACTGGTTCGACAGACGTATCGCGTCCTGCCGGTTGCGGGCGCCGCACTTGCGGATGGCCGCGGCCATGTAGTTGCGTACCGTTCCGCTGCTCAGATGGAGGGCGCCCGCTATAGCGCCGATGGACTCGCCCTCGGCCGCCAGCGAGAGCACGCTCAACTCACGCGCGGACAGCGGCAGATCGGCGGCCTGCAGCAGCCCGAAGGCCAGTGATTCGTCGATGTGCCGCCCGCCGTCGGCGATCTTGCGCATCACGTCGGGCAGGCTCTTGACCGGACCGTACTTGTCTATGTAGCCGCGCGCGCCTGCGGCGAAGGCTCTTCGCAGCCCGCCGGGCCGGTCGCGCCGGGCCAGGACGACCAACGCCCCCTCGCTGTCCATCGACTTGCGTACCGACTCCACCTCCATCAGCACCTCGACCGAGTACGGACAGTCGAGGTCGGCCACGAAGATGTCCGGGAGCGACTCCTCGGACGCGGCCTGGACTCCGCCCTTGTCCGTCGTCCGTACGTGAAGTACGTGATCGCTGCTGAGCAGGCTCGCCAACGAGGCCCGCCACAAAGGGACTGCGTGTACCAACAGAACCGTTGTCATGAGCCAGTCCGTTCCTCAGTCGGGTCAATACATGCGAAACAGGTACTCCGCCATGTGCGGGCAGTAACCAGTTCATCGCAGTGAGACGCCCTACCCGACGCAAACTGTCTTATTCCCGGGATGCGTTGAGGCGACGGGGGCGCGCGACCCCAACGTTGAAGCACGAAATGCGCCCTCATGGCGCGCCGCACCCGTCCTGCGGTGCGGCGCGCCATGAGCCCGGCAGGCCGGCGCGTTGCTGTCTCAGCTCAGTTGCTCGGCCGGTCCGACGATGATGCCCTCCGGGCCGCGGACGTGGCAGAGCTGCTCTCGGCGGCGGTGACCCCGTCCGCATGGGCGCGGCGTTTTTCGATCGTGCGGAGGGTGAGCCAGCAGGCCAAGGCCGCGGCGGTGAGGGCCCAGGCTGTGGGCCATACAGGGGGCCACCAGGCGGCGGTGGGGTGGGTGACGGCTTCGACCGCGGTGAGGGTCATGGCGAAGGCGTGTGCCCAGCAGAGGAGTTGACCCGCGCGGCGGGTGGCCGAGGTGGACGGTTGGCGCGCGGTGCGTGGGTCGCTGGTGGTCATCGCTCTTCCCCCTGGAGAGCTGGCCGACGCGGGCCGCGTCAGCTGTGGACGCGTGGCACCGGGCGGTGACGCGGTGGGGGGATATGGACCGCTACGAGTGGTCCTTTGACGGATCTTGACTGTTTGGTTGCCGTATGGCGAGCGAATGCGGGACCAAGAGCGCTCTTTTCGGCCAATGTGACTACGGTGTGCACCAGAGTGTTCACCCCGAGAAGCGTGCCGTGTGGCAACTATTTCTGTGACATATGGGGCATCAAGGTTGGCCTGTCCTGGTGGTTGGTGCTCAGGTCCGCTTGGTGTCGACCCTTGCCGTGAACTCCAGCAGTGTGGCCGCCAGTGCTTCGGGAGCTTCCTGCGCGATGAGGTGGCCCACTTTGTCGAACTGCACAGCGGTGACCTCGCCGGCGGTCACCTGACGGAAGGTCCGTTCGGTGATGCCTCCATGCCCGGCTGCCTCAACCGTGAGCACCGGCGCGGCGATCGGGTGTGACTCGGCCAGCGCCTTCGTCGCGCCGTGGTCGGTGAAAATGCCCCGGTAGAGACCCTCCGTGCCCCGCCAGGCGTCCGGGCGCGCGTAGCTTCGTACGAACTCGTCGACGTCGCCTGCGTCGATGGAGCCCGGCGTGCCGTTCATCAGTGGGAAGGCCCAGTCGGCCAGCAGCTCCCGCTCATGACCCGGGAGGAGCATGCCGGCGATGCCCGGGGCGCCGAGGAATCCGACATGCCACGAGCCGTGGTTGTTGACGTCGGCAAGGGCCTCGAATCCGAAGCCGGCCAGGGTCGTCTCGATTCCGGTGAGGCTGATGACGTCCTCGGGGTGTGTGGCCGCGAAGCGGAAGCCTGTGCCGCCGCTGATGTCCTGGCAGAGGATGTGAACCGGGCCCGCGCCGATGTGTGCCACGAGATGGTGCAGGTCCTCGGCCGAGACCGCCTCGCCGTACTCGGTGTCGGCGTTGCCGGAGTCGCCGAACCCGCGCAGGTCGAGGGCGAAGACCCGGTGGGTCGGCGCGAGCAGGGGGATCAGCTTGCGGAAGGCCCACCAGGTCTCCGGCCAGCCGTGCACCAGCAGGATCGGCGAGCCGCCGGTACCGGCGGAGACGTAGTGCAGTTGTGTTCCGTTGACGTCGGCGAGGTGGTGGGTGACGCCGGGAAGGGTGGCGCCCGGGGGCGTGATCGGGGTCATGGGAAGCTCCTAAATAGGCAACCTGGTTGCGTACCACGATAGGCAACCAGGTTGCTCTTGTCAAAGGGGGCCGTATGCTGGCCGCATGTCCAGATCAGGCGCCGATCTCGCGCTGCTGCTGCTCGCCGGCTTCCGCACGCTGGCGGATCGGGCCACCGTCGAGCTCGCCGAGCGCGGGTACGAGGACGTACGGCCGGTGCACGACTTCGCCCTCCACTCGATTCTGTCCGGCGCCGACAGCGCCACCGAGCTCGCACGCAGGATGTCGGTGACGAGACAGGCGGCCGCGAAGACGATCGCCGCGCTGGAGGAACGCGACTACGTCGTGCGCCAAGCCGACTCGGCCGACCGCCGCCGGACGCGACTGCGCGTCACCGAGCGCGGACTCGCGATGGTGCGACAGGGTGAAGCGATCTTCGACGAGATGCGTGAGCAGTGGGAGGAGCAGGTGGGTGCCACCTCGATCGCCGCGCTCGAAGAAACACTCCGCACGCTCGTCGGGGACGCCGCGATCCGGCTCGACTCACCGGGCTGGATCGCGCGCGACCCGGAGGCGTAGCGACAGCCAACGAGGAGAGACGAGGCCAATGAAACACATCAAACTGCGTGACCTGGACGTTGCCCGCGTCGGCCTGGGCGCGATGGGGATGTCCCACGGCTACACGGGCGCCGGAAGCGACGACGCCGAGTCCGTCCGTACCATCCACCGGGCCCTCGAACTGGGCGTCACGTTCATCGACACCGCAGAGGTCTACGGCCCTTACACCAACGAGGAGTTGGTCGGCCGCGCCCTGAAGGGCCGCCGCGAGCAGGTCGTCCTGGCGACGAAGTTCGGTCTCATCTCCCACACCGGCCGCGAGGGTGGCACGGACAGCAGTCCGGCCGGCGTCCGTACGGCGGTGGAGGGCTCCCTCTCGCGCCTGGGCACCGACTACATCGACCTGTACTACCAGCACCGCGTCGACCCCACCACGCCGATCGAGGACACGGTCGGTGCCCTGGCCGAGCTGGTCGACGAGGGCAAGATCCGGCACATCGGTCTGTCCGAGGCAGGACCCGACACCATCCGCCGCGCCCATGCCGTCCACCCGGTCACCGCCGTACAGTCCGAGTACTCGCTGTTCACCCGCGACCCCGAGGCCCATGTCCTGCCGGTGCTGCGCGAGTTGAACATCGGCTTCGTCCCGTTCTCACCACTGGGACGCGGCTTCCTGACCGGCAAGGTACGTTCCACCGACGAGTTCGACCCCACCGACTTCCGCGCCGGCAATCCCCGGTTCACCGAGGAGAACTTCCGGCACAACCTGCGTCTGGCCGACGAAGTCGCCGCCGTCGCGGCCGAGATCGGTGCCACCCCGGCCCAGGTTGCCCTGGCCTGGCTGCTGGCCCAGGGCGAGGACATCGCACCCATCCCCGGCACCAAGCGCGTGGCCCGGGTCGAGGAGAACACCGCCGCCGACGAGGTGCACCTCAGCGAGGCGCAACTCGCCACGCTCACCGGCCTTCCGCCGGCCGCGGGCGCCACTCACGACGAGGCCGGACTGCGCATGATGGAACGCTGACAGGGCCCGTCGGGGTCCGGTCCTCCTTGACGGGGACCGGACCCGGCTGTCACGGACTCGCCCCGTCGGAGTGGTCCGCCAGGACACCGTTCATATCGCCCCGGTGCACCGCCACGGCCCACTGCTCGATCAGGGTCCGGATCTGCTCTTCGTCCTCGGGCACGGTCACGTTCGCACTCCTCTCGCCGGGAAGGCGGCCCGCGATTACTTCGCCTGGGCGAGTGCCATCGCGTCGGGGCCTGCCGGGAACCGTAGCTGGCCGGTCGTGTCGTGGGCAGCCCGCCATACCGTCTCGGCGACGTCGCTCTCCTTGGTGAACACGTCCTGGCCCGTGAAGTCGTCCATGGCCTTCTTCGCGAACGGCGCGTAGGGCTCTGGGACGAGTGTGTCCAGGGATCCGCCGCCGGTTGCCCTGGCCGCGAAATTCGTCGTCAGGCAGGCGCCCGGCTCGACCGTCTTCGCGTACACACCGAACGGTGCGAGTTCGAGGGAGAGGGACGAGGTGAACCCCTCAACGGCGAGCTTGCTGGCCTTGTAGACGGCCGAGAGCGGCATGTGGCCCAGCACCACGCTGGAGGTCACGTTCACCACCACGCCGGAACCACGCTCACGGAACTGCGGCAGCACCGCCTGCGTCATCGCCATCACACCGAAGGTGTTGGTCTCGAAGACCTCCCGCACCCTCGCCATGGTCGTGCCCTCGAACACACTGATCGAGGGCACGCCCGCGTTGTTGACGAGGACATCGACGGGCCCCACCGTCGCGAACACCTCGGCGATGCTCTCCGGGCTCGTCACGTCCAGGGCGACGACGCGGAGCCGGTCCGCGTCGGGCAGGATGCCCGGACGTGGCGTCCGCATCGTGGCGATGACGTTCCACCCCTGCTCGTGGAAGTGGAGGGCGGTCGCGTGCCCGTATCCGGACGAGGTGCCAGTGATCAGAACGGTCTTCACGTTGTGCTCCTTGCGAGGTGGCAGCGGCGTGTGAGGTGGAATCCAGGCGATCCGTGTGGACGAGCAGACATTTTCCTGCTCCACCGGAGAACCAGTAATTCCATTGAACCGCTGTGACCTGCGCAAATGTTAGACCGATGCTCGCCGACCCTTGCACAATCCTCCCGATCGTGGGAGTCATGGCGCGCGGTGGTGTTGCAATGGACGGATGAACCTCGATGAGCACCGCACCCTGCTGGCCCGCCACGCGCGGCCCGACTGGACCACCGCCATCGACGGTGTCCACATCTCGAAGGTCGACCGCTCCGATCCGCCCGCGCCCTCGATGTCCGGTACGCTCCTCGCCGTCATCGTCCAGGGCGCCAAGCGCCTCGCCCTGGGGGAGCGGGTGTTCGAGTACGGGCCCGGGCAGTATCTGGTCGCTTCCGTCGACCTGCCTGTCACGGGACAGTTCACTCGGGCCGACCCCGAGCAGCCCGCGCTGGGGTTCGGCCTCGTCCTGGAACCGTCCGCCATCGCCGACCTGCTGCTCGGAACCGGGTCCGGGGCCGCGCACACCCCCCGTACCAGCGGTGGCGCGCCGTCGGGGATCGCCGTCAGCGACGCGCCGGACGCGCTGCTGGACGCGGTGGTGCGGATGCTGCGCCTGCTCGACGAGCCACGCGACCGGGCCGTCCTGGCCCCGCTGATCAAGCGCGAGATCCTGTGGCGGCTGATCAACGGCGAGCACGGCGCGACGGTGCGCCAGCTCGGCCTTGCGGACAGCAGCCTTAGCCATGTCTCACGGGCCGTGCGCTGGATCCGGGAGCACTACGCGCAGCCCTTCCGGGTCGAGGACGTGGCGCGCCAGGCCGGCATGGGCGTCTCCGCCTTCTACCGCAACTTCCAGTCGGTGACGGCGATGAGCCCCATCCAGTTCCAGAAGCAGATCCGGCTGCAGGAGGCCCGGCTGCTGCTCGCCACCCACCCCGGCGACGTCACCGGGGTGGGCCATCGGGTCGGGTACGACAACCCCTCCCAGTTCAGCCGGGAGTACCGCCGTCAGTTCGGCGCGCCCCCGAGCCAGGACGCCGCCCAGCTGCGTCGGGCGGTACGGACACCCGCAGGTGTCCTGACCTGAGCGTGGCCCGAACGGCGCGACCTGGCGTGTGACGACCGTGCGTGTAACGACCACGCGTGTGACGACCTAGCGTGTGACGACCGAGCCGTCGTAGACGTTGTCGGGGGTCGCGACCGCCGTGATCGCGCGGGCGAGGAGGGTGGACGGCTCCGCGCCCCCGGTGGTGATGTCCGTGTTGATCATGATCACCAGGGTGGCCCGCTGCGAGGGCAGATAGACGGTCACCGTCTCGTACCCCGGGATGGAGCCGTTGTGGCCGATCCATCCGTTGGTCTCGAAGATGCCGAGGCCGTACGTGGTGCCGGGGAAGCCGGTCGGCAGTGTCGTGAGGCGCTGTGCCTGGGTCTGCGGGCTGAGCAGCTTTCCGGTGGCGACGACGTCCGCCCAGCGGCGCAGGTCGTGCAGGTTCGAGATCATCGCCCCCGCCGCCCACGCCCAACTGGGGTTCCAGTCGGTGGCGTCGCCGACGGCTCCGCTCAGCGTCTGGTCGGTGTAGCCGTGCGGATGTGGTTCGGGGAACTCGGGTCCGTGCGGGAACAGTGTGTCGTGCAGGCCCGCGGGGCGGAGCACCCGATGGTCGATGACGTCGGCGAGCGGGTGACCGGTGACCTTCTCGATCACAAGACCGAGCAGGACCAGGTTGGAGTTGCAGTACTCGAACTGCGTCCCCGGCGCGGCGGTGTTCGGGTGCTTGAAGCCGTACGCGAGCACCTCATGAGGGGTGAAGTAGCGCTCCGGGTCGCTCAACAGGGCCTGGTTGAAGTCCTCGTCGGAGGTGTACGGGAACAATCCGCTGCGCATCTCGGCGAGTTGGCGGAGCGTGATGTGGTGTCCGTTCGGCACACCGCGGACGTAGCGGGAGATCGGGTCGTCCAGCCGGATCCGGTGGTCGTCCACGAGCTGGAGGAGCGCGGTGACCGTGAAGGTCTTGGTCTCGCTGCCGATCCGTACGTAGGGGTTGACGGTCATCGGCCGGCCGGTGACGGTGTCGGCGACGCCGGTCGCGCGGACGTAGCTTCCCTTGCCCGGCATCCACAGGCCGACGGCGACACCGGGAATGTCCGCCTGCCGGCGGACGTCCTCGATCGTCTTGTCGAGCCGGGCGGTCAGGACGGGGCCGAGACCGCCGGCGGCCGGCCGGCTCCCCGGGTGCCCGTCGGTGGGCGTGGTGCGGGCGTCAGTGGCTCGCACCGTCGTGGCCTGGACGGTCGTGGCCGGCGCAGCCGTCATCGGAATCACGACGGACGCGACGAACAGTGTCGCGGCGAGCAGTCGGCGGCGGGGCGTACGTCGCATGCCGTGGCACCTCTTCCAGTCAGGGTTCGGGCGGCCACATCACCATCCGAATCCGCCGCGAGAGACCCCTTTTCGAACGTGTTCTCGTGAATCCACCCGTTCGGAGCCGCGCGGTACTCGCTTGTCCGTGCCGACCCGCTGTCGCACGCTCTGCGGGTGAATGGTCTGATCTTCCCATCGGCCGTGCGTAGCGGCCCTGGATCGATGCCCGTCGGAGTATGGTCCGCCGACCGGTATGTGGGGGGAACAGAGAATGTCCAAGCACCGTATGTCCAAGCGCAACCGCATGGTGGCGTGGGCCGCCGCAGGCGTCGTGCTGGCAGCCGGCGGGGCGGTCACCGCCAACGCCGTCACCGGTACGGCGGCCACGGCGAAACTGCCCGCGCCCTCGCTCTACGCGGGCCGGGCGTTCGACACCTGCACCGCGCCCTCGCTCGCCACGATGAAGGCGTGGAAGGCGTCGAAGTTCTACGGCGCCGCAGCCGTCTACATCGGCGGGAAGAACCGTGGCTGCGCGCAGCCGCAGCTGACCGCCTCATGGGTCAGATCGGTCTCCGCCTCCGGCTGGAAGCTCGTGCCGCTGTACGTGGCCGCGCAGCCGCCGTGCCAGACCAGCCGCAACACCGACAGGATCGTCGCCTCCACGGCGGCGGCCCAGGGCACCCGGGACGGCAACGACGCCGTCGCCAAGGCGAGTGCGCTCAAGATGACGGCGGGCAGCGCGCTCTACCTCGACATGGAGCCGTACGACACCGCCAACGCCTCCTGCAACACCGCGGTCCTCACCTACGTCCGTGCCTGGACCCGTGCCGTGCACGCGAAGAAGTACTGGTCCGGCTACTACGGCTTCACGTCCTCCAGCGCGGCGGCCGTCGCGACAGCGAAGAGCCGCACCGATCTGCCCGACGCCCTCTGGTACGCGCTGTGGGACAAGAAGAAGACAACGACGACCGACTGGCGCTGGAGCACGTCGCTGTACACCGGTCACCGCCGCGCCCATCAGTACATCGCCAACAGCAAGGAGATCCACGGCGGTGTCACCCTGACCGTCGACCGCAACGCGTGGGACGCGCCGGTCGCCGTCATCGCCAAGTAGCAGGTCGCCGGGGTCGGTTCGGCCCTGCGACCGCGACCCTCGCCCCGGATCAGGACGGGGCGAGGACGCAGAACTCGTGGCCCTCGGGGTCGGCCAGACATGTCCACGGGACATCGCCCTGGCCGACGTCGAGATCGGTGGCGCCGAGGGCCCGCAGCCGGGCCACCTCCGCCGCCCGGTCGTCACCGGGGTACGGCAGCAGGCCGAGGTGGACGCGGTCCGGCACGGTCTTGCCGCCGGGCGTGCGGAGGAATTCGAGATACGGGCCGACGCCCCGGGCGGAGCGCAACGTCGCCTGTTCGTGGGTCACTTCGCGCACCGTCCAGTCCGTCGCCCGGCCCCAGAACCGGGCCATGGCCGGCGGGTCCTCGCAGTCGACCACCACGGCGGCGATCGGCCCGGTGTCCCGGTAGACCTCGCGGGGCTCCAGCACACAGAACTCGTTGCCCTCCGGGTCGGCGAGGACCGTCCACGGCACGTCGCCCTGGCCCACCTGCGCGGGCGTCGCACCGAGAGCCTGGAGGCGCGCGACCAACTCCGCCTGATGGGCGGCGGAGCGGGTGGCGAGATCGAGGTGCACACGGTTCTTCGTCGCCGACTTGGGTTCCGGGACCGGAACGATGTCGAGGCAGACGTCGTCCGGGTGCGGCCAGACGAGTTCGCCGGCTGGTGCGACGTACGTGGTCACGCCGGGCCGGAAAACACTCCAGCCGAGCGCCTCCGCCCAGAACCGGTCGACCGCCGAGCCGTCAAGAGCCTTGATGTTCACCTGAACAGGTCGCAACGCCATGCCGGTGATCCTACGGAGCATCCGGATCCGGCAGCGGAGTCTGCCGGTCAGCAGGCCGAGCCGAGGCACTTCTGGCTGAAGACCTCCTTGCCGTCGACCGTCCCGATCACGCTCGTGGCCCGGATGCGATCCGGCTTGCTGGACGAGACATCCTTCTTCCGGTCCGCCTTGACGACCAGACGTACCGGCTTCTTCGCCGTGTCGTGCCCCGTGCAGGTGATCGTGTAGGACTTCCCGTCCGAGGTGGCACAGGACAACTCCCCGTCTATGGTGTGGTTTTCCTCCTTGAACGAGACTTCCCCCAGCTTCGAGACCAAGGTGCGCAGCGACGCGTCACCGACTTCCTTCGCGCTCGTGTCGCATGCCGTGACCGCCAGGACGGCGGTGACAGTCGCCGCGGCGAGCGTGAGTGTGCGTTTCGACATGAGTGCTCCTCTTGGTCGGCCGTGTGCGAGCACGGCTACGAGGCGCAGTGCCCCGCAGCACTCACCAAACACGCACCCGGGCACTCGTTGGGCCGCCCTCGGGGGTATTTCGTCCGCGGGTATCACCGACTCCGCGCCGGCTCCCGCCTTTCGGCTGGCGCCCGCTCCTTCGCACGGAGGAGGACGTACGGCGCGGGTACGCCGATCGGGCGACCGCGCCGACGCTCAGGCACTCCGGACGGAGGCCTCGATCAGACGGAGGTCTCGATCAGCTCGACGACCGGGCCGTGCGCCAGATCGTCCAGGTAGACGAAGCGGGTGACGTCAGCGACGGCCGCGTCGAAGACCACCCGCGGCTCCTCGCCCGCCTCGCGCAGCGCGGCGAGATACGCGTCGACGCTCTCCACGACGTAGGCGAGGTGATGGACGCCCTCGCCGTTGGTCTCCAGGAACTCCGTGTAGGGCGAGCGGCCGGTGAGGGGCTGGATCAGTTCGATCTCGGACGCTCCGGTGTTGATGAAGCCGTAGCGGGCCGAGCAGGAGACCTCTTCCCCGTGGAGCCGGGCCGCGGTGAAGCTGAGGTCCGTGACCCGCTCGGTCGTGGCCGCCCACCGCCGTTCGTAGTCGGCGACGGCACGGTCGAAGTCCGACACCACGATGCCGACGTGGAACAGCGGAGGGAGGGCGAGGGGCATGGTGGTCTCCTGAAGCGAACTCTGGTCCGTGGACCCGGCGGTTCGATTGTTCACCACCCGTCCCGGCCCCGGAGGGCGGTGTCGAGGTCCCGGACGAGCTCACCCACGCGGCCGCCACCGGCGGGGGCCGCGGGCAGCCGCGCGAGGACCGTGGTGACCGCAGGCGGGGCGTGGCGGCGGGCCCGTTCGACAGCCTCCTCGGCGGCGTGCCCGTCGGCTTCGGGGGCCAGCTCCGCCGCCCGGGCCGCGTTCGCCGCCGCACCGAGGATGTGTTTGACCTGATGGGCGCTGGCCTTGGGGTGAAGGTACGCGGCGCCGGCCGCATGGCTCGCCGCTCGCGCCGCCTCGGCCGCCGCGGGCGAGTCCGCCGCAGGTGAGGCCGCCGCTTCTCCCGCCGCCTTGAACGCCGCCCACCCACACTGCCGCAGAGCGGCCGTACGCCGGCCGCCCTCCGCGAAGGCACGCGCCGCTTCGATCGCCTCGCGCGGGCGCGGGTCGGCGGGCACGGCCCGCTCGTAGAGGGACAGCACCCTGCTCGCGCAGTCCGCCGCGTAGCCCGTGATCTCGCGAAGTTCGCGCAGGCTCAGTTCGATCTCGTCCGGGTCGCTCGACACAGCTCCATCATCGCGCGGTTCACAGACCCATCGACTTGGCCACGATCGTGCGCATGATCTCGCTCGTGCCACCGAAGATCCTGCTCGCCCGGTTGTCCGCGTAGAGCCGGGCGACGGGATACTCCATCATGAACCCGTAACCGCCGTGCAGCTGAAGGCACTTGTCGACGACCCGGGTCGCGGTCTCCGTACAGAACAGCTTGGCCGAAGCGGCCTCGTCCGCCGTCAACTCCCCGGCGTCGAAGGCGTCGAGCGCCCGGTCGGCGACCGCCTGCAGGGCGTCGACGTCGGCCTTGCAGTCGGCCAGTACGAACTTGGTGTTCTGGAAGGCGGCGAGCGGCTTGCCGAACGCGGTGCGCTCGCGCACGTACTCGGTCGCGAAACGCACCGCCGCAGCGGCGTGGGCGTACGCGCCGACGGCGATGCCCAGCCGCTCCTGCGGGAAGATGTCCGCCAGGCAGGCGAAGCCGTTGCCGGGCCCGCCGACCACGTTCTCCGCGGGGACCCGTACGTCGGTGAACGTCATCTCGACGATGTCCGACGAGCGCAGCCCGAGGGTGGCCGGCTCCGAGCTGACGGTGACACCGGCGGAGCGGGTGTCGACGGCCAGCAGTGACAGACCGCCGCGCCTGTCGTCCCGCCCGGCGCCGGAGGTGCGGCAGGCGACAAGCACCAGATCGGCCTGGGCGCCCCCGGAGACGAACGACTTGACGCCGCTCAGCAGGTAGTGCGCGCCGTCCTCGGTCGGCTCGGCCGTGGCACTCAGCCCCGCGACGTCGGAGCCGGCACCCGGCTCCGTGATGGCGATGGCCGTCATCATCTCGCCGGTGGTGAAGGCGGGCAGCCAGCGCTTCTTCTGCTCGTCCGTCGTGTATTTGACGAAAGTCGCGGGAAGCGCCAAATGGGCACTGGCGCCACCGAAGGTGACCCCGGCCCGCGCACACTCCTCCGCCATGACGGCGTTGTACTTGAAGCTCGTCCGGCCGGCGCCCCCGTACTCCTCGGGAACACCGAAACCGAGAATACCGAGCTTGCCCAGTTTCAGGTAAAAATCACGGGGGACCCGGCCTGCGGTCTCCCACTCGTGATACATGGGCGTGATCTCTGCCGCGATGAAGTCCCGCAGTACAGCACGGAACGCCTCATGGTCGTCGTGGAAAGCGGTACGCCGCACTGTCGCCCCCGTAGCGCCGATCGGTCTTTCGGTCCAACTCCTCGAACGTAATACTCCGTTGTCGAGTCTGTCCAGGGAGTAAGGGGGCCCGCGCGGCAGTGACGGATGTCACGTCACGTACAAATCCAGGTAGTGGGTCCTGGCACTCTTGTCGTGCGTGGTTGTCATGTGCCTAGTATTCGGTACCGAGTTCGGGGACCGCAATGACCGGCGGTCCCTGTCGGACAGTCAAGAGCTGGGGGAATGGGCTATGAAGCCAGCAGAGGACGCGCCTCTGTTCAATGCGCGCGATCCACGCCTACGAAATGACCCATATCCGCTCTACCGGCGACTTCGCGAGGCGGAGCCTGTCCATCGCACGCCTTATGGACATTGGGTTGTCTCGGGGTACGACGAAGTCGAGTCGCTCATCCGCAGACCTCAGTTGAGCAGCGAGTACCCGCAGGACCCCAGATGGGCCGAGCAGCGCGGCGGACCGGACAGTCCGATCGTCGAGGCCACCCGCGACTGGATGCTGATGCGGGACGGGGAGGCGCATCGCAGGCTGCGCGGCCTGGCCAATCCGGTGTTCACCGCACGGGCGGTACGGGAGACCGCGCCCAGGATCGCCGGCATCGTGCACCGGATCATGGACGACATGGGCGGCGGCCGGGACATCGATCTGATCGGCTCGCTCGCCGCACAGGTGCCGGTCACGGTCTTCTGCGGGCTCGGCGGGCTGCCGGTGGAGGACAGCGACCTGTGCCGGAAGTGGACGGACGCGCTGGGGCACGTCATCGATCCGGCTGTCGACGAGACCACCCGTACGGCCATGAACGACGCGGCGAAGGAGTTCGGCGCCTACATCGCCGAGCATCTGGCCAGGCGGCGCGCCGCCCCGCAGGACGACATCCTCTCCCGGCTGCTGCTGGCCGAGTTCGACGGTCAGAGGCTCACCGACGACGAGATCATCGCCAACGTCATGATGTTCTTCATGGGCGGCCACGAGACGACCGTCAACCTCATCGGCAACGGCATGCTGGGCCTGCTGCACCACCCTGACCAGCTGCGGGCGCTGCGCGCCGACCCCGGTCTCGTCCAGGACGGCATCGACGAACTGCTGCGCTACGACGCGCCGATCCAGCTCGTGGCGCGTATCACCACCGACGACATCGAGATCGCGGGCACGACCGTCCCGGCCGGCTCCAAGGTGATGATCCTGCTCGGCGCGGCCAACCGCGACCCGCTGCGCTACCAGGACCCCGACCGGCTCGACCTGTCCCGGAAGGACGTGCGTCCGCTGTCCTTCGGCGGTGGCCCGCACTACTGCATCGGCGCGATGCTCGCGAAGACCGAGGCCCGGCTGGTCTTCACCGAACTCGTCAGCCGCTACCGCGACATCACCCTGTCCTGCGAGGACGTCGTATGGCGCCGGCAGGTCAACATCCGCGGCCTCAGTGAGCTGCGCGTCGACCTCGTGTCCTGAGGCTCGACCCGGCAGACGCGCCCCGTAAACCCCACCCCGCACCCGGCCCGACGAGATCCGGCGCGCAACGGCGCGCGACGGCCCGGGCCTTGGCGTGCGCGGAATCGACGTGGCAGACCCCGGAGGGGGACGAAACAGGCAGATGAGTACGCCAACCATGCCTCCCGCCCTGCGCGAAGCGGGAATGGTGAAAGACGCCGTCAATACCGTCCTGGAAGACTTCCTGAGGAGAAAGAGGAACGACGCGGAGGAGCCGCAGATGGGCCGCTTGCTGGGCCACTTCGCGGAATTCCTGGCAGGCGGGAAACGCATTCGTCCACTGCTGTGCGTGACAGGCTGGAGAGGGGCCGGGGGGAACAGCGAAAACCCGTCCCTCGTCCAAGTCGCTGCCTCACTCGAAATGTTCCACGCGTTCGCCCTCATTCACGACGACATCATGGACGACAGCGATACGCGACGCGGCCGTCCCACCATCCACAGAATGCTCGCCGGAAAACAGGGGGACGATCGCACGGAGCGTTTCGGGCTCAGCGCTGCTGTGCTTCTGGGTGACCTCGCCTTCGCCTGGTCCGACGAACTCCTGCACACGGCTGGACTCACCCCCGCGCAATACGGGAGTGTGCTGCCGCTGATAACCGAGATGCGCACCGAAGTGATGCTCGGGCAGTATCTGGATCTGCGGGCGACGGGTGAACTCTCCGACGATGTCGACGCCACCCTGACGGTCAACCGCTACAAGACCGCCAAATACACGGTCGAGCGCCCGTTGCATGTCGGGGCGGCCCTCGCGGGCGCGGGTCCCGAGACCCTGGCGGCCTGCACCGCCTACGCCATACCGCTGGGCGAGGCGTTCCAGCTCCGTGACGACATGCTGGGCGTGTACGGGGATGTCGCGGACACCGGCAAGTCGCGCCTGGACGATCTGCGGGCCGGCAAGAACACCACCCTGGTCGCGCTCGCGCTGCGGGCCTGCGACCCGGCGCAGGCCGCCCGGCTGCGCACCCTGATCGGCGACCCGCTCCTCGACGAGACGGGCGCGGCGGAGATCCGAGCCCTGTTCGCGCGCACCGGAGCCAGGGACGCCGTGGAGCGCATGATCGACGACCGCTACCGGCAGGCATTGCGCGCCCTCGAATCCGCCCCGCTCACACCGGGGGCCACCGCCGACCTCAAACACCTCGCGCGCACGGCTACCAGGAGGAACTCATGAGCACAGACCTGACCGCTGCCGCCGCCACGCGGGACCAGGCCGCGCCGGCGCCCGCCGCCGGCGGCACGGCGCGCTACCGGCAGGAAGCCACTGACCGGTTCGCCGAACTGTTCTCCCGGCACATCGACCATCCCCAGCAGAAGGTGGCGCTGACCGACGCCGAGCTGCGCGAGGTCATCGACGCCTGCAACCGCGCCGTCGCACCGCTCGGCAAGAGCGTCTCCGACAAGCGCTGGATCTCGTACATGGACGTCGTGCGCTGGTCGCAGAGCGCCCGTCACATCAAGGACATGGAGGCGTTCAAGGCCGTCTGCGTCCTCAACTGCGTGACGTTCGTGTGGGACGACATGGATCCCGAGCTGCACGACTTCGACCTCTTCCTGCCGCAGTTGCGGGCCGTGTGCGAGCGCTACTACGACGGCACGGACGCGGCGTTCGCGTACGAGGGCGCCCGCGCCTTCGTCACCAGCGACCACATGTTCCGTGACTCGCCGGTCAAGCGGGTGCTCTGCACCACGTCGCCCGAGCAGTACTTCCGCTTCCGGGTCACTGACGTCGGTGTGGACTTCTGGATGAAGATGTCCTACCCGATCTACCGGCACCCCGAGTTCACCGAGCACGCCAAGACGGGCCTCGCCGCCCGGATGACGACGCGCGGCCTCGCCATCGTCAACGACTTCTACTCGTACGACCGGGAGAACGCGCTCGGTCAGATCACCAACTGCTTCCGGCTGTGCGACGTGGCGGACGAGAGCGACTTCCGGCGCTTCTTCCAGGACCGGCTGGACGACATGACCGAGGACGTCGAGTGCATCAAGGCGTTCGACGACGTCACCCGGGACGTGCTGCTCGACCTCGTCCACGGCAACTTCGTGTGGACCACCCGCGACCGGCGATACCGGGCGGCCGTGAACGACGTCAACTCGCTCATCCACTAGGGGGACCGTCCCATGACATCCGTGAAGTCCGCCCCGGCGGAAAAGGCCTGGCGCTCCGGCACCGCCCCGGGCGCGCTGCCCCTGCTCGGGCACGTGCTGTCCCTGTGGCGTGACCCGCTGGGCTTCCTCGCCTCGCTGCCCGCCCACGGCGATCTGGTCGAGGTACGGCTCGGTCCGAGCCGGGTCTATCTCGCCGCCCACCCGGAGCTGGTCAGGCAGGTGCTGCTCAATCCGCGCGTCTTCGACAAGGGAGGCGTCTTCGACAAGGCGCGGCAACTCCTCGGCAACAGCCTGTCGGTGTCGCGCGGTGAGGAGCACCGCTCCCAACGGCGGCTGATCCAGCCCGCGTTCCACTCCACCAAGATCGCCGCCTACACCACCGCCGTCGCCGACGACACCCGTACGGTCACCGACCGCTGGCAGCCGGGGGAGACCCGGGACATCGGGGACGCGATGCACGCCCTGCTGATGCGGGTGGCGGCGCGGACGTTGTTCTCCACCGGTCTCGACGAGGCCACCGTCGAGGAGGCCAGGCAGTGCCTGCGGACCGTCTCGCACGGCATCTACAAACGCACCGTCGCACCGTTGGGGATCATGGAGAAACTGCCGACCCCTGGCAACCGCGCCTACGACCACGCCAACACCCGGCTGCGCGAGATCGTCGCCGACATGATCGGCCGCCGCCGCTCCGAGGCCGACCACGGCGATCTGCTCTCCACCCTGCTGCGCGCCGAACACCCGGATACCGGCGAGAAGTTGTCCGAGGACCAGGTGCTCGACCAGGTGGTCACCTTCCTCGTCGCCGGCAGCGAGACCACCGCGTCCACACTGGCGTTCGTCTTCCACCTGCTGGGCACCCTGCCCGACGTGGAGAAGCGGCTGCACGCCGAGGTGGACGAGGCGCTCGGCGGGCGCACCCCGGTCTACGACGACCTGCCGGCCCTGCCGTACACCCGTAACGTCATCACCGAGGCGCTGCGGCTCTACCCGCCGTCGTGGATGGCGATGCGGGTGGCGGCGCAGGACACCGAACTCGGCGGAAAGGCCGTGTCCGAGGGGACGATGATCCTTTACAGCGCCTACGCGCTGCACCACAACCCCGAACTGTTCCCCGACCCCGAGACGTTCGACCCCGGACGCTGGGAAGGCGAGCGGGCGGGACAGGTACAGCGGGGCGCGCTGCTGCCGTTCGGGGCGGGCAGCCACAAGTGCATCGGTGACGTACTGGCCCTGACCGAGACGGCGCTCATCGTCGCGACCGTCGCCGCCCGTTGGCGGCTGCGTCCGGTACCGGGAAGCCGGCTCAGCCCGGAGCCGAAGGCCACGCTCGAACCGGGGCCGCTGCCCATGATCTGCGAACGGCGCTGACCGCGAAGCCCTTTGTCGGCGGGCGCCCACCAGAACCGGATCCTGCCCCCGACCCCGACCGTCCGTCACCCGTGACCGAAGGACACCCGACGCATGAAGACGCCCCGCGACACGGCCACCCGCGACTGGCGGGTGGCCGCAGCGCCCCACCGGCTCCCGCTCGTCGGCCACGCCCTGCTCCTGGGGCGCCGGCCGCTGGAATTCCTCAGTTCGCTGCCCGCCCTCGGCGACCTGGTCGAGCTGCGGATCGGCAGCAAGGCCGCGTACCTGCCCTGCCATCCCGAGCTGGTCCAGCAGGTTCTCCTGAACGCACGGGTCTACGACACCGGCGGCCCGGTCAAGGAGAAGGCGCGGCCCATCCTGGGCAACGGACTCATCACCTCCGACTGGGCCGACCACCGCCGCCAGCGGCGCATGGTCCAGCCGGCGTTCAACCTCGCGCGCATCGCCACGTACGCCGAGGTCATGCACGAGGAGTGCGAGACGCACGCGGCCTCGTGGCAGGCGGGCAAGCCGCTCGACATCAGCGACGCCATGCAGGGCCTGACCGCCAGGGTGACGGCGCGCGCACTGTTCTCCACCGAGATGGCGCCGCACTCGGTCGCCGAGGTGAGGCGCAGCCTGCCGCTCGTGGTGGAGGGCGCCTACCGCAGGGCCGTCGATCCCACCGGGCTGCTGGCCAGGCTGCCGCTGGCGGCGAACCGCGAGTTCGAAGGGGCGCTCAGCCGGCTGCACGCGCTCATCAACGGCATCGTCGGGGACTACCGGCAGGCCGCCGAGGACCGGGGCGACCTGCTGTCGGCGCTGCTGGCCGCCCGCGACGACGAGAGCGGTGGCCGGCTGTCGGACCAGGAGGTCCACGACCAGGTCATGACGCTGCTGCTGGCCGGCGTCGAGACCACGGCCAGCGCGCTGACCTGGGCCTGGCATCTGCTGTCGGTCAACCCGGCCGCCGAGGCGCGGCTGCACGCCGAGGTCGACGAGGTGCTGGCGGGCCGGACCCCCACGTACGCCGACGTACCGGACCTCGCCCACACCCAGCGGGTCTTCACCGAGGCGCTGCGGCTCTACCCGTCCGCCTGGATGTACAGCCGCACGGTCACCGAGGACACCGAGCTCGGCGGCCATCGGCTGGCCGCCGGCGCCGACGTACTGATCAGCCCGTACGTCATCCACCGCATCCCCGGGCTCTTCCCCGACCCGGAGACCTTCGACCCGGACCGGTGGCTGCCCGAGCGCGCGGGGGACGTCAGCCGTGGCTCCTACCTGCCGTTCGGGGCGGGCAGCCGCAAGTGCATCGGTGACGTCTTCGGTACGACGGAGGCGACCCTCGCGCTCGCCGCCCTCGCGTCCCGCTGGCGGCTGCGCCCGGTGCCGGGGACCAGGATCAAGCCACGGGCGCAGATGAGCCTGACGGCCGGTCCGCTGCCGATGATCCCGGAGCCGCGCTGACGACATGTCAGCCCACCGTGACCGGCAGCTGGTGCAGCCCCCGCAGCATCAGGCTGGGGCGCCAGGTCAGCGCGGCCGGATCCGTGTCCAGCGCGAGATCCGGGCAGCGCTCCAGCAGCGTACGGAACGCCACGGCGCCTTCCAGCCGGGCCAGCGGCGCGCCCAGGCAGCGGTGGATGCCGTGGCCGAACGCCAGATGCCCGCCCGCCGCGCGGCGGATGTCGAAGCGGTCGGGCTCGGCGAACCGCCGGGGGTCGCGCGAGGCGGCGGCCAGCACCACGGCCACGGAGTCGCCGCGCGCGACGGGCGTGCCGCCCAGCGTCAGGTTCTCCTTCGCGTAGCGGAACGCGGTGGTCTCCACCGGCCCCTCGTACCGGAGCATCTCCTCCACCGCGTTGTCCAGCAGCGACCAGTCGGCGCGCAGGGCCGCCAGCTGACCGGGATGGCGCAACAGCGCGAGCACCCCGCTGGAGAGCAGGTTGGCCGCCGTCTCGTAACCGGCCACCAGCAGCAGGAAGGCCATGCCCAGCATTTCCTCGGGGGAGAGGCGGTCCTCGTCCTCGTCCATGGCGCGGGCGAGGGCGCTCAGCAGGTCCTCGCCCGGCTCCTCGCGCTTGGCGGCGATCAGCTCGGCGAGATAGCCCGTCATGGCCCCGGCCGCCGCGCCGGCGGCCTCGGGCCGGGTGAAGTCCGTACTCGTCAGGTACCAGTCGTGGAACGTCTTGCGGTCGGCCGCAGGCACCCCGAGCAGTTCGCAGATCACCGCGAGCGGCAGCGGCAGGGCGAACGCCTCGACCAGATCGGCTTGTCCGCGCTCCAGCAGGCCGTCCACCAGCTCGTCGGCGATCTTCCGCACCCGCGGCCGCAGCGCCTCGATGCGCCGGGCGGTGAAGCCCTTGGCGACGAGCTGCCGCAGTCGCGTGTGCTGCGGCGGGTCGGTCTGCACCATGTTCAGCCCGATGGAGTTCCCTCCGTCGTCCGCCCAGTCGGCCGACTGCCGGATGTCGTTCGACAGTCTCGGGTCGCTCAGCGCGGCGCGGCCCACCTCGTGGTCCACGACGAGCCAGAACTCGCCGGACGCCGCGGTGCGCACGCGGTGCACGGGCCCTCGGCTGCGCAGTTCCGCGTAGACGGGGTACGGGTCGTCGACGAACTCCTGGCCGAGCGCGGACAGATCGTCGAAAGCCTCTACGGGCATGGGCGTTCCTCGCGCACAGGCACTTCTCCCTGGTCGAAGATGCGGGTCCCGGGAGAATGAAAACGGGGACATCCCCCCGGTTGTCTGGCGGCGACCCTAGCAACGAAACGGGGAGTAGTCCACGGTTGGTGTTAGGGTGCCGCTCATGGTCAGCGACGACAGCCGGCAGCCGCCGCTGCGCAAGGACGCCCGGCGCAACCGCGAGACACTGATCGGCGCTGCCCGGGAGATCTACGCGGAGCGCGGCATCGACGCCCCCCTCGACGACATCGCACGCAGGGCCGGCGTCGGCAACGCCACCCTCTACCGCCACTTCCCTGGCCGGGCCGAACTCGTCGAGGCGGTGTTCCGTGACGCGCTCGCCGCGATCCTGCGGGCCGCAGAGGAGGCCCGCACCGCACCCGAGGCCTGGACCGGGCTCACCACCTATCTGGACCATGTCTTCGGACTGCTCGCCGCCGAGCGCGGCACCAACGACCTGCTGACCACCGACATCCAGGGCGTCCCCACGCTCGACGCGCTCCGCGAGGGCAACCGGCTCACGCTCGACACGCTGCTGCGCCGCGCCCAGCGGCAGGGCACGGTACGCGCCGACCTCACCGTCGAGGACCTGCTCTTCCTGCTGGCCGCGCTCGGCAGGGCCGTACCCGCCGCGCCGGGCACGTGGCGCCGCTACCTCGCCCTGGTCCTGGACGGGCTGCGCCCGGCCGCGGCCCGCCCGCTTCCGGTGCCCCCGCTCGACCCGGAACAGTTCGGCGCGGCCCTGCGCGACCTGGACACAGGACCGGGCAAGGGCGCGCACCCCGACCTGCCCACCTCGTCCTGATCCCGAATGCGGAAGGCCCGTGCGACATGACCGGTCAGCGCCCCATATCCCCTTTCGAGAGCGTCTACTTCCTCGACCTGGGAGCCGCGGGGCTCCCGCTGTACGACATGCCGGCCTACGTCGAGTCCCTGGTGCGCGGCACCGTGGACCCCGCCCTGGTCTCCCGGGCCCTGGAACTGCTGACGATCCGTCACCCGTCCCTGCGGTCAACGGTGGTGGCAGGGGACGACGGGCTCCTGCTGCGCGTACGTGAGCACGTCCGGCCGCCGCTGACTGTGCTGGACGGCATCGACGCACCCTTCGCCGAGCTGATCAACTCCCGTCCTGACTGGACCGAGAGCATGCTGCACGCCTGGCTGCTCACCGAGGGCGAGCACAGCCAGGTCGTCCTGGGGATCCACCACGGCGTGGCCGACGGCCGGTCCGCCTTCGGGCTGCTGGACGAGTTCTGGCAGTACTACACCGCCCTGGCGTCCGGCGCCCGCCCCGAACCCGAGCGGCGCGACGAACTGCCCGAGGCCGTCGACACCCTGCTGTCCGGCGCCTTCCCGGACAGCGAACTCGACGTGCTCGTCGACGCGTTGGCGCGGGGCGCCGGCGATGCCGGAAGACCGGCGACCCTGGCGACCGAAGGCATCGGCGGCGCGGACCGTCCCGCGCCCGAACACCGCTTCGTCGTCGACCGGTTGGAGTTCGGCAAGGAGACCACCGACGCGGTGCTGGCGGCGGCCCGCGCGCGTGGCGTCACCCTCAACAGTCTCGTGACGGGCCTGGTGCTCACCGCCGTACGCGCCCAACTCGCCCCGGAGCACGGGCCGCTGCCGATGGTGTGCGGCCACGGCGTCGATCTGCGCACCCGGCTGACCCCGGAACTGCCGCTGTCCACCCTGCTCAACTGCATCACCGGACTGCAGACACCGGTGAGCGTCGCGCACGACGACGACCCCGACACGGTCGGCCGGGACGTGGCGCGGCAGTTCGCCGCAGCGCTCGCCCGGCGCGATCCGGAGCGCTTCCTGCTCGCCGCCCTGCGGGCCGGCGCCCGTGGTGTGCCGGTCCCGGTCCCGGTCGTCAGCTACGGCATCTCCAACGTCGGACGCGTCCCGGCCCACCCGGTCCCCGACGGAACGCGACTGATCCGCTTCGGCGGTACGGCGAACGCGCCCGGGATGCCGCCGAAGATCGGGGCGGCCACCTTCGGCGGCCGGCTGCTGCTGCAGAACGAGTACGACAGCTGGACGTACAGCACGGAGCAGATGGCGCGCCTGCGCGAGGCACTGCGGGCGTCGGTGGCCGATCTGGCGCGCTGAGCCGCGTCCGTACCGCGTCCGTACCGTGCCGAACCCGGGCTGGGCCCGTTCATGCCTGCCGTCCCAGCAGTTCTGCTAATCACTCCCTTAAGGAAGTCGTCCCTGGTGGCAGGTCACGCGCACTCCTAGCGTCGGACACGGCGGTGAACGCGGGGCAGTGCCCCGCGGTTCCGCCACCGACGACGCGACGGCCGGACCCTACCGGCCCGGGAGGATGCGCGATGACCGGCAAAAGTCCCTCGATGATCGTGACCGCAGCGCTCATGCACGGTCTCGGCATGCACACAGGCGCCTGGATGGCGCGTGACGGAGCCGCGGACGACCATCTTTCGGCCGCGATGTACAAGGACATCGCCCGCACCGCCGAGGCGGGCAAGCTCCACGCGCTGTTCCTCGCCGAGCAGATGACCAACCAGGAGGTCGGTACCGAGCGCCCCTGCGGCGCGCTCGACACGGCGACCGTACTCGCGCTGATGGCGGGCGTGACGGACCGGATCGGGCTCGTCGGGACCGCTTCGACCACGTACAACGAGCCGTACGAACTGGCGCGCCGCTTCGCGACGCTCGACCACCTCAGCGGCGGCCGGGTCGGCTGGAACTCCATCGCCACCCAGAACCCCACCGTCGTCGAGCAGTTCGGCGGCGGGGTCAGCCTGGACCACGAGCAGCGCTACGCGCGCGCCGACGAGTTCATCGACGTCGTGCTGCGCCTGTGGGACTCACGGCAGCGGCGCTTTTCCCCCACGATCAAGGAGATACGCGCCGCTACCGCGGGCCCGGGAGGTTCGGTCGTCCCGGGTCAGCTGTTCGCGTCGGCGGGCTCCATGCCGTGCTGGTCGACCACGGCGCGTCGCAGGATCGCCTGGCTGCCGAACAGGACGTCGGCCTTGCCGGGCTTGTGGTCCTTCGTCAGGTACGAGCGGGAGCCGAGGAAGGCGAGCGTGTGCTTGTCGAAGATCCACTCGTCGCGTGTCGCCGTTCCGGTGTCGTCGAGGGTGACGCCGATGCCGTGGCGGCCCGCCGCGTCGACCGCGTCGGGGATCTCCGTCACGCCGGGGATCTTCGCGACGGCCCGGTAGAACGCGGCGGCGTTCGCCGCCGGCATGACCGTCTGGCTCAGCAGATCGCCGGCCCTGAAGAACACGGCCTGGTCCTCGGTCTCCCCGTCAGCCGGGCGGATTTGGGCGCGGAGCAGGGCGAGCAGCGCGTCGGGGTCGGTGGGCAGGGACGCCAGCCACTTGTACGTGGGACGGTCGATGCCCGCGGGCACGGCGCCGGTGTCGTCCGAGCCGTCAGGGGTCGACGCCTCGATCGGGACGTCCTCGTCCGGCATCGTCGCGCCCTTGCCCGACTCCCGGGTCCAGCCGATGGTGGTGACAGGGGCCGGGTCCTGCGACAGCCAGGCCTCCTGCTTGTACGCGGGGCCGAGCTTCACCGGGCCGTCGAGGACTCCCTCGTTCGACCTGACCAGGCTCTGGACATAGACGAACTGACTGTCCTTCACGGCTTTCGTGTCGGTCTCCATGGACGCGGCGGCGATCCGGCCGAGCAGGACGGTGGCACCGCGCCCGGTGTCAGGACCGGCCGCAGGTGCGCGGTCGTTGTGCGGAGTCAGTGTGATGACGAGAGCCGCAGCAAGTGCCGCCGCCACGGCGGGCATCACCACCGCGGGGCGGGTCAGCCGGCGGCGCGGCCGTGCGGTGCGCTGTTCGTCGTCGATCCGCCGCAGCAGCACGTTCCTGTGGTGGAGGTGGCGGCCCGGCGGAAGGTCCCGCTCGGGCAGTTCCGGCAGCAGCCGGGCCAGCACGGCGACGTCCGCCTCCGGTTCGGCGGTCAGGGAACCGGAGTCGGTGGGGTCGTTCGGAGTGTTCGGGTCGTTCGGAGTGGTCGGGCTCATCGGGTTTCCTCCTGTAGGGGCAGGGCCGCGAACACGGCCTCACTCGCTACCTCTCCGCGGTCGCGCCGCGGTTCCGTGTTCTCCTCGGTGAGCCGGCTGAGCTTGGCGCGGGCGCGTGACAGCCGCGACCTGACGGTGCCGACGGGAATGCCGAGTGCCTGCGCGGTCTGCTGGTAGTCCAGACCCGCCCACACGCACAACGCCAGCACCTCGCGCTCCTGGCGGCGCAACCGGCCCAGCGCATCCTGCACCGCGGCGAGCGTGCGGGCGTCGTCGATGCGGCCGGCCGTCTCCTCGGCGAAGTCCGCCACCGCGGGCGGCGGCGGACGGTGGGCCAGGAAGGCGAGCCGTCTGCGCCGGCTCCGGTTGGCGTTGTGCACCTTGTGTGTCGCGATGCCGAGCAGCCAGGGTCTGAGCGACCCGCCGTCCGGCTCCAGCCGCTCCCGGGTGCGCCAGGCGGCGAGGAACGTCTCGGACATGACCTCCTCGGCCGCCGACCAGTCGCCGGTCAGCCGCAGGGCGTGGTTGTAGACCGTCCGCGCGTGCTCCTCGTACAGCTCGGCGAAGGCGGAGCGGTCGCCCGCGCGGATACGTGCCCGCATCGGATCCTCTAGTTCTGTATGCCTCACACCACTTACTCTCCGCACCGCCCCGGGGGTTCCTGTGCCCTCGGTCACACCACGGTCCCCGCACCCGCCCCGGTGGCACCGGCGACCGGCCAGGACCTACTGCCGCGCGCGGGCCTCGCCCTGGGCGACCTCCACGCTGGTGTGCAGACTGATCGCCCCCGCCGCCGCGGCGCCGGACGAGACTCCGGCGCATACGAGCAGGACCAGGGCGATGGCCGGCGCCAATCGCCGGTGTCCCGTCGGCCGGTGGAGCAGGGCGGCGACGCGCCGGGGGACAGGCCCGGTCGCCGCTGCCGCGGTGAAAGCCGGCCGGCCGGGCGGTGTGTCGCGCGACGCGAGTGCGGCCCGGCCGATCGCCCGCGCCGTCAGCCGCCGGTCGCCCGTGGCCAGCGCGGCGGCCTCGTCGGCGCTCCGCTCGGCGGCGAGGGCGACGGCGCCCCGTACCGTCCGCAGCGCCGGGTGGCACCGCGCGGCGAGTTCCGCCGCGCCGAGGAAGTAGTGGTGGCGGCCCGCCAGATGCGCCCGTTCATGGGCGAAGAGCGCCTCGCGCTCGGCCGGGTCGAGGACACGCAGCATGCCGCTGGTGACCACGATCCTGCCGGGCCTGCCCGGCAGGGCGTACGCGTCGGCCCTGTCGTCGTCGATGACGCTCAGGTCCCCGGCGGCCGGCACACGCGCCGCGTACGACCGGGCGGTACGCAGCAGCCGCCACTGGCGCAGCACGGAGCGGGCGACCGTAACCGCGCAGCAGACGAGGGCGCCGAAGGCGAGGCCACCGAGTCCGAGCAGCGCCGCAGGGTCGAGGACGGCGGTGGGCGCCACGTTGAGCGGACGGACCAGCTCGCCCAGCCGGGCGAGGACGGGGACGCGCAGCGCGCCGGGCAGCAGCAGCGCGCCGAGCGAGGCGAGGCAGCTCGTGGCGAGCACCACGCTCGTCAGGGTCAGTGTCCACAGCGCGGCGACCGGTGGGAGCCGGTCGACGACGCGGTACGCGAAGAGCGG
Organism: Streptomyces sp. NBC_00370; assembly: GCF_036084755.1. NCBI lineage: Bacteria > Bacillati > Actinomycetota > Actinomycetes > Kitasatosporales > Streptomycetaceae > Streptomyces > Streptomyces sp. NBC_00370. The sequence goes on from NZ_CP107968.1 coordinate 7,604,875, forward strand.
CGCGGCGAACGGCACGAGCAGCGGGACGAGGAGCAGGACGATCACTGGTCGCCGGCCTCCAGCAGCGCCCTGAGCAGCTGTTCGTCGTCGGCGCTGAGCTGCGAGACGAAGCGGGCGAGCACCACGTCCCGCGCGGTGTCCTTGTCGAGTTCGTGGTGCATGCGCCGCGCGGTGAGTCCCGGCGCGTCCTGCGCGGCGGAGTAGGCGTAGCCACGACCGGCCCGCTCGCGCAGGACCGTGCCCTTCTCGTGGAGCCGGGACAGGATCGTGGCGACCGTGGTCCTGGCCAGGGTCATGGGCACGGCCCGCTGCACCTGCCGGGCGGACAGCGGCCCGTCGGCGGCCCACAGCGCGGCCAGCACGCTCGCTTCCAGTTCGCCCGCCGGTCGGCGTTCGCCGCTCGCATCGGCCACGGGAGACCGTCCCCTCTCGGTAACGTCTGCAGTTCGGTCCACCCATTATGAGAGGGCAGCCCCGCCCGATCGGCCCTCAGGGCGATTGCCACTCCGGTCCTGGCCGGGCAGGATGCCCGGATGCGCTTCTCGATCAACATTCCGAACTTCGGGGACTTCGCCGACGCCAGGACCGTGGTGAAGGTGGCAGTGGCGGCGGAGCAGGCCGGCTGGGACGGGCTGTTCGTCTGGGACCACGTGGTGCACGACAAACAGGTACGCCGGGGTGTGCCCTTCGCCGATCCGTGGATGCTGCTGACGGCCGCTGCGCTGTCGACCTCGCGGATAAAGCTCGGCACGATGGTCACCCCCGTCGCCCGGCGGCGCCCGCAGCAACTCGCCCGCCAGGTGGCCACCCTCGACGCGCTCAGCGGCGGCCGGGTGATCTTCGGCGCGGGGCTCGGCGGGCCGATCGAGGACGAGTACGGCAGCTTCGGCGAGCCGACCGACCCGGTCGTCCTCGCGGAGCTGCTGGACGAGGGCCTGGACCTGCTGGACCGCTACTGGTCGGGTGAGCAGGTCAACCATCAGGGCAAACACCACCAGGTGCACGATGTGACGCTATTGCCGGCCACGGTGCAGCGGCCCCGGCCGCCGGTCTGGATCGGCGGGTTCTGGCCGAGCCGCCCGCCGATGCGGCGGGCCGCTCGCTGGGACGGCGCTGCCCCGCTGTTCGCCGACGCACGGCACGGCGAGGCGCCGCCGGTCGGCCAGGTGCGGGAGCTGGTCGCGTACGTACGGGAGCACCGCGACGCCCCGCAGGGCGCCCCCTTCGACATCGTCCTCGGCGGCGCCAGCCCCACCGGGACGGCCGAGGCACAGGATCTGCTCGGGCCGCTGGCCGAGGCGGGCGCCACCTGGTGGGACGAACGGCAGCTCCAGGGCGGCGCGGGACTCGACAAGCTCGGCCCGGTGCTGCGCCGGGTCGAACAGGGCCCGCCGGCCTGACCGGCCTGGCGCGACCGGCCCGCACGGACCGAGGCGCGACCGGCACGCGGGGACCGAGGCGCGACCGGCCGCGCCCGGTCCCTGCTCGGTCCTCGGACGGCGGAACTCCGGTGTGCCGCAGACCCATTGACGAAAGGTCTGGACCAATCTAGCCTGTGGCGCACCCTTTCACGTGTGTCCCCAACCCCCCCACGGGCGTCGCACCGCTACCTCCGGTGAGCCGCGCCGAGAAGGGAGCACCGCATGATCAGCCGGAAACTGCGCACGCTCGGAGCGTGCCTGACCCTCGCCTTCGCGGTTCAACTGCCCCAGCTCTCCGCCTCCGCCGCGCCCGCTCCGGACCCCGCACGGGCCCCGGCGGGCGCCCAGGCCGACACCTGCGCCCTCAAGCCGAGACCCACCGGCAAGGTGCTCCAGGGGTACTGGGAGAACTGGGACGGCGCCGCCAACGGCGTCCACCCGCCGCTCGGTTGGATCCCCCTCACCGACAGCAGGATCGCCGCACACGGCTACAACGTCGCCAACCTGGCCTTCCCGGTGATCCGTTCGGACGGCACCGTGCTGTGGGAGAACGGGATGGACGCCACGGTGAAGGTGCCGACCCCCGCCGAGATGTGCCAGGCCAAGGCGGCCGGGCTGACCACACTGATGTCGATCGGCGGTGCCACCGCGGGAATCGACCTCAGCTCCACGGCCGTGGCCGACCGGTTCGTCGCCACGGTCGTGCCGATCCTGAAGAAGTACAACTTCGACGGCATCGACATCGACATCGAGACGGGCCTCACCGGCAGCGGCAACATCAACCAGCTCTCCGCGTCCCAGTCCAACCTGATCCGCATCATCGACGGTGTGCTCGCGCAGATGCCGTCGGGCTTCGGGCTGACCATGGCGCCGGAGACGGCCTATGTCACCGGGGGCAGCATCACCTACGGCTCGATCTGGGGCGCGTATCTGCCGATCGTGAAGAAGTACGCGGACAACGGCCGGCTGTGGTGGCTGAACATGCAGTACTACAACGGAAGCATGTACGGCTGCGCCGCCGACTCGTACGAGGCGGGAACGGTCGCGGGGTTCACCGCGCAGACCGACTGCCTCAACAAGGGCCTGGTCGTGCAGGGCACCACGGTCAAGGTGCCCTACGACAAGCAAGTACCGGGACTTCCGGCCCAGTCGGGGGCCGGCGGGGGATACATGGCCCCGAATCTGGTGACACAGGCGTGGAACAAGTACAACGGCGCCCTCAAGGGCCTGATGACCTGGTCGCTCAACTGGGACGGTGCGAAGAACTGGACCTTCGGCAACAACGTCAAGGCCCTGCAAGGCCGTTGACCGTGGCCGGTCGGCGCTTCACACGACCGACATGAAGCTGTCACAGGTGAACCGGAATGCGCGGTGAACCACCGCCCGTTTTCCTCGACATGACTATCGGAGTCGCACTTCACCAAGCCGGCAGCGAGAACCAGGTCGACGCCACCGTACGGCTCGCCGGGGAGGCCGCCGCCGCCGGGCTGCGGTCGGCCTGGTTCGGGCAGACCTTCGGCGCGGACTCTCCGCAGCTCGCTGCCGTCGTCGGGCGTGAGGTGCCCACCCTCCAGGTGGGCACCTCGGCCATTCCGATCTTCGGGCGCCACCCGCTGATCGTCTCCAGCCAGGCGCAGACCGCCCAGGCGGCCACCCATGGCCGTTACCACCTCGGACTCGCCCTCGGCGCCAAGAGTCTGATCGAGAGCGGGTTCGGCATCCCGCACGAGCGGCCCATCGCCCGGCTGCGCGAATTCCTCACCGCGCTGAGGCAGTTGACCGAGACCGGCGCGGCCGACTTCCACGGCGAACTGCTCACGGCCGCCACACCGCTGCCCGCGCGGGTGCCCGGCGCCGAGGGCGGGGTGCCGCTGCTCGTCGCCGCGATGGGTCCGCAGGCGCTGCGGGTCAGCGGTCAACTGGCCGACGGGATCCTGCCGTACCTCGCCGGGCCGCGCGCCCTGGCCGAGCACATCGTCCCGGCCGTGACTGCGGCAGCGGCGGAGGCAGGACGTCCCGCGCCCAGGATCGTGGCGTTCGTGCACGGTGTGGTCACCGACGACGTCGAATCCGTACGGGAGACCGTGACGGAACAGCTCGCCTTCTACGAGCCGATCCCGTCCTACGCCCGGGTGATCGAACTGTCCGGCGGCACACGGGCGTCGGACGTGTCCGTGATCGGTGACGAGGAGACGGTCGCCGCCGAGATACAGCGCTACCGGGACGCCGGAGCCACCGAAGTGGTGTTCTCGGGGACCGACGTCGCGGGGGAGGCCGCCCGGCGCCGCACCTGGGCGCTCCTGGGTGAACTGGCAGGCTGAGCAGGGCTGTCGGGACCTCAGCCCGACGGTGCGGCGGTCGGGGGAACGCCACCGCCGCCACCGGCGACGCCGCCCCCGATCTCACCACCCCCGACCTCACCCGCCGGCGGGGTCGCGGCGGGGTCGGCGCGTGACGGCGTGGGACGGGACGGGCAGTCTGCACCGTCCCGCCGCACCTGCCATCCCGACGACTTGGCCCGTGCGGCCGGTCCCGCCTCCGTTCCCGCGCCCGGGTCCGTGTCCGGCGGCGAGGTGACCGTGACCCGTACGTCCGCGCCGTCGTCCGCCTGGCCGCTGCTCTGCCAGGCGGCCGTCGCGGTGCACGCCAACTGGCCTATCGCCGTGCCGGTGAGCCGGGGGAACCCCGGCTGGAGCCGGATGGTCACCGCGCTGCCCGTGACGGTGACCCTGGGCGCCGGCATGGGGGTCGGGAGCTGCGTGGCCAGGCCGCTCTGCCACTCGGACTCGGTGGGCCCCGCGACGAGTGTGCTGACGGCCGCCGCCACCCCGGTGACCTCGTCGGCGGGGCGGGAGACCGGGTGCAGCCCGCCGTGCTCCGCCGATCCCCGGTCCACCCAGTAGAGCGTCACGAACGCGCGCAGGCCGTTGGCCGGTTCGCCGGCCTGGATGACTCCGGACGGCGGGATACGGCAGCCCGACGCCAGGAGTGTCGTCGCGACGCCGAGTGACAGGGCCAGCAGCCGGGTTGTCCTCACCGCACATCCTTTCCACGGTCTGCCGGCCGGCCGGGCGGTGGCCCGTCCAGCGGCAGCCGCACGGTGAACACCGTGCCACCGCCGGGCCGGTCGGCCACCCGCACCGTCCCGCCGTGCAGCCGTACGTTCTCCAGCGTGATGGCGAGACCGAGCCCGCTGCTCTCGCTGCGGGCGCGGGTGGTGTCCGCCTTGTAGAACCGCTCGAAGACATGCGGCATGTCCCGCTCGGGAATCCCCGGACCGTGGTCGGCCACCTCGATGACCGCGACCGAGGCCCCGGCCGCGCCGAGCCGTAGCACCACCGGCGGCGCGCCGTGTCGGAGCGCGTTGCCGACGAGATTGGCGACCACCACGTCGATCCGGCGCGGATCGACCAGCCCGCGCAGTGCGCCGCCGGCCGGCAGCAGCAGCTCCACCTGGTCCAGCCAGCCGCGCGAGGCGAGCGTACGGCGCAGGGACTCCGCCAGATTGATCTCGTCCAGGCCGAGTTCGGCGGCCCCCGCATCGAAGCGGGATATCTCCATCAGGTCGTTCACCAGCCGGACCAGTTTCGTCGTCTCCGCGCTGACCAGCCGCACCGCGTCCGCCGTCTCGCCCGTCAACTGCGCCGCGTCCTCGTCCAGTACGTCCGTCACGGCCGACATCGCGGCCAGCGGAGTGCGCAGTTCGTGCGAGACGTCGGACGCGAAGCGGCGCGCCTGCGCCTCCATCCGGCGCAGCTCCGAGACGGACTGCTCAAGCGCGGCTGCCGTGTCGTTGAACGTGGCCGACAGATCGGCCAGTTCGTCCGTGCCGTTGACGGCGAGCCGCGTGTCGAGCCGCCCCTCGGCCATGCTGCGCGTGGCGTGGCGCAGTGCGCGTACCGGCCGCAGCACACCGCGTGCCGCGAGCAGCGCGAGGACGACGGCCAGACCGAGCGCGGGGACGGCCGCGCGCTCGATCGCCGTGATCAGCGCGTCCACATAAGCCTGTTCGGTGTTCTGCGAGACGGCCAGATACAGCGTCAGACCCGAGGCGGGTCCGCCGGACGTGGGCTGGTCGGCGGTGCTGTACGTGACCGGCAGTCCGACCACGAGTACGGAGGTGTCCTGCCGCGCGACGCGCTGGAACGCCGCGACCGGGCGGCTGCGCGCGGACTCGCGTAGTTCGGGGGTCAACTCGTCGAATTCGTCGCCCGGTTCGGAGCTGGCCTGCAGCTCTCCGTACGTGCCGAGCACCCGCCAGTGCTGTGACCTGTTCGCCCGCGAGACGGCGGTGACCAGCTCCGCCAGCCGGTCCTCGGTCAGCGGCATCGTGACCTGCGGCGCCTCGGCGTCGACGGTGTCCCTGAACTGTTTGACGACCGTGTCCTGGCTCTGCTGGAGCACACCGGTGCGGGCCTCGCGGAAGGTCAGCGCGCCGGTGGCCAGCGCGCTGACCGCCGCGACCAGCGCGAAGGCCGCCAGCAGCCGGAACCGCAGCCCGCGCAGGGCGGTGAAGGCCGTCATGAGGAGGAGTGGAACCGGTAGCCGAAGCTGCGTACGGTCCGCACGTAGCGGGGCTGCCCCGGCGGTTCGCCGATCTTGGTCCGCAGCCGTTTGACGCAGGCGTCCACCAGCCGCACGTCTCCGTGGTAGCTGTGCTGCCAGACCGCTTCGAGCAGTTGCTGCCGGCTGAGGACCTGCCCAGGCGCCGCGGACAGCGTCAGCAGCAGCCGCAGCTCCGACGGTGCGAGGGCGAGCGGTTCACCACGCAGGGTGATCACCAGGCCCGAGCGGTCGATGGTCAGGTCCCCGTGCGTCTCGATCCGCTGCTGCGGCTGATCGGTGAACCGGCGGAGCACGGCACGTATCCGCGCTTCGAGCACCCGCGCCTGGACCGGCTTGATCACGTAGTCGTCGGCGCCCGCCTCAAGACCGACGATGACATCGATGTCGTCACCCCGCGCGGTGACCATGATGATCGGGATCTGGTCGTGCGCCCGGATCCGGCGGCACACGTCGAGGCCCGAGATACCGGGCAGCATCAGGTCGAGCACCACGACGTCGGGCCGGAACGAGCGGAGGTGGTCAAGACCCTCCTCGCCGGTGGCCGCCGCGATGACCTCATGGTCGTGCCGGCGCAGGGCCAGCTCCACCCCCTGGCGGACGGCATGGTCATCCTCGATCAGCAAAACGCGCGGCATGAGGTCAGTATCCGTTGGCCACGGCGGACGGAAAGAGTCGGAAGGCCGTCGCCGGGCAACCGTTACAGGACGATCACACTGCACGTGGTCCGTACCCGTCGTCGCCCGCCCGGGCGGGGCTGACGGGCCGGGCCACCTGGCCCGGCCTACGATGACCGGACCAGCAGTGTCCCGCCCCTGGGAAGGTGCCCTGCATGACGAAGCTCGGTTTGCCGAACGAGATCGAAGCGTGTCTCTTCGACCTCGACGGTGTGATCACCAAGACGGCCGTCGTGCACGCGGCCGCCTGGAAGGAGATGTTCGACGAGTTCCTGCGCCGGCGCGACGGGGACGGCTTCCGTCCGTTCGACAAGGGCGCGGACTACGACGAATACGTGGACGGCAAACCGCGCGCCGACGGGGTGCGCGCCTTCCTGGCCTCGCGCGACATCGAACTGCCCGAGGGACAGCCCGACGACGGCTCCGACCAGGAGACCGTGCACGGCCTCGGCAACCGCAAGAACGACCTGCTGCTCGCGAAGATCCGCAAGGACGGGGTCGAGGCGTACGACGGCACGCTGCGCTACGTCAAGGCCGCCCGCGCGAGCGGCCTGAAGACCGCGGTCGTCTCCTCCAGCGCGAACTGCCAGGACATCCTGCGCTCCATCGGCGCCGAGGCGCTGTTCGAGGTCAGGATCGACGGCGTCGTCGCCACCGAGCGCGGGCTGCCGGGCAAGCCGCGCCCCGACACGTTCCTGGCGGCGGCGAAGGACCTCGGTGTGACGGCAGCCGCCTCGGCGGTGTTCGAGGACGCCCTCGCGGGCATGGACGCCGGCCGGGCGGGCCACTTCGGGTACGTGGTCGGCGTCGACCGGGTGGGCCAGGCCGACGCCCTGCGCAGCCACGGCGCGGACATCGTCGTCAAGGACCTCGCCGAGCTGGAGTCGCAGGGATGATCACGCACACCTCGTACGCCGTCGAGCCGTGGGCCCTGCGCGAGACGGGCCTCAACCTGGACGTCCTGCCGCAGAGCGAGTCCGTCTTCGCCCTCTCCAACGGGCACGTCGGCTGGCGCGGCAATCTCGACGAGGGGGAGCCGCACGGGCTGCCAGGCTCGTATCTCAACGGGGTCCACGAACTGCACCCGCTGCCGTACGCGGAGGCCGGATACGGCTATCCCGAGTCCGGCCAGACGGTCATCAACGTCACCAATGGCAAGATCATCCGGCTGCTCGTCAACGACGAGCCGTTCGACCTGCGCTACGGCAGGCTCATCAGCCACGAGCGCGTGCTCGACCTGCGCGGCGGTGTGCTGCGCCGCACCGTCGAGTGGGCCTCGCCGGCCGGCTGTGTCGTACGGGTGCGTTCCACCCGGCTCGTCTCCTTCAGCCAGCGCGCCATCGCCGCCGTCGCCTACGAGGTCGAGGCGGTCGACTCGCAGGTGCGGATCGTCATCCAGTCGGAACTCGTCGCCAACGAACAGCTCCCGCACACCGCCGGCGACCCGCGCACCGCCGTGGCCCTCGAATCGTCGCTCGACGCCGAGGAGGACCTGGCGGACGGCAACCGGCTGCGGCTGGTCCACCTCACGCGCAAGAGCGGGCTGCGGGTCGCCGCCGCGGCCGACCATGTCGTGGAAGGGCCCGCGCCGACCCGTACCAGCAGCGAGAGCGGCGACGACGTCAGCCGGCTCACCGTCACCTCCGTACTGGAGGCGGGGCAGAAGCTGCGGATGGAGAAGCTGGTCTCCTACGGCTGGTCGAGCATCCGCTCGCTGCCCGCTGTGCGGGACCAGGTCGACGCGGCGCTCGCCGGCGCCTTCAGCACCGGCTGGCAGGGGCTCGTCGACGAACAGCGCGCCTATCTGGACGACTTCTGGGAGCGGGCCGACGTCGAGGTCGACGGCGACGAGGAGATCCAGCAGGCCGTACGGTTCGCCCTGTTCCACGTCCTCCAGGCCGGCGCGCGCGCCGAGCAGCGCGCCATCCCGGCGAAGGGGCTGACCGGGTCGGGCTACGACGGCCACTCCTTCTGGGACACCGAGACCTTCGTGCTGCCGCTGCTCACCTACACCGCGCCGAGCGCGGTCGCCGAAGCGCTGCGCTGGCGGCAGAGCACCCTGCCGGCCGCCCGGGACCGGGCGGATCAACTCGGCCTCAAGGGCGCCGCGTTCCCCTGGCGGACCATCGAGGGCTCGGAGTGCTCCGCCTACTGGCCGGCCGGCGCGGCCGCCTTCCATGTGAACGCCGACATCGCCGACGCCGCCATCCGCTATGTGGCGGCGACAGGTGACGAGGGGTTCGAGCGCGAATGCGCCGTCGAACTGCTGGTGGAGACGGCTCGGTTGTGGCGCTCGCTCGGCCATCACGACCCGCACGGCGCCTTCCACATCGACGGCGTGACCGGCCCCGACGAGTACAGCGCCATCGCCGACGACAACGCATACACCAACCTGATGGCCCGGGCGAACCTGCTGGCCGCTGCCGACGTGGTGGAGCGGCATCCGCACAAGGCAGCCGAGTTGGGGGCGGACGCCGAGGAGAGCGCCGCCTGGCGGGACGCGGCCGAAGCGATGCACGTCCCGTACAACGCGGAGCTGGGGGTGCACGAGCAGGCCGCCGGATACACCGGCCACCAGTACTGGGACTTCGCGGCCATGCGCCCCGAGGACTATCCGCTGATGCTGCACTTCCCCTACTTCGACCTCTACCGCAAGCAGGTGGTCAAGCAGGCCGACCTGGTGCTGGCGATGTACAAGTGCAGTGAGTTCTTCACCGAGGAGCACAAGGCCCGTAACTTCGCCTACTACGAGCCGATCACCGTACGGGACTCGTCGCTCTCGGCCTGCAGCCAGGCGGTCATCGCTGCCGAGGTCGGCCATCTGCACCTGGCCTACGACTACTTGGTCGAGGCCGCGCTGATGGACCTGGAGGATCTGGAGAGCAACACCCGGGACGGACTGCACATCGCGTCCCTCGCCGGTACCTGGATGGCGCTGGTCGCCGGCTTCGGCGGGATGCGGCACACCGGCGACTCGCTGGCGTTCACCCCGCGGCTGCCCGAGCGGTTCAGCAGGCTGGCGTTCACGATGGAGCTGCTGGGGCGGCGGCTGAAGGTGGAGATCAAGAGCGACGCCGCCACGTACACGCTGGTGTCGGGGGCGCCGATGAAGATCTCCCACCACGGCGAGACGCTCACCGTCTCGGGCGAGGCGCCGGAGACCCGGCACATCGCGCACGCCCCCTCCCGCCCGGCCCCCGACCAGCCGCCGGGGCGCAGGCCGGACCACAGGGAGCACCGGGAGGACCGGCAGCACAACAGCTGAGCGAGGAGTCCGGAGGGACGTCTGAGGTGAGAACGAACATGTTCGCTACGAACTTGTTCGCAGCGAACATGTTCGTTATGGTCGAGGTATGACAGCAGACGCCGACGTACCCCGAAGCCGCCGGGAGCGGCCCGCGAAACCGGCCCTGACCCGGGCCGGGATCGTCGCGGCAGCCGTCGAACTGATGCGGGCCGAAGGTCTGGAACGGGTCACCATGCGCCGGCTGGCGCAGCAGCTCGACACCGGACCCGCCTCGCTCTACGTGTACGTCCGCAACACCGCGGAACTGCACGCGGCCGTACTCGACGAACTGCTCGGCGCCGTCGAGCTGGCCCCCGCGGGGGCGGGCGACTGGCGCGACCGGCTCGTACGCGTCCTCACGTCGTACGTGGACGTGCTGTTCGCGCATCCCGCCCTCGCCAGGTCGGCCCTGGTCGCCCGGCCCTCGGGTGCCCACTACCTCGATCTGGTCGAGGCGCTGCTCGCGTTGCTGGCCGAGGGCGGTGTACCACGGCGGGAGGCGGCCTGGGCGCTCGACCTGCTGCTCCAGCACGCGACGGCCACCGCCGCCGAGCAGGCCACCCGAGGCCAGGACACCGAGGCCCAGGACGACTGGGACGCGCTGACCGCCGCGGTGCGGGGCGCCGCCGACGAGCGGCATCCGCAGGTCGCCACGCACGGCGACGAGCTGCTGTCCGGGACCCCCCAGCAGCGTCTGAGCTGGGGCTTTCACGTCCTCATCGGCGGCATCCTCGCCACCCCGGCCCCCGAATAGGGCCGGCCCCACCCGCACTTCCAAGGAGCAGCCATGTCCACTCACCACCCCGTCACCGTTGTCGGCGCTGGACTCGGCGGCCTCAGCCTCGCCCGCGTCCTGCACGTCCACGGGATCGAGGCCGCCGTGTACGACCTCGACCCCTCACCGACCGCCCGCGACCAGGGCGGCATGCTCGACCTGCACGAGGACTCCGCGCAGGTCGCCCTGCGGGCCGCCGGGCTCTACGACGAGTTCCGTGCCGCCGTGCACCCCGGCGGCGAGGCGATGCGCATCGTCGACAAGAACGGCACCGTCCGGCTCCAGGACGACACCGAGGACGGCGGCCGCCCCGAGGTCAACCGCAACGACCTGCGCCGCATCCTGCTGGACTCGCTCCCCGAAGGGACGATCCGCTGGGGCGCCAAGGTCACCGGCGCCCGCCCGCTGGGCGGCGGCCGGCACGAGGTGACCCTCGCCGACGGCGCCACCTTCACCACCGACCTGCTGGTGGGCGCCGACGGCGCCTGGTCCAGGATCCGCCCGCTGGTCTCGGCCGCCGTGCCCGGGTACTCCGGTGTCTCCTTCGTCGAGGCGGACCTCCACGACGCGGCGACCCGGCACCGCGCGAGCGCCGAACTCGCGGGCAGCGGAATGATGTTCGCGCTCGCCGACGAGAAGGGATTCCTCACCCATGTGGAGAACGACGGCTCCCTGCACGCCTACATCGCCGTCAAGGCCCCGATCGGCCTGCTCGACAGCATCGACTTCACCGACGCCGGCACCGCCAAGAAGACACTCCTCCAGCACTTCGACGGCTGGGACGAGCGGCTGCGCGCCCTGATCGGCGACGCCGACGGCGCGCTCGTACCCCGGCCCGTGCACGCCCTGCCCGTGGGGCACCGGTGGGAGCGCACACCCGGCGTGACCCTGCTCGGCGACGCCGCGCATCTGATGTCGCCCTTCGCGGGCGAGGGCGCGAACCTCGCCATGCTCGACGGCGCCGAGCTGGCCGCCGCGATCGTCGGCCACCCCGGCGACACGGAGGCCGCTCTCACCGCGTACGAGCAGGCGCTGTTCCCGCGCAGCGAGCGTTCCGCCGGCGAGTCGTCCGACAGCCTGGACCTGTGCTTCGGCCCCGACGCGACGGAGCGGCTCATCGACCAGATGACCGCGCACACCCGGTAGGTTGCCCGCCATGGCGACCACACTCAACCTCTGGCGGCACCACCTGGGGGAGGTGCCGCGGTCGCTGTGGCACGACACCGGACTGCGGGTGCTGATCCTCGCCGACAACCAGCTGACGGAGGTCCCCGCCGGCATCGCGCGACTGCGCGAGCTGCGCACCCTCGACCTGGGACACAACGAACTCACCTCGGTGCCGGACGCGTTGGGCGACCTCCCGGCCCTCACCGACTACCTGTATCTGCACGCCAACCGGCTCACCGAACTCCCCGCCTCCCTGGGCCGGCTCGCCGCGCTGCGCTACCTCAACATCGGTGAGAACCGCATCGGCACACTCCCCGACACCATCGGGGACCTCGCCGCACTGGTCGAACTGCGCGCCCAGCACAACCGGTTGACGACGCTGCCCGACAGCGTCGGCCGGCTCCACCGGCTCCGCGAACTGTGGCTCCGTGGCAACGCCATCGACCGGCTGCCCGACTCCGTCGCCGGACTCACCGAGCTGCGCCACCTCGATCTGCGCGAGAACGCCCTGCCGCAGGTGCCCCGACCGCTCGCCGGGCTGCCGCTGTTGCGCGGGCTCGACCTGCGGGCCAACCGGCTCAGCCGGCTGCCGGAGTGGCTGGACCGGCTGCCCGCCCTGGAGAAACTGGACCTGCGCTGGAACGACCTGGAGCCCCAGCCGCGGCTCGACGAGGCGCTGGCGCGGCGCGGGTGTGTCGTGCTCCGCTGAGCCGTCCGGGACCAAGCCGGCTGCCGTCAGGAATTCAACAGGTGCGGCAGCCACTTCAGTTGGCTTGCCTGCTGGTACGGCCCGCCGCCCTCGTGGTCGTTGAAGTCGTAGATCTCGATCGCCTTGTCGCCGCTCGCGTACGCGTTGAAGGCCGCGAAGACCGTGGACGGCGGGCAGGTCTGGTCCTCCAGGGCCACCGAGAAGAGCGCGGGAGCCCGCCCGCGCGCGGCGAAGTGCACCCCGTCGAAGTAGCTGAGCGTACGGGCGACGTGTTCCGTACGGCCCCGGAAGGTCTTGAGGTATCTGCCCACCTCGCGGTACGGCTCGCGGTCGGTGAGCGTGGTCGCCCGGGGGAAGTCGCAGAGGAACGGTACGTCGGGGGCGATCGCCAGCAGATCGGGCACCAGACCCCCGACGGCGAGGGTGATTCCGCCGCCCTGGCTGGCCCCGGCGGCGGCGGTCCGCGAGGCGTCCACCAGCGGATGCGAACGGGCCGCCTCGACGGCGCGCACCGCGTCGGCGAACACCCGGCGGTAGTAGAAACCACGCGGATCGTCGATGCCCCGGGTGAGATAGCCGGGCACGGCCGACGCGCTGCCCACCGGGTCGGGGGTGTCGCCGCCGCCCCAGCTCGCGCCCTGTCCACGGGTGTCCATCACGAAGTGCGCGAAGCCGGCCGACGCCCAGAGCAGATGGGTGTGCGGCAGGCCGCGGCCGCCGCCGTACCCGACGAACTCCACGACGGCGGGCAGGGGTTCGCTCGTCCCGGCAGGCAGCACCAGCCAGCCCTTGACGGGATGCCCGCCGAACCCGGCGAAGGTCACGTCGAACACGTCCACCGTGGTCAGCGCCGTGGCGACCGGCTCGAACCGGGCGGCGAGGTCATGGCCGCGGGTCTCGGCGAGGGTGTCCGCCCAGAACCGGTCGAAGTCCGCAGGTTCGCGGGACGCGCTGCGGTACTCGCGGAGACCGTCGAGGGGCAGGTCGAAGAGGGCCATGGCAGGACCGCCTTGATCGTCGGGGCAAAGGTCACACCGTACGGCGCGATACGGCAGTGGCAGAAGGGCCGCGACGCGAGTTGCGAATAAGTCTGCCGAGCCTCTTGACGCGGACGGCCGGTAGGCCCACAGTACTCGTTAATGCGCATTACTAATGCGCATTAGTAACTCTGAGGAGCGACGGTGGACGAACCCAGGAAGCGGTCCCGGCCAGGTCGGGCAGCCGCGCCGGCGGGACGTACGTCACGCCCGCGCCAGGCGGAGGTCGCCCGGCTCGCCGGTGTCTCGCAGGCCACGGTCTCGCTGGTGCTCGGCGGCAAGAAGCAGGGCGCCGTGATCTCCGAGGACACCCGGCGGAAGGTGCTCGAAGCGGCCCGCAGCCTGGGCTACGTCCCCGACCCGGCCGCCAGGCGGCTCGCCGCGGCCCGCAACGACCTGCTGGGGGTCTTCAGCTTCACCGCCACGTTCCCCACCGATGTGCAGCACTCGTACTACCCCTTCCTGGTCGGTGTCGAGCAGGAGGCCGCCGCACGCGGCTACGACCTGGTCCTGTTCACCGGCTCCAGCTCCGGCGGCGCGGGCGCCGCGGGGCCCGACGCGCTGAGCCGGGTCCGGCTCGCCGACGGCTGTGTCTTCCTCGGCCGGCACGCCCCGGCGGAGGAGCTGCGCAGGCTGGTCAGCGACGGCTTCCCGGTGGTCCACGTCGGCCGCAGGGACGAGCTGGAGGGGCTGGCCTGGGTCGGCGCCGACTACGTCAGCGCCAGCCATGAGGTCGTCACCCGCCTCGCCGCGCTGGGCCACCGGCGGATCGTGCTCGTACGGGAGGACGACGAGGCGCCCGCCTCCACCGACCGTGAACACGGCTTCCTGAAAGGGCTGGAGGAGGCGGGACTGCCGGCGGGACCCGAGGCCGTCTTCCGCTCGGCCGCCCCCGAACAGGACCTCAGCGCCGAGCGGCTGCGCGGCTGGCTCGACGACGGGGTGACCGCCTTCGTCGCCGAGGAGACCGACACCGGCGGCGCCTGGCGCGCGCTGCACGCAGCCGCCGCTGCCGCCGGTCTCGACTGCCCGAGGGACGCCTCACTCGCCGTACTCGGCAACCCGCCGCCCGACCTCGCGGCCGAACCGGTGCCCACCGGATTCGACGTCCCGCGCCCCCAGCTCGGCGCGGCGGCGGTACGCATGCTCGCCGCGCTCGTGGCCGGTGAGGAAGCCGCCGAACCCCTGGTCCCCTGCGCCTTCAGACCGGGCGCCAGCACGGGCCCGCCCCCCGGGCACGGCTGACCCCCGCGCCCGGCCGTACACCAACCGCACACGAACCGCACAGCACCACTCAGCACCACAAGGAGACTCGTGACACCCGAACCGGACATTCTCATCGTCGGTGGCGGACTCGGCGGCGTGGCAGCGGCACTCGCCGCGTGCCGCGCCGGACGCAGCGTCGTACTGACCGAGGAGACCGACTGGATCGGTGGCCAGCTCACCTCACAGGCCGTCCCCCCGGACGAACACCCCTGGGTCGAGCAGTTCGGCACCACCGCCTCGTACCGTCAGCTGCGCGAGTCCATCAGGACGTACTACCGCCAGTGGTACCCGCTGCGCTCGGAGGCGCTCGCCCTCACCGACCTCAACCCGGGCGCCGGGCGGGTCAGCAAGCTCTGCGGCGAGCCGCGCGTCGCTCTCGCCGTGCTTGAGGCGATGCTCGCGCCGCACCTCGCCTCGGGCCGGCTCACGCTGCTCACCGAATACCGTCCCGTCGCCGCCGAGGCCGAGGACGACACCGTACGGTCCGTCACCGTCGAGAGCCTGCGCGACGGCGCGCGGCGGACCGTCACCGCGCGGTACGTGATCGACGCGACCGAGACCGGCGAGCTGCTGGAGCTGGCCGGGGTCGAGTACGCCGTCGGGGCCGAGTCGCGCGACGAGTTCGGCGAGCCGCACGCCCCGGAGACCGCCGACCCGCTCAACCAGCAGGGCATCACGGTCTGCTTCGCCCTCTCGCACCACGAGGGCGAGGACCACACGATCGACAAGCCCGCCGACTACGACTTCTGGCGCTCCTACCGGCCCGACTTCTGGCCGGGGCCGCTGCTCGGCTTCCTCGCGCCCGACCCGCGCACCCTGGAGGCCGTGCCGCGCACCTTCGTACCCAATCCGGAGCTCGACCCGCTGGACGTCTCCGCCGACCAGTCGGCGGACGCGGGCGACAAGGAGCTGTTCGGCTTCCGCCGGGTGCTGGCCCGCAAGCTGCACCGTCCCGGCGCCTTCGACTCCGACATCACCCTCGTCAACTGGCCGCTCAACGACTACTGGCTCAAGCCGCTGATCGGCGCGGGCGAGGAGACGACGGCGCAGGCCGTCGCCGAGGCCAGGCAGCTCTCGCTGTCCGTCCTGTACTGGCTGCAGACCGAGGCGCCGCGCGCCGACGGCGGCGCCGGATTCCCCGGCCTCAGGCTGCGGCCCGATGTCATGGGCACCGCCGACGGTCTCGCCAAGGCGCCGTACATCCGCGAGTCGCGGCGGATCAAGGCCGTCACCACCATCACCGAGCACGACGTCGCGATCGACCTGGTCGGCCCGCACGGCGGCACGAAGTACCGCGACTCGGTCGGCGTCGGCGGCTACCGCATCGATCTGCACCCGTCCACCGGAGGTGACAACTACATCGACATCGGCTCCGTGCCGTTCGAGATCCCGCTCGGCGCGCTCGTGCCGCGCCGGGTCCGCAACCTGCTCCCCGCGGGCAAGAACATCGGCACCACCCACATCACCAACGGCTGCTACCGGCTCCACCCGGTGGAATGGAACATCGGCGAGGTCGCCGGTGCCCTGGCCGCGCACTGCCTCACCGAAGGTGTGGAACCCCGTCAGGTGCAGTCCGAGGACAAGCGGTTCGACGAGTTCGCCGCCCTCCTCGACCGCTCGGGGGTCCAGCGCCACTGGCCCGACGTACGCGGCTACTGACAACCCGCGCACCCACGGCGGTACCGGCCGGACGGGAGCAGCTCCACCTGCCCCGCCCGGCCCACCGCCCGCGTACCCGCCAACACAGCACAAGGAGGTGCCCAGACCATGACCACCCACCGCATCCGCGTCGGCATCGACGTGGGCGGAACCTTCACCGACGCCGTGGCCGTAGACGCCGCGACCCTGGAACTACTGGGGCAGGTGAAGGTTCCCACCAGCCACCACCACGAGGACGGGGTCGCCCACGGCATCGTGGAAGCGCTCGACCGGCTGCTGGAGCAGACCGGAAACGCCCCCGAGGACGTCGCCTTCCTGGCCCACGGCACCACCCAGGCTACCAACGCCCTGCTGGAGGGCGACGTCGCCACCGTCGGACTCATCGGCATCGGCACGGGACCGGGCGCGGCGCTCACCCGCCGGCTCGCGGCCTTCCGCAAGCTCGAACTCACCCCGGGCAAGCACCTGCCGCTCGCCTACGCGCACGTCGGTGACCCCGACGACGCGGCCGAAGTCGGCCGCGCCGTCGACGAGGTGGTCAGGGAGGGCGCCGAAGTCCTCGTCGCCAGCCAGCCGTTCAGCGTCGACAGGCCCGAGGGCGAGGAGGCCGTGCTCGCCGCCGCCTCGGGCCGGGGGCTGCCGATGACGGCCGCGCACCAGATCACCTCGCTGTACGGGCTGCAGAAGCGCACCCGTACCGCCGTGGTCAACGCGGCGATCCTGCCCCGGATGCTGGCCACGGCCGATCTGGTCGACGCCTCCATCACCAAGGCGGGCGTGACGGCGCCGCTGATGGTGATGCGCTGCGACGGCGGTGTGATGTCCCTGGACGAGATGCGGCGCAGGCCGCTGCTCACGGTGCTGTCCGGGCCCGCCGCAGGCGTGGCCGGCGCGCTGATGCAGGAGCGGATCAGCGAGGGGCTGTTCCTGGAGACCGGCGGCACGTCCACCGACATCAGCGTCGTACGGCGCGGCAAGGTGGCCGTCCGGCACGCGACGATCCTCGGCAAGACCTCGTACCTGTCGGCCCTCGACGTCCGGACCGTCGGCGTCGGCGGCGGGTCGATGGTGCGGGTCGACGGCGGCAAGGTCACCGCCGTGGGGCCGCGCAGCGCGCACATCGCCGGCCTGCCGTACGCCTGTTACGCGACGGCGGACGAACTGCGCGACGCGAAGCTCGCCACCGTCAGCCCGATGGCGGACGACCCCGCCGACTACGCGGTCCTCGACGCGGCCGGCGGCCGGTACGCGATCACCATGACCTGCGCGGCCAACGCGCTCGGCCGGGTCCCCGAGGGCGACTTCGCCCGCTGTGACCAGGACGTGGCGAAGGCCGCGCTGGCCCCGCTCGCCGCCGCCCTCGGCGTCGACGTCGCCACGGCGGCGGCCCAGGTGCTCGACGCGGGCACGGAGCAGGTGAAGACCGTGGTGGACGCGATGATCAGCGACTACCGCCTCGACAAGGACACCGCGGTGCTGGTCGGCGGGGGAGGGGGCGCGGCATCCGTGACCCCGCATCTGGCCGCCGTCTCCGGGTACGAAGGCAGGATCGCCCGGCACAACGAGGTCATCAGCCCCATCGGGGTCGCCCTCGCGCTGGTCCGTGAGCAGATCGAGCGGATCATCCCCGGCGCTGGACAGGAGCAGATCCTGGCCGTACGGGCGGAGGCCGAACAGGCCGTCATCGCGCAGGGCGCGGCGGCCGACGGCGTCGAGGTGGAGGTCACGGTCGACCCGCAGACCAACACCGTGCGCGCCGTCGCCACCGGCGCGACCGAACTGCGCACCCAGGACCGCTCCCACCGCGCCGACGACGAGGAGCGGCTGCGCGCGGCCGCCGCCAGTCTGAAGGCCGACCCGGCGGACGTCAGGGTGCTGGCAGGCACCCCGTCGCACACCGTGTACGGCACCGAGGTGCACCGCCGGTTCCGCGCGACCCGCCATCCGGTACGGGTCGTCGACGCCGACGGCGTCGTCAGGCTGCACGCGCCCGACGCGCGCGTCGAGACCACCACCGTCGGCTCCGCCGCCCAGGTGCTCGCCTCGCTCGTCGACGAGTCCACCTCGTACGGCGACGGCGGCGTACGCGCCCCGGCGCTGCGGCTGCTGATCGGCTCGCGCATCGCCGACCTGTCGGGGGTCCTCGACCCGCAGCCGCTGCTCGCCCTGGCCCGCAGCGAACTGCGCGCACGCGCCGCCGACGAGCCGGTCGTCGCCGTGGTGGAGGCGAGGACATGACCGCCACCCGCACCGACCTGGACAGCCTGGGAAAGCTGCGCGGGCTCGCCGATCTGGCCGACGTCGAGTTCGGCGTACAACTGCTCGCCGGCACCCCCACGCACGAAGGGCGCGACCCGGAGCTGCTGCGCCGATGGGCGTACGCCGCGGCCGAGTTCGGCGCCTCGCTCGCCCCCGTACCGTGCACCGCGCGCGTCGTGGAGAGCGAAGGCGGCCTGGAGATCGGCCTGTTGGCGCGCTACACCTCACGGCCCGAGACGGTCGAGCTGTACACCGACACGATCGGGGCGGCCGAGGACCTGGCCGAGCGGCTGGGCTGGCGCGACTGGTACCCCCGCGGCTCCGTCAGGGCAGCGGCGCTCGCGCACGAAGCCGTCCACGAACACCTCCACCACGGACCCGCCAAGACGGCGCTGCGGCGCGCGCTCGGCCATGTCGTCCTGCGCCTCGGCAGCCGCCGGGTGTACGGGCATGTCGCGGGAGCCGACGAGATCGCCGCCCACGCCTACGCCGCCAAGGTCTGCGGTCTCGGCCGCAGCCCGCTGCTGCTGACGGCGGCCCTCGCCGAGTCGGCGGCGCCGCCGCCGGCCACCCCGCACGGAAGCTCACCGCACGGAAGAGAGAAGTAACGCCATGGGCGTCGTCATTCTGCTGATCATGGCGGCCGGAGTCGCCGCGATGCTCAGCCGCAAACTCCCCACGGCCTTCGCGCTCGTCATCCTGGCCGTCGTCATCGCCTTCGTCTCCGGCGCACCGCTGACCGGCAAGAACAGTGTGCTGGAGACCGTGCTCCAGGAAGGCGCACCGGCGCTCGCCGCCACCATGATCGCCATCCTGCTGGGCTCCTGGCTCGGCAAGCTCCTCGACGAGACCGGCATCGCGGGCACGCTCGTGCGCAAGATCGTCGAGTTCGGCGGGGACCGGCCCGTCGTGGTCGCCCTCGGTGTGCTCGCCGTCTCCACGCTGGTGGGTACGGTCACCGGATCGGCGCCTGCCGCGATGCTCGCGGGCATCATCGGAATCCCGGCGATGATAGCGGTGGGGATTCCCAAGGTGACCGCCGCGGGCACGATCCTGATGGGGATCGCCGCCGGTATGCCCTTCGAGCTGCCGGTCTGGCAGTTCTTCTCCAGCGCGCTCGAGCTGTCCGTGCCCACCGTGCGCGGCTTCATGATCAAGCTGTTCCCGTTCGCGCTGTTCGCCGCGATCCTCTTCGTGCTGATCGAGACCCGCCGCAAGGGAGTCGAGCACGCCTGGGCGCTCAAGTCCGTGTCCGCCAAGCCGGCCCCGGTCTCCCGGCGCAAGCAACTCGGCGACGCGCCCTGGTACGCGCTGCTCACTCCGGTCGTGCCGCTGGTGCTCGCCCTCGCCCTCGACGTCCCCATCATCCCCGCGCTGCTGGCCGGTGTGCTGTACGCGCTGTTCACCACCACCCGGCCGCGCGACATGAACAAGCGGCTGCTGCGCACCCTCTACGCGGGCTTCGAGGTGGCGGCGGCGCCGATCGCGCTGTTCGTCGCCATCGGCATCCTGCTGGCCGCGGTGAAACTGCCGGGGGCCGTGGACGCGCTGGAACCGCTCGTCAAGGCCGTCAGCCCGCAGAACGCGGTGCTGTTCGTGCTGGTCTTCACCGTCCTCGTACCGCTGTGCCTCTACCGGGGCCCGCTGAACGTGTACGGCCTCGGCGCCGGTATCGCCGGTGTCCTCATCGCGGCGGGCGTCTACCCCGCGGTCGCCGTGCTCGGCCTGACCACCTCGTACAACCAGGTGTTCGGCGTCGCCGACCCGACCAGTACCCAGACGGTGTGGGCCGCCCAGTACGCGGGCGTCACACCACAGAAGGTGATGGCACGCACGCTTCCGTACGTGTGGTTCGTCGCCCTCGGCGGCTTCAGTGTCACCGCCGCCCTGTACCTCTGACCTCTCCCGGCACCTCTGACAGTCAGTCCAGTCCTGACACCCACTCCAGGGACGGAGTTCCACATGTCCGAGCCGCAGAACCCCAGCCGTCGGATCTTCCTGCGCGGCGCAGCCGCCACCTCGGCCGTCATCGCGGTCGGCGCGACGGCGGGCACGGCCGCCGCGTCCTCCCTCGCTCCGGGGGCCGCGCCCGCGGTCGCCGCCGCGCCGGGCGGATTCCCCGACTACAAGTACGTCAAGACGCTTCTGACGCCCTCCCAGCTCAAGTACAACCCGACCGGCGAGATCATCTTCCCCTGCATACGCGGCACGGCGGGCCGACTGACGGCGCCGCTCGGCCGCTACTACCTGTACTACGCGCCGCACGACGCGCCCGGTGGCATCTGCCTCGCCTACGGCGACCATCTGGAGGGCCCGTTCACGGAGTACCCGAACAACCCGATCGTCTCCAACAACTGGTCGCCGAACTACTCCGTCAGCCACGTCTCGTCCCCGCACGTGATGTGGATCGAGGCGTCCAAGGAGATGTGGCTGTACTTCCACGGCGAGAACACCACCACCCGGCTCGCCCGCTCCAAGGACGGCATCAACTTCACCTACGACAAGGTGGTCCTGTCGTCCTCGATGATGCCGTCCGGTACGACCGAGACGTCGTACGCCCGGGTCTTCCCGCACGAACTCCCCGCGAAGAAGGCCCACTTCGTGATGGTCTTCATGCTCAACAACACGTCAAACCACCGGGACATCTGCTGGGGCTGGTCCGCCGACGGGCGCAACTGGACCTTCGACCAGAAGCCGCTCGTCAGCCATGCCGACGTCGGCGCCGTCAATGTCGGCGGCCCGCACGTGCTTGAGCGTAACGGCAGCACGTACGTCGTCTACAACAAGGACAAGGAGAGCGGCGGCGACCTCATGATCACCGAGGTCGGCAACGACTTCACCCTCCGCAACCACCTGGGGGTGTTCTTCAACTCGTCGAACGGGGCGCCCGACAACGGCCGCAGCGCCTCGCCGAGTTTCGGCACCGAGGGCGGAGTGCCCTACATGGTGTACGAGTCGGGCGAGCGGCTGGCCGGCAAGATCGCGGTCGCCCGCGGCTGACCCCCCGCGGAGATCGGAGCCGGCCGTGGTGACGACGTCACGTCACCACGGCCGGCTCCCGCGCGCCGGGGGCCGGACGCCGTCCGTCAGGGCGTCGGGCGGACGGCGGCGTCGAGTGCCGCGCGCAGCGCCGTGGAGTCCGCCCTGGCGCCCGGGTCGTCACCGGAGACGCCGAGGCCCTGCGGGTTCTTCGCGTAGGGGACGACGTACGCCGGGGTGTCGCGCTGGAAGCGCCAGCTGTCGGCGAGCGTTCCGGCGTCCAGGGCGTGGTAGCCGAGCAGATCGATCAGCCGGGTCGCCGAGGCCTTGGCCTGCGCCGAGTCGCCGGCGATGGGCAGCGTCGTACGGTCGGCGGCGCCCGCGGGCCTGGCCAGGGCGGCCAGGTGCTTGAAGAAGATGTTGTTGAACGCCTTCACGACGTGCGAGTCGGGGAGATGGCGCTGGAGCAGTTCGCTGGTGGTCAGCTCCTCGGCGTCGAGTTCGGGGATCCGCCCGTCGCGCTCCGGATAGTAGTTGTCCGTGTCGAGGACGACTTTGCCGACGAGGGGCGCGACCGGCACCTGGCGGTAGTTCTTCAGCGGCACGGTCACCACCACCCAGTCACCCGCCTCGGCGGCTTCGGCGGCCGTCGCCGCGCGGGCCCGTGGCCCCAGCTCGTCCACCAGCGCGGTCAGCGTCTGCGGGCCGCGTGAGTTGCTGAGGACGACGTCGAGACCTGCCGCGACGCCCAGCCGCGCGAGGGTGCCACCGATGTTTCCGCTTCCGATCAGTCCAAGAGTGCTCATGGGTGTGGCAGCCGGAGCGGGCCCGGACCTATTCCCGGGCCGGGTGAATTCTCGACGCGCGCGGACGCCGGGACGCGGTCAGAATGTCCGGGAGGGGCGGGTGCTCCGCTGTGCGTGGGTATCCGGCTCCGGACCTGCCCACAGCCTGCTGGAAGTGGTGTTGACATGCTGCTGCCGGACAGACATCTGGTCGCCGATCTGCTGAGCCGCTACCGCGCGTGGGAACGGCTGGTACTGGCCGATCCGCTGGACGACGCCACGCGCGCACGGTTCGAGGACGTGGCGTACACGCTGTGTGTGCTGATGGGGCAGCGCACCGCGCGGGAGGCCATCCTCAAGGCCGAGTCGTATCTGAGCAAGATCAAGCCCATGCCGATCTTCCCCGTCGGCCCCGAGCCGGTCGGCCCCGGACTCCACGACTGACCCGTCCCGTGCCCGCCCGAAGCCGTCCGGTGGCGGCTGTTCCCACACCCACAAGCGACCGCTTAGTATGCGCGTGGACGCGGTACTGCCCAATGTGTGTGGAGGCCCCGAGATGCAGGCATGGCGAGTGCACCGGAACGGCGAGCCGGGCGAGGTGATGCGACTCGAAGACGTCGAGCGGCCCGAGCCGGCCGAAGGACAGGTCAGGGTGCTGGTCCGTGCGGCGAACATCAACTTCCCCGATGCCCTGCTCTGCCGGGGCCACTACCAGGTGCGACCGCCGCTGCCCTTCACCCCCGGCGTGGAGATCTGCGGCGAGACCGAGGACGGCCGCCGGGTCATCACCACGGCGGCCCTCCCGCACGGCGGCCTGGGGGAGTACGCGCTCGCCGACGCCGCGGGACTGCTCCCGGCGCCCGCCGCCCTGGACGACGCCGAAGCGGCCGCGATGCACATCGGCTACCAGACAGGCTGGTTCGGCCTGCACCGCCGCGCCCATCTGGAGAAGGGCGAGACCCTGCTCGTCCACGCGGCGGCCGGCGGTGTCGGCAGCGCCGCCGTACAGCTCGGCAAGGCGGCCGGCGCCACCGTCATCGGCGTCGTCGGCGGCCCCGCCAAGGCCGAGGTGGCCCGCGAGCTGGGCTGCGACGTCGTGATCGACCGGCACACCGACGACATCATCGCCGCCGTGAAGGAAGCCACCGGCGGCCGTGGCGCCGACGTCGTCTACGACCCGGTCGGCGGCGACGCCTACGCCAAGTCGGCCAAGTGCCTGGCCTTCGAGGGCCGCATCGTGATCGTCGGCTTCACCAGCGGCGAGATCCCGGCCCCCGCGCTCAACCACGCCATGGTGAAGAACTACTCGATCCTCGGACTGCACTGGGGCCTGTACGCGGCCAAGGACCCGGCCGCGATCCCGCGCTGCCACCAGCGGCTGACCGAACTGGCCGCGCAGGGCGTCGTCAAGCCCCTCGTCAGCGAGCGGGTACCGCTGAAGGGCGCAGCCGACGCCGTACAGCGCGTCGCCGACGGCGCCACCACCGGACGTGTGGTCGTCATCCCCGAAGGAGACTCCCGATGACCGAGGCGACGTACGCGACCGACGCGGCGGGACTGCGCGAGCGCGCCGCGCGCCTGCTGGCCGACCACCCGCCGGCCGACACCGCGCGCGACGACTTCCTGCGGGCCCGCTTCGATGCCGGACTCGCCTGGGTGCACTACCCGGTGGGGCTCGGCGGCCTCGACGCGCCGCGCGCCCTCCAGGCCGTGGTCGACAGCGAACTGGAAGCGGCGGGCGCACCCGACAACGACCCCCGGCGGATCGGCATCGGCCTCGGCATGGCGGCGCCGACCGTCCTGCGCTACGGCACCCAGGAACAGAAGGAGCGCTTCCTGCGGCCGCTGTGGATCGGCGAGGAGGTGTGGTGCCAGCTCTTCAGCGAGCCGGGCGCCGGCTCCGACCTCGCGGCGCTCGGCACCCGGGCGGTACGGGACGGCGACGACTGGGTGGTCGAAGGGCAGAAGGTCTGGACGTCCAGCGCGCATGTCGCCCGCTGGGCCATCCTCATCGCCCGCACCGACCCCGAGCTGCCCAAGCACCGCGGCATCAGCTACTTCATCTGCGACATGACCGACCCGGGTGTCGAGGTACGGCCGCTGCGCCAGATCACCGGCGAGGCCGAGTTCAACGAGGTCTTCCTCACCGGCGTACGGATCCCCGACGCGCACCGGCTCGGCGAGATCGGCGAGGGCTGGAAGGTCGCGCAGACCACGCTCATGAACGAGCGGGTCTCCATCGGCGGCTCCCGGATCCCGCGCGAGGGCGGCATGATCGGCCCCGTGGCGCGCACCTGGCGCGAGCGCCCCGACCTGCGTACCCACGAGCTGCGCCAGCGGCTGCTCACCCTCTGGGTCGAGGCCGAGGTGGCCCGCCTCACCGGGGAGCGGCTGCGCCAGCAGCTCGTCGCGGGGCACCCGGGCCCCGAGGGCAGCGGCATGAAGCTCTCCTTCGCCAGGCTCAACCAGGAGATCAGCGGCCTGGAGGTGGAACTCCTCGGCGACGAGGGGCTGTTGTACTCCGACTGGACGCTGCGCAGGCCCGACCAGGTGGACTTCACCGGACGGGACGCCGGCTACCGCTATCTGCGGGCCAAGGGCAACTCCATCGAGGGCGGCACCAGTGAGGTGCTGCTCAACATCGTCGCCGAACGGGTCCTCGGCCTGCCGTCCGAGCCGCGCAACGACAAGGACGTCGCATGGAAGGACCTCTCCCGATGAACCTGCTCTACACGGACACCGAGGACGATCTGCGCGCCGCCGTACGGTCGTTGCTCACCGACCGGTACGACCTGCCGGCGGCCCTGCGGCGCGCCGAGTCGGGCGACCCGTACGACGCCGACCTGTGGTCGTCGCTGGCCGGCGGCATCGGCGCCGCCGGGCTGCTCGTCCCCGAGAAGCTGGGCGGCCAGGGCGCGGGTCACCGCGAGGCGGCCGTCGTGCTGGAGGAGCTGGGCCGGGCCGTCACCGCAGCGCCGTATCTGACCAGCTCGGTCGTGGCGACCGAGACGCTGCTCGGCTGCGACACGGACTCGACGGACGTCGCCGGGCTGCTGACCGCGCTCGCCGGCGGCCACCGCGTCGCCGTCCTCGCGCTGCCCCTGACCACCCCGCCCGACGGGCCCCTGCCGGCCGCCGCCGACACCGTCACGGGCGTGGCCGACGCCGTACGCGCCGACGTGCTGCTCGTGCCGCGTGAGGACGGGCTGTACGCGGCCGAGACGGAAGGGCCGGGGGCGAGCGTCGAACCGCTGACCCCGCTCGACCTGACCCGGCCGCTCGCCGCCGTCACCCTCGACCCGGCGGCCGGCATCCGGATCGCCGACGCGGCGACGGGGCGCGCCGCCGTACGGCGCGGGCTGCTCGCCG
This sequence comes from Streptomyces sp. NBC_00370, assembly GCF_036084755.1. Lineage (NCBI taxonomy): Bacteria > Bacillati > Actinomycetota > Actinomycetes > Kitasatosporales > Streptomycetaceae > Streptomyces > Streptomyces sp. NBC_00370. Next base: position 7,630,827 of record NZ_CP107968.1, read on the forward strand.
GTGCGGGGCTGCTCGCCTCCGAACAGTTGGGCGTCGCCGAGTGGTGTCTGGAGGAGACCGTCAAGTACACCAAGGAACGGCACCAGTTCAACCGCCCGGTCGGTTCCTTCCAGGCGCTCAAGCACCGGATGGCGCAGCTGTGGCTCGAGGTCGTCTCGGCGCGCGCCGCCGCGCGCAACGCGGCCGACGCGCTGGCCACCGGCAGCCCGGAGACCGCGCTCGCCGTCGCGGTCGCCCAGGCGTACTGCGGCCGGGTCGCTGTGCACGCCGCGGAGGAGTGCGTACAGCTGCACGGCGGCATCGGGATGACCTGGGAACACCCCGCGCATCTGTATCTCAAGCGCGCGAAGGCGGACTCGGTGGCGCTCGGTTCGGCGGGCCGGCACAAGGAGACGATCGCCGAGCTGGTCGATCTGCCCGAGTAGCGGCAGCGCAGGACCGGCGGCCCGTCCGCTTCGAACCAGGAGCGGCGTCGAACTAAGAGCGACGATCCGAAGCCGTGGACGGGAACAATCACCCGTACGGCAGGCCTGCCGGTCGGCCGTCCGGGCGCCCTCCTCCGCCACACTGGCGGCCGAATGCCGCAATTGTCACGCGGCGGAGGAGGTAGTCGATGGCCATTTCGATCTCACTGGTGGTGCTGCTCGTCGTCCTCGCTGTGATCTTTCTGCGCAGCGGCGGACTGAAGGTCTCGCACGCGGTGGTCTGTGTCCTGCTCGGATTCTTCCTCGCGGGCACGAGCATGGCGCCGACCATCGCCGACGGGATCTCGACCACCGCGGGGCTGGTGAGCAGCGTCAGGCCGTAGCCGGCCGTCCCGTCGCGCCTGTCACGCGCCGACCATCCGCGACCGGATCAGGAACCGCACCCCTTCGGGAGCCTCCAGGGAGAACCCGCTGCCCCGTCCGGGGACCACGTCGACGATGAGCCGCGTGTGGCTCCACGCCTCGTACTGACTCACCGACATCCAGAACGGGACCGCCTCCTCCACCCCCTCGACCCGCAGGGACTGCAGCAGCACGTCCGAGTTGCCCGTACGGAACTCACCGTCCGGGTAGCACATGGGGGCGCTGCCGTCGCAGCAGCCGCCCGACTGATGGAACATCAGCGGCCCGTGGTCGGCCCGCAGCCGCCGGATCAACTCGGCGGCTGCGGGCGTCACCTCCACCCGCGCGGCCTGTCCGTCCGGAACCCGCTCGTCAGTCATCGTCCCAGCCAACGCCCCACAACGTTGCAACGCGGTTGCGTACGTCCGGGGCAGCTGGTCGTACTGTTGTGCTGATTGCTCCCGAACCGCAGGAATCGAGGACCGGTATGAGCGACAAGACCGTCGTCGTGGTCGCCACGATCACCCCCGCCGAAGGCCGGGAGGCCGACGTCGAACAGGCGCTGCGGGAGGCGATACCCGCCGTGCACGCGGAACCGGGCTGTCTGCTGTACGCCTTGCACCGCGGTACCTCCGGTGCCTTCGTGATGGTGGAGCACTGGGCGTCTGCCGAGGATCTTGAAGTACACAGCGGCGCTCCCGCGCTGGTCGCGCTCGGCGCGAAGCTCAAGGGGGCCACGGCGGGCCCGGTCGACGTGCAGGCGCTCGAACCGCTGCCGGCCGGGGACGCCGAACTCGGCGTCGTCTGACCGCGCTGCGACGGGGATTCGGCGTGCGGTCCGGGTACCGTCCCGATGGGAGCCCCATCGAACGGGAGGAGCGCCATGACCGGACGCAGAGCCGTTGCCGCAGGCGTCGCGGCGGCACTCGCCGCCGCTCTGGCGGCCGGCTGCACACCGACCGAGGACGGCACCACCCACCCGCGGGGCACCTCGCGCTCGGTGCTCACGGGGAAGCCGGGCGCGGCGGGCCGGGTGCTCGCCGTGAAGATCGACAACGTCCGCGCGGCGCGGCCGGCGACGGGCCTGAACAGCGCGGACCTGGTGTACGGGATCGAGGTCGAGGGCGGCCTCTCCCGGCTGATGGCGGTCTTCGACAGCAACCATCTGCCCGGCACGGTCGGCCCGGTGCGCAGCGCCCGGGAGACCGACCTGGAGCTGCTGGCCCAGTACGACCGGCCGGCCCTCGCGTTCTCGGGCGCCCAGAGCATGCTGCTGCCGGTCCTCAAGAGGTCGGACCTGGTCACCAGGACCGGGACCGGCGCCTTCTTCCGCAGATCGACCAGGTCGGCGCCGCACAACGAGTACGTGCACACCAAGGGGCTTACCGACGGCGCGGGGACCGCGAAGGACATCGGCCTGACCTTCGCCTCGGCGACCCCCGCCGGCGGCACACCCGACACGACCGCCTCGGCCAAGATGCCCGGCGCCCGCTTCGGCTTCACCTGGAGCGGGTCGAGTTACCGGGTGAGCATGGACGGCGCGCGCTCGCCCTGGACGGCGGACAACGTGATCATCCAGCAGGTGAAGATCAGGGAGTCCCGCTTCCACAGCCGCACCGGGTTCGTACCGTTCTCGGAGACGGTCGGCCAGGGCTCGGCCGTCGTACTCAGGAACGGCCGCTCCTACGACGTGCGTTGGAGCAGGCCGACCGAGAAGGCGGGCACGACCTACCGCCACGACGGCCGGACGCTGCCGCTGAGCCCCGGCCGCACCTGGATCGTCCTCGCGCCGAGCTGAGCAGGAACCGTCGGCAGGAACCGTCGGCAGGGGCCGCCGGCAGGGGCCGCTACTCGAAGCGGGAGACGTCGCCCGCGCCGCGTCGTACGATCTCCAACTCGCCACCGGAGAAGTCGATGACGGTGGTCGGTTCCGTTCCGCAGTCGCCCGAGTCGACCACGGCGTCCACCACATGGTCGAGCCGTTCCTTGATCTCCCAGCCCTGGGTCAGGGGTTCTTCCTCGTCCGGCAGCAACAGCGTGCTGGAGAGCAGCGGTTCACCCAGGTCCGCGAGGAGCGCCTGCGCGACGACATGGTCGGGGATCCGGACACCGACGGTCTTCTTCTTCGGGTGCAGCAACTGGCGCGGCACCTCCCGGGTCGCGGGGAGGATGAAGGTGTAACTGCCCGGTGTCGCCGCCTTGATGGCACGGAACACGTCGTTGTCGATGTGCACGAACTGACCCAGCTGCGCGAAGTTCTGGCACACCAGTGTGAAGTGGTGACGGTCGTCGAGCTCGCGGATCGACCGGATCCTGCTGATGCCGTCGCGGCTGCCGAGCTGGCAGCCGAGGGCGTAACAGGAGTCCGTCGGATACGCGACGAGCGCGCCCGCCCGGATGCTGTCGGCGACACCGCTGATGATGCGCCGCTGGGGGTTCTCGGGATGGACGTCGAAGTACTTGGCCATCCGGTGAGTCTAGGGTCTGTCGTGCGGATCACGCCGGATCAGGGAGCGGGGGCTGGTGTCGTGGATCGCAAGGCGGAGGAGGGAGGCGACGCGGAGCGTCGTCGACCGACGACAACGCCGCGAGGCGCGGCACCAGCACACGCGAGCCCGGCGTGATCCGCACGACAGACCCTAGGGCGTTTGCGTGCCGTTCCCGGGCAGGGCGTACAGGGCCGGGAGGTTGACGACGATCGCCTCCTGCGTGCTGCGGGCGATCACGACCACCGCCTCGTCCGCCGGGTCGGGGTTCTCCTCGCGGTGCGGTACGAACGGCGGCACGAAGATGTAGTCACCGGGGGAGGTGCGCAGCCGAACCTCCTGCGGCTCGTCGCCCGAGTCGTCCAGGAAGACGAACTCCGGGTGGCCCGACACCACATAGATCGCCGTCTCGGACTCGCCGTGGTGGTGGTCGGACGACGAGGTGGCTGGCGCCACATGGGTCTGGCCCATCCACAGCTTCTCCGACCCCGCGGTGCTGCCGCTGACACCGGCGAACCTGCGCATGCCACCCGTCTGCGCCGTGTCGCCGTCGAGGGCGTCGGCGCGGATGTGGTGCAGCCTGCTGCGCAGGGGCGCCGCGTGGTGGTCCTGGGTGTCGTGGAGGTGGGGGTGGAAACCCGCACCGGGAGTCGTCGGCGGCTCGCTCATGGCCGGGACGTTAGGGCCGCCCCGGAAAGGATGTCAAGAAGTGTCCTTTATCCTTCACCTGCGGCAATGTTGCCGCAATGTAGGTCGCGGACCCGCCGACCCCTCCGCCGGCGCGGCGCTGTCGGGCATGATGTGGGTATGCATATCTCCGCGAAGGCGGACTACGCCGCCCGGGCCCTTCTGGAGCTCGCGTGTGAGCCTGCCCGCCCGCTCACCTGCGAGGCCATCGCCTCCTCGCAGGACATTCCGTTCCGGTTCCTGAAGTCCGTGGTGGGCGAGTTGCGCAAAGCGGGCCTGGTGCGCAGCCAGCGCGGCTGCGAGGGCGGTTACTGGCTCGGCAGGCCGGCCGAGGAGATCACCCTCCTCGACGTCGTACGCGCCGTCGACGGTGAACTCATCACGCTGCGCGGCGAGTCGCTGGCCGGGCTCGACTACCCGGGCGCCGCAGGGGCGTTGCCCGGTGTGTGGCGGCAGGTCGAGGAACAGGCGGCGGCGGTGCTCGCCGCGCTGCCGCTGGCCGCGCTGGTGCCCGCGGGCGCCGTCGCGCGGCGGCCCGGGGTCGGCGCCGCGTGAGCGGCCCACCGGCACCGTCCGCCGTCGAGGTGGTGGAGTACACCGACCCGCTGTGCCCGTGGGCCTGGGGCTCCGAGCCCGCCTTCCGCGCGCTGCGGGCGGCGCTGGCGGGCCGGGTGCGCTGGCGGCGCGTCTACGCCATCCTCTTCGACCACGACGACGATCCGCCGCCCGATCCGGCCGCCGAGACGGCCTGGTACGCGCGGTACGTGGCGGAGGTCGCCGCGCACACCGGCGCCCCGCACGCCGTACGGCTGGACCGGGTCGCGGCCAGTTCCTGGCCGTCCTCGCTCGTCGCCAAGGCCGCCGAACGTCAGGGCGCCGACGTGGCGGAGCGGGCGCTGCGGCGGCTGCGGGAGACCGTCTTCGTGCGGGGCGAACCGGCGGACACCACCGCGCTCGCCCTGGCCGCGGCACGGGGTGTGCCCGGCCTCGACCTGCGGCGGCTGGCGGCGGACGCCGCGTCGGCCGACGTACTGGCGCAGGTCACCGCCGACCGCGCCGAGGCGCGCCGCCCGGTCCCCGAGGTGCTGGCCGTACGGGACGCTCCTGACGGTTCGCCGCATCCCGGCGGTGCGAAGGAGACCGCCGAAGGCGGCCGCCGTTACGCCCTGCCGACGCTGGTGTTCCGCGCCCCCGCCGGATACCGGGCGGTGCCCGGACTGCGGCCCTACGACACGTACGCGGCGGCCGTCGACGGGCTCTGCCCGGGGCTGCTGAGGGCTCCCGCGCCGGCGGACCCGACGGTGGCGCTGGAGCGGTACCGCAGCCTGACCGGGCCGGAGGTCCGGCTGCTCACGGACGGCGGACGGCCGCCGCAGGACGCGGTCCGGGTGGACACCGCCAACGGGCCGCTGTGGCTGCATCCGCAGGAGGCCGCGGTGCATCCCGCGACCGCCCGCACCGGCCCCGCCGGGCACTGAGTCACCCTCAGGAGCCGTCCCGGCCAATGAGACACCAATTGGTGTCCATTGACAGGCGGTGACGGTCGGCGTCAGGATGTGCACCATGCTCACGACGCACCCCGGTGTGGTGTGCCGCTACGTGGATCTGCGGCGCACTTCCAGCGCTCTCTGTCGCTGACCGCCAGCCACCCACGGCCCACAGGCATCTGACCGCCCACGCGGCACCCGGCCGCCCCGCCGGACAGCCGCTCCGCGTCCGTCGCTCGCCGTCATGCTCGTGCCTCGCCGCTCGCGGCTCCCTCTTCTCCGCCTTCCGGCCCACCCCCGTGAAACCACCGACGCCTCACACTTCGAGCGCGGTGTGTCCGACGTGCAACGAAGCCGTCGCAGGCATGCCCGCGCAGTGTGATCCGGTGTCACGCGCCGGTGTGTCCAGGCCCTCGTTTCCCGGCAGCGGCCGGGACCATCAAAGAAAGCCAAAGAGATGTCCGGACGACCCACGCCCCGCCGCCCACTGGACCCGCGATCCCCCCGAGGGGCCGGCCGTCTGCGCCTCGCCGCCCTCGGGACAGCGTTCGTCGCCGCGCTCGTACCGGCCCTCAGCGCCTGCGGCGGTGACGCCGCGGGCGCCGCGGGCAACTCCACGCTCAAGTGGACCTCCTCGTACTTCCCCACCCACTGGGACCCGGTGGTCGGGGGCAGCGGCGCCCAGTTCCGTGAACTCACCCTCGTCTACGCCTCGTTGACGCGTACGGACGACACGGGCAAGGCCGTCCCCGACCTCGCCAAGAGCTGGGAGTACAACGACAAGGGCGACCAGGTCACCTTCCACCTGCGCCCCGGCCTGAAGTTCAGCGACGGTGCGCCCGTGGACGGCGCCGCCGTCAAGGCCGCCATCGAACGGGCCAAGAAGCAGAAGGACTCGGCGCTCTTCGGCGATCTGACCTCGATCAGGTCGGTCGAGGCGCGGGGTCTCGACACGATCATCAACCTGAGCCAAGTCGACTATCAGATACCGCAGTTGCTCGGCGAGCGGGTATTGCAGATCGCCAGCCCCAAGGCGGCGAAGTCCCCGAAGAAGCTGGACCAGGCCCCGGTCGGCGCCGGCCCCTTCATCGTGACCCAGCTGGTGCCCGGCACGAAGGCCGTGCTGAAGAAGAACCCCGACTACTGGGACGCGAAGAACATCCACATCGACAACGTCGAGCTGACGTCGGCCCCCGACGCCTCCACCGTCGTCTCGGGACTCCAGACCGGCGTCTACAACTTCGCCGACATCGAACCCAGCCAGGCGGACGCGGCGAAGAAGGCAGGACTGGACGTCTTCGTCCAGCCCGGCTTCAACGCGTCCAACATCAGCCTCAACGTCAACAAGGCGCCGTTCGACAACGCCAAGGTCGTCGACGCCGTCCGCTACGCGATCAACCGCAAGGAGTTCGTCGACAAGCTGACCTTCGGCTACGGAGAGGCGACCAACCAGCCCTTCCCGAAGGGCTATGTCGCCTACGACCCGCAGTCGGCGGACAACTACTCCTACGACCCGGCGAAGTCGAAGAAGCTCCTCGCCGAAGCGGGCTACCAGGCCGGTGACATCAAGCTCGACCTGGTCATCCCCGCGGAGGACCCGAGCGCCGAGATCGTCCAGTCGCAGCTCGCCAAGGTCGGGGTGACCGTCAAGATCAAGGTCGACAAGAACTGGGCCACCCCGTTCTTCGCCAAGGACCTGACGTTCTCGCTCTACGGCACCACGGGCCGTGACTCCGCCGCGCAGACCCTTACCGCCCACTTCGGTCCCAACGGCCCGCTGAACCTCAGCACCCCCTATGAGCCGGACGGTTTCGAGGCGGCCATCGCCAAGGTCCGGCAGACCCCGCTGGACGCACCGGACTACCCGAAGGTCCTCCAGGCGGCCACCCGGGCGGGCCTGGAGAGCAAGGCGCTGGTCTTCACGTACTCGTCGCCGAACCTCATCGCCAAGAGCAAGTCGATCTCCGACCTGCCCAAGAACCCGGCCCATATCGACTGGAACGGCGTGACCATCGCCGCCGGCAACTGACCTTCCCCGTCCACACCATCGAGTGAGCCACGCCATCAAGTGAGAGGGGGGCAACCCCATGACGACGACAGCGGTACAGGCCGCGCCCGCCCGGCGTCGCGGCGCCGCCGCGGCCAGGACGCGGCACACACTGGGCCGGGTCCTGGCCACCCTCGCCAGGTCGGTCGCGATCTTCGTGCCCGTCTTCCTGGTCGCGACCTTCGTGACCTTCGCACTGCGGTCGCTGAGCGGCCTCAGCCCGGCCCGGATCCAGCTGGGCGAGGAGGCGACGCCCGAGGCCGTCGCGCGGGTCGAGGCCCAATGGGGTCTCGACCGGCCGTTCCTGGTGCAGTACTGGGACTGGTTCAGCGGTGTGCTGCACGGCCAGCTGGGGTCCAGCTGGACCAACGGCGCCGACATCTCCACCCTCATCGGCCTGGGCCTCGGGGTGAGCCTGTCCGTCGCGACCTTCGCGCTGGTCATCGGCGTACTGGCCGGATTCGGGCTCGGCACCCTGGCGGCGCTGCGCCGCACCACCTGGATCGACCGGACCATCACCGGCTTCGTCACCGTCATCTCGGTGATGCCCGCCTTCGTGGTCGGCATCGTGCTCGTCGCGGTCTTCGCCGTCGGGCTCCATGTCTTCCCCGCCGCCGGTTACGTCCCCGCGCAGCAGGGGTTCGGCCCGTGGCTCGCCCACATCACCCTGCCGGCCGTCGCGCTGAGCTTCGACGTCATCGCCGACGTCGCCCGCCAGTTGCGCACGAGTCTGATCGCCGCCTACCAGGAGAACTACGTGATCGGCGCGGTGGTACGGGGGTTGAGCCCGCGGCGGATCTTCTTCCGCCATGTGCTGCGCAACGGCCTCGGTCCCGCGCTCGCCACCCTGGGGCTGAAGTTCCCCTCACTGGTGGGTGCTTCCGTCGTCACGGAGTGGATCTTCGGCCTCCAGGGCTTCGGCCGCTTCGCCAACGACTCAGCCCAGGCCGGTGACGTACCCGCCGTCCAGGGGGTGCTCGTGGTGTCGATCGTCCTGGTCGTCCTGTTCAACCTGATCGTCAACGTGGTGCTGGCGCGTGTGACGCCCGCTTCGCAGAGGGGAGTGTGAACCATGGTGCGCCGCGTTCTCGCACTCACGTCCGGCCGGATCGCTCTGGTCATCCTCGCCGTGATCGCGCTGCTCGCGATCTTCGGCCCGCTGCTCGCCCCGCACGACCCACTGGCCACCAGCGACAACACACTGGCCGCCGCCTCCGGTTCGCACTGGCTGGGCACGGACTACCTCGGCCGTGACGTGCTGAGCCGGCTGCTCGACGGGTCCCGGGTCAGCGTCCTCGGCTCGGTCGAAGTGGCCCTGATGGCACTGGCGGTGGGCGCGATCCCCGGCATCCTGTCGGTGTATCTCGGCAGGGTCTTCGAATGGCTCACCCTGCGGCTCGCCGACACCCTGGTCGCCCTGCCGTTCCTGCTGTTCGCCGTCGCCGTGATCGCGCTGCTCGGCAACGGCATCACCCAGGCGATGCTCGTCACCGGCGCGCTGGTGTCACCGCTGTTCTACCGGGTGTCCCGCGCCGCCACGCTCGGCGTGGCCCGCTCGCAGTACGTGGAGGCCGCGCTCATCTCGGGCGCCTCCATCCGCTGGGTGGTACGCCGCCACGTCTGGGTCAAGGTGCTGCCGCCGATCGCGGTCGCGCTCGCGCAGACCATCGGCGTCGGGTTCGTGATCGTCGCGAGCCTCACCTTCCTCGGCATCGGCGTCCAGCCGCCGGCGCCGACCTGGGGCGGTCTGCTCGCCTCCGACCTCGGCTACCTCAGCCACCAGCCGTGGGCGCCCTTCGCCCCCGCGCTGCTGATCATGATCACGGTCTGGGGCAGCAATCTGCTGGCCGACGCGATCCGGGACGTGTCCGGCGAGTCGGGCCGCGCGCTCGTCAACAACCGCAAGGCCCGCGCCAACCGACTCGACAAGACCGACCCCGTTCCCGCCGGAGGTGCGTGATGACGACGCTGTCCAAGAACCGCACGCAGGAGGACGTCCGGCCGCTCCCGGCGCCCGACACGGTGGAGCCGCCCGCCCCGCCGGTGCTCGCCCTGCGCGACGTACGCGTCAGCGACCACGTCAGCGACCGGGAGATCGTCCAGGGGGTGAGCTTCGAGCTGACACCCGGCAAGGCCGTCGGCATCGTCGGCGAGTCGGGCAGCGGCAAGACCATCACCTGCCGCGCCACCCTGGGCATCCTGCCGCCGCACTTCGAGGTCACCGGCGGATCGATCGCGATCAACGGGACCGACATCGGCACCCTCACACCGCAGCAGTGGACCGCCCTGCGGGGCACCACCATCAGCGCCGTCTTCCAGGACCCGGCGTCCTACCTCAACCCGTCCATCCGGGTGGGCGCGCAGATCGCCGAAGTCATCAGGCTCAAGAAGGGACTTACCCGCCGCGAAGCACGGCACGGCGCCGTCGAGTTGCTGCGGGCGGTCCAGCTGAGCGACCCGGAGCTGGTCAGCGGGCAGTACACGTACGAACTGTCCGGCGGCATGCTCCAGCGGGTCCTGATCGCGGCGGCCATCGCCGCCGACCCGCAGCTGCTCATCGCCGACGAGGCCACCACCGCGCTCGACGTCACCGTCCAGGCGGAGATCCTCGACCTGCTCGCCGAACTCCGCGAACGGGCGGGCCTGGCGCTCGTCGTCGTCTCCCACGACCTGGCCGTCGTCGCCCAGCTCTGCGACGAAGTCCTCGTCATGCGGCAGGGCGAGGTGGTCGAGCAGGGGCCCACCGAAGCGGTGCTGCACCACCCGCGGCACGAATACACCCGGATGCTCATCGCCGAGCACGAGCAGTACGGCCTGGACAAGTTCCTCACGGCGAAGGAGGCGTCATGACCGACGAACCGCGGCCCGCCGCACCGGTGCTGGACGTCACCGGACTCGACGTCCACTACGGCCTGCGCCGGCGGCGCAGGCGCGCCCTGAACGGGGTCTCGCTCAGCGTCGCGCCCGGCGAGACCGTCGGTGTGATCGGCGAGACGGGCTCGGGCAAGTCCACCTTCGCCCGCGCGACGCTCGGCCTGGTGCGCGCCTCGGCCGGGTCGATCGTCATCGACGGCGAGGACGTCAGCGCGTACGGAAACCGCCAGTGGCGCGCCCTGCGCCGCCGCGGGGTGATCCAGTACGTCTTCCAGGACCCGCTGCGCAGCCTCGACCCCGACCTGACCGTCGAGGACTCCCTGACCGACCCGCTGGTCGTCCAGGGCGTACAGCGCAAGGAGGCGGCCCGGCGGATCCGCGCGGTACTGGACCGGGTCCGGCTCACGGAGGAGCTGCTCGGCCGGCTGCCGGGCGAACTCTCCGGCGGACAGCGCCAGCGCGTCGCCGTGGCCCGCGCGCTGGTCACCGAACCCCGGCTGCTCATCCTCGACGAGCCGGTCAGCGCACTCGACTCCGCCAACCGCGTGCAGATCCTGGGCATCCTCAAGGAACTGCGGGCCTCCGGGGTCGCCCTGATCTTCATCTCCCACGACCTCGGGTCCGTCGCCGGTGTCGCGGACCGTATCGCGGTGCTGTACCGGGGCGAGCTGGCCGAGGTCGGCGCCGCCCGTGACGTCATCAACGAACCCCAGCACCTCTACACACGCCTGCTCGTCAGCTCGGCGCCGACCCTGCACACCGCTGCCGCCAACCGCGCCGAGCGCGAGGCCCTGCGCGCACTGCTGCACGCCTGAACCAGCCACAGCACCGAAACTTCCGCAGCCCATCCACAGCGAAGGAACAGCCATGTCCCGCAAGATCCATCTCGCACTGCACCCGTACGGCGTCGGCGGCCCCGGCCAGCACGGCCTCTGGAAGGACCCGCGCGTCGCCAAGAACGCCAGCATCGACATCAATTACTACATCCGGCAGGCACAGGCCGCCGAACACGCCCTCTTCGACGCCCTGTTCGTGGTCGACAGCCAGTTCATCAACGCCACCTACCCGGCGCACTACCTCAACCGGCTCGAACCGCTGACCCTGTTGTCGGCCGTCGCCACCCACACCAAGCACATCGGCCTGGTGGGCACGGCCAGTTCGACGTACAACTCGCCGTTCAACCTCGCCCGCAGGTTCGCCTCGCTCGACCACATCAGCGGCGGCAGGGCCGGCTGGAACGTGGTGACGAGCTTCGACACCGGCGCCTCCAAGAACTTCGGCCTGGAGGAACACCTCGACTACACCACCCGCTACGGCCGCGCGCTGGAGTTCGTCCAGGTCGCCCGCGGGCTGTGGGACTCCTACCAGGACGGCGCCTTCCCGGCCGACGTGGAGCGGGGGGTCTTCCTCGACCCGGCCAAGCTGCACGCCCTCGACCACGTCGGTGAGCACTTCAGCGTGGCGGGCCCGCTCAACCTCTCCCGCTCCCCGCAGGGCCAGCCGGTGATCTTCCAGGCCGGGGTCTCCGAGGAGGGCCGCGACCTCGCCGCCCAGGTCGCCGAAGGCATCTACGCCCCCGGCGGCCCGCTGGAGCAGGCGCAGGCGTACTACACCGACATCAAGAAGCGCACAGCGGCGTACGGCAGGGACCCCGAGCACATCAAGATATTCATCCACGGCGGCCCGGTCGTCGCCGCGACCGACGAGCAGGCCAGGATCCGCGAGCGGGAGATTTTCGAGGAGGACAACGACTTCGACCGCAACCTCGCGCTGCTGGGCCGCTCCTTCGGCGCGTACGACTTCAGCAGCCACGACCTGGACGCGCCGTTCCCCGATGTGGCCCATCTCGCGGAGAAGGGCGGCAGGACAGGCGCCTCGAAGATCATCGAGCGTGCCCGGACCGAGAACCTGACACTGCGTCAAGTCGCCCAGGGACTCAGCCAGTTCCGCCGCTCGCCGTTCGTCGGCGCGCCGCAGACCGTCGCCGACACGATCGAGCAGTGGTTCGACGCCGGCACCTTCGACGGCATCAACCTGGCCTTCCGCACCGAGGACGACATCAGCCTCTTCGTGGACGGTGTGGTCCCGATCCTGCAGAAGCGCGGCCTGTTCCGCACCGAGTATGAGGCCGACACCCTGCGCGGCAACCTCGGCCTCCCCGTCCCGGCCAACCAGAACGACCGCGAGCACCAGCTCGCGGGCAACTGAGGCCGTGCCATGACCGAACTGTCCGTGACAGGCGGGCGGGACGTCCACACCGTCCGCTTCCCCGCCGACGCGCCGCCGGCGACCGTGGACGTACTCGTCGTCGGCGCGGGTCCCGTCGGCCTCGCAGCGGCCGTCGAACTGACCGCACGCGGCGTACGGGTCGCCGTCGTCGACCGCGCGCGCACCGCGACCCTGGTACGTGCCGGCGCGATGGGCCACACCCCGCGCGTCGTGGAGCACTTCCGCCGCTGGGGGCTTCTGCAGCGCATCCGGGACGCCTGGACGTACCCCACGGAGTGGAACCAGGGCACCAAACTGATCACCTCCCTCGTCGGGCACGAACTGGTGCCCCTGCCACGCCCGTCGTTCACCGCACGGAGCGGTCCCCGGCACTCGTCGCAGGAGGCGCTCCGCCGTCCGCAGACCGTGCTCCAGCACGTCTTCCTGGAACACCTGGGGGAGCGGGGCGTCAGTGTCTCCGGCGGCTGGGAACTGCGCGACCTGCGCGAGGACGCCGACCGTGTCCACGCCGAGGTCGTGGACCCCGACTCCGGCCGGTCGCGCACCGTCAGCGCCGCGTACGTCCTGGGCGCCGACGGCGGGCGCAGCACGACGCGGCGGCTCGCCGGCATCGACAGGGAAGGGGAGCACGCCGCCGAGAAGCGACTGCGCCTGATCGTCCGCACCGGCGACGTCTCGGCCCGTATCGGCACGGCGCCGAGCGCCAGCAACATCGTCTTCAACCACAAGGCGTCCGGCTTCCTGGCCGCCGTGAGCACCCGCGAGTGGCGGGTCTACGCCGGACCGTACCCGCTCGAATACGAGCCCGGCGAGGAGGAGTTGCTGGCCTTCGGCCGCGCCGCCTTCGGATTCGACCTCGACCTCGAACTGGTCTCGGCGACGACCTTCTACCACGCCACCCGGATCGCCGAGACCTTCCGCAAGGGCCGGGTCCTGCTGGCTGGCGACGCCGCCCATGTCCGTACACCGGGCGGCAACCTCGGCGAAGGCATCGGCGACGTCGTCAACCTCGGCTGGAAACTGGCGGCCGTGCTCGCAGGACAGGCCCCCGAGACGCTGCTCGACTCGTACGACGAGGAGCGCCGCCGGCACAACTGGCGTGTCGGTGACCACGCGTTGAGCCGGGCCCGCCGCTCACAGGCCACCCTTCAGGAGATCCGCGACGGCGGCATCCCCGACGACGCGGACCTCGGCGCCGAAGCCACCCGGCGCAGGACCGAGATCGGTGAACGGCTGCGACGCGACCGGGGGGAGGCGGTGGGCGTCACCTTCGACGAGCGCTACGACGCGTCCAGTGTGATCTGGTACGAACCCGGCCAGCTCGACTCCGAACCGCCCTGGCGCGCCGACGTCTACGAGGACGACCCGCGCCCCGGTCACCGGGCCCCCGACGGCCCGCTCGACCCGTACGGCGGCACGCTCCACGACCGCATCGGGACCTCCTTCGCCCTGCTCGTCCTCACCGACGAGCGCGAGGTCGAGCGGGCCGTCGCGGCGGAGGCCGCGGCCAGGGCGCTGCCCTTCACCGTCGTCCATCTGAACAGCCCCGGCGCGCGCGAGGTGTACGGCGCCACCAACGTCCTCGTCCGGCCCGACCAGCACGTCGCGTGGCGCGGAACGCAACTGCCCGACACCGGCGCCGCAGGCCTCCTCGACCGGGTGCTGGCGGTGACCGGCCACGAGACAGCGAGCACCGAACTCGTGACCGCGGGCGCCGCCCGAACCTGACCGGCCCCGTCCGAAAGGTACTCGTCCCATGACCACCGAGACCCCGCGTTTCCGGCTCTGCTTCCTCACCCACGTCCAGGGCCGCAGCGACGACGTCGCCCAGACGTACCGCAACGCCCAGGAACTCTTCGTCGTCGCCGACGAACTCGGCTTCGACGTCGGCTGGGTGGCCCAGCACCACGTACCGCTCGGCGGTGGCGGCCTCTCCTCACCGTGGACCTTCCTCGCCCACGCCGCCGCGCGGACCGAGCGGATCCGGCTCGGCACCGCCATCACGGTCCTCCCGCTGGAGGACCCCGTCCGGCTCGCCGAGGACGTCGCCACCGTCGACACCCTCAGCGGAGGCCGTGTCGAGATCGGCGTGGGCAGCGGCGCCAACAGCCAGGAGTACGCCGCCTTCGGCAAGGACGTCGCCCGCAAGCGCGAGCTGACGAGCGAACATCTCGACGTGCTGCGCGCCGCCCTGGCCGGCGAGGAGGTGCGCACACCGGACTTCCGTATCCAGCCGCGGCCTGCCGACTTCACCGACCGGATCTGGCAGGGCGTCTTCAGCGGCGGCGGCGCCGAGTACGCGGCGGCCGGCGGCTCGAACCTGCTGCTCAACCGCGCCGCGTACGGCTTCGACGCCCCCACCGACGAGGTGCAGCGGCCCTGGGCCGACGCCTACCTCGCCGCCTGGGACCGGCCGGGACGCCCCCGGATCGGGCTGTCCCGGTTCGTGTTCCCCGCGAAGGACCGCCGCACGGCGCTGCGCCACATCAGCGACGACGTCCACCGGGCGGCGCTGCGCATGGCGAAGAGCGGCGCCTTCCCCCAGGACGTCGACGTGGCCGAGGCACTGCGCCGCTTCCACTCGTTCTACGGCCACCCCGACGAGATCGTCACCGCGCTGCGGCAGGAGAAGGTACTGCCCGTCGCGACCGACCTCATCACCCAGTTCAACCCCGCGGTCCCCGACCACGAAGCCGCGGTCCGCGCCCTGGAACTCATCGCGACCGAGGTGGCCCCCGCCCTGGGCTGGACACCGGCGGCGAAGCGCGCCCGCCACCTGGAATCCGTGCCCCACCCCGCAGGAGTATGAGATGACCGAGTACACCGACCACCACGCCCCCGAGGGGCTGCGCACCCGCGGCACGATCGTCGTGGTGCCCGGCCGGGGGGAGACCCGGGCGACCTACGCGCGGTTCGGCAGGCGGCTCGCCGCCGATGCCTACCGGGTACGTGTCGTCGACGCCCCGGACAGCCAGGAGCTGACCGGCCCGTTGAGCGGCTTCGGCGCCCGGCTCGCCGACGCCGTCGAGGACACGGCCACCCCGGACGGTGTCGTCCGCCCGGTCGTCGTGGTGGGAGCCGACACCGGCGCCGTCGCCGTGGCGGCGCTCCTCGGCCAGGACGGCAGCCCGGCGGGCGGGCGGCCGGACGCCGTGGTCCTCGCCGGTCTCCCCGGCCCCAACGCCACGGCCAGAGGAGGAAGTTGGGACGACGAACTCGACGTACGCACCTCCTGCCCCGCCCACCGCGGCACCCTCACCGACGACTCCGGCGTGCGGCGGGGCGCGCTCGGCACGGCGGTCCCCGAGGCACTGCTCACCGCCGCCTACGACAGCGAACTCGGCGTTCCCGCCCTGATCCTGACCGGTGACACCGATCCGCTCGCGGACGGTGAGGCGCTCGTGCGCGCCGCCAAGTCCCAGACACGCGCCCGCCTTTCGGTGGTCCGCGGCGCCCACCACGACGTACTGAACGACCTGCAGCACCGCTCGGTCGCCGCCGAGACCGTCACCTTCCTGGAGACACTGCGCAACGACCTCGTCCCGCTCATCGCCGTGGAGACCAGCGCGTGGTGAGCGCCGCCGCCGTCCGTCCGCCTGAACACCGACGCTGAAAGGTACTTCCATGGCCACCATCCTGTCCGTATCGGGCAGTCCGTCCGCCACCTCACGCACCTCGCGCCTGCTGCGCCACCTGGACGACCGGCTCCGTCAACAGGGCCACCACGTCACCGCGTTGGACGTACGCACACTGCCCGCCGAAGCGCTGCTCGGCGCGGACTTCGGGCACCCGGCCATCGTCGCCGCCACGGCCCTGTTCGCCGGGGCGGACGGGGTGGTCATCGGCACCCCCGTCTACAAGGCCGCGTACTCGGGGCTGCTGAAGTCACTGCTGGACCTGCTCCCGCAGTACGCGCTGGCCGACAAGACCGTACTGCCGCTGGCCACCGGCGGCACCACGGCCCATGTCCTCGCCATCGACTACGCGCTGCGCCCGGTGCTCAGCTCCATGGGGGCCGGGCACATCGCCCCCGGCTGGTTCACCCTCGACAAGCACCTCACGGTCGGCGAGGACGGCTCACTGACCGTCGAGCCGGTCACCGCCGAGGCACTGGCCCAGGTCACCGACAGGTTCTCGGCCGCGCTGGGCGGCCGTACCGCCGTACTCGCACCGACCGGCTGAGTACGAGGCCGCCGGGGCTCGGGCCCGTCCGCGGCGGGGAAAGGGGGATCGGCCGTCCCTGGATCAGCTGTGCCTTCATCCGCGCCCGCGCGAGATGGATCGTTGGAGGCGATCCACCTGCCACGTAGCGAGGAGTCTTCGATGAGCGAGCACAGCATTGCCCTGATCACCGGCGGGAACCGAGGGCTCGGCCGGGCCACCGCCCGCAAGCTCGCCGAGGCCGGCACCGACGTCATCGTGACGTACCGGTCGCACAAGGACGAGGCGGCGGCGGTCGTGGACGCGGTCACCGCACTGGGCCGCAAGGCCGTCGCCCTGGAGCTGGACACGGCGGCGTCCGACACCTTTCCCGGCTTCGCGGCCGCCGTGCGGGACGCGCTGAGCGTCACGTGGGAGCGGGACACCTTCGACTTCCTGGTCAACAACGCCGGCGTGGCCGCGGTGACACCGGTCGGCGCTACCACGGCCGAGACGTTCGACCTGCTGGTGAACGTGCACTTCAAGGGGGTCTTCTTCCTCACCCAGGAACTGCTCCCGCTGCTCGCCGACGGAGGGCGGATCATCAATCTCTCGACGGGTCTCACCCGGTTCGTGGGGGAGGGCTGGTCGGTCTACGCGTCGGTCAAGACCGCGATCGAGACGTACACCACGTATCTGGCGAAGGAGCTCGGCGGACGCGGCATCAGCGTCAACGCGGTGGCCCCAGGACCGATCGGCACCGATTTCGGCGGGGGCGCGATGCGTGACGACGAGCAGTTCCGCGCGCAGCTCGCCGGGCAGACCGCCCTGGGCAGGGTGGGTGACCCGGAGGACATCGGTGGGGTGATCGCCGCCCTGCTCGCACCGGGCACCGGCTGGATCACGGCACAGCGCATCGAGGCGTCCGGCGGCACCCTGCTCTGAGCCGAGGTGTCCGCAAGGCCCGACCGGAGGGAGAATCCTGCCATGGACCGAGCACAACTCGCCGACTTCCTCCGCTCCCGCCGTGAGGCACTGCAACCGGAGGACGTCGGCCTGCCCCGTGGCCCCCGGCGGCGTACCCGGGGGCTGCGCCGCGAAGAGGTCGCCGCCCTGTGCGGCATGTCCGCCGACTACTACACACGCGTCGAGCAGCAGCGCGGCCCCGTACCGTCCGAGCCGATGCTCGCGGCCGTCGCCCGCGGGCTGCATCTGTCGCTGGACGAGCGCGACCACCTCTTCCGAATGGCAGGACACAACACCCCCAGCCGAGGCCTGCGCGGCGACCATGTGTCGCCCGGCATGATGCGGATCCTGGACCGGCTCCACGACACCCCGGCCCAGGTCATCACCTCGCTGGCGGAAACCCTGGTGCAGACCCGGCCCGCCGTCGCCCTGCTGGGCGACGAGGCCGGGTTCACCGGCCTCGACCGCAGCCTCTTCCACCGCTGGTTCACCGACCCCGACGCGCGGCGCGTCTATCCCGAGGCGGACCACCCGACCCACAGCCGGATCTTCGCCTCCGAACTGCGCGCCGCCTACTCCCGGCAGGGGGCGGACTCCCGCGCCGGCCGGATCGTGGACGTCCTGCTGGAGCGGAGCGAGGAGTTCGCCGGGCTGTGGAGTGCCCACGAGATCAGCATCCGCCGCGAGGACGACCGCAAACGCATCCGACACCCCGACCTCGGCATCCTCGAACTGCACTGCCAGGTCCTCTTCGACTTCGACCAGGTCCAGGCCCTGCTCGTCTACACCGCGACGCCCGGCACCGAAAGCCACGAGAAACTACGGCTGTTGTCGGTCGTCGGCGACCGGCAGCCGCACACCTGACCGGGCGCCGCCGACGGAGTCCGTGTTTCGCTACGGATGTCACCGCTCTGTCACGCTCCGTGGAGCGGCCACAACGTGACCGCCACCCCGGGTGTCGAACTGGTCGTCAGTGAGGAACGGGCAGGTGTCCAGAGATCACGGGACATGCCCGGACACACACCACTCACGCGTCGTACGACCAGCGCGTGATCCACGGGGAGCAGACGATGACCAGCACACCGACCGACAGGCCCACCGGCACCAACTCCGCACACCCGCACGGCACGACCGCACGTTCCCGCCGCGGCACGGCATCGGCGGCGGTCGCCGCCGCCTCCTTCCTGCTGCTCGCGGGCATCGGCATCACCGCGGCGCCCGCGGCCATGGCCGCCGTGCCGGGGGGCACCAGCGCCGCCGACCGCAACAGCGACTTCGACGGGGACGGCTACGACGACGTCCTGATCGGTGCGCCGGACGGCACCGTCAGCGGCAAGGAGGGCGCCGGATACGTCACCGTGCAGTACGGCGCCGCCAACGGCATCGGCGTCAACAACAGCGTCCCGAAGGCGCGTACGGCCGTGTTCAGCCGGTCCACCGCAGGGGTACCGGGCACGACCCGCCCGTACGACGGATTCGGCAGATCCGTCGCCACCGGCGACATCGACGGCGACGGCTACGACGACGCGGTCATCGGCGCGCCAGGCGACGAAGTGGGCACGGTCGAGAACGCGGGCCGGGTCACCGTCCTGTTCGGCTCGAAGACGGGACTGCGCACGGACCGGGCGCTGACCATCACCTCGGCCACGCCCGACGAAGGCGCGCAGTTCGGACTCGCCGTCACCGCCGCGCGGTTCACCGGCGAGACCCCGGCCGACGTGATCGCCGTACTCGACAACTCCGGCGCGCAGCTGTTCACGTACGACCTGGGAGTCCTGCGCCGCAGCGGCGACCTCGACACCACGGTGCGCCCGGAGGGGCGCGCGATTCAGCCGGCGTACCTGACCACCGGCGACTACGACGCCGACGGCTTCGCCGACCTGGTGATCTCCGGATACAGCCCGGACGACGGTTACGCCCAGGGCTGGTCGACCGTCTTCGTGGGCGGCGAGAGCGGCGTCAGCCGGCTCAGAGACCTGCGCGGCGGCCTGGGCACCGCGTCGGGCGACATCAACCGTGACGGCTACGACGACCTGGTCGTGGGGGAGTCGGGCGGCCCCGCCGACCTGCCGCAGGGCGCGGACGGCGGTGTCGTGGGCGTCTACTACGGCGGCGAGGAGGGCCCCGCGGGGCTCGAAGGGCCCGGCGGGGCTCCCGACTGGTGGACCCAGGACTCCCCGGGCGTCCCCGGCACCGCCGAGCGGGGTGACGCGTGGGGCAACGACCTCTCGGTCGCGGACGTCGACGGGGACGGCTACGCGGACGTCGCCGTCGGCGCGCCCGGCGAGGACGTGGGGACGGTCCAGGACGCGGGCGCGGTGTGGCTGCTGCGCGGCGCGGCCGAGGGACTGACCGCCACGGGCGCGCAGTCCTTCGACCAGAACACCGCGAACGTCCCCGGCGCCGCAGAGGCGGGCGACGGGTGGGGTGCTCAGATCAGGCTGGCCGACACGGACGGCGATCTCCGCTCCGAGCTGGTCGCCGCCGCCCCGGGCGAGAACACCGGCGACGGCGCGGTCTGGGTGCTGCCCGCCGGCACGAAGGGCCTGTCGGCCCTCGGCTCGTGGTCCTACGGCGCTGCCGCACTCGGCGCACCTGCGAAGGGCGCGAGCTTCGGGTCGGCCGTCGACGAGTGACCGACCGCCTCTCACGGCAGGTGCCCCCTCCGACGCGCCGGCGGGGGCACCCGCCTGTGTGGGGCACTCGCCCGAGGCGCCGCGTGGCGGCTCGACTCCCGCCCGCGGCGCCCTTCCGCCGGGCCGCGGAGCAGTGATCCGACCATGCACGCGCCCGTCGCGACCGCCGCCAGATACAGGCAGGCCGCGAGCGCCAGGTTCTCCGGCCAGACGGTGCCGGCCGGTTTCGCCATGGCGAGGTACAGGGTGAAGGGCAGCCGCCAGCCGCTCCACGCGAACAGCGAACCCGCCCCGAGCCAGCCCAGGACCAGCGGAACCCAACGCGGCAGCCGCGCGGGCCGGCCGCGGGCCACGGCCCACATGGCCGCAGAGGCGAGCAGCGCCCACACCCCGGCGACACCGGTCAGCAGATACCAGCCGGTGGCTCGCTCGGCGGGCTGTGCGAGACCTACGGAACCGCCCCCCGCCCAGTACAGCCAGACCCCGCCGACCGCCGTACCGGCGAAGACCGTCCACGGCGGCCGCCCGGCCGAGCCGCCCCCGCCGTCCCCGACGCCCCCGGCGTCCCCGACGCCCCCGGCGTCCCCGCCGCCCCCGCCGTCTCCGACGCGCCCGGCGAACGCGTCCGGCCAGCGGCGGCGCAGATACGCGGGGAGCGCCACGGCGAGGGCGAGGCCCATCCCCACGAACCCCGTCTGCACCAGCGCCGCTTCCCAGCCCGGCATCGAGGCCCCGCCGTCGTCGCCGCCCTTCGCCGCGTCGTCCGAGTGGCCGAGCAGCGAGCTGAGAACGGCGTACGGCAGGATCGGCACCAGGAACCCGGTCCCCACCCACACCACGAAGAGCAGCGGCCCCGCCGGTATCCGCATGCCCCACGGCCGCACCAACGCGAGGGCCGCCGCGATCCCGAGCGCCGCCATCCCGATCGTCGCGGTGTTGAGTGCCACCCACTCCGCGAGACCGAACCCGGCGCCGACCGGGAGCACGCCCAGCAGCGAACCGACCACCCATGACGCCTTGATGAGTAAGTACGGCGTCAGCGCCGCCGCACCCCCGTACGCACCGATCCGACCTGCTCTGTCCCACCGTTCCACCGGAGTTCCCCCTCCGCCCGTCACCCGCATCGGTCGGGGACCAGCGTGGCGCGCGGTCGTGTCCGCAGGCGTCAACCGCCGGGGGTATCCGGGTCAGCCGTCAGGATGAGCTGAGGCAAAACCGATCCGTGACCGCCGTCAGACCCAGGGGTCGGCGAACGACCGGCCCGGTACGGGCTTGGCGATCAGGGCGAGCGGGATGAAGAAGGTGACCTGTCCGATGACGGTGATCAAGGCGACGAGCGCCTTCTCGTCGTAGTACTCGGACACCTGCGCGTACAACTCGTCAGGCACCCGCTCACCGTGCGCGGACGGCTGGAGCACGGCCTCCAGCAGCGCCAGCGCGGCCCGTTCGGCGCCGCTGAAGTACGTCGCGTCCTGCCAGGACGAGACCGCCGTGATCCGCTCCTCCGACACACCGGCCTTGCGCAACAGGCCGGTGTGCAGCACGGTCAGATAGGTGTTGCCGACGATCTGGCCCGCGCGCAGGTGCACAAGACCGATCGTGCTGCGCGGTACCGCCTGGCCGCCGGTGGCCCGGAACAGCGCCGCCGACACCTCCGCCAGCTCGGGAAGCAGCTCCTCGGGCCGGGTGGCCAGCCGCGGCGGAGCCGGTACTTCCGCGGTGATGGGACGTGCTCGCATAGTGGTGTTCCCTTCGGGTTTCCGTGGTGCCGTCACCGCACTGACGGAGCCCGGCGAAGGAATGTGACCGGCGGTCCCGCTCAGTTCCCGACGTACGCCGCCAGATGCTCGCCGGTGAGGGTGGAGCGGTCCGCCACGAGGTCGGCCGGTGTGCCCTCGAAGACGATCCGGCCGCCGTCGTGTCCGGCGCCGGGGCCCAGGTCGATGATCCAGTCGGCGTGCGCCATGACCGCCTGGTGGTGCTCCACGACGACGACCGACTTTCCGGCGTCCACCAGCCGGTCGAGCAGACCCAGCAGCTGCTCCACATCGGCCAGATGCAGCCCGGCGGTCGGCTCGTCGAGGACGTAGACACCGCCCTTCTCGGCCATGTGGGTCGCCAGCTTCAGCCGCTGCCGCTCGCCGCCGGACAGGGTGGTCAGCGGCTGGCCCAGGGTGAGATAGCCGAGCCCCACATCGGCGAGCCTGCCGAGGATCGTGTGCGCCGCCGGCGTACGCGCGTCACCCGCGCCGAAGAACTCCTCGGCCTCGCCCACCGACATGGCGAGCACCTCACTGATGTCGCGCCCGCCGAGGTGGTGTTCGAGCACCGCGGCCTGGAACCGCTTCCCCTCGCACTCCTCACACACCGTGGCGACACCCGCCATCATCGCCAGGTCGGTGTAGATGACCCCGGCGCCGTTGCAATTGGGGCACGCGCCCTCGGAGTTGGCGCTGAACAGGGCCGGCTTCACCCCGTTGGCCTTCGCGAACGCCTTACGGATCGGGTCGAGCAGCCCGGTGTACGTGGCGGGGTTGCTCCGCCGCGAGCCGCGGATCGCGCCCTGGTCGATCGAGACCACACCGTCCCGCCCCGACACCGAGCCGTGGACCAGTGAACTCTTGCCGGACCCCGCCACCCCGGTGATGACGGTGAGCACCCCGAGCGGGACGTCGACATCGACGTCCCGCAGGTTGTGCTCGGCGGCGCCACGGATCTCCAGCGTGCCGGTGGGCTTGCGCACGTCCTCCTTGAGGGTCGCCCGGTCGTCGAAGTGGCGGCCGGTGAGGGTGCCGCCGGTCCGCAGCTCCTCGACGGTCCCCTCGAAGCAGATACTGCCGCCCGCCTTGCCCGCGCCGGGACCGAGATCGACCACATGGTCGGCGATCACGATGGTCTCCGGCTTGTGCTCCACGACCAGCACCGTGTTGCCCTTGTCCCGCAGCCGCAGCAGCAGCCCGTTCATGCGCTGGATGTCATGCGGGTGCAGACCCATGGTCGGCTCGTCGAAGACGTACGTGGTGTCGGTGAGCGAGGAGCCGAGATGCCGGATCATCTTGACGCGCTGCGACTCACCGCCGGACAGCGTGCCGGCAGGACGGTCGAGCGCCAGGTAGCCGAGACCGATCTCCTCGAACGATTCGAGCGTCCGCAGCAGCGCAGTGAGCAGCGGCGCGACCGACGGCTCGTCGAGCCCGCGCACCCAGGCCGCCAGGTCGCTGATCTGCGTCGCGCACGCGTCGGCGATGCTGATCTCGCCGATCAGCGACGACCTCGCCGCCTCGCTGAGCCGCGTCCCCGCACAGTCGGGGCACGCGGTGAAGGTGACCGCCCGGTCCACGAACGCCCGGATGTGCGGCTGCATCGCCTCCCTGTCCTTGGACAGGAACGACTTCTGCACCTTGGGGATCAGCCCCTCGTAGGTGATGTTGATGCCGTTGATCTTCACCTTCGTCGGCTCGCGGTACAGGAAGTCCCGCATCTCCTTCTTGGTGTACGCGCGGATCGGCTTGTCCGGGTCGAGGAAGCCCGACTCGGTGAAGGGCCGCAGCGTCCAGTGGCCGTCGATGCTGTAGCCGGGGACGGTGATCGCACCTTCGGCGAGCGACTTGGAGTCGTCGAAGAGCTGAGCCAGATCGATGTCGGAGACGGCGCCCCGGCCCTCGCAGCGCGGACACATGCCGCCGGCGCGCGTGTAGGTCTTCCGTACGGTCTTGGCCGCACCGCGCTCGACCGTGATGGCGCCGGTGGCACGGACCGAGGCGACGTTGAAGGAGTACGCGTTGGGCGGGCCGATGTGCGGCTGCCCGAGCCGGCTGAAGAGGATGCGCAGCATGGCGTTGGCGTCGGTCGCCGTACCGACCGTGGAGCGGGGGTCGGAACCCAGCCGCTGCTGGTCCACGATGATCGCGGTCGTCAGCCCGTCGAGCACGTCGACCTCGGGCCGCGCCAGCGTCGGCATGAAGCCCTGGACGAAAGCGCTGTAGGTCTCGTTGATCAGCCGCTGCGACTCGGCGGCGATCGTGCCGAACACCAGCGAACTCTTGCCGGACCCCGACACCCCGGTGAACACCGTCAGCCGGCGCTTCGGGATCTCGATGCTGACGTCCTTGAGGTTGTTCACACGCGCGCCGTGCACGCGGATCAGGTCGTGCCCGTCGGCGGCGTGCGGCGCGCTCGGCTGCGCGTTCGTCCTCTTGGCCATGAGTGTCGTCTCTCCATCTGCCGGGCGCCGCTTCGCGGTCGCGGCGGCCTCCACACCGACGAACGCTAGCCGCCGCCCGGTGACCGTGCTTCTCGATTCCTGACCGAAGGGTGAACACGCCGAATCCGCTGACCGGAGCGTGTCGCCTGGCTACGCTGATCAACCGATCGAAGGAGTGGCCATGGACCCGACAGTGCCCACCGCCCGGCTCGCTTCGAGTGTCGTCGTACCCCTGGTCAAGAAACTCTTCCAGCAGGACGGTCCCGGAGCCGGCCTGGTCGACCGTCCGGTGCGGATATCGTCCCTGGTCAGCTTCCGGGGCGAGAAGCGCACCCTGTCCGAACAGGACCTGCACAAGCTTACGGCCACACTCGTGCGGCGCGCCGTCGAGCCGGCGGGCCCCGGTGAGCGGCCGGTGCCGATCGGCGAGGACGCGTCCGTCGCGCTGGCCCTGGCCCGCACGCTCTACAGCCTCGGTGACCTCGACATGGAGGACGTGCAGGCCGTCCGGTTCGGTCCGCAGGCCCTCGCCCGCGCCATGAGGTCCGTGGAGCCGAACGCCACGCGTCATCTGTCGGCCGCCGCCGCCAATCTCCACGACGCGCTGCTGGAGACCGCGTGCGTCTACATCCTGCACTTCTTCACCCAGCGCTCCACCTTCGTGCCCAGGACGCTGGTGCAGCACAGCCAGGCACTCGCCGATTCGCTCGCGCGCACCGACGAGCTGCTCAGACGCGTCCCTTCGCAGTTCACCCAGGACGCGCTCTTCGAGGCGCGCTACGCCGCCCACATCGCGCACAAGCACAACATGCTGACGATCTACGGCATCGACCTCACCAACTCGCCGGAGCAGTGGCCGCTCGACGCCGCGTACCTGAGCCTGGAGGCCGGCTTCGCCCACGAGTCGCGGCGCGCCCCGATACGCGGGGAACACGCCACCATCCGCGCCGAGCACGCCTTCCACGGACGGGACAGGGTGCTGTTACGCGGCGAGGCGGGCTCGGGCAAGACCACTCTGGTGCAGTGGATGGCCGTCACGGCCGCGCGCCAGGACCGGGCGATCCTCAGAGAGGGCGGCAGCCCGCTCGCACCGTTCGCCGACCGCGTCCCCTTCGTCCTGCCCATCCGGTCGCTGACCCGGCAGGACGACGACCTGCCCACCCCCGACCACTTCCTCAGCCGGATCCGGAGCCCGCTCGCCGCGGCGCAACCGCCGGGCTGGACGGACCGGGTGCTGGCCGCAGGCCGCGGTCTCATCCTGATCGACGGCATCGACGAGACACCGGAGAAGGTGCGCGAGCGCACCCGGCGCTGGCTCCAGGACCTGATCACCGTCTATCCCGGCAACCTCTGGCTCGTGACCTCGCGCCCCTCGGCCGTACGACCGCGCTGGCTCGCCGCCGAGACGTTCGCCGAACTGTCGCTGGCCCCCATGAGCCGCAGCGGCGTCGACTCCTTCATCCACCGCTGGCACAACGCCGCCCGCAGTGTGAGCGAGAGCGACGAGCAGCGCGAACAGCTCGACATGTACGAGACGTCTCTCGGCGCGGCGGTCCGCAGCAAGAACGACCTGGCGCGGCTGGCCACCAACCCGCTGATGTGCGGGCTGATCTGCGCCCTGCACTGCGACCGGCGCGGCTACCTGCCCCACGCGCGCAAGGAACTGTACGAGGCGGCGCTGTCCATGCTGCTCTCGCGCCGTGACCGGGAGCGGGACATGGCGTCGCCGGACGGCGTGGAACTCACCGAGGAGCCCAAGATCCGGCTCCTCCAGCGCCTCGCCTACAAGTTCATCCTCAACGGCAAGGCCGAGCTGGACTACAGCCACGCGGAGCGCATCATCGCCGACACCCTGCCAGGTGTCCCGGTCGCGGCCGCACAGGGCGACGCGTCCACGATCTTCCGCCATCTGCTGCTGCGCAGCGGGCTGTTGAGGGAACCGGCGGACGGTTCCATCGACTTCATCCACCGTACGTTCCAGGACTACCTCGGTGCCAAGGCCGCGGTGGAGGAGGGGGACATCTCCCTGCTCGTCCTGCGCGCCGCGGAGACGCAGTGGGAGGACGTCATCCGGATGGCGGCGGCCCACGCCAGACCGGCCGAATGCGCGGAGTTCCTGCTCGACATCGCCCGGCGCGGCGACAGTTCGAACTCCGGCTACCGCAGGACCCAGTTGCACCTGGTCGCCGCTGCGGCGATGGAGCACGCCACCGAACTGCAGCCGCGCGTCCGCGCCGAGATCAAGGAGCGTACGGCCGCACTGATCCCGCCGAAGACCTCCGCCGAGGCGAAGGACCTGGCGGGCATCGGCTCGGTCGCGCTGGAACTGCTGCCGGGACCGCACGGCCTCACCGACGAGCAGTGCCTGCTCACCGTCGAGACGGCCGTCCTGATCGGCGGTGAAGCGGCGCTGCCGTTGCTCAGCCAGTACCGGGACCATCCCGCCGTGCCCGTACAGCAGTTGCTGTCCACCGCCTGGCACCGCTTCGACACCAGGGCGTACGCGGAGAGTGTGCTGGCGGGACTGACCGAGGACGAGGTCTACTACGAGGTGACCAGCCAGGACGAGCTGACCACCCTGCGTGAGCTGGCCACCCCCAGCCGGCTGCGGGTGGCGGACGGGCTCACCTCGGCCGACCTGGTCCGGCATGTGCGGCCCGGGCGGCTCACCCATCTGTGGGTGCCGGGATCGATGTCGGCCACCTGGTTCTGGCTCTCCGGCTTCCCGCTCCTGCACACCCTGACGCTCGCGCCGGGCCGCCCAGAGCCCGCGCCGGGCTTACCGGTACCGGGCGTGCCGGTGCCGACGCTGGACCTGTCCTCGCTCGCGGCGCATCCGGCGCTGCGGACGGTGCGCGTGGTGGTGGACCAGCCGCTCGCGGGCACGGAGCATCTGGCGGGGACGGTCGAGGTCGTGGAGGTCCGGCAGACCGAGCTGACCTGGTGAGCCGCGTGCGGCCGAGGAACCACAGCGGCCGGCTGATCGTCTTCGGGGGTATGACTTCCGCTCTCATCCTGGGATTCGATCCGCACGCGGTGCCCGGCATGGACGGTGACGCGATGCGCGCCGTCCTCGACGACGAACTCGCCCGCTTCGGCGAGCACGGCATCGACGCCTCCATGACACTGCTCGCGCCGGACGCTTCGGCCGAGGCCGCCGTGGTGGCGGCGCTGTCCGGGCGTGTGTGGGACGTGGTGGTCATCGGCGGCGGTATCCGCAAGCCGGAGCCTCTGCTGACGTTCTTCGAAGAGGTCGTGAATCTGGTCCGGCAGCATGCGCCGGGTGCCGCCATCGCGTTCAACACCAGCGGCGGCGACAGTGTCGAGGCGGTTCAGCGGCGGCTGCCGCAGGCGTGAGGAGAGCCCCCGGAACGGTCAGGTCGTTCCGGGGGCTCGTTCCGTACCGCTCGTACGGCTTGTCCGCCTCGTGCGGCTGTCCGCCTCGTGCGGCTGTACGCCTCGTGCGGCTGTACGCCTCGTGCGGCTGTACGCCTCGTGCGGCTGTACGCCTCGTGCGGCGGCGTCAGCGCCGTACGGTGCAGGTCGCGGTGGCCGTCCTGTGCGGGTCGCTCTCCGAGCGGGCCGTCAGTGTCACCTTCCCGTTCTTCGCGGCGTTCCTGTCCGCCGCCACCGCGACGTTCACGGTCGTGTGCTGACCGGCCTCGGCCGTGGCCAGGGCGGTGGGCAGTTCCACCCGCCAGCCCTTGCTCCCGGTCTTCGCGGACAGCCGGTAGACGTCAGCGTCCTCGTAGGCCGCCGCCTTGCCGGAGGCGCCGCGTGCGGCGTGCCCGGTGTTGGCGAGTCCGAAGGTGCAGACCGCGCCCTTGCCGCTCGCCTTGCCGCCCGCGTTGCCGTGGGTCAGTGCCACACCGCGCTTCTGCGTCCCCGACCCGTCGAGCGAACGGACCGCCACGGTGTACGAGAGCTCGCCGGCGGCTGTCGTCTTCTTGCCGATGACGTAGAACTGCAGCCGGTTGGCCTTGTCCGTGTACTCGTACGCGCTGCCCGAGTCGGTGCCCGCGTGGAACAGGCCGTCGTTGAGCTGGCGGTAGTCACCGATCGAGCGCATCACCTTCGTACCGTCCGGCCTGGTGAAGTCGACCATGCCGATGTCCTGCGGATTGGCGTCGATCATCCAGCTGAAGCAGAGGTAGCCGCAGCTGTCGCCCTCGTCGTCGAAGGGCTTGTTCTTCGTGAGCATCACCCCGTGGTCGGGGGTGAAGGAGTCCGCGCCGATCCGCTGCACGGTCTCGATGGTGTAGTCGCTGAAGCCGGGTCCCGCGCAGAGCGGATCCTTGGCGACGTCACAGGCCGGGGTCTTGTCCGTGCCCAGGTCGACCCGGACGCCCTGCAGCGCGTTCTTCTTCACCTTCGCCGACCTGGCCCGTACGTCGAACACCGCGAGGCCGTTGTCGGCGAGAGACTGCGGGGACAGCGTCAGCAACTGCTCGTCGTCGATGAAGCCGAGCTTCGTCTTCGTCCGGACGGTCTGTCCGGCCGGCATGGACGCCCCCTCGGTGGCCGGTACCTGCCACCGGTTGTGCGGTCCGCCGGGACCGTTGAAGGAGCCGCGGTCGAGCACGTCGAAGGGGCCTGTGCCGGCCCGGTGGAAGGGCTCCACATACGGATTGTTGTTGTTGTCACCGACGTCGAAGGTGTGGGTGATCTCGTGGGTGATGGTCCCCGAGCTCTCCCCCTGCCGGATGCCGGAGTTGCCCCAGAGCTGCGCGCCGGCCTTCCAGGAGGTGAAGCCGGTGTAGCGGCTGCGTACGGCGTTGGGCAGCGCCGGGTCCGGCGGGCCCCACTCGTCGGGGACGTCGTCCGGCGTCTGGAACTTCATCTCGCCGAACTCCTGCCAGACGGACGTCTCGTCGTAGCCGGCGTAGATGCGCATCACCCGGTCGAAGGAGTTCGCCTGGTCGGCGCCCACGTCCTTCTTCCAGAGCGGGTCGATGTCCCGCTCGATGCTGCCGTCGCAGGTGTGCCCGGCCGGACAGCCCGTGCCTTCCTGGCCGATGTCGTTGAGCCCGTACTCGTACGAAGGACGCGGCGCCTCGTACTGGCCGAGGGGGACGAACTCGACACCGATGCGGCCGTTCGTCTGCTCCATCCAGTACTGGTTGACGGTGTGGCCGTGGTTGAGGGCGCTGGGCTTGTTGTAGAAGTCCGCGTAGAACCGTGCGATGTCGCCGCGCCCCACGGGGTCGATCTGCGGATTGCCGAAAGGATCGCTCTTCTTGGGCAGGGTCATGACAAAGGGTTGGTCCGGGAAGTCGACAGCGACCAGCGCGATCTTCAGCTTCTGCTGGGTGGGCCGCAGATCCGGATCCGCCCAGTGCGTACCGGGAACGTCCTGGTAGTCGCTCCAGGTCATGTTCTGCTGGTCTTCGGGATGCTGCGGGTCGACGGGGGCGAACGGGTCCCCGATCCGCGCGGCGGCCGGTGCGGCGCCCATG
The DNA here is from genome assembly GCF_036084755.1 of Streptomyces sp. NBC_00370. Lineage (NCBI taxonomy): Bacteria > Bacillati > Actinomycetota > Actinomycetes > Kitasatosporales > Streptomycetaceae > Streptomyces > Streptomyces sp. NBC_00370. Next base: position 7,660,866 of record NZ_CP107968.1, read on the forward strand.
GGGCTCGCGGGCGCCGCACCGGCGTTGCCGATCACGGCAGCCCCCACAGCGACGGTCACTACCGCCAGCGTTCTCGCCTTTCGGCTGATCAGACCTGACCTCACGTGGCACTGCCTCCTGAGCGTCGCCGTTCCATAAGCCGAACGCTCGGAGCGTAGAACTGCCGCGGGACAGTGTCAACGGGGCAGCCCTAACCAGCGGTTGCGGGAAACATGCCGGTAACTCTGGCCCGCCGACCGCTGGAGGGGTGTTCCGTATAGCGAACTAGTGGTGTCCGTGCGCCGAGTCCGACGCACCGCCGAAGAGCCGGGCGACAAGACGGAACGGCAGTGTCACGACAGTGGCGACAGCACCACCGACGGCCCGGAACATGTCTGCGATTGCCTTGAACATGGGACCTCCTTGAGAGTGCGACCCGCCTGTGCGTTTGTGGGACACCTACGAGCTGGTTACTTGTTCGCCTGCCCGCGTTCGCGGCGGATAGACAAGGTCAGCCCTGTTGTGGGACGCCGGCGGCCTGGACGGTGGTGTCGGTCGCGGGTTGCCGGGACACGACAAGCCCGATGGCGGCGGCGGTGAGGGCCGCCGCGGCGCAGATGGCGAACAGGACGCGGTAGCCGCTCAGCGAGGGCAGCTCGGCCGGGCCCAGGTGCAGGGTGATGGCCGAGAGGATGGCCCCGCCGACGGCGCTGGCGAGGGAACTGCCCAGGCTGCGGGAGAGGGCGTTGATCCCGTTGGCGGCGGCGAGCTGCGACGAGGGGGTGTGGGTGTTGATCAGCGCGGGCAGCGCGGCGTAGCCGACCCCCGTACCGGCTCCGATGATCGAGCTGCCGACGACGACCTGCCACAGCGAGTCGACGAAGACCATACGGAACACCAGTCCCGCGGCGATCACCACACCGCCGAGGGCCAGCACCCGCGCGGGCCCCCAGCTCGCGATGACCTTGGCGGCCACGGGCGCGAGCAGGAGCATCAGCAGTCCGCTGGGCAGCAGGCACAGCCCGGCGGTGAGGACCGAGGAGCCGAAGCCGTAGCCGGTCGCCTCCGGCGCCTGCACGTACGAGGTGGTGCCGGTGAAGCTGGCGAACAGCGCGAAGCCCACGAACATCGACGCGATGTTGGTCAGCGCGATCGGCGGACGCTTGAGCGCCGACATGTCGATCAGCGGGTTGGTGACCCGGGACTCGACCTTGGCCAGGGCGACGAGCGACACGACGGCGACGACGAACAGCCCGATGATCCTGAACGAGCTCCAGCCCCAGGAGCTGCCCTGCGAGATGCCGAGGATCAGGCAGACCAGGCCGACGGTGAGCAGGGTGATGCCCGCCCAGTCGATCCGCCGCTCGCGGGCCGCCGGCGGCTCGGAGACCAGGGCGAATATGAGGGCCCCGCTGATCACCGCTCCGCCCGCGCCGATCCAGTACAGGATGTGGTAGTCGGCGTTGTCCCCGATGAGACCGGCCAGCGGCAGGCCGAGGGCGCTGCCGATGCCGAGCATCGCGCTGACCAGCGCCGTCGCCGAACCGCGGCGCTGGGCCGGCAGGACGACGGCGAGCAGGCTGATGCCGAGCGGAATGGCGGCGGCCGACACCCCCGCCACGGCGCGGCCGATGAGCATGACCGTGAAGTTCGAGGTGAGCGCGTCGATCACCGATCCGACGGCGAGCCCGCCGAGGCTGAGCAGCAGCACCAGACGGCGGCCGAACATGTCGGCCAGCCTGCCGAGCACCGGCACCGAGACGGCGGCCACGAGCAGGGTCGACGTCAGCAGCCACTGCGCGTTGCCCACCGAGGTGTGCAGGTCGCCGGTCAGCTCCGGCAGCACCGGGATGATCAGGGTCTGGGCCAGCGCCGCCGCCAGCGCGCCGAGACCCACGGCGATGATCTGGAGGTTTGTGCCAAGTCCCGAGCCCTCTTCGCTGTCCCGCGCGGGCGGGGAGAGGTTTTCGACGCTTGCGGGTGTCTCGGTCATCCGATTTCCTGCCCGTTCACAGTGTGCTGACATCAGCGATGCAATCGTTTGATTACATCCGGGGAGACCCTACGAGCGGCGGAGCGGCGAGTCAATCAAGCGATTACATGAGGGAGGATGGTGCCATGCACACCACGCCGCCCGCCAAGGACCCCCGGCCGCGAGACGCCGAAGCGACCCGCCTGGCCTTGCTGCGATCGGCCAGACGGCGCTTCGCCGTCCTCGGCTACGACCGGACGACGACGCGCGACGTGGCGGACGACGCAGGCGTCAACCTGATGCTCATCAACCGCTACTTCGGCGGCAAGCAGGGCCTGTTCCAGGCGGTCGTGGCCGCGTCCCCCGACCCGCTGGCCGACAGCGAGTCCTCGGCCGCAGGCATCGTCGACGACTTCCTCGACGGTCTGCGCCCCGACGCGTGGTCCGAGTTCGGCAGCCACCCCATGCTCCTGCTGCTCCGCGACAGCAGCGTCGACGCCCAGATCCAGGGGCTGCGCACGCTGGCCATGGACAACGCGGTCGCCCGGATCGTTGCGGTGAGCGGCGCCGGGTCGGACGGTGCGGCAGGCTCGGACGGCGCGGCCGACGCGCCCTCGCGGTCGGAGCACGAGACACAACTGCGCGCCCAGCTCGTGCTCGCGCTGTTCAGCGGGGTGATCGCGCTGCGCTCCATGGCACCCGTCGAGCCGCTGGCATCGGCCGATGTCGGCGATCTGCGGTCGGCGATCGAGGACGCGATCGACGCGCTGGTCGGCCCGGCGGGCAAGGCGTCCCGGACCGGAGGCGAAGGGTCCTAGGTCGGCTCCTGCCCCGCCCAGGTCGGCTCCTGCGCGGCCAGTGAGCCGAGGAGGGCGCCGAAACCGTACGGTGCCCGGAAATCGGCGCGCCCCGAGGTGAGCACGGGACATCCGTCGGTGCGCAGGATCGTACTGCCGGTCCGTTCCAGCGCCGCCACCAGCGCGTGGTCCTCGCTGTGCGGAAGGGCGGGGAACCCGCCCGCCCGGAGGTACGCCGCAGCCGCCACGCCCAGATTGGCGCCGTGCACGTGCGGATGCGCCCAGGCGGCGCCGACCGGGCGCCCCGCGAAGTAGTGGGCGTCATGGCGTGCGACGGTCGTGGCGCCGAGGGTGGGGTGCGGAGCGACCCGTACCGTCCCGACGACACAGTCCCAGCCGCCGCGCGCCTGCCTCAGCTGATGGGCCAGCCAGTTCCTCGGTACCAGCGTGTCGGCGTCGGTGGTGGCGAGCCAGATCCCCGCCGTGCCGGTGTGCCCGTCGCCCGGCCCGGCTTCCGTGCTCAGCCAGCCGAGGGCGGCCTCCGCCGCTGCGGCCCGCGCCGCGCCCACGTTGCGGCGCGCCACCTCGACCACCCGCGCGCCCGCTCGGTGAGCCGCGCCGGCGGTGTCGTCGCGGCAGTCGTCGGCCGCCACCACGATCAGTACGCGCACACCGGCCAGCGCGGGGTGCCGCGCCGCGCCCCGTACGGCGCGCAGCGTGGCGGGCAGGGAAGCGGCCTCGTTGTGCGCGGGTACGACGACGGCGCACGCGGTGACGGAGCGGAGAGCCGGCGGGCCGCTCACACCAGTCCCTCGTCCGCCGCGGGTGACTGCACGGGGCTGCCGTCCGGGTGCCGCCTGGCGAACACCTGGAGGACGAAGTCCGGATCGCGGTGATCGGTGAGCAGCTGGAGGCCGGGCGTCGCGGCGACCAGCGGGGCCAGCTCGGTGCCGGTGAACCGGTGTTCGGCGACGGGGTGGTCCCAGTGCACGGTGACGAGGGTGCCGCCGGGCTCAAGGCTCGCCACTGCCTGGTCGAGAATGGCCTGCCGTTCCCGGTCGTCGAAGTAGTACAGCAGCTCGGAGAGTACGACGAGGTCGAAGGTCCCCTCGGGCCAGCCCGCCGGGACGGCCAGCTCGCGCACCTCGACGCCGGGAAGGCCGTCGGTGCGCGCCGCCGCTGTCCCGACGGCCGCCGGAATCCGGTCGGTGGACAGCAGGCGCTCGCAACGGGCGGCCAGCAGCCGGGTCAGCACACCGACCGAGCAGCCGGGCTCGAAGGCGCTGCGATAGCGCCGCTTGGGCAGCGCGGCAAGGGTGATCGCGTACTTGCGCTGCTCGTACCAGCGTCCGGCGAGATCCCAGGGATCCGCCGCGTTCTCGTACATCGCCTCGAAGTAGCCTGCGGGCGTGCTCATCTGAAGACCACCTCGAACGGCCGTGTGTGGTGGGCGAGTTCTTCGGGAGGCAGGATCGCCGCCTCACCGGGCCCCTCGCCGAGCGGAGCGATCTGGCTGGTGAACCGCTCGACGGCGCGCAGCTTTCGGGAGTGTGCCGCGCCGGTCAGGGGGATTCGCGCAGCGGTGTGCCAGGGCACCCGTGGGTCGTCGGGCGTGGCCCAGTGCCACAGCCACACCGGATAGAGCCACAGAGGTACGTCGGTGTCGGCGCAGGCCGCCACGGCGGCGCGGCCCGCGGCCTCGTGGTCGCTGTGCAGATCGCCGGTCCACGGCGCGACGCAGTGGGCGGCGTTCGTCTCGCGGAGCAGTTCGGTGAGCGCCGAGCGCACCCGCTGCTCGTACGTGTCGACCTGCGTGTCGGGTACGTGCAGCCGGCGCGTCGCGAGCGCGGGCAGGCCCAGCTCGGACAGTGCGGCCGCCAGCTCGGCCTCCCTGATCCCGGCCAGCCGGGACGAGTCCGTGTGGCGGCTGCGGGGGTGCGACCCCTCGCCGTCGGTGACCGACACCAGAACGACCTCGGTACCGGCCGCGGCGAGGGTGGCGAGGGCGCCGCCGAAGCCGAGCACCTCGTCGTCCGGATGCGCCGCCACGACGACCACGGGTCCTGCGGCGGGCAGCGGCGCCTCGGGGAGGCGGCCGAGCCCCTCCCAGGACGCCCACAGCGCCTCCGGGGTGCCGGGCGCCTCGATGGCTTCGGCGGCGGCTTGCCGCGCGCCGCTCACCGGCCGGCCTCGCGATCGGTCCCGTCGCGATCGGTCTCGTCGCGATCGGCGTCTTCGCGCTCGGCCAGCAGTTGGCCCAGCTCCGCCAGATTGCGCTCTGCGTGGTGCTGACGGATGTAGACGGTCAGGTCGGCCACGTTCCTGGCGTGCCGGGCGTCGTGGCAGAGCGGGCCTGCGCCGGTCGCCCGCCCGACATGGCCGAGCACGTCCGTACAGACCTGCTCGGCCAGGGCGCGTACGCGCAGGCTGCGCACCCTGGCATCGCCGAGGGCGTCCAGCGGGTCGGCGTCGATGTCGTCGCCCGCCTGGGCCAGTACCGTCTCGGCAGCGCCGAGCAGTACGTCCACGGCGCCCAGATGCGCGGCGGTGTGGGCGTCGGGCGTCCGCTTGCGCGCCGAGGCCAGCAGGGTGTCGGCGACGGCCCGCGCGCCGCCGAGCCAGCAGGCCGCCACCCCGATCCCGCCGTGCTGGAAGCCGGGCCGCTCGACGTACTGTCCGACCTCGCCGACGGGGGTGGCCGGCACGTCGGAGAAGGTGACGTCGGGGGTGTCGCTGCCGGCCATACCGACCGCCTGCCAGCTGCCGGGCACCGGACTCACCCCGGGCTCCGCCACACGTACGGCGAACAGCCGCCGGCCTTCGTCGCTGTCGGCGGTGACCAGGGCGTGCGTACAGACACGCGCGCCGGAGCAGTACGGCTTGAGGCCGGACAGCCGCCACCCCTCCGGCCGCCGCTCGGCGCTCAGCCCGGGGCCCGGCGGCTGCGCCGCCCAGACGCCCCAGCGCTCACCGGGCCCTGGGCGGGGCCCGTCCAGCTCGTGGAGGATCGCCACGGCGTCGAGATGCCCTTCGCCCAGCCGGGCCAGCGAGAGGTCGGCGCGGCCGAGGTCGGACAGCGCACGGAAACGCTCCCCGGTCCTGCCACTGCCGGGCAGTGGGGCCACGAGCGCACCGCTCTCGACCAGGGCGGTGAACCGCGCGGCGACGTCCTCGCGCAGCGTGGCCGGATCGAGCAGCCCTGTGGGGTCGGTGGTGTCCGTGGCGGGCCCGGCCGGCCGGCCGGTGGCGGCAGCCGCTTCAGCGGTCACTCGTTCCTCCTGTGGGAAAGGCGTTCGGCCCCGGGCGGTCGTCGCACCGGGGGAGTGCCGAATGCCCCTGTCCACTCGGCACAAACGCCATGGAATGTCACATCAGTCACAGCTGTGACGTATCTGTCACACCGTGCCCCGTGCCGCCGGCACCCGCAAACGTTCGGCGGGGGGATCCATGGGCATTTCTCGACCATGTCCCTGGATTGCGTCCGCAGGACGGGGACAGGTGGCTGGGGTGTCGAAAATATCTGCGCTTGTTCTGCTGGGGGTGACGCTCGCCGCGGCAGTGGTGGCCGCCCTGCTGCTCTCTCCCTGGTGGTGGCTGGCCGGCGCCCCGCTGGCGGCCGCACTGCTACTGGCCGTGCACGATCTGCTCCAGCGCCGGCACTCGATCCTGCGCAACTATCCGGTGCTGGGCCATCTGCGGTTCGCGCTGGAGGGGCTCCGGCCCGAGTTGCAGCAGTACTTCATCGAGCGCAACTTCGACGGCCGCCCCTTCGACCGCGACACCCGCAGCATCGTCTACGAGCGGGCCAAGGGAACCGACGCCGAGGAGCCTTTCGGCACGGAGCGCCAGCTCAACGACGTGGGCAGCGAATACCTCATCCACTCGATGGCCCCGCGCCCGGTGCGCACCGACCCGCCCAGGGTCCGGATCGGCGGCCCGGACTGCACCAAGCCGTACGACATGGCTCTGCTGAACGTGTCGGCCATGAGCTTCGGTTCGCTGTCGCCCAACGCGCTGCTGGCCCTCAACACCGGTGCGGCGCTGGGGGGTTTCGCCCATGACACCGGTGAAGGCGGTCTTTCGGAGTACCACGAGAGGCCGGGCGGTGATCTGGTCTGGGAGATCGGTACCGGTTACTTCGGCTGCCGTACCGAGGACGGCGGTTTCGACGAGAAGCAGTTCGCCGAGAAGGCCGGCCACGAGAACGTCAAGTGCGTTTCGCTCAAGCTCAGTCAGGGTGCCAAGCCGGGCATCGGCGGTGTCCTGCCGGGCAAGAAGGTCAACGCGGAGATCGCGAAGGTGCGCGGTGTGCCGCAGGGTGAGACGGTCACCTCGCCGCCGTACCACCGGGTCTTCTCCACCCCGCGCGAACTGGTCCTCTTTCTCGCCCGGATGCGTGAACTGGCGGACGGCAAACCGGTCGGCTTCAAACTCTGCGTCGGCTCGCGCCACGAATTCCTGGCCATCTGCAAGGCCATGCTGGCCGAGCAGGTCACACCGGACTTCATCATCGTGGACGGCGCGGAGGGCGGTACGGGCGCGGCGCCGCTCGAATTCGCCGACAACGTCGGACTGCCGCTGACCGAGGGGCTGATGACCGTACACAACGCCCTGGTCGGCACGGGTCTGCGGGACCGGGTCCGGATCGGGGCGAGCGGCAAGGTGGCCACCGGAAGTGACGTGGTCAAACGGCTGCTGCAAGGGGCGGACTACACCAACGCGGCGCGGGCGATGATGTTCGCGGTCGGCTGCATCCAGGCCCAGCGCTGCCACACCAACACCTGCCCCGTCGGCGTCGCGACCCAGGATCCGCGCCGGGGGCGCGCGGTCGACGTCGCCGACAAGTCGCAGCGTGTGCGCCGCTTCCAGGAGGCGACCGTCAAGAGCGCACTGCAGATCATGGCCTCGATGGGCGTCGCCGAACCGGCCCAACTGGGGCCCCACATGCTGCTGCACCGGGTGGACGCACACACCACCCGCAGTTACGCGGACCTCTACGACTGGCTGACACCGCGTCAACTCCTCACGGACACACCGCCGTCCTGGCGACAGGACTGGGAAGCGGCCGACCCGGACACCTTCCACGCCGTCCGGGGCGCGTAGCGCGCCGGTCGCCTCAGCGGCGCAGATGCTCGATGAGTACGTCCATGGCGGCCTCCAGATGCGCGGTGCTCCCGGTCGTCCGGAGCATCTGCACACCGCCCTGGATCCCGGCGATGAACGCGGCCGCCATCCGGTCGGCGTCCAGTGCGGGACGTACGTCACCCTGCGCCTGCATCGCGGTGATGCCCCGCAGGACGTCTCCCTGCCACTGGTTCAGCAGCGTCGTGACCACCTCTGCGGCGCCGGGGGTGGCGCCCACCTGGTTCATCAGGCTGCCGAGCGGGCAACTCGCGCCTTGCGCGCGGTAGCGTGCCACGACCGCGTCCCGCCAGTTCTCCCAGGCCCCCCAGGAGGTGAGCGCGCCGAGATGGGGTTGCTGGTCGGCGATGACCCTGTCCGCCTCGGCCCGCGCGACGGCCAGCAGCAGCTCCTCCTTGCCACCGGGAAAGTAGTGGAACAGCTGGCCCTTGCTGGTGCCGGTGGCTGCGAGGACGTCGTCCAGCGTCATGTCCCCGGGAGCGTCACTGCGCAGATGGGCGGCGGCCCCGTCGATGATGCGCTGCCGGGTGGCCCGGCCCTTCGTCGTCAGTCCCACGTCCTCGAACGTAACACATTCTGGACTTGCAGGTCCAAAAATCTGTGCCTACCTTCGGCGGCGTAAGGAAAAGCCTGACAAGCGGAGGTGTGGCACATGCGTGCGATCGTTGGCGGACAGCTCGACGGAGTCGTTCAGCTGGAGCTCAAGGAGCAGCCCGACCCGGAGCCGGGCCCCGGGGAGGTGCTGGTCGACGTCGCCCACGCGGGCGTCAACTTCATGGACACCGCGGCCGGCACCCTGGGCGCCACCCGCGGCGTCCCCTTCGTCCCCGGTGTCGAGGGAGCCGGCCGGGTCGCCGCCCTCGGCGAGGGAGTCACGGAGTTCGCCGTCGGTGACCGGGTGGCCTGGATCTCCGTGTGGGGGAGCTACGCCGAGCGCCTGGCCGTACCGGTGGCGAACGCCGTCCCGCTGCCGGACGACATCCCCACCGACGTCGCCGCCGCGACGATGATGCAGGGCCTCACGGCGCACCATTTCGTCAACGAGGTCGCCCCGCTGAACGCGGGTGACACGGCGCTCGTGCACGCCGCGGCCGGGGGTGTCGGGCGGACGGTCAGCCAGTTGCTCAAGCTGCGCGGTGTCCGGGTGATCGGCCTGGTCTCCCGCGAGGAGAAGGTGCCGGTGGCGAAGGCCGCGGGCGCCGACGAGGTGCTGATCTCGTCGGGCGGCGACTTCGTCGACCGGGTCGGAGAGCTGACCGGGGGAGAAGGCGTCCACGCCGTGTTCGACGGCGGCGGCGCGAGCACCTTCCAGCCGTCGCTCGACGTACTGCGCCGGGTCGGCACGCACGTCTGGTACGGCCCGCTGATCGGTGAGGTCCCCACGGTGAACCTGTTCGACCTGCCGAAGAGCATCCGGCTCAGCTACGCCGTGTACTCGGACCACATCCCGACCCGGGAGCTGCTGCTGAAGCACACCTCGGACCTGTTCGACAAGATCAGGGACGGAAAGCTGCGCATCGACATCACCCGCCGCTACCCGCTCGGCGAGGCGCGGCAGGCGCACGCCGACATCACGTCGCGGGCCACCACCGGCAAACTGCTGCTCGACACGGGGCTGTCCGACACCGAGCTGTCCGACACCGAGCTGTCCGACACCGAGCCGTCCGGCACGGGGCGCTGACGTCACTCCCGACCGGTCAGTAGTACTGCTTGAGACCCCTGACCTCCTGCGGCCATGCCAGCTCCACCCCGTCGGCGGCCAGCAGCCGCTGGAACTCGGTCAACCGGTCCGCACGCGCGCGTATCTGACGCGGTATCAGTCCGGTGTCGAGGCAGTGCGCCGCCAGCGTGCCGGCCACCTCGCCGATGTTCCACTCGATGGGGTGCAGCCGGTAACAGCCGTTGGTGAGGTGGGTGGTGCCGATGTTCTTCGCGGCCGGCAGCAGGTTGTCGACCCGGACCGGCAGCAGGGCGCCCAGCGGGATCTGGAAGGGCCAGGTCTCGATGTCGACGAACGTGCGCGGGCCGCGCTTCCCGCCGGTGCTGGGGTGCAGGTCGATCCGGTACGAGCCGATGCCGACGGTGTCGGCGAAGACCTCTGCGCCCACGAGCGGTTCGCGGGCGCGGGCGCCGACATGGTTCTCGGTGACGGTGAACTCGGCCTGGATACGGCGTGATTCGCGTACGTACGGGGCCTTCGCCAGGCCGTCGGAGGTGCCGAGGACGTCCGGGCGCAGCCGCAGCCCCGGATAGCCGGCGCCGCCGTCGGCCGTGGGGGCCTCGGTCTGCATCCAGTACAGGAAGGAGCGGCTGAGCTGGCGCGCCGACTCCAGGTGCCGTTCGCGCTCCTCGGGCTGTACGCCGACCACCGGGCCCAACCAGTAGTCGATATGGGCCCAGTTGACGAGCGTGACATCACCCAGCCCCGCCGACTCGGCGAAGTTGGCGCGGGCCAGGATGCGCCGGAAGTCCCACAGGCCGAAGCCGTCCGGCCGGCCGCTGGAGTCCTCGAACAGCGCCCTGCGGTGCTCGGTGAGGTCCCAGGGGTTGATCTCGGCCCAGTTGAGCTGAGGCCCCGGCCAGAAGTCGGCCTGATGGTCGCGCCAGAAGGCGTAGTCGCGCGGGCGGTCGATGACATGCTCCTCGCCGGGCCGGTGCTCCAGGGCGAAGCACCAGCTCACCGCCTGCTGGTCCAGGGGCTCGGCCTCGCCGTCCAGCGCGTGCGGCTCGCCGGTCTCCGCCGCCGACTCGGCGCCGGTGACATGCTCGACCGCGCCGAGTTCCAGCAGATCGCCCAGTTCGGTGGCGTCCACGGTGTACGCGGCTGCGATCTCGACGACCTCGCCGGCTGCGTCCCGTAGCGACACCGATGTGATCCGGTCCCCGTCCCGGCCCACCGCGACCGGCTCGTGCCGGGTCAGCAGCCGGATGCGGCGCGCGGCCCGGTAGGGGGCGAGCATCTCCTCCAGCACGGCGACGGCCACCCGCGGCTCGTGGCAGATCCGGCTGACCCGCCCGTTGCCCGGATTGAACCGGGGGTCGGCAGCGGCGGCGGCGGTCAGCGGGTAGTTGCGGCGGTAGTAGGCGCGGATGCCGTCGCGCAGCGCCCGGTACCCGCGCGTGCAGCCGAACTCCTCGATCCACGGGTGTTCGTCGGGCGGCACGCCCTGGGTGGTGAGCTGGCCGCCGATCCAGTCGGTGGCCTCCGTCAGGACGACTCCGTACCCCCGGCGGGCCGCGGCGAGCGCGGCGGCGACACCGCCGAGTCCGCCGCCGACCACCAGGACGTCGCATCGGTCTTCGCGCATGGCGCTCCTCATCAGGATCGACGGGTCATCAGGATGGGCAGGTCATCAGGATCGGCGGGCGGGCGGCGGCTGGAGGGTCTCACCTGTCCGGACACCGCAGGCGGCGACGGCCCGGCGGGGCGTCTGGTCCTCCGGCCTGGCGAGCAGGTCGGCCAGCAGCCGCACCGCCTGCCCGCCCATCTCCTCGCGCGGTGTGAGCAGTGAGGTGATCGTCGGATCGTCCGGACGGCTCCTCGCGAAATCGCCGAGCGCCACCACCGACAGGTCCTCCGGCACCCGCAGCCCCAGCAGACCGGCCCCGGCGCGCACACTCGCCGCGTGGTCCGAGTCGTCGGTCACCACGCAGGTCACGCCCTGGTCGACGAGCGTCGCCAGCAGGTCGGTGCCGACCCCTTCGGGGTCCACCAGGTGGACGGCGCCCGACTCGACGCGGGTATCGGTGCGGCACGCCTCGAAGTACCCGGCCTCGCGCTCCAGCACGGCCTCGGAGGCGACCGCGCTGCGCAGCAGGGCCAGCCGGCGATGGCCGAGCCCGGCGCACCGCTCGACCATGGCGCGGGTGGCGCTGGTGTAGTCGGCCGTCACGTACGACATCTCGCCGGAACTCAGCTCGCGGCGGCCGATGTAGACGAACGGGAAGCCGGAGTCGACGAGCGCCGCCAGCTCCTCGCGGTCCTCGTCCTGGCCCAGCAGGACGGCGCCGTCGGTGACTTGGAGCGTGTTGACACCGTCCTTGTAGATCGATCGGCGCCGCTTGCCGTCGTCCTGGCCGCGCCCGCGCGATCCGGTGAACAGCAGGAGATGGCAGTCGAGTTCCTCGGCGGCTTCCTCGATGCCGATCAGCGAGTCGTGGAAGAAGCTCAGCCGGTCCGTGGGGAACACCGCTTCGTATGTGAACACACCGACGATGTTGTTACGGCCGCCGGCCAGACTGCGGGCCGCCAGGTTCGGGGTGTAGCCGAGCGTGCGGACCGCCTCCCACACGCGCTGCGCGGTCTGCTCGCTGGCCCGCACCGCACCGTCGTGCCGGCCGTTGACCACGGCGGAGACCACCGAGGGCGACACCGCGGCGAGGCGGGCGACATCGGCCTGGGTCGGTCTGCGCGACGATCGGGGATTTCCCATGGACGACGACTCTCTCCCTGGTCGGCTGAGACTGCTCGGGCCGTGGACACTCTCTCACATGATATTGCGCAATATCAGAGGTCGGCGGATTCCGTTACGGCCGGTCAAACGTGCTGCTGGTTCAGTGAAGCGTTACGTCATCGTACACATCTGTTGACACCCATGTGGCCTGGCTCATACTTTGAGGCCCGCCGTTGATGTAGCGCATCATCACCCGCGCTGCCGACGTTCGAACCCCTTCGGGAAGAGGTGACAGCAGTGAGCGGACCGGGACAGGACCGGCGTGATCTGGAAGGTGTCAGCAGACGCCGGGTACTGAGCATGACGGGTGCGGCGGTGGGAATGGCCGCGGTCGCCGCCTGTTCCGGCGGCGGTACGAACGCCGTACCGAAAGGCGACGTCAAAAGCCTCGAACTGCCGGCGCGGCTGACCCCGAAGCCGGTCGACGGGCAGGTGCTCAGCAGCGTCGCCGACGTGCCGGCCGCGTTCACCCGCTACCCCACGCCGTACAGGACCGTCACCGAGAAGCCCGGCAGCGGCGGCACGGTGACGACGTTCCAGATCACGTACACACCGCCGCCACCGGCGGACAACCGCTGGGCCGACGAACTCGACAAGCGGCTCGGGGTGCAGGTCAAACCGACCCTGGTCAACCCGGCCGACCTCGCGCAGAAGACCGCGACCGTCATCGCGGGCGGTGACATCCCCGACCTGTTCTACCTCAACACCGCCACCGGACAGGCCCCCGCAGCGGCGCAGTCGGTGCTCCAGGGCGCCTTCACCGACCTGACCGAATACGTCTCGGGCGACGCGATCCGCGACTACCCCAACCTCGCGCTCTTCCCGTCGTACGCCTGGAAGAACGCCTCGATCCAGGGCCGTATCTACGGCGTGCCACGGCCGACCCCGCTGCTCCAGAGCGGCATCCCCACCCTGCGGCTGGACTGGATGCGGAAGCTCGGCATGCGGCAGCAGCCCGCGGACGCCGACGAACTCTTCGCCCTGCTCACCGGATTCACCGGGAGCGACCCCAACGGCAACGGCAAGAAGGACACCTGGGCGCTGTCGTCGCTCCAGATCTACTGGCAGTCGACCCCGATCCTCAACATGTTCGGCGTCCCCAACAACTGGCGGCTGGAGAAGGACGGGAGCCTCACCAAGGACGTCGAGACCGACGAGTTCGAGGCCGCCACCGAGTACATCGTCAAACTGTGGAAGGCCGGTGCCTTCCATCCCAACGCCGCCGCCAACACCTACGACCAGCAGATGGCCCTGTGGAACGCCGGCAAGATCGGCATGTCCGGCGCCGCGCTGAACACCACCTACGTCCGCTCCGTCCCGCAGATCGCCGGTGTGAAGGACTGGTCAACGGATCTCGGGCCGCTCGTCCCGCCCGGCCACGACGGCGGCGTCGCTTCGCTCTACCAGTCGAGCGGCATCTTCGGGATGTTCGCCATCCCCGCCAAGGTCGGCAACTCCGGCAAGGGCAAGGAGCGGGTCAAGGAGCTGCTGCGCATCCTCAACTACCTCGGCGCGCCCTTCGGCAGTGCGGAGAACACCTTCCTCACCTACGGCATCGAGGGGTGGAACTACGACCTCGCGCACGGTGCCCCGGTCAAGTCCACCAACGCGGGCCGCCTCGCCGAGCTGGCGGGGCAGTACTTCTGCGAGCCGACCGAGACCGTGCTCTACCTGCCAGGGCCGCCCAACAGGTCGGTCACCGCGCAGAAACAGGCCGAGAAGCTCATCCCGCGGACCGTCGCCGATCCCACCGTCAACCTGATCTCGCAGTCGTCGGTGTCCAAGGGCCCGGCGCTGCAACAGAACCTGAACGACGCCTTCGTGGGGATCATCACCGGCCGCAAGCCGGTCAGCGCCCTCAAGGAGCTGCGCAGCCGGTGGGCAGGGCAGGGCGGCGACGCGATCCGCAGGGAGTTCGAGCAGTCCCTGGCCAAGAGCCGGTAGGGCGGCGGACGGTGACCGTGCACAGCACCGACCGGCCGGCCCGCGCCACGCCGCCCCGGCCTGCCCCCACCACTGAGCTACCGGCGAGCCAACCGCCGTCCCGCAGAAGACCGTTGCACAAGCGGATCTGGCGTGAGCGATGGATGTACGTCTTTCTCCTGCCGGGTGTGCTGTTCTTCGTCGTGTTCGCGTACGTCCCGCTCCTGGGGAACGTCACCGCCTTCCAGAACTACTCGCCCTTCCTCGGCTTCCAGGGCTCGCCCTGGGTGGGGCTGGGCAACTTCCAGGCGCTCTTCTCCGATCAGCAGGCTCTCACCGCCATCAGGAACACCCTGGTCATCAGCCTGCTCCAGGTGATCTTCGCCTTCCCCGCGCCGATCGCGCTCGCCCTGCTGCTCAACAGCCTGGTCTCGCCACGTGTCAAACGGCTGGTCCAGTCGATCGTCTACCTGCCGCACTTCATCGGCTGGGTGATCGTGATCTCGATCTGGCAGAACGTGCTCGGTGACACCGGCGGTGTCGACCAGCTCTTCTCCCACATCGGGATGAGCACATCGCATCTGATGACCGACGCCGGCACCTTCAAAGGACTGCTGACGGCGCAGGTGATCTGGAAGGAGACCGGCTGGGGCACGATCATCTTCTTCGCCGCCATCTCCAACATCAACACCGATCTGTACGAGGCGGCCGTCGTGGACGGCGCTGGACCCTGGCGGCGCACCTGGCACATCACCCTGCCCGGCATCGCCAATGTGATCGCGCTGCTGCTGATCCTGCGGATCGGCGATGTGCTCTCCGTCGGCTTCGAGCAGATCATCCTCCAGCAGAACGCGGTCGGCAACGACGCGGCCCAGGTCGTCGACACCTTCGTCTACTACAACGGTGTGCTCGGCGGGAACTGGGGGCTGGCCACCGCCGCCGGCATCTTCAAGGGCGTGGTCGGCACGGCGCTGGTCGTCGCCGCCAACAAGACCGCCAAACGGTTCGGAACGGCAGGGGTCTTCTAGATGAGCAGCAGCAGGACCGAACGCCCGGCGTGGATGGAACAGCCCTCCCCGCTCACGCAGTTGGTGAAGGCCGTGGTCATCGCGGCCATCGTCACGGTGATGCTCTACCCGTTCCTGTACGTGGTCGCCTCCAGCTTCGCCACCCCCGCCGCCGCCAACTCCGGCGGACTGCTGCCGACCGCCTTCTCGCTCGACGCCTACCGCAGCATCTTCTCCGGCAACGTGGTGACCCGCGCACTGCTGGTGTCCATCGGGGTGACCGCCGGAGGTACGGCGCTGTCGGTGCTGTTCACCGTCACCACCGCCTACGGCCTCTCCCGCACCAAGGACGTGCCGGGATCGAAGGTGGCGCTCTACCTGATCCTGGTCACGATGCTCTTCGGCGCCGGGATCATCCCGCAGTACCTGCTGATCAGGAACCTCGGACTCGTCGACTCCTACTGGTCGTTGATGCTGCCCGGCATGGTCAGCGCCTTCAACCTCGTCGTCGTGCGCAACTTCTTCATGGAGATCCCGGCCGAACTCATGGAGTCCGCCCGGATCGACGGAGCCGGCGAACTGCGCATCCTGCTGCGGATCGTCCTGCCGCTCTCCAAGGGGGTGATCGCGGTGATCGCGCTGTTCTACGCCGTCGGCTACTGGAACAACTTCTTCAACGCGATGCTCTACCTCAACGACAGCACCAAGTGGCCGATGTCCCAGGTGCTCAACGAGTACGTGCTGCAGGGCGGCCAGCTCTCCACGGTCACCGACGTGCAGCAGGCGAGGCCGCCGTCGCAGACCGTCCAGATGGCCGTGGTGGTCATCGCCACCGTCCCCATCCTCGCCGTGTACCCCTTCGCGCAGCGGTACTTCACGAAGGGCGTCCTCACCGGCGCCATCAAGGGCTGACCGTCCCCCCCGTACGAGAAAGGGCCCAGAACGATGAACGACGCATTTACCCCCCGCACACGTCCCGCATCCGGAACCGCCGCCGCAGCCGCGTCCGCCGGCCGCCCGATCAGCAGGCGCACCGCGCTGGGCCTCGCCGCAGGTGTCTCACTCGCCGCGACCGGCGCACTGGCCGCACCCGCGCAGGCCGTACCCGCGCGTGCGGCGACCCGTGCGGCGGCCTCGACCGCCGCCCGCGTCGGTGTCCCGCATCTGGGCGTCTACCGCTGGGGAGCCCCCGACGCACCCGCCAAGGTCGACGCGTACGCCGACTGGATCGGCGAACCCGACGTGTGGGCGCTGGACTTCATGGCCACCGACACCTGGGACAACATCATGAACCCCACCTGGGAACTGCCCGTGTGGGGAAAGTGGGTCGGCGCGCGGGCCGGCCGCAACCTCGTCCTGTCCGTACCCATGCTGCCGGGCCCCTGGGACCTCAGCGGCCCGACCACGGGCACCGGCGCGGGGCAGGCCGTGTCGCTGGCGGCCGGCGCGGCGGGCGACTACGACGGGTACTTCCGTACCCTCGGCGAGTCCCTGGTCGCCGCCGGACTCGGCAGCGCCTGGCTGCGGATCGGCTGGGAGTTCAACGGCGGCTGGTACGCCTGGCGGGCGTCCTCCGACACCGCGCACTGGGCGACCTTCTTCCAGGCCGTCGTGGGATCGATGCGCGGGGTGGCCGGGTCCGACTTCCGCTTCATCTGGAACCCGACCATCGGCTACCAGCAGGTGCCCGCCGACCAGCTCTACCCCGGCGACTCCTACGTGGACTTCATCGGCCTCGATGTCTACGACCAGTCGTGGGCGGCCAACACCTACCCGTGGCCCGCCGGTTCGACCGCCGCGCAGATCGCCGCCGCCCAGCAGACCGCCTGGACGAACGACATCCACGGCGGCGACCACGGCCTGGCCTACTGGAAGACCTACGCCGACAGCCACGGCAAGTATCTGGTCGTCCCTGAGTGGGGTGTCTGCGACCGCGGCGATACCCACGGCGGTCTGGACAACCCCGCCTTCGTCCAGAACATGCACGACTTCCTGGTGGGCGCGAACGTCCCCTACGCGTCGTACTTCGACGTCAACGCATCAGACGGCGCACACCAGTTGTCACCCGGTGTCGATCCCAACGGCAACCCGGTGACGACCGAGTTCCCGAACTCCGCCGCGAAGTACCTGGAGCTGTTCAGCGGTACCGGCGCCTGACCCACCGCTCACCGAAAGGACTGATCGTGACGAGATCGCTCAACCGGCGGCGGTTCATCGCACTGGCCGGCGCGACCACAGGACTCACCGCACTCGCGGGCGTCGTGCCCCCCGCGGCGCTCGCCGCACCGCACACCGGGCCGCAGGGTCACACCGATGTGCCGGCCCGCAGGATCGGCGTCTACCACTGGGACCGGCAGCCGGGCCAGATCGGCGACTTCGCCGAATGGATCAACAGCCCGGTCCACTACGCCGAGGACTTCCTGCTCAGGGACAGCTGGGCGTCCCTCGCCGGGGCGGAACGGCTGTCGTACTGGCAGGACACGCCATGGGCGGACCGTATGGTGTGGGCCGCCTACCCGTTCCCCGACGGGCAGGGCGACCTGGCCCAGGCCGCCGCCGGAACGTACAACACCCACTACGCCGAGCTGGCCGCCAACCTCGTCCAGGCCGGGATGGGCAACGCGGTCCTCCGCTTCGGCCACGAGTTCAACGGCAACTGGTACCCCTGGTCGCCCCTGAACCATCCCGACGGGGTGCGGGCGGGGGAGCGTGACTTCGCCGCCGCGTTCCGGCAGTTCGTCACCGCCGTCCGGACGGTGCACGGCGGGCACTTCACCTTCGTCTGGAACCCCGTCCCCGGACAGTCGGGTGTCGATCTCGCCGCCTGCTATCCCGGCGACCCCTACGTCGACCTCGTCGGCATCGACATCTACGACCAGGACTGGAACGTCTACAGCCCGACCGTCCCGCCGACGGCGCAACTGCGCGAACAGGCCTGGCAGGACCTGCGCACCGACCCCAACTGGGGCATCGACAGGATCCAGCGGCTCGCCGCCGACCACGGCAAGCGACTCGCCGTGCCCGAATGGGGCGTCTGGCAGCAGAACGCCGGGCACGGCGGCAACGACAACGCGTACTTCATCCGGCAGATGTACGACTGGCTGAACGCCAACGACGTCGCCTGGAACGTGTACTTCAACGTGTACGCCAGCGACGGCAACCACGACCTGTACGACACCTACCTCTTTCCCGAGGCGTCCGCCGAGTTCCAGCGGCTCTGGAACCCGTCCGGCCGGCTGCCCCGCCCACGGCGCGTGACGTCGGGCACCGTCCACCCGTCGGGTGCGGCGGGACCCACCGCCTTTCCGCCCGGCACCGTCGCACGGGAAGCGCACAACGGCACGTTCACCCAGCCGGCCGGCACCAGGGCCCGGCCGTACGGGAATCCCTGGGCGAAGGACCGGATGCTCGCCTCGCTCATCCGCTCGGGCGCGCCCGTCGCACCCGCCGTGTCGTACTCCGGCGTGCCGGCCGCCGCCTCCCTCATGCTGCGCTACCAGACACCGGTCAACGGCGACATCTACCTGTCCCTCTACATCGACGGCACGAAGGCCGTGGCCCACGTCGAACTGCCCGCCGCCGACCGCACCTTGCCCACCGAGTACGCCATGGTGACCGTCCCGGTGGACATTCCGGCCGGTGCGACCGTCACCGTCCAGATCGACCCGGACGACGACCGGACGGTCTCCGCCGGCATCTGGGAGTACGTGAACCTGGACACCGTCGGCTTCTGTCCCCGCCGCTTCTGACCCGCGCGTCCCGACGATCGGAAGGGGCCACCGTGCACCTGTTCTCCGTCCCCTGCGGCGACATGACCGCGCGCTACGACCACGACGAGGCCACCGGCACCGTCGGCTTCACCCTGGCCCCCGCCACCGTTCCCCTCGACGCCGCCACCGGCCTCGCCGCACCCGCCGACGAGCGGCCGCCCGAGGCCGGCACGGCGCCACTGGTGCAGCTCTCGGTCACCGGCGACCGCTCGGTGCACCAGTGGTCCGAGGGCGTCACCCTGCGCGACCGCTCCACGACCCGTGAACTCGCCCTGACCGGGCACCATAGGGACGTCCACGCGGGCACCACGACCGCGACCGTACAACTCGCCACCCCGGACGGGATACGCGCCACGCATGTGCTGCGCTGGCGCGAGGGGGAGCCCTGTGTCGAGATCGAGACCAGCGTGGTCAACGGCACCGACCGTCCGCTCACCCTGCAACTCCTCAGCAGCTTCAGCCTGGACGGTGTCGCCGCCGTCGGTCCCGGACGGGACGACCCCGGCGACACCGTCGTCCACCGGCTGCGCAGCGGCTGGTCGAGCGAGGGACAGCTGGTCAGCCAGACGCTGCGGGAGCTGCATCTGGAGGGCTGGCCACGTGTGGCGCTGGGCGTCGAACGGTTCGGCCAGCTCGGCACCATGCCGGTACGCGGCTTCGCCCCCAGCGTCGTCGTCGAGGACCGCGCGACGGGCACCGTACGGGGCGCGCAGCTGTGCTGGCCGGGATCCTGGCAGATCGAGCTGTTCCGGCACTGGGGCGCGCTGTCCGTCGCCGGAGGGCTGGCCGACGGCGACTTCGGACACTGGCGCAAGGCTCTCGCCCCCGGCGACAGCTTCACGGCGCCGCGCGCCTGGCTGACCGCTACGGCCGCGGTGACCAGGAAGAACACGCACAACACTACGTCGGCCGCCGACAGCTGCTATCAGCGACTGGTCGCGATGCAGGACGCTCAC
Organism: Streptomyces sp. NBC_00370; assembly: GCF_036084755.1. Classification (NCBI taxonomy): domain Bacteria; kingdom Bacillati; phylum Actinomycetota; class Actinomycetes; order Kitasatosporales; family Streptomycetaceae; genus Streptomyces; species Streptomyces sp. NBC_00370. The sequence continues at coordinate 7,680,866 of NZ_CP107968.1, forward strand.
AGCCCGCACGACCGCGCCGCCGAACGCGAACTCCCCGCGCAGGTCAATGAGTTCGCCACCACCTGGGGCCGGCCCACCCACGACCGGCTGGTGGCCATGGCCGAGCGGCTGGCAGGCACCTGCGTCAAATATCTCGTGGCCGACGCCGGTTGGTACGACGGCGGCCACGGCGACTGGACGAAGATCAAGCAGTCGGCCTTCCCCGACGGGCTCGCCGCCACGGCGAAGGCGGTACGCGACCACGGTCTGGTGCTCGGGCTTTGGGTCGAGGCCGAGACCTGCGACGAGGAGTCCACCGCCTTCTCGCTCACCGAGCACCTCCTCCACCGCGACGGTGTCCCCGTCACCGCGGGACGCCGCCGCTTCTGGGACCTGCGCCGGCCCGAGACGGCTGAGCTGCTGCTCGGCCGGATCGCCACGCTCGTCACGGACCACGGCATCGGCTATCTGAAGATCGACTACAACGAGCCGCTCGGCGCGGGCTGCGACGGCGCCGAGTCCGTCGGCGAGGGGCTGCGCCAACAGGTCGCCGCCGCCCTCGACTTCTATGCCCGGCTGCGCGAGCGCCTGCCGGACGTGGTGATCGAGCACTGCGCGTCCGGCGGCCACCGCCTGGAGCCCGCCACGATGTCCGTCAGCGATGTGACCTCCTTCTCCGACGCGATGGAGGGCGACCACCTGCCCATCGTCGCCGCGGACACCAACCGGCTGGTGCCCGGCGCCCGTTCACTCGTCTGGGCCGTCCCACGCACCGGCGACAGCGACGCCACGCTCGTCTACAAGCTGGCTTCAGGGCTGCTCGGCAGACTCTGTCTGTCCGGCGACTTCCTCGAACTCGGCCCGGGACAATGGCAGTTGGTGGCCGACACACTCGACCTGTACGAGCGGGCGCGCCCCGCGCTCGCGTCGGGCCGCTGGCACCGCTACGGCCCGCCCGTCTCCGGCTACCGCCATCCGGAAGGGTGGCAGGCGCTCGTCCGGCCGACCCCGGAAGGCGACGGCGTACTCGCGGTGCTGCACGCCTTCGGCAGTCCGCCGACCACCCCGGTCCGGGTGCCCCTGCCACCGGGCCCCGCCTTCACGCTGGACGCCGCAGTCGCCTCGGGCCCGCCCCCCGATCTGCACGACGGAGCCCTGTACTGGCTACCGCCGGCCCCCTTCACCGCGACCGCCTGCCGGCTCGTCCGTCCCGCGCGCGGCTGAGCCTGTCCGTCCGTCCGGCCCAGGGATTGACAGTGGTCAGTCATTAGAAGAAACTCCCGAGAGAGCGCTCTCCGACATTTCTCCGGACCGTGGGAACAGGGTCCGGAGCCACCCACGGCTGCCCGTGACGCCGTTGTCGAGCGCCCGTGCGGGATCGCGGGGTCAGGTCTCGGCGACGGTCTCACGGGCGGTCAGGCATCACACCGCCCATGGAGATGCACATGAGCCGCTTGTCCCTGTTACTCCGCTCCGTCCGGCGCCGCAGACCGCTGGTCGCGATGGCCCTCGCCATGGCCCTCGCGACCGGCGGCGCCGTCGGCACCACCGCCGGTACGGCCCAGGCCGCCGACACCCTTCTCTCGCAAGGCAGGACCGCCACCGCCTCGTCCACGGAGAACGCCGGCACCCCGGCCTCCGCCGCCGTGGACGGCGACGCGGGCACCCGCTGGTCCAGCGCCGCCGCCGATCCGCAGTGGATCCAGGTCGACCTCGGCGCCACCGCCGACATCTCGTCCGTCACCCTCAACTGGGAAGCCGCCTACGGCAAGGCGTTCAAGATCCAGGTGTCCGGCAACGGCACCGACTGGACCGACATCTACACCACCACGACAGGCCCCGGCGGCAAACAGACGCTGACCGCGCGCGGTTCCGGGCGCTACGTCCGGCTGTACGCCACCGCGCGCGGCACCGGATACAGCTACTCCCTCTGGGAGTTCCAGGTCTACGGCTCCGGCGGCAGCGGCCCGTCCGCCGGCGACTGCGGTACGGCCGACGCCGCCCTCAACCACCCAGCGACCGCGTCCTCGGCGGAGAACGCCGGCACCCCGGCCTCCGCCGCCGTGGACGGCGACGCGGGCACCCGCTGGTCCAGCGCGCCCGGCGACCCGCAGTGGATCCAGGTCGACCTCGGCGCCACCGCCACCGTCTGCGAGGTCGTCCTCAACTGGGAAGCCGCGTACGCCACAAGCTTCCAGATCCAGGTCTCCGACAACGGCACGACCTGGACGCCGGTGTACACCACGACCACCGGGGCCGGCGGCAAGCAGACCCTCGCCGTGAGCGGCTCGGGCCGCTACGTCCGCGTCAACGGCACCGCGCGCGCCACCGCTTACGGCTACTCGCTCTGGGACTTCACCGTCCACACCACAGGACCCGGCAGCGGACCCGGCGGTGACGACGGCGACTTCTCGGGATCCGTCATCTCCGCGTACAAGCAGGTCTCCGCTTCCTCGTCCGAGGGCGGCAACGCGCCGGCGGCGGCGCTCGACGGCAGGACCAACACCCGCTGGTCCAGCGAGGTCAGTGACAACCAGTGGCTCCAGGTCGACCTCGGCGGCAAGGGCACCATCAGCGGCATCGTGCTCAACTGGGAGACCGCGTACGGCACCGGGTACCACATCGACGTGTCCGACGACGGTACCAACTGGACGCCCATCTACACCACCACCACGGGCAAGGGCGGCATCGAGAGACTGCCGGTCACCGGACAGGGCCGGTACGTACGGTTCAACGGCACGGCGCGGGCCAGCGCCTACGGCTACTCCCTGTGGGAGTTCCAGGTCTACGGCACGGTCGACACCTCCACCGCCACCCCGCCGCTGCTCTCGGCGCCCACCAAGGCACCGGCCACGCTCAACCAGTTCGCGCTGTCCGCACCGGCGGACAAGGCGATGGTGACCAACACCCGCAGGCCCGCGCTGTCCTGGGCGGCCGTCGGCGGCGCCGCCCACTACGAGGTGTGGCTCAACATCAGCCGCACCGACTACGACTTCGCCGCCTCGGGCAAGCTGCTCGACCTCTACACCAAGGTCGCCGAACCCACCGGCACCAGCTACACGCCGACCTGGGACATCACCGACCGCTGGACCTACAAGTGGTTCGTCGTCGCGGTGAGCGGCTCCGGCACCAAGACCACCTCCAACATCCGCACCTTCAGCGTCTATCTGCCCGATGTGGAGAAGACGGACGACGGCGTCGGCATCGTCAACGGCGCGCGTGACCTGAACAAGAACGGCACCATCGAGCCGTACGAGGACTGGCGGCAGCCGGTCGCCACCCGGGTCGACGATCTCCTCGGCAGAATGACGCTGGAGGAGAAGGCGTACCAGATGTTCTACAACGTCCAGACGTTCCCGCAGTCCGGCTGGCACTTCGGCCCCGCGCAGCCGGCCGACCTGCACAAGATCCTGCTGTCGACGGCGGCCACCCGGCTCGGTATCCCGCCCGTCTCCGCGGGTGACACGACCGCCGGCTACCAGACGACCTATCCGCTGCAGAGCGCGCTGGCAGCCGGCAAGGACTACCCGCTCGACTACCAACTCGGCGACATGCAGCGCAAGGAGGAGCTGGAGGTCGGCGCGCGGGGCACGCTCTCGCCGCTCGCCGAGGTCGGTACGAAGGTGATCTACCCCCGTATCCAGGAGGGCGGCGGTGAGAACGCCGACGTCGCCGCGGCCCAGCTCCGGGCCCTGGTCGCCGGCCTTCAGGGTGGTCCCGAGCTGAACCCCGGCTCCGTACTCGCCACGGTCAAGCACTGGCCCGGCGAAGGGGCGGGCGGCGAGGCCGGCATCGTCTACGACGGGGTGAGCATCAAGTACCACATGATCCCGTTCCGCGCGGCGATGGAGGCGGGCGCCGTCAACATCATGCCGGGCTACGCGGGCAGTTCGTTCCTCGACCCGGGCGGCCCCGGCGCGGGCGACAGCGCGAAGATCCTCGCGTACCTGCGGCAGAACCTCGGCTACACCGGTCTGATCACCACGGACTGGCTGCCGCCGGGCAACTGGATCAACGCGGCCAACGCGGGGTCCGACGTGATGGGCGGAGCCGACCCGGGCGCGGCGGACTTCACCATGGCGAGCTTCGAGTCGCAGGTGCCGCTCGCCAGGATCAATGACGCGGTGACCCGGATCCTCACGCTCAAGTTTCAACTGGGCGTCTTCGAGCACCCGTACGGCGACCCGGTGAACGGTCCCTACCGCTTCCATCAGCCGAGCTACACGGCGCTCGCCAACCAGGCGTCCCGCGAGTCCAACACGCTCCTGAAGAACAACGGCGTGCTGCCGGTCAAGCTCAACGCCGGCGACAACATCGTCGTCGCGGGACCGAGGGCGACCGACGGCGCTTCCTGCTGCATCTGGTCGAGCTACTTCCACCAGGAGTACGGCTCGCTGACCACACTGGACGCCATCAAGGCCAGAGCGGCCAAAGCGGGCGTCAACGTCTACCAGGACACCGGGCCCGCGCCGAAACTGGCCGTGGTCGCGGTGGGGGAGCCGTCCTACACCCACGCCACCTCGTGGCTCAACACCCAGCCGTATCTGCCCGCCGACCAGCTCGCCCTGATCAAGAACTTCAAGGCCCAGGGCATTCCGGTGGTGGTCGTGCTGACGTTGCCGAGACCCATCGTCATGAGCGACTGGAACGACCTGGCGGACGCCATTGTGGTCACCTACCGCGGCGGTGAGGAGGTCGGCCCTGCGACGGCCGGCCTGCTCTTCGGCGACTACACCCCACGGGGCAAGCTGCCGTGGCAGATGCCCAGAAGCGTCGACCAGGTGCTCAAGCCCGGCGGCGCCGACACCCAGGCGGATGCCAACGAGAGCTGGGACCTGCCGTACGACCTCGGGGCGACAGCCGCCGAACGCGCCGATATCCGCGCCAAGATCGACGCGGGTCAGACCGTTCCGACGACGTACGGGAACCCGCTCTACCCGTACGGCGCGGGACTGACCTCCTGGAACTAGCCCCGGAGAGGACATCAGTTGGTCCGCACGGGCCTACGGCGTCCGGTACGCGCCGCGTGCGCGCGTACCGGACGCCGGTCCGTCGGCGGCGGTGGCGAGTACGGCCGCCTGGATGCGCCGTTCGACACCGAGCTTCGCCAGCAGCCGGGAGACGTTGTTCTTGACGGTCTTCGCGGAGAGATAAAGCTGTTTGCCTATCTGCGCGTTGGTGAGTCCTTCGCCGATCAGCCCCAGGATCTCCCGCTCCCTCGGGGTGAGTTCGGCGAGCACGGCGAACTCGGACTGCGCGGGTCCCGCTTCGCCGCGAATGCTGCTCATCAGCCGGGCGGTGGTCGCCGGATCGAGCATCGACCGGCCCGAAGCGACGGTGCGTACGGCCGTGACCAGGTCGGAGCCCCTGATCTCCTTCAGTACGTATCCGGCGGCACCCGCCATGATCGCGTCCAGCAGCGCATCGTCGTCGTCGAACGACGTCAGCATGAGACACACCAGCTCCGGCACCAGGGAGCGCAGCTCCCGGCAGACCGTGATCCCGTTCCCGTCCGGCAGCCGCACGTCAAGTACGGCCACGTCGGGGCGGAGCGCGGGCCCCCTGGCCAGGGCCTGCTCCCTGCTGCCCGCCTCGCCCACGACCTCGATACCGGGCTCGGCGCCGAGCAGGTCACGTACGCCGCGCCGGACGACCTCATGATCGTCGAGCAGGAACACCCGGATGGGATCCTGCGGTGCGTCTGTTGTCATGGCCGTCCTTCGCGGTGATGGGGAGTACTGCGGGAACCGCCGGTCCGTGAAGGACCGGCGGCCGTTCAGACCAGCCAGCGGCTGTTGTCGCGTACGAAGGGGAGCTCCTGCCAGACCTTGCCGAGCCCCCAGGTGCGGCCCGCCGCGGCGACCGCGAGAACGATCATGACAGCGGCGAACATGACGTGATAGTCGACAAGGGGATTGGACGACATGCTGGGTGACCCGTCCGCCAGGTGCTTGGCCGGGGGCCACTCCGCCGCCCACATGAGCGCCATCATCACAGTCCCGGCGACGGCGGTGACCCGCAGCGCGACACCGGACGTGAGGGCGACCCCGAGGCCGAGCATGCCCAGCATGAACAGCCAGTCCGCCCAGGGCTGGCCGGCCCACGCGTGGAAGGCCGACTGGAGCGGTCCGGCCGAAACCCCGCCGAGGAAGCCCTTGGTGGGCGAGCCTCCGTTGATCCAGGCCCCGGCCGACGGCGTCGCGTAACCCCAGCCGAAGAGCTTGTCGAAGAACGCCCAGAGGAAGACGAAGCCGAGCAGGATGCGGGCGCCGGCGGCGGTACGGGCGAGCGCCCACGACATGGCCTGCGGCCGGTCGGCGGCGATCGCCGGGTCCGCCGTGTGCTTGCGCGACGACGGGAGGCGCAATCCGGTGGGCCGGGGGCTTTCGTGAACTGCCATGGGATACATCCCTTTCAGGGCTGGCGTGCTGCGGTGAGTTCGGGTTCGTGTCCTCAATCTCCTCCGGCACCCGCGCCGGCGCATCGGCTCTTCGGCTCCGACCGCAGGGCCGAACGGCCCTGTTCGGTCAGCCCGGTTGGGCTCCAGACGCACCGCCCCGCACCGGTACGCGCCACACCAGACGGGTACCGCCACCGGCCGGGGTGTCCCGGACGAAGGTGCCGCCGAGCGCGGTCGCCCGCTGTTCGATGTTCTTCAGCCCACCGTGCGCGGCTCCGGGGCCCACGCCCACCCCGTCGTCGGCGACGGTCAGCGTCAACGTCCCAGCGGCGACCGCGAGACGGACGTCGACGGACCGGGCGTGCGCGTGCCGGGCGGCATTGCTCAACGCCTCGACCAGCACCGCGATCATATGGTCGGCGACCGCGGGCGACACCTCGGTCTCGATCAGCCCCTCAAGCCGCAGCGCCGGCGGAAAGCCCAGCGAGACACCCGCACGCTCCACCACGACGGCGAGCCGGCTGCGGACGCCGTCCCCCGACCGGCCCGGCTCGTGCGCGCGCAGCCCGAAGATGGTCGACCTGATGATCTTGATGGTCTCGTCGAGGTCGTTCACCGCACGTTCGAGACGCTCCGCGACCTCCGGGTGCTGGACGAACTTCTGGGCGCTCTGCAGTGTCATACCGGTCGCGAACAGCCGCTGGATGGCCAGGTCGTGCAGGTCACGGGCGATCCGGTCGCGGTCCTCCAGCAGGGTGATCTGCTCGGTGTCACTGCGCCGTTCGGCCAGTTCCATCGCGAGCGCCGCCTGTCCCGCGAAGCCGAGCAGCGGAGCGGACTGCGCGGCCCCGAACGCCGGACGCCCGGCGCTGCGGGCCAGCACCAGCACACCCCGTACACCTTCCCCCGTCCCCATCGGCACCGCCACCGCAGGGCCCAGCCCCGTCCAGCGGGCCGCGCCGCCCTCGATCCGTGGATCGGTGGCGATGTCCTTGCTCACGACCGGCTGCGTCCCGGCGAACGCCGCCCCGATGAAACCGTCCGGCCCGGTGTCCGCCTCGCCGTCCGCCCCGGAGTCCGGGCCGCCGCCCGACAGGCCGCCGTGCGCCGACACTTCGAGCCCCACCGCCAGTTCCGTACGCAGACCGCCATCGCCGACGGGAACGGCGACAAGCCCCACGTCGGCGTCGAGGATCTGCCGTGCCCGCTCGACGATCAGCTCCAGCACCTGCGGGCGCGGATCGCCCGACAGCAGCCGGCTCGTGACTTCCGAACTCGCCGATAGCCACAACTCCCTGCTGCGCGCAGCCTCGTAGAGCCGGGCGTTCTCGATGGCCACACCGGCGGCCACGGCCAGGGTCCGCAGCACCGACTTGTCCTCGGCGTCGAACTCCTTGGCGCTGCGCTTCTCCGTGAGATACAGATTCCCGAAGACCTCGTCACGCACCCGGATCGGCACGCCGAGGAACGAATGCATCGGCGGATGGTTCGGCGGGAAACCCGACGACGACTCGTGGTCGGCCAGTTCGGCCAGTCTCAGCGGTACGGGATGGCGGATCAGCTCACCGAGCAGCCCGTGGCCGCTGGGCAGATCCCCGATCCGGGCCCGTCGCTCGTCGTCCATGCCCACCGTGATGAACTCCGACAGGCTCTGCTCCCCGCCGATCACCCCCAGCGCGCCGTACTGCGCGTCGACCAGCACCACGGCCGCCTCGACGATGTCCCGCAGCACCTGGGCCAGATCCAGCTCCCGCCCGACGGACAGGACCGCCTCCAGCAGACTGTGCACCCGGTCCCGGGTGCCGCGCACCGCGTCGATGCGGACCTGCAGCTCCTCCAGCAGCTCGTCGAGGCGCAGCCGAGGTATCCGTTCTTCCGCACCGGCCGCCGTACTGCCCGCGTCCGCCATCGAGGAGCCTCCACACCGTCGGGATCAAGCCTGTACGCATGATGCGCCACGACGGCGGCCGGGTGGTCAGAAATCGGTCGAAGCGGCCGTCTCCCGCTGCGGACGCAAGGCGGCCAGCCGCTCTTCGAGCGCGCCGGTCATCGCGGTCCACGCGTCGCTGCCGAGCGCCAGCCGGAGCGGTGCGGGATCCTGGCCGACGCTTTCGATCATGAGCGTGGCCATCCGGGCCGGGTCCCCGACGGGGAGGCGCGTCGTGTCCTCGACCATGCGGTGGACCGCCGCTGTGGGCGTGACGTCGTACGCGTCGAGCCGCGCGCCGAGACGCACCCCGCCGTGCCGGAACTCGGTGCGGGCGCCGCCCGGTTCGACGATCGTGACGCCGATGCCGAACGGTGCGACCTCACCGGCCAGCGCCTCGGCGAAGCCTTCGATGCCCCATTTCGTCGCGTGGTAGAGCGAGCCGCCGGGCCATGCGGCCTGGCCGCCCATCGAGGACAGCTGGAGGATCCGTCCGCCGCCCGCCGCCCGCAGGTGGGGGAGCGCGGCACGGATCAGCTGGATCGAGCCGAGCAGGTTGGTGTCGATCTGATGGCGCACCTGCTCGTCGCTCAGCTCCTCGGCGGCGCCGATCAGGCCGTACCCGGCGTTGCTCACGACCACGTCGAGCCGCCCGAACCGGGCGTGTGCCGCGTCCACCACCTCCCGGATACGCGCGGTGTCGGTCAGGTCGAGGAGGGCGGCGTGGAACGCGTCGCCGTACTTGCCGGTGAGGTCGGCGACCGAATCGAGCCGGCGGACGGTGCCCGCGACGCGCTCGCCGCGGGCGAGCAGCTGCTCGGTGAGATGGCGGCCGAAGCCGGTGTTCACTCCGGTGATGAGCCAGTTTCGTGTCATGGACCGAGCCTCGCCCGACCTGGCGCCCCGTAGCCAGCGCCCCGCTGAGGGGGGTGCCGGCAGGGCCACCCGGCGGCGGCGGTGGCGACCTATGGTGGAGGGGTGGCAGCCAATCTGATCGGCGAGTTCCTGCGCGCCAGGCGCGAACAGGTGCGTCCCGAGGACGTGGGGATCACCGTCAACAGCCACCGGCGCGTACCGGGCCTGCGCCGCGACGAGCTGGCGCTGCTGGCCGGCATCAGCACCGAGTACTACACCCGGCTCGAACAGGGCCGCGACCGCAACCCGTCGGCCCAGGTGCTGGACGCCGTCGCCCGGGCGCTCGGCCTCGACCGCGAGGCGTCCGCGCATCTGCACGACCTCGCGGACCCGGCGCACCGCCGGCGGCGCGCCCCGCGCCGCACCGAGCGGGTCCGCCCCACCGTCACCCAGCTGGTCGCCTCGTGGGACAGGACCCCCGCCTACGTCCAGGGCCGCTACCTTGACGTGCTCACCTCCAACCGGATGGCCGTCGCGCTGTCCCCGATCTACACCCCCGGCACCAATCTGCTGCGCGCCGCGCTCCTCGACCCGGCGGCGCAGGCGCTCCTCGACGTGTCGGAATGGAACATCGGCGGTCTGATCGCGAGCCTGCGCGCGGCGGCAGGCGCGGACGTCGACGATCCGCGCCTGACGGAGCTGGTCGGCGAACTCTCCGTGAAGAGCGACGTGTTCCGCCGGCTCTGGTCGCGCCATCACGTACGCCCCCAGCCGGGCGGCGGCGTCCACCACATGCACCATCCGCAGGTCGGCGAGATGGAGCTGCGGTACGACAAGTTTGTCGTCGCCGGCGCAGAGGACCAGCTCCTGGTGATCTACCAGGCCGAGCCCGCCTCCCGGTCGGCCGAGGCGCTTGCGCTGCTCTCCGCGCTGGCCGGCGACATGGCGTAGGAGCGCGCCGGTGCGGGCTCAGGCATCCATGGGCTCGGCGAAGTGGCGGAAGCCGGTGCGCTCGCGATGCATGGTCCACAGGGTTCCGGCGAGCACGCCGGGGTCCTTCCTCGGATCCCCGGCGGTGATCGCGCCCGGGATGATCAGCTGCGCGACATGCACCCGCCTGTCGGTCAGCGTCTCGTGCAACATTTGCGCGTAGGCGCTTTCGGCGGCGAAAGCGACGGAGGTACCCGCCCGCTCGGAGTGGGGCTGTACGGCGGTGCCGCCGTTCACGAAGAGGATCGTGCCACGGCCCTCGGCCAGCATCCAGGGCAGCACCTGCCGTACGGCCGTCACCGGGCCCTGGACGGAGAATTCGAAGGGCCCCTGGAGATCGGCGGCGGTGGTCTCCAGGACGGGCTTCATGAAGTCCCGGTGCGGCAGGGGGCTGTACTGGAGCACTTCCACCGGCCCCAGCGCCGATGCGGCGTCCGCCAGGGCGGCCGTGAGGGCGGCCGGATCGCGCACATCGGCGGCGAAGCCGCGCGCGTTCAGGCCCTCGGCTCCGAGGTCGGCCGCGAGCGCGTCCACATGGTCCCGCGTACGGGAGATCAGCGCGACGCCGAAGCCCTCGCGGCCGAACTGCCGTGCGACGGCGGCTCCGAGACCGCGTCCTGCTCCGATGATGGCGATGCTGGTCATGACCGTCTCCGTAGGTGGTGGCTCGTCGGGGCGCGCGCCCGAGCCTAGGCCCTGTCCGGTCGATCTTCGCGGGCCCGCACCGCCTGGCACGGCACCTCGCCGCGTTGTCGGACCGATCCCCGTACAACCAGTACGGGGATGATCCTCCGCCTTGCGATGCACCGCACCGGACGCCGCGGGCTGATCCGCGAAGATCGACCGGACAGGACCTAGGCGGTATCGGCGATCTCCCCGCTGCTACGAGCCGGCACCAGCGTGGCGAACCGTCCTCCGCGGGCTTGCCCGCCAATCTGGTTCCCTAGTAGGGTAGGGAACCAGTTAGGTAAAGGAGGGAAGATGTCACTTCTTGACGACGGCGGGCCGATCTTTGCCCAGATCGCCGCCGAGTTGGCGAACCAGATCGCCGACGGCACCGTGGGCGAGGGTGAACGGGTCGCGTCCAGCAACGAACTCGCGTCGTTCTACCGGGTCAACCCGGCCACGGCTGCGCGCAGCCTCACCCAGCTCCTGGACGACGGACTGGTGGAGAAGCGGCGGGGCGTCGGCATGTTCGTCGCGGAAGGCGCGCGGGGCCGGCTGGTGCACGCCCGGCGCCGCCGCTTCACCGACCGGTACGTACGGCCGATGGTGGTCGAGGCGGGGCGGCTCGGGATCGGGGCGGACGAACTGCTCGGTCTCGTGCGCGAGGAACTGGCCTCGGCCGAGGTGACCTCGGCCGAGGCGGTCACGGGGGGAGAGGTATGACGCCGGCCGTCTCGGTCACCGGGGTCGATCGCCACTATCGCGGTCACCAGGCGCTGACCGATGTCACCTTCGCACTCGACACACCGTGCATCGCGGGACTCGTGGGCCGCAACGGTGCGGGCAAGACCACACTGCTGCGCATCCTGGCCGGCCAGGAGCTGACCTCCGCCGGGCGGGTGCATGTCTTCGGGGCCCGGCCGTTGGAGAACGACGCGGTGCTGCGCCGGATGATCCTCATCAGGGAGGACCAGACCTATCCCGACCTGAAGGTCCGTCAAGTCGTCGCGGCCGGAGCGCTGTTGTACCCGAACTGGGACGCCGGTCTGGCCGGCACCCTGCTGGACGCGTACGAACTGCCGCCCGCCCGGCCGGTCAAGAAGCTGTCGCGCGGTATGCGGACCGCGCTCGGCATCATCGTCGGACTGGCGGCCCGAGCCGAACTCACCCTGTTCGACGAGCCGTACGCCGGTCTGGACGCGGTCGCACGCGGCTTCTTCTACGACCAGTTGCTGGCCGACTACACGGCCCACCCACGGTGCATCGTGCTCTCCACCCATCTCGTCGACGAGGCCGCCGAACTCCTGGACAGGGTCCTGGTCCTCGACCACGGCCGGCTCGTCCTCGACGCGCCGGCCGACGACCTGCGCGGCACCGCCACGACCGTCACAGGACCGGTCGGCGGCGTCGAGCGGTTCGTCGCGGGCCGTACGACGGTGAGCCGCCGCACGATGGGCGCGCAGACCAGGGCCGTGATGGTCGGCAGGCTCGACGCACGCGACCGGGAACTCGCCGACCATCTGCGGCTGCGCCTGGAGGACGTCACCCTGCAACAGCTCGCGGTCTACGCGGCCGAGGGCCACGACCCGTCCGACCTCACGACAGCGAGGGCATCCTGATGCGTCCCACCCCGGTCGGCGCCGTCGTCCGCTATCTGCTCCTCGACCGTGTCACCTATCTCGTCATGCCCTGGGGCTGGGCGGTCTTCGGCTTCGTCCTCGACGTGGTGATCCTGGGACTCACCCCGGCGGGCGACTCGGACCACCGCTGGGTCGGCGGACTGGCGGCCGTCTTCGTCGTGATGTTCTCCGCCGGCGTGCAGTCGGCCGCCCGCGCACTGCCGTTCGCCGTCGCCCTCGGGGTGAGCCGCCGCGTTTACTTCCTCGGCGTCTCCTCGCTGGCCCTCGCGCTGGCCGTGTGCTTCGGGTTCGCCGTCGCCGTCGGCCAGATCGCCGAGCGCGCGACCGGCGGCTGGGGGATGCACATGGCGTACTTCCGCGTCCCGTACCTGCTCGACGGCGCGTGGTACCAGTCGTGGCTCACCGCGGCGACCGCGTTCGCCCTCCTGTTCCTCTGGGGGATGTGGTACGGCCTGATCCACCGCCGCGCGGGGCTGACCGGCACCATGATCTTCGGCGGGGCGCAGCTCGGCGCGCTGGCCCTCGCCGCGGTCGTCGCGACGTGGGTGCACGGCTGGACGGGCATCGGCCACTTCTTCACCGCGCTCACCGCGACCGGCTTCACCGGCGTGCTCGCCGTCGTCGTCGCCCTGATGCTGGCGGGCGGCTTCGCCACCATCCGCCGCGTGACGGTGTGACTTCGCGGCGCACCCGGCGCCGTACGCCCGGACTGCCCGACCGCTGCCGCTGGACCGCTATCGCCGGGAGAGCGGCAGCCGGACCGCGGGCGGAAGCGGCGTACGGACCGGGTTCGCCTGGAACGACTGGAGCATCAGGGCCGCGAAGCGGCGCGAGGCCGCCACCCGCAGCTCCGGGGTCTCGGCGCGGATGCCCTCGTTCGCCATCAGCGCCAGGCTGATGTCCTCCAGGACGAAGTCGTCCCGCAGCGGGCCCGCTTCCTTCGCCCGCCGTACCAGTTCGAGCAGCAGCCGCAGGGTGCGGTCACGGTCGGCGGCGAAGTCCGCGGCGCCGGGATACTGCGAGGTGAACGCGCGGGCGAAGCCCCGGTCGAGGGCGTGCATCTCCATCAGCCGCTCGATCACCAGACAGAACCCGCGCCACGGATCGTCCGCCGCCACCCCCTCCGCCACGACGGCGGAGCAGGAGGCCAACTGCTCCTCGAACGCCTCGGCCAGCAGCGCCTCCTTGGTCTGGAAGTGCCGGTAGACGGTCGCGACACCCACCTCGGCACGCCGGGCGATCTCCCGGATCGGTACGTCCAGACCCTCGGCGGCGAACGCCGCGCGTGCGACCGCGAGGATGCGCTCGCGGTTGTCGCGGGCGTCGGAGCGGAGATGCGTTATCACTTGCGTCGTCACCGCTCTCACTTTAGTCAAACGGACGGGGTGTTCCGTTACGGTCCGGCGCATGAGAGCAATCGAGTTCGCCGAGTACGGGCCGCCCAGTGTGGTGTACGTCGCCGAGGTGCCGCAGCCGCACGCGGGGCCGGGTGAGATCAGGATCGCCGTCCGGGCGTCGGGCGTCTCACCAGGAGAGATGCGGATCCGCTCCGGGGCCCTGCGCGACGTCGTACCGGTCACGTTCCCCTTCAGGACCGGCTTCGACGCCGCAGGTGTCGTGGACGAGGTCGGCGACGGTGTCGCGGGGGTGGATGAGGGCGACGAGGTGTTCGGCATGGTCGGTGCGGCCACCCGCGGCGCCAACGCCGAGTTCGCGGTCCTGACCGGCTGGGCGCCCAAACCGGCCGGGTGGAGCTGGGAAGAGGCGGGTGGCGCCGCCGGCGCCGTCGAGACGTCCACCCGGGTCCTCGACCGGCTCGCCGTCCGCGCCGGACAGACCCTGCTCGTACAGGCGGCGGCCGGTGGGGTCGGCACCGTCGCCGTCCAGCTCGCCGTCGCCCGTGGCGCCACCGTCATCGGTACGGCGAGCGCGCACAACCACGACTTCCTGCGCTCCCTCGGCGCCGAGCCGACGACGTACGGGACGGGGCTCGCCGCCCGGGTCGGCGCGCTGGCACCGGCCGGGGTCGACGCCGTCTTCGACTGCGCCGGAGGCGCGCTGCCGGACCTCGTCGCCATCGCGGGCGACACCGCGCGCGTGGTGACGATCGCCGACATGGACGCGGCGGCCCACGGCGTCCACATGTCGCACGGAGCGCCGGCCGACGAGACGGGCAAGGCCGTCGGAGCGGGCGCCGACCCGCTGGCGGTGCACGGGCTCGCGCTCGCCGTCACGCTCGCCGGTGAGGGCCGGCTGCGGGTGCCGGTCGCCGCGGCGTTCCCGCTCGCGGAGGCGGCGGCAGCGCACGAACTGAGCGAGACCCGCCATGCCCGAGGGAAGATCGTGCTGATGAGCTGATTCCGGCGGGCGCGTTGACCGTAGCCGCGGCTTTCGTCACCCCTTGCTGCGCACGGACCCCAGCTTGCGGTCGGTCACGGTCATCGCGACCAGCACGAGACTGACGCCGATCATGATCCAGCCGATGAGATGGACACCGCCGTCCGTGACATGGGTGTGGAAGACGATGCCGGTGATGGCCGACGAGGCGATCGAGCCGACGTAACCGAAGGTGCGCAGCAGCCCGGAGGCGGTGCCGAGCTGCTCCGCCGGGGCCTGGGCGTAGAGGGCGGTCTGGTTGCCCGCCGCGCCCGCGCCCATCGCCACGCCGAAGACGAGCGTGATGACGACGATCCAGCCGATCCAGGCCGACGCGCTGAGCATCAGCACACCGGCGGAGGCGACCAGACACGTCAGGGACGCGATGATGACGGGGCTCCGGACCAGATTGCGCCGGGAGAACGGGTAGATCACCAGCCCGGAGACCAGCGTCATGGGCAGGAGCAGCAGACCGGACGCCGTCTCGGACAGACCGCGCACGGTCTCCACCCACTGCGTGATGCCGTAGAGCACGACGTAGACACAGAGCAGCACCAGCCCGTAGCGCAGATACGTCCTGGTCAGTGGCAGATTTCCGGCGAGCAGCCGGATGTCGAGGAACGGGGTGCGGGCGCGCAGCTCCCAGGCCACGAGCGCCATCCACAGCACGACCGAGACAGCCAGCAGATACCAGTGCGCGGTCGGCAGTTCGAAGAGGAACAGCAGCAGCGCGATCATCGCGGCCGCGAAACCCCCTATCCCGGTCACATCGAGGTTGGAGGCGACGGTACGGGCGCTGCGCGAGCGGTCGAGCGGTCCGTCGGGCGACACCCAGGCCAGCGTCGCGACGAGTGCGATCAACGCGACGGGCACATTGACGAAGAAGACCGAGCGCCAGCCGAAGGCGCCGACCAGGACCCCGCCGACCGGCAGCCCGAGGGAGGCGGTGGCGATACCGGCGATCTGCAGCCCGCCCAGCACACCGCCGGGCGGCTGGTCGAGCCCTGCGTCGTGGGCGCGGCGGCGGATGAGCAGCATCGCCGTCGGATACGCGCACGACGTGCCGAGCCCGATCAGCACCCGGCTGACCAGCAGGGTGAGCAGATTCTGGGCGAAGCCGCCCACCAGACCGCCCACCGCGACGAGCACGATGCCGGCCAGGAACACCCGCCGTGGCCCGAACACCTCGGCGGCCTTGCCCGCGGTGGGCTGGGCGATGGCGCTCGCCAGGTAGAGCGCGGTGACCAGCGCCGTCGTCTGCCCGATCGACACGCCGAGCCCGTGGGCGATGGGCACCAGGGCGGTCGCGATGAGGGAGCTGTTGACCGGGTTGAGCGCCGAGCCGATGAACAGCGGGCTGGTGAATCTCCGGGAGAACGGGTGGTCACCCCAGGGCGCGGCGTCCGCGGGCGCCTGTGCTGGAGTGGCCGGGGGACGGGCGGGGGACATCACAACTCCACGGGATAGGAGAGGCTGGAGGGACGCAGGTCGGCGGGGCGGTCAGAGGAGATCGGCGAGCCGCTCGATCAACAGCGCGGCCTCGTCGAGGGCGGCGATCTCCTCGCGGGTGAACGACTCGTCCAGCGCGACGACCATCTTGTCGACGATCGCGCTGCGACCCGACCGGATCGCGGTCCGGCCTGCCGGTGTGAGCGTGAGGATCGAACGGCGTCCGTCGTTGGCGTCCGGCTCGCGTACGACCAGACCGCGCCGTTCGAGCCCTGCGACCGTCGCGCCCATCGCCTGCGGGCTGATCTGCTCGCGTCTGGCCAGCTCGGCGATGGTCGAAGGGCCCCCTCGGTCCAGCCGCGAAACGGCCGTCAGCTCCGGACCTGTCAGGTCACCCTCGGTCGCGGCCTCGTGGACCCGGCGCCTGAACGCCCCCAGGGAGACGCGTAGTCGTGTCGCCGTCCCGCGGACCGCGGCGCTCTCGCCGGCGGACTTCTCTGCCTCAGTCACACTTTGGAAGGTTAGACTTCCAAAGTCAGGTTTGCAAACCCAGCCTTCTCATCTTTCTCATCCAACCCTTTGGCGCTGCCCCGTCACTTCTCCAGGGTCTGTTCCGTCGGTGTCGTCGCCAGGCGGTAGCGCCAGAACGCCGGTACGGCCAAGGCCATCGCGAGCATGGCCAGCACGACCAGCAGCCCCCCGCCCGTCACGGTCGCGCGGGGGCCGATCGACGAGCCGGTCACGCCGTGCAGGGCGTCCGCCAGCCGAGGACCGCCCGCGACGACCACGGTGAACACCCCCTGCATCCGGCCACGCATCTCGTCCGTCGCCGCCAGCTGCAGGATGGAGCCGCGGAAGACCATCGAGACCATGTCGGCGGCGCCCGCCACGGCCAGGGCGACCGCCGCCAGCCACAGCGGCCCGGAAAGACCGAACACGGCCACCGCGAGGCCCCAGGCGCACACGGCGCCCACCACCATCGCCCCGTGCCGTCGTACCCGGGCGAACGTGCCGGACAGCAGACCGCCCAGCAGGGCGCCGGCCGGAATCGCCGCGTAGAGCACGCCGAGCGCGTATCCGCCGCCCGGCGGATCGCCGAAGTCGACCTGCGCCATCTGCGGGAACAGCGCGCGCGGCATCCCGAACACCATCGCGATCACATCGGCCAGGAACGACACCAGCAGCAGCCGCTGCGTCGACAGATACCGGAACCCCTCGACCACGTCCCGCAGCCCGGCCCGCCGGACCACGCCGCCCAGCGGTGGCAGCGGGGGCAGCTGCCACACCGCCCAGAGCGTCGCGCACAGCGCGATCGTGTCGCACAGATACAGACTCGACAGGCCGACCACCGGCACCAGCACACCGGCCAGCATCGGTCCCACGATCTGGCCGAGTTGGGTCACGGTGGAGATCAGCGCCGTCGCCGACGGCAGCTGCTCGGGCGGTACGAGCCGGGCGACCGAGGCCGTCCGGGTGGGCGAGTTGATCCCGAACAGGCCTTGCTGGAGGCCGAGCAGGACCATCAGGACCCACACCGAGTGGAGTCCCGCCGCTGCCTGCGCCCAGAACAGCAGCGAGGTGGCGGCGATGCCGCAGTTGCTGATGAGCAGCAGTTTGCGCCGGTCCATCATGTCGGCGATGGCGCCGCCCCACAGCGCGAACACCACCAGCGGCACCAGGGCCACCACGCCGGACACCCCCACCCAGACCGACGAGTGCGTGTCGTCGTAGATCTGCAAGGGGACGGCGACGGCGGTGAGTTGGCTGCCGACCGAGGTGACGACCGTGGACGTCCACAGCCGCCGGAACGACGCGATCTGCAAGGGGGCGGTGTCCATCGCGAGACCCCGCACCCGGCGGGAGAAGGGCGATCGGCGCCGGGGCAGCTGCTCTTCGGGTATCTCTTCGGGTATGTGCCGTACCACCGGGCGGATCCATTCCCGGCCGGGGCAGCCACGGTCAACTCAGCGTCGTCCACGCTTACCCCGAGCCGTTGTCGCAGGCTGAAGGTTCACGCGTTGATTGACGTTAACGCTTACGAGTTCACCGGTAGAAAACTTAGGTAAGCCTACCTCGCGGTTCGCGGAGGTCAATCCCCATGAGTGGCGTGAATGTCGCTTGTGGATGAGTGATCGTCTGCGGGAGATTGCGCGCGTAACCCCCCAGGAGGTAGTGCATGCGGATCCCATCACACCGAAGAGCTCTCGTCTCGCTCGCCGTCACGGCCGCCCTCGCGGCGGCCGGGATGCCTGCCGCCGCCCATGCGGCGCAGAAACCTTCCATCAAGGTCACCGCCGACGGGACACAGCCCGTCTTCTCGTACCAGGACGCCATCAGGGAGTACGTCCGGGTGCAGTCGACCGTCGACTCCGACGGCGACGGCAAGAAGGACCTGATCAGGGTGGACATCGTCCGCCCCAGGGAGAGCGACCGGGGGCTCAAGGTCCCCGTCATCATGGACGAGAGCCCGTACTACGACAATCTCGGCCGCGGCAACGAGTCGGAGCGCAAGACCTACGATGCCGCCGGGGTCCAGACCAAGTCACCGCTGTACTACGACAATTACTTCGTGCCGCGCGGCTACGCCGTGCTGAACGTCGACATGGACGGGACGACGAAGTCCGACGGCTGCCCGACCTCGGGCGGCGCCTCCGACGTGCTCGGCGGCAAGGCCGTCGTGGACTGGCTGAACGGCCGCGCCACGGCGTACGACGCGCAGGGCAAGCGGGTCAAGGCGAGCTGGACGACCGGCCGTACCGGCATGATCGGCAAGTCCTACGACGGCACGCTGGCCAACGGCGTCGCCGCGACCGGGGTGAAGGGCCTGGAGACGATCGTGCCGATCTCGGCGATCAGCTCCTGGTACGACTACAGCCGCATGAGCGGCACCCTGTTCTCCCGGCACCAGGAGGACGGCCTCGCCGACACCGTCGACACCGATCCGCCCGCCAAGTGCGCCGCGGTGCAGCAGGAGCTGCTGACAGGCCAGGACGACACGACCGGCGACTACAACGCCTTCTGGAAAGAACGGGATTACCGCAGCGGAACCATCGGCGACGTGAGCAAGGTGCACGCGTCCGTGTTCGCCACGCAGGGTCTCAACGACCTCAACGTCAAGCCCAACCAGTTCTCCACGTGGTGGTCGGGGCTGGCCGAGCAGGGCGTCCCGCGCAAGGTGTGGCTGTCCCAGTACGGCCATGTCGACCCGTTCGACTACCGGCGCGACGCCTGGGTGGACACCCTGCACCAGTGGTTCGACCACTGGCTGTGGCGCATACCCAACGACATCATGAAGAAGCCGCGGGTGGACCTGGAGGTCGGTCCCGACACCTGGGCCACCCAGTCCGACTGGCCGGCGCCGCAGGCCGAGCCGGTCACCCTGCGTCCGCAGGCGGACGGCGGGCTCGGTCTCGCAGCGGCCAGGGGCACCGCCACCTACACCGACACCGGGCAGGACGAGGCCACGGTGGTGAGCGACCCGACGGCCGCCGCACCGTACCGCCTCGCCTACACGACACCGCCGCTGACGCGCGACACCAGGGTGTCCGGTACGCCGAAGGTGAGCCTCAAGGTCAAGCTGGACAAGCCGACGGCGAACCTCGGCGCGCTCCTCGTCGACTACGGCACCGACACCCGGGTCAACTACCTGGACGGCAGGGAAGGGGTGAAGACCCTCACCACCGAGGACTGCAACGGTGAGAGCACGGCGCTGGACGACGCCTGCTACAAGCAGGTGGTCACCGACAC
This sequence comes from Streptomyces sp. NBC_00370, assembly GCF_036084755.1. NCBI lineage: Bacteria > Bacillati > Actinomycetota > Actinomycetes > Kitasatosporales > Streptomycetaceae > Streptomyces > Streptomyces sp. NBC_00370. The sequence goes on from NZ_CP107968.1 coordinate 7,700,895, forward strand.
GGTGACGTCCGACGTCAACGTGGTGGCGCGCGGCTACATCGACGCCCAGAACCGTCGTTCGCTCAGCCACCCGACCCCGGTGGAACCGGGCGTCGCCACGCCGGTCCGCTGGGACACCCTCCCGCAGGACTACGTCTTCAAGGCCGGACACCGGCTCGCGCTGGTGCTCGTCGGCACCGACACCGACATCCAGAGCGACCGGGCCACCGGTGCCCGGATCAGCGTCGACCTGGCGGGCAGCGGAATCACCCTGCCGGTGGTCACCGGGCGCGCGGCCGACCCGCTCTTCTCCACAGAGCGGACCTGGCACGGCCCGTCCCGCGTGACCCTGCCGAAACCGCACCGCTCCTTCCGATGACGAAGGGCTGAGCACCGTCACACTGTCCCGGACCGGTCTGCCTCAGGGCCGTCCGGCCCGGGACGCTTTTGGTTCCGTGCCCCCCGCGGCTCAGCCCTCGGAGATACGGAGCCTGATCGTGCGGGACTCGGGGCGCAGCGCGAACTCCGGTCGTACGTCCGGGCCGCACGCGCGTGAACCGAGTCCGTGCTGGGCCGCGTCGAGGGTCAGCTGGCTCGCCGTCGAGACGGGCAGCTCGAACGGGTGGTCGGCCTGGGCGATCTGCTGCGGCGTGTGGCGGCTGAGGGTGAAGCCCGGGCGGCGTCCCCGGCTGTCCGGGAGCGTCGCGACGCGTAGCACCGTACGTCCCTTGCTGGTCAGTGCGAGCCGGCGCACCTGCGAGCGGTGGCCCGTCTCCTGGGGGCGCGCGTAGTCCACCGAGAGCTCGCGGACCGAGGCGGAGAAGCGGCCGGTGCGGGCCGCGCGGATGCTGTCGGGGTACGACTCGTACGGGCCGAGCCCGAACCACTCGGCGCCGTCCACGGGGGCCGCGCCGTCCGGCAGCTCGAACCGGATCCCGATGCGCGGCCACACCGTCGACCAGCCGCCCGACGGCTCTATGTCCACGCGGAGTTCGAGTCCTTCGCCGTCGAGCGACCAGAGCGACTCCACGACGACGGACGAGGCGGAGTTCGCCGCCGAGACCTTCGCGACGGTCCGCAGGGCCCGCGCGGTGCGCTCCACGGACACCAGGCGGGTTGTCAGCCTGTCCAGCCCTTCGGCGCGCCACAGCTCGGCGTTGGAGACCCCGGCCACACCGGCGTCGCTCTCCTCGACCTCGCCCGACGTGCCTTCGTCGTTGTCGGTGGGGGCCCGGAACAGCTCAAGACGCGGCCCCGCCACCGGGCGTCCGGCGAGACGTACGAGCGAGCCGTTCACGAACTCCGCGATGCCGAGCGTCAGCGTGCCGTCGCTGCGCCGCCACTCGGTTTCGGGACGAACACCGTTGACGGGAAGCCGCGTTGACAGGTCGAGCTGAGCGGTCGCCAGCACATGGCCCTCGTCAGCCCAGGCGGCGCCGACCGCCAGTACCGCGTCGACCGTCAGCCAGGTCTCCGCCTCGTCCGCCACGGATATCGGGGGCAGCGGCACCCGCGCCGACCCGCCCGCGGCGACGGCGGGGACCGGCAGTTCCCCGGAGTCGACGAGCGCGCCGTCGTGCTCCACCCGCCACCGGAACCGCAGATCGGCCGTGTCGGCCGAATGCCGCAGATTGGTCAGGACGATGTCGTCGCCGTCGAAGGCGAAGCGGATCGGCTGGACGACCGCCTTGTACTCGTGCAGGCCGGGCGTCGGGACGTCGTCGCTCAGCACCATGCCGTCCATGACGAAGTTGCCGTCGTGCACGACCTCGTCGAAGTCACCGCCGTACGCGTAGTACGGCGTACCGTCCGGGGCCTTCGCCAGGATGCCGTGGTCGCGCCACTCCCAGACGAAACCGCCGTGCAGCCGTGGGTACGTGTGCACGAGCGCCTGGTAGTCGTCCAGCGCCCCCGGTCCGTTGCCCATCGCGTGCGCGTACTCGCAGAGCAGGAACGGCTTGGTGCGCTGCCGGGCGCCCTGCGCCGGAGTGCAGCCCAGCAGCGGTGTGCGCGAGCCGTCGGTGCCGATCTGTTCGGTCTCCGGCACGGAGGAGTACATCCGGGAGTAGACGTCGGCGTACTCGCCGGCGTAGTCGCCCTCGTAGTGCACGGGCCGTCCGGTGTCGCGTGCGTGGACCCACGCCGACATCGCGGCGAGATTGCTGCCGGTGCCCGCCTCGTTGCCGAGCGACCACATCACGATGCTGGGGTGGTTCTTGTCGCGTTCGACGGTGCGCTCGACACGGTCCAGATACGCCGCACGCCAGGCCACGTCGTCGCTCGGATTGCCGGACCAGCCGACCGTGTCGAAGCCGTGTGTCTCCAGATCGCATTCGAGGACGACCCAGAACCCGAGTTCGTCGGCGAGGTCGAGCAGCCGTGGATGCGGCGGATAGTGGCTGGTGCGGATCGCGTTGACGTTGAACCGCTTCATCCGGGCCAGGTCTTCGCGGGCGTGCTCCTCGTCGAAGACACGGCCACGCTCCGGGTGGGTCTCGTGGCGGTTCATCCCGTTGAACACCACACGGCTGCCGTTGACCAGGAACTGGTCGCCGCGGATCTCGACCGTACGGAAACCCACACGTGCGGTGACGGTCTCCGCCGCCGACGACACCGTGACGTCGTACAGGCGCGGCCGTTCGGCCGACCAGGGTTCCACACCGGCGATGTCGACCGGCGCCACATCGGCCGCCGTCGACCAGACCTGCTCGACGCCGAGTTCAGGGGCGCGCAGCGTGACGGGGAACGCCGCGGGGTCGGCGGTGATCTCCGGCTCGATCCGGCCGTGTCCCGCGTCGAACCCGGCGCGCAGCCAGAGGTCCTCGATGCCCGCGGCCGGCCGGGCGATCAGCGTGACGTCGCGGAAGATGCCCGGCAGCCACCACTGGTCCTGGTCTTCGAGATAGCTGGCCGCCGACCACTGATGCACCCGTACGGCGACGACGTTGTCGCCCGGACGGACCGAGGGTGTGACGTCGAATTCGTGGGCGAGCCGGCTGCCGCTCGCGCTGCCGATCTCGTCCCCGTTCACCCACACCTTGAACAGCGACTCGACACCGTCGAACCGCAGCACGACGCGTTCGGCCCCCGACCAGTCCTCGGGCAGGTCGAAGTGGCGGCGGTAGTCGCCGGTCGGGTTCTCGTCCGGCACGTACGGCGGGTCGATCGGGAACGGGAACTGTACGTTCGTGTAGATCGGCCGGCCGTAGGCCCCGTCACCCTGGAGCACCCAGTGCGCGGGCACCGGGATGGCGTCCCAGCCGCTGTCGTCGAAGCCCGTCGCCGCGAAATCCCCGTCACCCGGCGCCGACTTCGACAGCCGGAAACTCCACTGCCCGTTCAGTGAGCGGGAGGGGGCGTCGGAGTGCAGCCACGAGCGCGCCGGGCGCAGCGCGCCTCGTCCGGGGGCGAGGTCCGAGACATAGGCGGAAACGTCGGAGGCCAAGAGGTCACAACTCTTTCTCAAGAAAAGGGAGGTGGCGGAAGGTCAGGAATGTTCCGTGCGCGGGGTGCCGGTGCTCACCGGACCACGACTGTTCTGATCTCCCACGGTCCGAGGGCGAGTTCGAGCGCGTCGCTGACCGGTGTCGTGCCGAGCGGCCGGCCGAGCAGATCGACGGTGGTGGCCTCGGTGAAAGCGCCGGTCACCCGGGCGGTCGAGCCGGTGTCACTCATCGCGACCAGCCGCACCTCGATGCCGGTTTCCGGGAGGCGGCGGACGCTCGACACGAGAACGTCCGCCCCTTCGACGCGTACACCCGTCTCGGCGGGCGGCAGTTGCCCACCCGCGGCCCCGGTCCCACGGGTGACCAGCACGTCGTTGCGGAACTCCTCGGCGAGGGCCACCGCGTGCGCGCCCTGCCAGCCGGACGCCGAAGGCAGGACGGCGAGGCGGTTCTCGATGCGCACACCGAGATCCTGCGCGCCCGGCGCGGGGATCTCGCCGGCCGCAGGTTCGTCACGCAGCGGATGGATGTTGACACTGATGGAGCCGATCGCCCGCAGCAGTGTGACGGCCAGTTCGCTGCCCTCGCCCACGAGTTCGTACTCGGTGGAGTGGTCCAGCAGGACGGTCGCCGCGCCGGCCGAGACGAACGAACTCGCGGGGAAGGTCGGGAGCGGGTACTCGCCCCAGCCGCCCTCGGCGGTCAGTCCGCGCTCGGTGACGGCGAACTGCCCGGCGGCGGCCGACACCGCCGCCGGTTCGGGCAGCGGTACGTGGAAGCGCAGCCGGTGGTCGGCCGACTGGTTCAGGAACGACGTGGAGACCCGCACGAACGGCTCACCCGCCCGCACCTCCACCAGGGTCTCCACCGGCGTGCGGACCGTCCGGTCGCCGCGCACGTCACGCTCGGCGGAGAGCGCGGCCGGCCACTCGTAGCTCCGGGTGATCCGCAGCCTCGACCGCAGCGGGCCGTTCTCCAGGAGTTCGACGGTGACGTCCACCGGCTCAGAGACGAGCACGTCCTGGCCCGGCGGGGCGTAGTTGTAGCTGTCGCCGCGGTCGCCGCCGTCCACGAGACGGCCCACTCCGCGCAGTACGGTCCCGTCGGCCCCGGTCATGTCGAGCGTCCCGTCGGCGGCGACCGTCACCTCGACCTGTCCGTTCGACAGTGTCCGGTCCGTGCCGGTCGCCGGGGTGAGATCCGTCGCCAACTCGGCGGTCACTTCGATCGGTTCGACCCGGAAACCCGCGAGTCCCGAGGCGGGTACGCGCACCGGCACCAGCGCGGTCGCGCGCGCTTCCTCCAGCGTCAGCACCCGCCACTCGCCGGGGTGGGCGGCAGCGGCGGCGGCCACGTCCCGGCGCAGGATCAGCAGGTCGAAGGGCCCGTCGGCCGGCACCTCGGCGAGGTGGAAGACCAGCGATCCCGGGGTGAGTTCGTAGCGGTCGATCAGCCGGCCGAAGAGCTCGCGGCGGTGGATGCGGCGCAGCACACGTTCGAGCTGCGACGCGTCCATGCGCTCGTCGCTGAGCACGGTCGGTGCCGTCGAGATCAACTGCACCGGACGCGCCGAGCCGTCGGCGCCCGTCGCGATGAGTTCGGTCCCCTCGGGCGGAGCCACGACATCGACCTCGGCCAGCGAAGTTCGCGGGAACGGCAGCGGGTTGGCGACCAGATAACCGTCGCTCGGCACGCGGGCCGCCGGCTCGGCCAGGGCCGCGTCCCGGACCGCCCGCGCGGTGTGGGTGGCTTCCGCGAGTCGCGCCTCGACCTGGTCGGAGGTCTCGTCGGCGCCGGAGCCGACGACCGAGTCATGCGCCGTCGACTCGATGATCTTGTGCCAGGCGAGCGCGAGGAACGGCGAGTCGTCGCGCCGGGACCACAGCGCGTTGATCCGCTCGGCGTGGTCGACGGTGCGTTCGGCGACGGCCATCCGCTGCTTGAGTGCGAGCCGTACGGAGAGCACACCGGGAAGGATGTTGCCGCGCACATGGCTGCGCAGCTCTCCGGTGACGACGGCGGAGACATCGTCACGCACATGCTCGCGGATGTATTCGGCGAGGGTCGCGATGGTGATGGGACGCTGCTCGCCGGCCGCGTCGCGCAGCCAGGACGCGAGGCGCGGGTCGGGTGCGTTGTGGTCGGTGCCGGCCATCGCGAGCAGCGGGTCGTCGCCCCACCGCTCGGCCGTCATCTGCGCGTACTCGTCCAGCGCCCGGCCGATCTGGTCGGGCACGAGCAGCACGTCGAGGCCGTTGTCGTACCCGTCGAAAAGGAACTCCGTGCGCACCTCGGAACCGTCGGGCGCGCGCCAGCGGAAGGCATGGCCCTCGACGGAGCCCGGCACACCGCGCCACAGCGCGGCGTGCTCGATCCCGGCGCGTGCCAGGATCTGCGGCATCTGCGCGACATGGCCGAACATGTCCGGCAGGTAGCCGATGGGCATCGACCCGCCGAGCTTCGCCGCGGCCGCCCAGCCCATCTGCAGGTTGCGCACGATGGTCTCGCCCGAGCAGAGGAACTCGTCGAGCAGGATCAGCCAGGGTCCGACGGCGAGTTGGCCGCCGGTGACCAGGGCCTTGACCCGGTCGCGGTTCTCCGGCCGCATCTCCAGATAGTCCTCGACAGCGGCCATCTGTCCGTCGACCGTGAACCGGAAGTCCGGGTTGGCCTCGGCCGTCTCCAGCACGGTGTCGAGGGCGGCGACGAGCCGGTGCCGGAACACCTGGAACGGCTCGTACCACTCCCGGTCCCAATGGAAATGGGGCACGAAAACGGCGGAGTTCTGCATGAGGAAGGGGACCTTACTTGAGGGAGCCGGAAGCGAGTCCGGTACGCCAGAAGCGCTGGAGGAGGATGAACACAATGATCACCGGCACGATCGAGACCAGGGAGCCGGTGATCACGGACTCCTGGAGCAGCGGCGCGCGGGCGGTCTGGCCGTTCCACTCGTACAGGCCGAGTGTGATCGGGAACAGCGACTCCTTCTGCAGCATCACCATCGGCAGGAAGAAGTTGTTCCAGATGGCGACGAACTGGAACAGGAAGATGGTCACCAGCGACGGCGTCATCAGCTTGAACGCCACCGAGAAGAACGTACGGAACTCGCCCGCACCGTCCAGCCGCGCCGACTCCAGGATCTCCTGCGGGACGGCGGCAGCGGCGAAGATGCGCGCCAGATACACCCCGAACGGGCTGACGATGCTGGGCAGGAACACCGCGAAGTAGGTGTTGACGACGCCGGTCGCCGAGAACAGCAGGAACAGCGGCAGCGCGAGCGCCGTGGTGGGGACGAGCACGCCGCCGAGGATCACCGAGAACAGGAACTCCCGCCCGCGGAAGTGGAACTTGGCGAGCGCGTAGCCGCAGAGCGCGGAGATCAGGGTGCCGACGGCCGCGCCGAGTCCCGCGTAGATCACGGTGTTGAGCGCCCACCGGCCGAAGATGCCGTCGCTGCGGGTGAACAGGGTGCTCAGATTGTCGAACAGGTTGAAGTGCGAGAACGCGAGACCGTTGGTGGAGGCGAGGTCGCCCTGCGGTTTCGTCGCGGCGACGATCAGGAAGTAGACCGGCAGCAGGAAGTAGATCGCCAGCAGGAACATCAGAGCCATGACAGCGGTGCGGCTGACGCGGCTTTCGCGGTTCAGGGTCTGGTTGTTCACAGTCCGGCCTTCTTCGAGGTCAGTCGCATGAAGCCGAAACTCAGGACGAAGGTGATGACGGCGATGACCACGGAGATCGCCGCCGCCTGCTGGTAGTTGTTTCCGGAGGCCACGGCGTAGGCGAGCATGTTCGGTGTGAATGTGCTGGAGATGTTCGAGGAGATCTGCCGCAGCACGGCCGGCTCCGCGTAGAGCTGCAAGGTGCCGATGATGGAGAACACCGTGGTGAGGACGATGGACGGGGCGATGATCGGGACCTTGATCTGCCACGCGATCGTCCAGTTGCTCGCACCGTCGAGCTTCGCCGCCTCGTACAGCTCCTGCGGGATCGCCTGGAGCGCCGAGAACATGATCAGCATGTTGTAGCCGGTCCACAGCCAGGTGGACACGTTCGCCGCCGACCACAGCACCGCGCCGGGGCCCAGGAAGTCGGGTTGCAGCCCGATGTGCTTCAACAGGTCGACGAGCGGGCTGAGTTGCGGCGAGTAGAGATACGACCACATGATCGCGGCGATCACACCGGGCACGGCGTACGGCATGAACGCCGTGATGCGGAAGAACGCCTTGAGCTTCAGCAGGGGAGTGTCGAGCAGCAGCGCCATGACCAGCGCGACGAACAGCATGACCGGCACCTGCACGATGCCGAACAGTCCGATGCGTCCGATGCTGGACCAGAACTCGGTGTTCTCGAAGACCTTCCCGTACTGCTCGAAGCCGCCGAAGGTCGTGTACGACGTGCCGTACTGGCCGCCGGTGCGGCGCACCACACGCAGGCTCTGCCAGATCGCGTAGCCGACCGGCACCAGGTAGAACAGCACGAACGGGAGGAAGAACGGGGTCACGAACGCGGCGATGGTGCCCGCCCGCGGGCCGCCGCCGTTAAGGCGGCGGCGGCCCCGGGGTGCGGCCGGCACGCCGGTCGCCGGGGTTGCGGTCTCAGTCATGCGGCAGTCACTTGCCCGCGGTAACCGGGATCGCCTGATCCTTCATCGACTTCAGCGCGGCGGCCTGGGCGGCCGCGAGGGCGTCACTGAGCGTGCCGTCGCCGGCCGCCGCCTTCGCCATCGCGTCCTGGAGGGCCAGGTTGACCGTCTTCTGCGTGGGGCTCCAGGCGAAGCTGGTGTCGATGTTCTTCGACGAGTCGGCGAAGACGTCGAAGATCTTCTCGTTGTTGTAGTACGGGACGCCCTGCGAGAGCGCGGGAAGCTTCGTACCCGCCGTGGCCGCCGGGTAGAGGCCGCCCACCTTGTTCTCCAGCGCCAGCGCCTCCGGGTCGGTGTTCAGCCAGGAGTTGAACTTGACCGACTCGTACAGGTGCTTGCTGCCCTTCATGAACCCGACGGTCGAGCCGCCCCAGTCGCCGGACGCGGGGTTCGAGCCCCAGGTCGGCATCGGGACGATCGACCACTTGCCCGCCTGCTTGGGCAGGTTGTCGCGGAACATGCTGTAGCCCCAGGCGGCGCCGACGTAGCTGGCGATCTGGTCCTTCTGGTACGCGGCGTACATCTGCGTCGAGCCGTTGGCCAGGTCGGTGCGGACGACCTTGTCGTCGATCAGCTTCTGCCAGTACTCGCTGACCTGCTTGCTCTGGGCGGACTCGACGGTGACGTGCCACTTGTCACCGGAGTAGTTGTACATGTGGGCGTTGTTCTGCCACAGCAGCCCGTTGAACCACTCGGCGTTGTTCGGGTCGAAGAACGTCATGCTGAGGGCGGGGTCCGCCTTGTGCAGCTTCTCGGCGGCGGCCGCGTACTCGTCCCACGTCTTGGGGATCGCGATGTTGTGCTGCTTGAAGATGTCACTGCGCACGTAGAGGGCCATCGGCCCGGTGTCCTGCGGGAAGGCGAACACACCGGTGTTGTCGAAGCTGGCCTGCGACCAGGTCCACGGCACGAACTTCGACTTCGCGTCCTTGGCCGCCGAGCAGGCGGAGGCGTCGACGAACGCGCTCTGGGTGCGCAGCGCCGGCAGTTCGTCGTAGCCGACCTGGGCGAGGTCCGGGGCCTTGCCCGCCTTGAGGGCGTTGCCGATGGTGCCGTACTGGTCGTTGGAGATGTTCTTCGACTGGACCTGGATGTCCGGGTTCTTCTTGTTCCACAGGGCGACGACCTGGTCCATACCGGGAACGGTGTTCCAGTACTGGAGTGTGACTTTGCCCTTGGCGGGCGCACAGGAGGCCGCGGACGCCTTGTCCGACGGAGCCGGCGAAGAGCACCCGGCGAGGAGAGCGATACCGGCTGCCGCCGCGACGGCGACGAGGCGGATGCGCGTGACTGTGCTGCTCATATTTTCCGTTCCAGAGAACGACTAGCGGAGGCGCTAGACGGGTCGACGTTGACTCCTCAAGGCGGGATGCCTTCTGGGCAGGTACTTCAGGCAGGTACTCCTGGCCCGTGAGCGTTCCCGTGAACGTTCACGTGAACGCTCACGTGGTGGAAAGTGTTCGAAATTTTGCGCTCCCGTACGGTCGAGTGTCAAGACTTTCGAGTCACCCACGAGTCCGGCAGGTTAAGCGGACCCGGCGAGTCTCAGCTCGGCCCGGACCACGAGACCGGCGTTCCCGAGCGGATCCACCCCGGTCAGCAGCCGTGCCACCTGCTCGATGGCGAGCCCGCCGAGCTTGCGTGTGTCGAGGGCGACGCTGGAGAGCGGCGGCTCCACGAGCGCGCCGAGCTGTAGACCGTCGAAACCGATCACGGCCAGCTCCCGCGGCACGCTCCTGCCGAGCCTGCGCGCCTCGCGCAGTGCGCCGATCGCGATGATGTCGTTGAAGGTGAACACCGCGGTGACGTCCGGATACGTGGCGAGCAGGGTCCCCAGCGCCGCACCGCCGCCGTCCGCCGACTGGTCGGCGCCCACCACCATGTCCGCGTCGATCTCGTACGCCTTCACCGCCGTGGTGAACCACTCACGGCGGATGCTCGGCTCGGCGCGGCCGTGGTGGTCGAGCATGCCGATCCGGGTGTGGCCCTCGGCGACCAGATGCGCCACAGCGGCGTGGACGCCCTCCGCGCCGTCGATCCAGATCGAGCTGAACCGTGCGGTGTGGTGCTCACGGCCGATGAGCACCACCGGCATGCCGCGGGTGAATATCTCCAGTTCGTCCTCGGGACAGCTGAAGTACCCGACGACCGCGTCCACCTGCGAGCTGATGACCTGCAACGTCCCCAGCTCCTCCTCGGCCCGGTCGGCGGTGTCGTACACGACGACATGCCAGCCGCGGGCCCTGGCCGCCTCCAGCGCGGCGGCGGCGACCTCGGTGAAGAACGGGTTGAGGAGATCGGGAATGACCAGCCCGATGGTGGTGGTGTCCTGCCGGACGAGCCCGCGGGCGAACCGGCTGGGCCGGTACCCGAGGGCACGGGCCGCGTCCAGCACCCGCTGCTTGGTCGAGCCGTCGATCTCACCCTTGTCGTTCAGCGCCCGCGACACGGTCTGCCGGGACACCCCGGCGGATCTGGCGACATCGTTGATCGTGACTTTGCGGGGTTCGGTCCCCGACGCCGACACCATCGCCCACCTCCTGCTTATCGCGGACGCCGATGCGTACGCAGAGCCTGAGTATGCCTGTGCGGGCGGGGAGCGTGCTGAGGGGCACGGGCAGGAAGAGGCGTCCGGCGGGACGGGCGGCGGGACGGGCGGCGGGACGGGCGGTGCGGCGCGGCGCGGCGGGGGACTCAGCCGGTGACGATTCCGGTGACGAGGTTGATGGTGGTGGCGAGGATGCTCGTACCGAAGACGTACGAGAGCAGACAGTGCCGCAGCGCGACGGCCCGGATCGTCGAGTCGGACACACCGGTGTCGGACACCTGGTACGTCATGCCCAGGTTGTAGCTGAAATAGAGGAAGTCCCGGTACGCGGGCGGCTCGTCGGAGTTGAAGTCGATGCCGCCGTCCGACGGGCAGTAGTACAGATACGCGTAACGGGTGGCGTACATCAGGTGCAGCGCCGCCCACGCCGTGAACACACCGGCGAGCGCGAGCGCCGCGGCGACGTTGCCCTGCCCTGACTTCCCCGCGAGGAGCAGGACGACGATGCCGACCAGACCGCACAGTGCCGTGGCGACGACGACGAGTTCCTCGATCGCGGGCTGGAAGTCCTCGCGCTGGGCGTTGCGATGGGTACTGCCGGCGTCCATCGGCCACAGCACGAACCAGCCGGTCACGACGAAGACGGTCTCGGTCACGGCGATGCCGGTGAGGACACCGACCGGATTCTCGGCCGGAATGCCGACGAGCACGCCGACCACGACGCCGAACAGGATGGCGCCGATCAGCCGGGGGAGTGCGTGCAGGGGCAACCAGGACGTCATGCCGCGTAACGGTACAAGATCGCTGCCGCGTGGAGCCGGTAATGGGCGTGCGCCGACGTCAGGGCGTGCGCGAAACTGCGCCGATGAGTTCCCGACCCTCCTCGACCTCGACCTCGACGCCGTACGAGCGGGCCCTCCGGCACGTCACGGAGCGCTCCTCGGGCGGCCCGCTGGATCCGGCGCTGCGCGTGACGCTCAACTTCCATCCGGACCGAGCGGTGCGAGGCAAACCGATCCTCGACGCCCTGGCCGAGGACGGCGTGTACCGCTCGCAGTTCGTGACGGGCACGAGCAACGGCGGCCTGACCGCCCACCCCGGCGGCGACCGGTGGCGCTGGGAGAGCCGGATCTTCGGCGGGGCGTACGACGCCGCGCCGGCGGAAGAGCGCCCGGTCTACGGAGCGCTGAACTTCCGGCACAAGCCGGTGGGCGCGGCACCACGCTTCGGCTCGGCCCACTTCCGGCTGAGGTGCGAGACGCTGCCGAGGACGACGTTCTGCTACCCGGACAGCTTCCTGGAACCGTCGGACTTCGCAGTGGCGTCCCGCATGCCCCTGGTCGAACTGGCCGAGGCGGACAGGCGGGACGCACTGGACGACTACATCGAGGCGCAGGTCCACGGCCCATTGGTGCTGAAGGACGATGTGGAGGCACTGGTCCTGGACCCCTGCTACCGGGGTACGGAGGTGGAAGATTCGGCCCGCCGCCTGCCGTGCCCGCTCGAATGGCACCCGGGCTTCACCCTCACCACGGAGGAACTACGACGCCATCCGGACTACCGGGGTGCGGAGTTCGTGGCCTTGGGCGAATCGATAGCGCAGGCGGGCCGCCTGACCCCACGCTCGATAGGAACAGCCGCGCACACCGGCGACCACGACGAACAGTCCCTCAAGCGGGTCTGGCACTACGTGGCCCGCTTCGGCGCGCCGACGCCGGTGCGCGGGACGCGGACGAAGACGGAGACGGAGACGGGAGCATTCGATGGCCTCCGCTGAGGGACGGGTGGCACGGGCGGGTGGTGCGGGGTCTCTCGGGTGCCAGTGTGCCCGTATACCCAGTGGGTGTGCCGGTGGTCCGGGCGGAACGCCCGCACTGGCTCGACCAGTTGGGCGATCACCTCGTCCAGGGGCGCGGCGCCGCACCCAGGGCCGGCCGGCTGGTTTGCCGGCGCCCAGGATGCTTAAGGCGTCGGCCGGGTGGACGCGTGGTGGGCCAAGGCGCCGCCCGTCAGGAGGGATTCGTCGTCCGGGTGGGCGAACACGCCCAGCAGGGACGGGAGTGTGGGGGTCCTCACGGGCGGGCTCCTCGCCGTCGGTGGATCGCCGTGCTCAGGCCAGCCAGCGCGTGCGTGCCCATGTCTCGAAGGGCGTCAGCGGCAGGCCCAGGGCCCGCGCGAGCTCCGGGTGCGCCGGCTGCGGGGTCTCGTTGAGGTGTGACTGCCCGAATCCCATGTCGGGCATTCCGGCCGCGAGCGCTTCCTCCTTCGTCATGTCGGGCGCCGCCAGCTCCCTGCCGAGGGCGCGCGAGAGGATTTCCGCGATCTCCGCCATCGTCAGGCTGTCGCTCGCCAGCTCCAGCTCGACCTTGTGGAAACGTTCCGGCTCCGCGATCGCGGCGGCGGCCGTCGTACCGATGTCGTCCACCGCGACCAGGGACAGCCGGGTCGCGGGCTTCAGCAGGCTCACCAGCCCGGCGTCGACTCCCCGCGGGAACATGATCTCCAGGGAGGGCAGGAAGTTCTCCATGAAGAAGCCCGGCTTGATCAGCGTCCAGTGCGTGAAGTCCGCCTCACGCACCCGGTCCTGGATGCCGGACTTCGCCGCGTAGTACGGCTCCATCCAGGCCCAGTCGTCCTTGACCCAGCTCGTGTGCTGCCCGGCGCCCGAGACGGACGTGTGCACGAACTGCGGTACGCCCGCCGCCCGTGCGCCCTCGATCAGATTGACGGCCTGGGCGAGCTCGCCCTCGAAGGCGCGTCCGGTCACGTCGGGCATCTGGACCGAGAAGACGGCGCGCGCCCCCTCTGCCGCCCGGGTCACCGACCCCAGGTCGTCCAGGTCGCCGGTGACCAGTTCGGCGCCGAGCGCTTCGACGGTCTTCGCCCGGTCGGTCGCCGGGTCACGGACCAGGGCGCGGACCGGGATGCCCGAAGCGAGCAGGGCGCGGGCGGTGGCGCCGCCCTGCCGGCCGGTGGCGCCGATGACCAGGGCGGGTGCGGATTCAGTAGGCATGGTGTTCCTCGGGTGGTGAAGCGCAGCTAAGTGGCGAGGCCCGCCACTTACGTTCCGGTACGATACGGAGGGCCCCGCCGCTTAGCAACCCCGGAGATGACGTCATGACCGTCCAGCGCGCTGACGCCCGGCGTAACTACGCGCGGATCCTCGCCGTCGCCGAGGCGGAGGTCGCCGCACACGGCGGCGACGCCTCCCTCGAACAGATCGCCCGCGTCGCGGGCGTCGGCTCCGCCACCGTGCGCCGGCACTTCCCGGGCAGGCGCGCGATGTTGCAGGCGGTGTTCAGCGAGCGGGTCGAAGTCCTGTGCGCCCGCGCGGCGGAGTTGGCCGACGCCGCCGATGCGCGGGCCGCGCTGCTGGAGTGGCTGGGCGATCTCACCACGTACTCGGCCTCCGCACGGGGAATGGCCGACGCACTGGTCCAGGACGGGGCGGACGACGCGGACCATGTGAACGTCTGCTCGGCGAAGCTCGGCGGGGCCGTCGACCCGCTGCTGCGGAACGCCGCGAGGGCCGGCGCCGTGGCGCCCGATGTGACGGTCGCCGACCTGGTCACGCTGGTCACGGGCATCGCCCTGGCCACCGAACACCACCAGGACCCCGTCGCTGAGGCACACCGCCTCCTCGGCCTGACGGTGCACGGCCTCAGCCCCCGCTGACCTGGGTGACTGCGCACGGCCGTCGCGGGTACCGGGGCGGTAGGGCCGTGGTGTTCACGCGAGAGGCAGGGGCGATGTTCGACAACTTCGTGGCGGAGCACCGGCAGGTCGACGACGCGTCGATCTTCGTCCGCCACGCGGGGGAGGGGCCGCCGGTTCTGTTGCTGCACGGTCATCCCCGGACGTCAGCGACATGGCACCGCGTCGCACCGCAGCTGGTCCGGCGCGGCTTCACCGTGGTCTGCCCCGACCTGCGCGGATACGGTCGCTCGCGGGGCCCGGCGCCGACGGCGGACCACTCCGCCCACTCCAAGCGCGCCGTCGCGAACGACCTCGTGGCGGTGATGCGTTCGCTGGGACACGAACGGTTCGCACTGGCCGGTCACGATCGCGGCAGCTACGTGGCGTTCCGGCTCGCCCTCGACCACCCCGACGCGGTGTCGCGCGTGGCGTTCCTGGACGGCGTGCCGCTCACCGAGCATCTCGCGCGCATCAGCGTGCAGTTCGCGACGCAGTGGTGGCACTGGTTCTTCTTCGCCCAGCCGGACATCCCGGAGCGCGTCATCAACGCCGACCCGGACAGCTGGTACCACGGCGATCCGCTGAGCATGGGGCAGGAGAACTACGACGAGTGGCGGCAGGCCACGCGCAATCCCGCCGTGGTCCGGGCCATGCTGGAGGACTACCGGGCCGGACTCACGGTCGACCGGCAGGCGGAAGAGGCAGACCGGGCCGCCGGGGCGCGCCTCCGCTGCCCCGCGCTGATCCTGTGGTCCCTACGCGACGATCTGGAGGATCTGTACGGCGACCCGGTGGCACCCTGGGCGCGCTGGGCCGACGACGTACACGGCCATGGGATCGACTCCGGGCACCACATGGCCGAAGAGGCGCCGGACGCCCTTGCCGCCTCGTTGGGTGACTTCTTCAGCGGCTGAGAAGGACAGCGAATCGCCCGTCGAGCCGGTCGAGCCCGTCGAGCCCGTCGGGCCGGGGCAGGCCGGTCGAGGAGGACAATCGCCCCATGAGCAACACTGAGGCGCGGCACCTCCTGGTCATCGGCATCGGGGCAGGGGACCCCGACCATCTGACACTCGCCGCCGTGAAGGCCATCGGCAGGGCGCAGGTGTTCTTCGTACTCGGCAAGGGTCCGGAGAAGAACGCCCTGACACAACTGCGCCGGGACATGCTCGACGAGCACGCGTCCGGCCCGTACCGCGTCGTCGAGGCCGACGACCCCTGGCGTGACCGCACCCAGGACGAACGGTCCGGCTACACGACGGCGGTCCACGACTGGCGGCAGCGGCGCGCCGACATCTGCGAACGGCTCATCCGCGACGAACTCGCCCCTGGCCGGTGCGGGGCGTTCCTGGTGTGGGGCGATCCCTCGCTGTACGACAGCACGCTCGGCATCCTGGAAGACATCAAGGCCCGCGGCGAAGTGGCCTTCGACCACGAGGTGATCCCGGGCATCAGCAGCGTCTCCGCCCTGGCCGCGCGCCACCGCGTCAACCTCAACCAGGTCGGCCGCCCCGTCCACATCACCCCCGGCCGCCGACTCGCCGAAGGCTTCCCCGACGACGACGACGACGCCGACATCGTCGTCATGCTCGACGGGCACCAGACGTTCCGGCATCTGACGGGCAGGGGCCTGTGGATCTATTGGGGTGCCTACATCGGCACGCCGGACGAGATCCTGGTGGCCGGGCCGCTGGACGAGGTCTCCGACCACATCCAGCAGGTACGCGCCGAAGCGCGGGCCCGGCACGGCTGGATCATGGACACCTACCTGTTGCGCCCCGGTCCCGTTGGCACGAACGGCTGAGGAAGCCCCTCGAACGAACACCCGTCGACCGGCGGAAGGCCCGGGGCCCGGGGTGCTGGGCCCCGGGCCTTTCGCCGGCGGTCGGCGCTCCGCGACGGTCAGACGCGGTCCGCCGCGATCAGGACGTACTGGAACGAGCCGTCCCTGTACGAGTTGATGAACGCCTCCTCGATGCCGGTGACCAGTTCGGACGTGGCCCGTAGCTCCCAGTACGGCAGCGTCTCGGGCGTCAGGTCGATGACCGCCTGCGGTACGAGACGGTGGTCGGCCATGGCCTTCAGATACTCCCTGCGGGAGTGGATGTTGCACTCGAAGTGCGCGTTGATCTGGGATACCCACTTCGACGGCTGGCCGTAACGCGGGTTCCAGCAGCCGGTGATGGTGACGTACCGGCCGCCGACGGCGAGCACGCGCGAGTGTTCGGCGAACAGGTCGTCCAGATCGACGTACATGCTCGACTCGTTGTTCCAGGAGCCGGCGGCCTGCCCGGTCTCGAAGGGCGTGTCGAGCATGTTGCACACCCGGGCGCGGACGTGGTCGTCGATGCCGAGTTCATGGGCGCGGCGGTTGGCGAAGTCGGCCTGCTTGGCCGACAGGGTGACTCCTTCGACGTTGCAGCCGAACCGCTGATGGGCCATCACCATCGAACCGCCCCGGCCGCAGCCGGCGTCCACCAGTGTGTCCGCGCGCCCGATCGAACCGAGCTGGTCCAGCAGGACTTCGGCCTGCGCCGACTCCAGCCGGTGCAGCTCGGCGATCAGCCTCTTCTCGTAGCCGCTCTCGTGCGCCTTCCCGAGGGCGGCGTGATCGACGTCGCCGATGCCGTAGTGGTGGTGGTAGAGCCCGTCCACGTCGCCGAGGCGCAGATTCACCGGCCGCGCCTCGCCGTCCCAGTACCGGGCGATGTCACCCTGGTAGGGAGAGGCGGGGGTGGGGATGAACACGGAGGTACCGTTGGTGAGTTCGGTGCTGGTCACAGTGAGATGCGCTCCTTACCAGAAGTCCGGCAGGCTGTACCGGTAGGTGTTTGTCCGGTGCCAGTAGTGGTTGCCGTCGACCCACACGGCCACGCCCCGGAGGAAACGCAGCACGTTCGGGACGGGGCAGGCGGCCGCCAGTGCCGCGGCCTCGGCTTCGAACTCGTGCATGAGTTCGTTGTGGACCTCGACCGCCTTCAGATAGGCGTCCTGGTCGGACAGGCCTTCCCGTTCGGCGATCACCACGGGCAGGTTGAGATGCCGGCCCGGGCTGTTGAGTTCCTTGGTGTACGAGTAGAGGTCGTTGACGATGGTGGTGGCGTTGCCCGCGAGTGCGATGACCCGCTGCATGGCCGGCTGGGCGTGCAGGTCGGCGGGGAGTTCGTAGCCGCCGACGGTGTCGGTGATGGTGGGGCAGGGGCGGAAGTTGTTGAACTGGCGCATCGCCAGGTACTCCCACACCTCGGGCACGTGGTCCGTCTCGGACCACGCGGCCTCCGCCAGGTAGCCGAGATGCAGCCGCGCCATGTCGTGCCGGTACCGGTCGGCCTGTGAGGCGGTGGACTGCTCGGTGAAGTAGGCCATGGCGGAGCTGTAGGCGCGCCGTGGGCCGTCCGACTGCAGCGACGCGGCCCAGGCCGGTTCGTACTCCTTCGTGGTGTGCAGGGTGTCGAGCGCCGTGTGCGCCAGCAGGAGGCGGCTGCCCAGGCCCACGGGTGAGCCGCCGTGGTCCTCGCAGTAGCAGTCGTCGACGGCGTTCTCCGCGACCATCAGCCGGGTGGCGATCATCAGGTGGTCGACGGTGGGCGCGTCCGGATGGCAGGCGACCATGTAACGGCCGACGGAGAAGCCGTCGAACTGGTCCTCCCACTCGGGCGGGAACGCCTGGACCTCGTCCACCGCCCATTCCTTGATCCTGCGGCTGACCTCGGCCACCCGCGCCGCGTCGGGCTCCGCCACCGGATGGTGGTAGAGCCCCGGGATCGGTGTGCCCTCCGGTGCGCTGTCCGGTGTGGTCTCCGGCGCGGCCTCCTCCGGCGCCCCCTCCGCCGGTGGGCCGGGATCGGGAGGAGCCGGTGGCTCCGCACGCCGGCCTAAGTGCAGACCGGTCGTGCCGAGACCGCTCGGGCCGGACAGGAGCCGTTCCAGGACGGGGCTCAGCTGCAGAGGGGAGGGCCCAGGATCGGGCATCCGTAACTCCTAGGTGAGGTGGTGGGTTTCGCCACGGGACCGATGGGGCGGCCTAGGCCCTGTCCGGCCGGTGGGCGATCTGTACGTTCTCCAGCACGCCGAGCGCGTCGGGCAGGAGGATCGCCGCCGAGTAGTAGGTGGTGACCAGGTACGAGATGATCGCCTGCTCGTTGATGCCCGTGAAGCGCACGGACAGGCCCGGCTCGTACTCCTCCGGCAGCCCGGTCTGCCGCAGGCCGATGACGCCCTGGTTGTCCTCGCCGGTGCGCATGGCGAGGATCGAGCTGGTGTTCTCCTTGCTGATGGGAATCTTGTTGCACGGCAGGATGGGGACCCCGCGCCAGGCGGGCACCCGCTGGCCGCCGAGGTCGATGTGGTCGGGATGGAGGCCGTAGGCGTTCAACCCGCGCCCGATCGCCGCGATCGTCCGGGGGTGGGCCAGGAAGAGTTTGGTGCCGCGGCGGCGGCAGAGCAGATCGTCGAGGTCGTCAGGGGTGGGCGGCCCGGAGTGGGTCTCGATCCGCTGTTTGAAGGCGGCGTTGTGGAGCAGACCGAACTCGCGGTTGTTGATCAGCTCGTACTCCTGACGCTCCCGCAACGCCTCGATCGTGAGCCTCAGTTGCTCCTCGGTCTGGTTCATCGGGTCGTTGTAGAGGTCGGCGACCCGGGTGTGGACGCGCAGCACCGTCTGCGCGGCGGAGAGTTCGTACTCGCGCGGGTGGAGTTCGTAGTCGACGAAGGCGCCCGGCAGTTGGGCCTCGCCGGTGTGCCCCGCCGACATGGCGATCTCGGCCTCGCCGTGCCGGTTCTGCCGCCGGTCGGCGCGCGAGCCGAACTCCTGCAGATGGGACCGCAGGCCCGGCGCCGAGGACACCACGGCGTCGAAGTCGGCGCGGGACAGGGTGAGCAGGGTGCCGGCGGTCCGGGCGGTGGCGGTGCAGTCCCACGTGGCGTCGGTGTCCAGCAGGGCGTTCTCACCGAAGCTGCCACCGTCGGCGAGCGTGGCGACGGTCACCTCGTCGCCGTACTTACCGACGGAGGTCTGCTTGATCCTGCCGTGGGCGATCAGCTGGATCTGCTCGGCGGGGGAGCCGCGTTCGGCCAGCACCTCACCCGCGCGGAACTCACGCTGGACGCACCGGCCGGCCAGCGCCGCCAGTACCTCGTCGTCCTCGAAGCCGCGCAGCGGAGCCAGTTCGCACAGCTCACGGGGGATCACGCGGACATTCCCGCCGTCCTGGACGAACTCGATCCGACCGTCGCCGACGGTGTAGTTCAGCCGGCGGTTCACCCGGTAGGCGCCGCCCTTGGTCTCCACCCAGGGGAGCATCCGCAGCAGCCAGCGGGAGGTGATCTCCTGCATCTGCGGGGCGGACTTGGTCGTCGTGGCGAGATTGCGCGCGGCGGCGGTGCCCAGGCTGGACTGCGGAGGCGACTCCGCCGGGGCTTCCGGACTGGTCTCTACGGTCATCGGGCGACTGCTCCTTTACGGCGGCGGTGATGGGCGTGCGCGCGCCAGGCGAGAAAAGAGGAGATAGGAGGAGTTATCGGGAGGCAGAGGGTGAATCGTTGGCAATCCGTCCAGACACCAAGGAACCGTAACGGGGCGTGTGCCCAACTCGCCCGGGATCCCGGTTGAGTTACTTCGATGCGGCGATCTCGCCACGCATCAGGTTTATCGCCGTGACCGGCGGTATACGGACTGGGTGAGCCCGGCCCTCACCGGTGGTCGGTGAGGAAATCCACGATCGAAGCGGTGAACTCCGGTGCCGCGACGGCCGTCCCGTGGTTTCCCGGCACCACGGCGCGCGTGCCGTAGGGCAGCGCCTCTGCCAGTGCGTCCGCCGAGTCGGCCCGCTCGTCCTCGCTGCCCACCATCACAAGGGTCGGTACCTGAACGCTGCCGAGCAGTTCCACCGGCGTGGCGACGATCGAATCCAGCACATGTACGAGCGCGACCGGGTCCCCGCCGCCCGCCAGGAGCCGTTGCGCCGCCCGCTCCTCCCGCGAACCCGGCGTGAAGGACGCCGATCCTGCGTAGACCTGCCGCATGAACGAGCCCGCACCGCCGCCGAAGCCGAGCACCTGCCGCAGCCCCTGCCCCGCGGCCACCGCCCGCCCGGGTGTGGCGCCGCGCACCAGCATCCGCACCACGATGCGCGCCCCCAGCGAGTAGCCGCCGAGGTCGTAGTCGTCCAGCCCCAGGTGGTCGAGGAGCGCGAAGGCGTCGTCGGTCAGTACGTCGGCGGGATACGCCTCGGCCTCCTGGGGCTTCGCGCTCGCGCCGTGGCCGCGGAAGTCCGGCAGGATCACGCGGTAGCCGTGCGCCGCGATCGTCTCGGCCTGACCGTGCCGCAGCCACAGCGTCGCGTCCGTGGAGATGCCGTGCAGCAGGACCAGCGGCCTGCCCTCGCCCAGTTCCCGGTAGCCGAGGCGGACACCGTCACGGGCGGGGAAGAAGGACACGGCGGGGCTCGGCATGGGGCCGAGCATATCCAGGGTTTTTCGTGTGGATCAGACCTCCTGGGACGCCTTCGTGTTGGCGACCGGGGTCTTCTCCCCCTCGGCCGGCGCCGACGGCTTCGCGTGCAGGATCCTGGCCGTGAAGCCGGCCAGTACGCAGAAGGCCACGGGCAGGAAGAACGTGACGTTGAGCGGTACGAACGCGGTCAGCGGCCCGATCACGGCAGGTCCCGCGAGCATGCCCAGGTAGCCGAGACCCGCCACACGCGACACGTTGGTTCCGGCCGCCTCCGGGTCGGTGTGGCCTGCGGCGCTGAAGAGCTGCGGGATGCAGCCCGACAGACCGGCACCGAAGAGGGCCCAGCCGACCAGCGCCGGGGGGACGGCAGGGGACAGCGCGGCCAGGGTCAGGCCGACGGCGGCCAGGGCCGAGCCCCAGCGCAGCACGGCGACCGGTCCGACCCGCGCGGCCACCCGGTCGGTGACCAGGCGGCCGACGGTCATGGCGGTGGCGAAGGCCCCGTAGGCGAAGGCGGCGGTGGCAGCGGGTGCGTCGAGCACGTCATGCAGCTGGAGCGTGCTCCAGTCGTTGGCCACGCCCTCGCAGAGCATCAGCATGAAGGCGAGCACGGCCAGGATCCAGATGCGCCGGGGTGTCCTGCGCTTGCCCGCCGAGGCTGCCGGGCGGGCGCCGTCCTCATGGAGAACGGGCTCGGGCCGCAGCAGTGCGGGGGCGACGAGACCGGCCGTGACGATGCCCAGCAGCGCCATGATGCCGAGCGTCGTCGCGGCGCTCCAGCCCGCCCGCAGGGTGAGCGCGCCGACGAGCGCGGCGAGCACGCCGCCGATGGAGAACAGCGCGTGGAAGGCGGACATGATGGGCCGCGCGTAGCCGCGCTCGACGCGTACCGCGTGCGCGTTCATGCTCACGTCCAGACAGCCGTTGCCGAAGCCCAGCACCACCAGGGCGCCGCCCAGCGTCCAGGCGTTGGTGGCCAGACCGGGCAGCACCAGCGCCGCACTGCACACGGCCGCGCTCACGGGGACGACCTTCCGGGCGCCGAACCGGTCGGTCAGTGGCCCCACCAGCTGCATACCCGCGAAGGCGCTGCCGCCGAGCAGCAGCAGGAGCCAGCCGAGCAACGCGTGGCTGACGCCGGTCCGCTGCTCGACGGTGGGGATGTGGACGATCCAGATCCCCATGATGAACCCGTTGAGAACGAAGTAGGCGAACGTGGCCAGTCGGCCGGCGCGAAGTGATCTGTCCATGGTTACGAACATAACGAACATGGAAAGTGTTCACAAGATTGCGTTTCAAACGCATCCGATGTTCAATGTGGGATATGAGCACAGACCGACTGAGGCAGATCAGCGACGCGGTGCGCGAGACCGGCCGACGCAGCGTCGCCGAGCTGGCCGAGCTCACCGGCGCCTCAGAGATGACCGTCCGCCGTGATCTGGAGGTGCTGGCCGACCAGGGGGTCCTGGAGCGCTACCGCGGCGGCGCGCGAAGCCTGCTGCTGCGCGGCGAGGAGCCGCCCTTCGCGCTCAGGACCCAGGAAGGCCTTGAGGCGAAACAGCTCATCGCCGCCGAGGTCGCCACCATGATCGCGGAGGGTGAGTCGGTCGTCATCGACAGCGGCACCACCTGTCTGGAAGTGGCCCGCGCGCTTCAGCACCGACGGCTGACCGTCATGCCGTTGTCCCTGCACGCGGCCAACGAACTCACCAGCGGCACACAGTTGACGCTGCTGCTGCCCGGCGGTCAGCCGCGCCCCGGCGAACTGGCCCTGACCGGACCGCTGGCCGAGGCGTCGCTCGCCGCCCTGCGCTTCGACACCGCCGTCATCGGCTGCTGCGGCCTGACCGTGGCCGACGGCCTGACCGCGTACGATCTCGCCGACGCGACGATCAAGCGCGCCGCGATCACCTCGGCCCGCCGGGTCATCGCCGTGGCCGAGGCCGCCAAACTCTCCCGTACGGCCCTGGCGTTCGTCGCCCCGGCCGCCGCGCTGCACGCCGTGGTGACCGAGCGGTCCGCCCCGCAGGACGAGATCGACGGGCTGACCGCGGCCGGGGTCACCGTACGGAAGGTGTGACTCCTGGCTGACCCCGCTGCGATCGCACCCTACGTCGCGGCCAACGACCGTGTGTCCTGCGCCACATCAGGCCCTGTCGGTGTCACAACCGCGCCCCCCGCGCCGTCATGTGTCCGGACGGAACTGTCCATCCTGGCCGTTTCTGGGGGACACGGATGAGCACGACACGACAGGCACCCGCGGGTGAGCGCATGGCCGACTGGGCGGACGGCCGGCTCGGCATCTACGGCCTGGGCAGGACCTATTTGCGCAAGGTCTTCCCGGACCACTGGTCCTTCATGCTGGGCGAGATCTGCCTCTACAGCTTCATCATCCTCGTCCTCACGGGCGTCTACCTGACTCTCTTCTTCCACCCGTCGATGAACGAGGTGGTGTACCACGGGAGTTACGCCCCGCTGAACGGCATCAGGATGTCGGAGGCGTACGCCTCCACGCTGGACATCAGCTTCGACGTGCGCGGCGGACTGCTGATCCGGCAGATCCACCACTGGGCCGCACTCGTCTTCCTCGCCGCGCTGCTCGTGCACATGATGCGGCACTTCTTCACCGGCTCGTTCCGCAAGCCCCGCGAGATCAACTGGCTGTTCGGCTGGCTGATGCTGATCATCGGGCTCTTCGAGGGGCTGACCGGCTACTCGCTGCCGGACGACCTGCTGTCCGGTACGGGGATGCGCTTCGTGGACGGCGCCGTCCTCTCCACGCCCGTCGTCGGCACGTACCTGTCGATGTTCCTGTTCGGCGGGGAGTTCCCGGGACACGACATCGTGTCGCGCTTCTACTCCGTGCATGTGCTGCTGTTCCCGGGGATCATCGCCGCGCTCGTCGTCGTCCATCTGATCCTCGTCGTCTACCACAAGCACACCCAATTCCCGGGCCCCGGACGGACGGAGAAGAACGTCGTGGGGGCGCCGCTGATGCCGGTGTACATGGCGAAGGCCGGCGGCTTCTTCTTCCTGGTCTTCGGGACGATCGCGGTGATCGCGGCGGTCGCGGCGATCAACCCCGTCTGGTCGTACGGCCCTTACCGCCCCGACCAGGTGTCGACCGGTGCCCAGCCCGACTGGTACCTCGGCTTCTCCGAGGGACTGATCCGCATCATGCCGGGCTGGGAGATCAACGCCTGGGGTCACACACTCGTCCTCGGTGTGTTCGTGCCGCTGATGGTCTTCCCGCTGATGCTGGTCTTCATCGGGGCCTATCCGTTCGTCGAGGCATGGATAACCGGCGACCGCCGCGAACACCATCTGCTGGACCGGCCGCGCGACCGGCCGGTCCGTACGGCCATCGGCGCCGCGTGGATCAGTGAGTACCTGGTCCTGCTGGTCGGAGGCGGGAACGACCTGTGGGCGACCCACTTCCATCTGTCCATCAACGCCATCACCTGGACCGTGCGGGTCGCGTTCTTCGTGATGCCGGTGATCGTCTTCGTCGTGACCCGACGCGTCTGTCTGGGACTGCGGCGGCGCGACCGGGAGAAGGTGCTGCACGGCAGGGAGACCGGCATCGTCAAGCGGCTGCCGCACGGCGAGTTCGTCGAGGTGCACGAGCGGCTCTCGCCGGCCGAACTGTTCACCCTGACGCAGGGCGAACAGCCGCAGCCGCTCCAGCTCGGCCCCGCGACGGACAGCAACGGCGTGACCCGCAGAACCGGCCTGGCCCAGCGGGTGCGCGTACGGCTGTCACGGGCCTTCTACGACGAGAAGTCGCGGGTGTGACGGGCGGTGGCCGGCGTGCGCCGAGCGGCGCGCACCCAGGTGTCCGACGTGGTCCCGGATTGCGGGCGAGGGTGCGCGCGGGCCGTTCTTCCCTCTAGGCTGGTCCGTGCGACTGGTGAGCCCTGTCCGCCAGAGAGGGCTTCGTAAGAGGGAACCCGGTGAGAATCCGGGACTGCCCCGCAGCGGTGAGTGGGAACGACCGCCGTCATACGCACTGGACCCGGCCGGGTCTGGGAAGCGACGGCCATTAGGTGTCCCGTGACCTTCACGAGACGAGCCCACGAGTCCGAAGACCTGCCCGTTGCCCGTGCGCGACCGATCGCGCGCGGACATCCCGGTGACCTCGTGGGCGGGTCGGCGTACACATCGAGCGGCATACGCGGCGGCACAGCCTCGCGGGCGGCCCGGTTGGTCCGTCCCTTCGCGTCCGCGGTCCCGTCCCCGGGATACCAGGACACATCTCGCGAAGGAGAGTTCCGTGACAGCGAAGCCCGCAGCCGCGGCAGCACGAGCCACCGTCCACGGCTACCCCCGCCAGGGTCAGAACCGTGAACTGAAAAAGGCCGTCGAGGGGTACTGGAAGGGCCGAGTCACCGCCGACGCCCTCCGGGAGACCGCGGCAGGCCTGCGCCGTTCGAACTGGCAGCAGCTGGCCGAGGCCGGCATCGAGGAGGTGCCGTCCGGTGACTTCTCGTACTACGACCATGTTCTGGACACCAGCGTCATGGTCGGCGCTGTCCCCGAGCGGCACCGCGCGGCGGTCGGCGCCGACGCGCTCGACGGGTATTTCGCGATGGCCCGGGGCAATCAGGACATCGCCCCGCTCGAAATGACCAAGTGGTTCGACACGAACTACCACTACCTCGTGCCGGAGCTGGGCCCGGACACCGTCTTCACCGCCGACTCCGGCAAGCAGGTCACCGAGCTGAAGGAGGCTGTCGCGCTCGGGCACACCGCGCGGCCGGTCCTCGTCGGCCCGGTCACGTACCTGCTGCTCGCCAAGCCCGCGCCCGGCGTCGCGGCCGACTTCGAGCCGCTGACCCTGCTGGACCGGCTGCTGCCGGTGTACGCCGAGGTGCTGGCCGATCTGCGGGCGGCCGGCGCCCAGTGGGTGCAGCTCGACGAGCCCGCGCTGGTGCAGGACCGCACCCCCGCCGAACTGAACGCCGCCGCCCGCGCCTACCGCGACCTGGGCGGCGCGGCCGACCGGCCGAAGCTGCTCGTCGCCTCGTACTTCGGGCGGCTCGGCGAGGCGCTGGCCGTCCTGGCCAAGGCGCCGGTCGAAGGCCTCGCCCTCGACTTCACCGAGTCGGGCGCCGCCAACCTCGAAGACCTCGCAGCGGCCGGCGGACTGCCCGGCAAGCGGCTGGTCGCCGGCGTCGTCAACGGCCGCAACATCTGGATCAACGACTACGAGAATTCACTGGCCACGCTGGGCACCCTCCTCGGTCTCGCGGACCGGGTCGACGTCTCGTCGTCCTGCTCGCTCCTGCACGTACCGCTGGACGCAGACGCCGAGCGCGACATCGATCCGCAGATCGCCCGCTGGCTCGCGTTCGCCCGGCAGAAGACGCAGGAGATCGCCGTCCTGGCGCGCGGTCTGGCACGGGGCACCGATGCCATCGCTGCCGAACTCGCCTCCAACCGCGCCGATCTGGCCTCCCGCGCCGGGTCGGAACTGACCAGCGACCCCGCGGTACGGGCCCGTACCGCGGCCATCACCGACGCCGACGGGCGGCGCTCGCAGCCGTACCCCGAGCGGACCCTCACCCAGCGCGCGCACCTCGGGCTCCCGCTGCTGCCGACCACGACCATCGGCTCGTTCCCGCAGACCGACGAACTGCGCACCGCCCGGGCCGACGTGCGGACCGGCCGGATCGACACCGCCGGGTACGAGGAGCGCATCAAGAACGAGATCAGGGACGTCCTGTCCTTCCAGGAGAAGGCCGGGATCGACGTCCTGGTGCACGGCGAGCCCGAACGCAACGACATGGTGCAGTACTTCGCCGAGCAGCTGACCGGCTATCTGGCGACGCAGCACGGCTGGGTGCAGTCCTACGGCACCCGGTACGTCCGGCCGCCGGTGCTGGCCGGCGACATCTCACGGCCCGAGCCGATGACGGTGCGCTGGACGACGTACGCGCAGTCCCTGACCGACCGCCCGGTCAAGGGCATGCTCACCGGACCCGTCACCATGCTGGCCTGGTCCTTCGTCCGCGACGACCAGCCGCTCGGCGACACCGCGCGCCAGGTCGCCCTCGCGCTGCGCGACGAAGTGAACGACCTTGAGGCGGCCGGTACTTCGGTCATCCAGGTCGACGAGCCTGCCCTGCGCGAAACGCTGCCGCTGCGTGCCGCCGACCACGCCGCCTACCTGGACTGGGCCACCGAGTCGTTCCGGCTCACCACCAGCGGTGTCGGCCCGGCCACCCAGATCCACACGCACATGTGCTACGCCGAGTTCGGCGACATCGTGCAGGCCATCGACGACCTCGACGCCGACGTCATCAGCCTGGAGGCCGCCCGCTCGCACATGCAGGTCGCCGGCGAACTCGCCGCACACGGCTACCCGCGTGAGGCGGGCCCCGGCGTGTACGACATCCACTCGCCGCGCGTGCCGAGCGCCGAAGAGGCGGCGGCCCTGCTGCGTAAGGGACTTGAGGCCATCCCGGCCGAGCGGCTGTGGGTCAACCCCGACTGCGGCCTGAAGACCCGCGGCTGGCCCGAGACCCGGGCCTCGCTGGAGAACCTGGTCGCGGCCGCCCGCGAGATCCGCGCCGAACTGGCCACCGAGGGCTCCTGACCGACGGAAGCGGTCCGGGGCGGACACCACGGGTGTCTGCCCCGGACCTGCCTGGTGCTGCCCGCGTGTCGGAGTCGCTGACCGCCGCGGTGTTGGGGGAGTGTTCGGCAGTCCGCAGCCGATGAGCAATCTTGCCGTTCCGACATGATCCGTACCGTGACGCCGTTCGAATCCCCCTTTCTCAACGTGCGGAGCGGAAATCATGGACGGCTCTCCTGCGGTCGGCAGCGGCGGCAAACCCGGACCGGTCGACAACCACGCGGACGACTGCGGTTGCCCCCGCACGGCCGATCTCGACGGCGACAGCATCGCCGCGGCGAGCCGGCGCACCTTCCTGCGGGGCGCGGGCGCGGTGGGGGCAGGCGCGGCTGCGGCCGGACTGCTGGGCGCCACACCGGCGTTGGCCGCCGCCGGTGCCGGCCGGCCGGACGAGGACCCGTACGGCCGGACGACGATGACCCCCGCACCGCGCGGCACGTGGCGGCCGGACCCGGAGAATCCGCGCTTCACGGTCGTCGTGATGCCCGACACGCAGTACATGTTCGACCAGGACCGCATCCACCCGGTCCCCGTCGAGGCGTCCTTCCGGTACGTCCTCGACCCCGAGCGCCGGGCCGGTGGCGACGACGAGAACATCGTCTTCCTCGCCCACCTCGGCGATGTGACCAACAACGGCCTCGCCGAGGAGTACTCAGCGGCGACCAAGGTCTTCGACATGCTCGACCGGGCCGGCGCCTCGTACGGGGTGCTGGCGGGCAACCACGACGTCTCGGCTGACGACCAGCGTGGCGCCACCCCGTACCTGGACAGCTTCGGCCCCGCGCGGGCGAGGAAGACGCCCGGCTACCACTCCTCCAGCCCCGACGGCTACAACACCTGCCACATCTTCCGGGCCGGCGGCCGGTCCTGGATGCTGCTCTCCCTCGACTGGCGGCTGTCGGAGAAGGGCTTCGCCTGGGCGAACAAGGTCATCGCCGACAACCCGACGCTGCCGGTCATCGTGACCACACACGAGATCGTGGACTCGGACGGGGAAGGCAACGCCTCGCTGTCCGAGTACGGCCGGCAGATGTGGGACAAGCTCATCAAGGACAACGACCAGGTCTTCCTCACCCTCAACGGGCACTTCTGGCCGCCCGGGAACACCGTGCTGAAGAACAGCGCCGGCCACGACGTGCACCTGCACATCACCAACTACCAGGACCGGTACTACGGCGGTGCAGGGATGATCCGTTCCTACCGCTTCGACCTCAACCGCGGTGTGATCGACATCGCCACCCTCTCGCCGTGGATACGCGAGCTGGCGGCGAAGGACGAGCTGAACGCCCTCGCCGCGCAGGAGATCGAACTGACCTCCAAGGTCGACCACTTCTCCATGGTGATCGACTTCGACGAGCGCTTCGCCGGCTTCGCGCCGGTACCGCCGCGTGCGCCGCGCCCGGCCCGGCGGATGCTGGTGCCCGGCACACTCGCCTACTGGCGGTTCGACGAGGGCGCGGCCGCCGGCAGCGACGTCGCGGGCGACACGAAGATCAAGGACCTGACGGGCCATGGCAACGACCTGGTGCTGCGCACCGTCCCCGGTTCCCCCGCACACAGTCTGACCTGGACCGACGACCACCACCCCGACCAGCCGGGACACGGCGCGCTGGTCTTCGCGGGACAGGGCAACCCGGTCAGCGGCGCGTATCTCCAGACCCTCGACCGCGCCCCGATCAACCGGGAGACCTTCCGGCACGGTTTCACCTTCGAGCTGTTCTTCAAGGTGCCCGCCGACTGGGACCCGAACCGCAACGGCTGGTCGTCGATGCTCAGCCGCTGGGGCACGGCGGCCGAGGCGGGGAAGAACGGTCCGTCGGCGACCGCCGAGGAGCCCGTGCTCACCATCAGCCTGTCGAGCTCCGTCGAACTGCAGTGGAACGCCTATCCGCTCAACCAGACCGGTGCCACGACGGGTTGGAGCCATCTGTTGCAGCAGGACGAGTGGTGGCATGTCGCCGTCGTCAACGACGGCCGTATCAGCAAGCTGTACGTCAACGGCTGCGAGGAAGGCCGTAACCCGACCAGCCCCGCCGTCGGTCTCGCCACCCTCAACTTGCCGTTCATGCTGGGCGGTTACGAGTGGGCCGGCGCCGTCAGCCAGGTCTTCCACGGCACCATCGGTGACGTACGGATCGCCGACCGGGCCCTGAAGCCGGGCCAGTTCATGAACGCCTGATCCGCGGCGGCGGTGCGGTGACGGCCGGGGGCACAGGGGCCGTGGCGGCCGGGACGGTCAGGCGTGTGACGGCGCCGAGTCCTCCCGGCCGTCGTCCGCCCGCCGGCGCCGGTGTCACCGCGTCAGGGGAAGACCGGTACCCGCGGTCGCCGCGCGGGCGGCGTCCGTCGTGGGGTGGAGATTCATCACGCGGTCCACACCGGTCACCTCCAGCAGCCGCCGCACCGGCTCGGAGGGAGCGGCGATCCGCAGGGTGGTCGCCTGGTGGATGTGCAGCAGCAGGTTCAGGAAGCTGGAGTCGCAGAACGTGATGTCACTGGCATCCAGGATGACCGTCCGATGCGACGCGGCGGCGCTTCCCAGCTCGTCCTGCAGGGGGCCGAGGCTGTCGATGTCAACGTCGCCGTGGGCCGCGATAACCGCGGGCTTGTCTGTCAAGGGCTTCTCGATCCATGCGGGGGCCGGGCTCAGGTGGTGCTACTACGACGGTAGCCTAGGCCCGATCGGACGCCCGGGGCACCGGCCGCGACCACGAGTTGCCCGGCGAAGCCACAAACATCCCTGCTCAGCGACGTGGTCCGGCGCCCTGGGCGAGGAGGTTCCGGGCTACGCCGCCCGCGTCCGTTCGAGTAGTCGGCCCGGGGCTACCGGGGGAGTTTTGCGAGGAAGGTGTGGATTCGGTCCTCCAGCAGGGCGGCGGCTTGCGGGGTGTACGAGTCCAGTGACTCGTCCGTGAAGAGGTGTTCGGTGCCCGGGTAGAGGAAGAGTTCCGCGTCCTTCGCGCCGGCCACCAGGGCTCGGGCGGCGTCGAGGTCGCCGTCGTCCACGAAGAACGGGTCCGCGTCCATCGCGTGTACCTGGACGGGGACTTCCTGGGGCCAGGCGTCGCCGAACTCCGAGACGGGGAGCGCCGCGTGCAGGAGTAGTGCGCCACGGGCGCCGGGGCGGGTCTGGGCCAACTGCTGGGCGGGTACCACGCCCAGGGAGAAGCCCGCGTACACCAGCTCGGCCGGGAGGCCCTCCACGGCTCGTACGCCGCGCTGGGCGATCTCGCCGAAGCCGATCTCCTGCGCGTGGGCAACGCCCTCCTGGACCGTGGCGAAGGTGCGCCCCTCGAAGAGGTCGGGCGTGTGCACGGTGTGCCCGGCGCCGCGCAGCCGGTCGGCGAACGCGCTGATGCCCGGCGTGAGTCCGTGGGAGTGATGGAAGACGACTACCTCGGCCATGCGTACACTTCCTTCGAACCGTAACTGTCGATTGATCCATGACTATAGATTGATCCAAGAATGCAGATCAATACGCCGGACTACGAGATCGCCGAATCGGTCGAGATCCTGACGAAGGCGCAACTGCGGGCCTTCGCTGATCCGTTGCGCATGACGCTGCTCGACCTGGTGCTGGAACGCGCCGCGACGGTCGCGGAGCTCGCCGAGGCGGTGCGACGGCCCAAGAGCACCGTCGCGCACCATGTGAAGGTGCTGGTGGACGCCGGTCTGTTGCGCATAGTGCGGACCCGGAAGGTGCGGGCGATCGACGAGCGGTTCTACGGGCGCACCGGTCGTACGATCCACAACCGCGTGTTCCGCGCCCCGGGCGACGTCGACACCCCTCGGTGCGTCAACTCGCTGACCACGGCGGCCGCCGAGTCGGTCGACGCGCACGAGGCCGACCGGCTGTACACGACGCAGCGCTACACCCGCATCCCCGCTGACAGGGCGTCGGAGTTCTGGCGGCGCGTGGACGCGCTGGCCAACGAGTTCTCGCAACTTCCCGCCGAAGGTGACGTGACGTACAGCTTCGTGGCGGGCCTGTACCCGACGGACCACCCGGTCCTGCCGGACCTCGCCTAGCGCGACGGCGGCGGTCGGCCGGTCAGCCGCGCACCGCGGCAAGGCACTCGTCGTACAGCTCCATGATGTCGCCCGTGCCGTCGTGGTCGACCCATGTCACCGACGCCGCGTCCAGGCAGGCGAACGCCGTCCCGATCACCGCGCGCGCCTTCCCGCCCGCGCCGTCGGTGGCGGCGTCCATGCGCGCCTCGACGAGCGGCAGCAGCTCCTCCTGGAACCGCAGCCGCTTTTCGAGCCAACCGGCCCGCAGCGAAGCGGTGTTGTGCAGGAGACGGAACCGCTCCAAGGCCTCTTCGCGGCTGTTGTGCAACGCCAGTACGGCGGCGACTCCCGCGCGCAGGGCCTCCCACACGCCGACGTCGGCCGGCAGCCCGCTGATCGTGCCGGTCAGCACCTGCCCGAACCGTTCCTGGCCGCCGCCCAGCAGGTCTTCCTTCGTGCCGAAGTAGCGGAAGAGGGTGCGCTGGGAGACGCCGGCCTCGCGGGCGATCTGGGCGATGGTCGTCTCGTCGTAGCCCTGCTCGGTGAACAGGCGCAGGGCCGTGTCGAGGATCTCCCGGGAGGCGAGCAGCCGTGTCCGGTCCCACAGCGTGGCCGGTCTGCCCTTCGCCGATTCGGCTTCCCGCGTCATGCGCCCAGATTAGCGCAGCGCTGCCAGGGTGGCACTCGCATGCAAGTTGGCAGTCGCTGCCACGTGGTCGTACGCTGCTATAAGGCGGCCGTCACGACGGCCCGCCGCCTCCCCTCTCCCTCAAGAACGCGAAGGAACGCATCATGTCCGCACCCGCAGCTCCCCCCGCAGCTCTCGTCACCGGCGGAACCAGCGGCATCGGCAAGGCGACCGCAGAACTGCTCCACTCCCGCGGCTACCGCGTCATGGTCACCGGCGTCAGCAGCCTCGCCGACACCGGACTTCCCGAAGACATCACGGTCGTCAAGGCGGACGCGCGGTCCCTGCCGGACCTCGACCGCGCGATGGAGCAGGTACGCAGTCAGTTCGGCTCCCTCGACCTGCTCCACCTCAACGCGGGCATCTCCCGCCCCGGCCCGATCGAGTCGACCGACGAAGCCGCCTTCGACGCGCTGTTCGACATCAACGTCAAGGGCACCTTCTTCACCCTGCAGAAGGCGCTCCCGCTCCTCAACGAGGGAGCTTCGATCGTGTTCACCGTGGGCGCCGGCGAAGGGGTCGGGGCCGCCATGACGGCGGCCAAGGGCGCTCTGCTGCCGCTCATGCGGTCCCTCGCGCTCGAACTCGCGCCCCGCCGGATCCGCGTCAACGCCGTCAGCCCGGGGCTGATCAACACCCCCGCCTACAGCAAGATGGGTGTCTCGCAGGAAATGATCGAGACCTGGGGGCGGGACGTCCCGCTCGGCCGCGCCGGCGCTCCCGCCGACGTCGCCGAGGCTGTGGCCTTCCTCGCCTCGGACGCCGCCGGGTACATCACCGGCGACGACCTCGTGATTTCCGGGGGCATCGGCGTACACGCCCGCGCGTGACGCGCCGGGCGGCCCGGCGGGGCCGGACCGGGACCGGGACCGGGCTCAGGCCTTGACGACGGCCGTGAAGATGACGATGTCGTCGATCTGCCGGCCGGCGAAGGTCTCCAGCAGGGTGTCGCACAGCGTCTGTGAGTCCTGCGGGCCCTGGACGACCGCGTCACTCAGCTCCTGGAGCGAGCGGTCGATGTGGGCGCCGGGGATCTCGATGAGTCCGTCGGTGACCATCAGCAGCCGGGCGCCGGGGGAGACGTGGTGGGTCGTGGGCGTCGGGTGGGACAGCCCGAGCCCCAGCAGCGGGCCATGGTCGTGGAGATAGCGGGCCGCGCCGTCGGAGGGCATGAGCAGCGGCGGCAGATGTCCCGCGTTGGCAATGTGGATCCGGCCCGTACCGGGCTCGACGAGGACGATACAGAGAGTCGCCGTCCAGCCGGGGCGGTGCTGCACCAAGAGCCCGTCCAGGAGCGACAGCAGGACATTCGGCGGATGGCCCTCGCTGGCGTACGCGCGCAGCGCGTGACGTAGCTCGCCCATCACGATCGCGGCCTGGAGGCTGTGTCCTGCCACGTCCCCGACGGCCAGCAGCAGTCCGTCCGGGGTCTCGACGGCCTCGTAGAAGTCGCCGCCGATCTCGGACTGGGAGGCCGCCGGAAGATAGCGCACGGCCAGCTCCACGCCGGGCAGGTCGGGCAGCGAGTCGGGGAGGAAGGTGCGCTGGAGCGTTACGGCGAACTGGTGCTCCTCGCTGTACAGCGCGACGACACCGCGGTTGGTCTCCTCCAACTCGGCGGCCAGATCCTCGCTGAGGGCCGTCACCTGCCCGTGGGCCTGTTCCAGCTCGGCCACGCGCCGTTTCAGCTCGGCCACGCTCGACCGCGAGCGGGTCAGGGCCGCGAGGAGATCACTCGTCTGCGGGGAGGGAGGCGTGTCGGACGTACTACTGGGGATGCCGGTCGTCGTGCCGCACCTCGCACCGGGGCTGTCGGTGCTGCCGTCGAGACTCCCCGTCCCGTCGACACTCCCCGTCCGGCCGCGACGGTGGTTCGTCCCGCCACTACCGTCCGTCACGCCGAGGTTCTCTGTCTCCTCATGGTTGTCCATGGCCTCCAACATCTGGCACACCTCACCTTCCGCCCGTGCCGTCCGGTGCTGCACCTCCCGCCACGGGGCATCGTTCCTTGTGACCGTGTGCAACCACGCCTTCCCCGGAACCGCACGAACATCCGTGGCGTCACGGCGGCGGCCCGCCCGGCGGGGGAGTCCCCACGGGGGAGGTCGGCGATAAGCTTCACGGCGTAAGCTGACACCATGGAAAACAGCGGAACAGCAGCCCAGGCCGCACCGAAGCGGGCCGCCCGTACGCGCAACCGCCGCGGCGAGGGCGGGCGGCTGCGGGACGACATCATCGCCGCCGCTGTGGAACTCCTCGACGAAGCAGGGGACGAACGCGCCATCACGCTGCGATCGGTCGCCCGCAAGGTCGGCATCGCCGCCCCCTCGATCTATCCGCACTTTCCGGACCAGCCGGCCATCATGCTCGCCGTCGTACAGCGCGAGTTCGCCGAGCTGCGTGACGGTCTGCGCGCTGCGGTGGCGAAGGC
Source organism: Streptomyces sp. NBC_00370 (assembly GCF_036084755.1). Lineage (NCBI taxonomy): Bacteria > Bacillati > Actinomycetota > Actinomycetes > Kitasatosporales > Streptomycetaceae > Streptomyces > Streptomyces sp. NBC_00370. Next base: position 7,735,427 of record NZ_CP107968.1, read on the forward strand.
CGGCAGCGACCCCCGGCAGCGGTTGCACGCCGTGTGCACCACCTATCTGGACTTCGCCCAGCTCCGCCCGGAGCGCTACCGCACGATGTTCGGCGGCCTCTGGATGCCGGATCTGGACGACAGCTCCCTGACCGAGGCGGATCTGGCCGCCCTCGGCGACGAAACGATGCAGATCCTCATCGACGCGCTCGCCGAGTGCGCCGCCGCGGGGGAGTCCGCCAGCACCGATCCGTCGAGCGACGCGGTCGCGCTGTGGCTGGGTCTGCACGGTCTCGCGCACCAGCGCGCGGTGGCCCCCGCGTTCCCCTGGCCGCCGGACATCGCCGAGCGGATCATCGCCGCGCTGGCTCACCTGACCGGGCCGACCTGACCGGGCCCGCCTGACCGGGACGGCCGGCCGAGCCGTACATCCCGGGAATTACCGTTCCGGAGCGCCCTGACTTCCGTCTGCGATTTCCGCTTCCGAATTTTCCTGGTTTAGGTGCGGAATTCGGGGTGAGGCGTGGTGGTGCAACATCTTCGAGTGGGACAGGGTGTGAGTGGTTGTGGCTGCGGACGAAAAGGCTCAGGGCAAGGGCGAGCAGGCCAAGGGCAAGGTCAAGAAGGTCGTCGGAGGCGCTGTGGGCAACGAGTCCATGCGTGCCGAGGGCCGTGCCGAAGAGTCGAAGGGCGACCTGCGCTCGGCCAAGGAAAAGGCCAAGGACGCGATCAAGCCCAAGTAACATCACACACCGGTCCCGGGTAGCCGCTCCTTTCGTCGGCTCCCGGGATCAGTGCTGTTCCGGCCCTGGTGGCAGCCGTGGGAGCCGTCGAAAATCAGATGGGGACGGCGTGCATGGGTGCCCGAGAGCGGGGCACACGGAGACAACGCGGGAAGAGGGTGCTGCGGATCCGTCGGAATGAGGATCTGTACGCACCGAAGAGACGTGAAGATCGGAATTGAAATGATTGTCCTTGGCGTCATTCTGCTCATAATCGGCCTGCTGGTCGGTGTCTCGCTGCTGACGACCGTCGGCGGCATCCTTGTAGTGGTCGGCGCGGTCCTGTGGATCCTTGGCTCGACGGGACGCAAGGTCGGTGGGCGTAAACACTACTTCTAAGAACCGCACCCTGCGCGGTTGTTGAGCGATGGGAAAAGGGTCCTGTCCTGCCGAGTGACGGCACCCTTCAGTAAACCCGGGGTCCGGCGGAATCACCTTCCGCCGGGCCCCGTCGGCGTACCCCGCTCAGCGGTCTGCCGCAGTTCGTGCAGCAGCCGGCCGATGTCGGTGACGAGCGAGCCGCGCAAGGCGGTCTGTGCGGGCGAGTCGAAGCGCCCGTGGTGGCTGCTGCTCTCCAGGGCCTGGCGCCGGTCGTCGGCCTCGCGCAGGGCGGCGTCGAGGTCGGCGGGATCGTGCTGCCGCCGCATGAATTCGTCCAGGATGTCCGCCGAGCGGCGCAGCAAGTCGCCGTAGTCGTCGAGGAATTCGCGCGGCAGCAGGTCGTAGTCCCCGGTGCGGGCGGCGTAGGACAGGCTCCGGACGATGGACTGGATGTGCCACAGAGCCCTGTCGACGACGGTGATGGCGGACGGGGCGCGGACCAGCAGCCGACGGGCGTCGGGCAGTGAACGGCGCGGATTCAGCCGGGAGTTCTCGGTCTCCTCGTCGATGACGCGCAGGGCCGCTGCGGCGTCGGCGGAGATCAGCGTGCACTGGTCGTTCCAGTCCTGAAGGTCCTTCTCGTCGAGGGCTTCCGCCGAGGCGGTCGCCGTGGCGATGGTGACGAGGACGTGCTGGGCCCGCGCGGAGAGCGTCTCGACGACCTGCTCGGACCGGCCGGTGCGCCGGGCGGGGGCGAGGGCCAGGTGCATGACGATGGCGCAGGCCGCGCCGAGCGTCACGGACGCCACCAGATGACCGATGTACGCGATGCTGCCGTGCCCCGCCGAGAAGGCGAAGATGCCGATCACCGACACCTGCGTCCCCTGGTACCCCAGCCGCTGGGTCTTGCCGATCGCGAGGGCGCAGAGGATGAGTACGGCGAGACTCCACGCGTGAACCCCGACCGTCTCCCCGAGGCCGGCGGCGAGCGCGGTGCCGAGGACCATCGCGGTCAGGTACTGGACGCAGTCGCGGAACGACTTGTAGAGCGTGACCTGCAATATCAGCAGGGCGGTGAACGGCGCGAACGTGGTCACCGTCGGCGGCAGCAGCCACTTGGCCAGCATCCACGCGGCCACCGCCGCCACGACGCCCTTCGCCTGAAGCAACAGGTCGTCCCGCTCGGGACCGGACGAGGCGATCCCCCGGACGCAATGACGAACCACCCGCGCACCAGTACGCCGAGGCGCCCCCGCATACCACCGAAGCGCCCCCGCTACGCCGCGCCCGCGTGGTGAACTCCCTTGGCCGGTCGGGCCGGCGGATCTCTTTGCCATCAATGTCCCTCTTCGCAACGGGAAGTTCCAACGGTCACCGGGCCAGGCGTCAGGTGAGGTCGGTGGGGTGGTCGCCCGGGCCTTCCGTGCGTTCCGTCAGGACCGTGGGGGAGAGGCTGGTGTCCTCCTCGCCCGGTTCCAGGAGGGTGTTGGCCGGGCCGATGATCCGGGGGTCGGGTTCGCCGACCGCCTCGGCGTCCTTGTTGGCGTAGTCGATGCGGAACAGCAGACTGCGCATCGCTTCGAGCCGCGCCCGGCGTTTGTCGTTGCTCTTGACGACCGTCCACGGGGCGCGGTCGGTGTCGGTGGCGCGGAACATGTCGACCTTCGCCGTCGTGTACGCGTCCCAGAGGTCCAGGGACGCCACGTCGGTGGGGGAGAGCTTCCACTGGCGTACCGGGTCGACCTGACGGATGGCGAAGCGGGTGCGCTGCTCGCTGCGGGAGACGGAGAACCAGAACTTCACCAGCACGATGCCCTCGTCGACGAGCATCCGTTCGAAGCCGGGGCATTGCGTGAGGAACAGCTCGTACTGCTCCTGGCTGCAGTACCCCATGACGCGCTCCACGCCCGCCCGGTTGTACCAGGACCGGTCGAAGAAGACGATTTCTCCGCGCGCGGGCAGATGGGCCACGTAACGTTGGAAGTACCACTGGCCGGATTCGCGGTCGGTCGGCTTGTCGAGAGCCACCACCCGGGCCCCGCGCGGGTTCAGCCGCTCCGTGAAGCGCTGGATCGTGCCGCCTTTGCCCGCCGCGTCCCGTCCCTCGCACACCACCATGACGCGCGCGCCGCTGTCCCTGGCCCAGCGCTGGAGTTTGAGCATCTCGATCTGCAGGATGCGCTTGCTTCGCTCGTAGTCCTTGCGGGAGACCTTCTCGTCGTAGGGGTGGTTCTCCCGCCAGGTGCCGATCGTCCGGCCGTGCTCGTCCAGGAGGACCGGCTGCTCGGGTCTGCTGTCATCCACTTTGAGGCCGTCGAGCAGGGCCTTTTCCGCCTCTTTACGGTCCATGTGGTGCCGGTGCCCGGTGGAGCGGGGCGGAAACCGGCCGCCCCACCCCGTGTCGACGTGTCAGGCGGTGCAGTTCAGCGTGCCGGCGCGCAGCGCGTGGCCGCCGTCGTTGGCGTCGTCGGACCAGACGACCGGCTTGTGGCCGGAGACGCAGGCCGACTGGGGGGCGATGGCGAAGCCCTCGTTGTTGTAGTTCGACATCCCCGAGGGGCGGTCGTACACCGCGGTCGCGGCGAACTGGCCCTGGGCGTTGATGTCGAGGACCGCACTCTGGCCCTGGCAGGAGTCGTCGCAGACCGCCCACAGATGCCCGGTGGCCGGCTCGAACTCCAGCTCCATCACGGCCGACAGGCCGCTGGCGACGGTGGCGATCCGGGTGAAGCCGCCGCCGGACTGGTTGAGGGCGTACGCGTAGATCGTGCTGTTGTCCTCGACACCGCCGAAGAACAGACCGCTGCCGTGGCCCGGGTAGGACGCCGGGTCGTAGGCCGCTCCCGTGTGCTCGTCACGGAAGTCGTGCGCGGTCAGGAACGAGTCGGGGATCCACGAGATCCCCTCGAACCCGCCGTTCTCGGGGAGCGAGGGCAGGTCGGAGGTGAGGTTCCACTCCGCGGTCGCGTTCAGCGAGGACGATGTGGCGGAGCCGTCGAAGCGCAGGATCTCGGGCTTGCTGGTGGAGTCCTTGTCGTTGTCGCGCTCGGTGGCGACGAACAGCCCCTCGGGGGTGCTGACCACGGCTTCCGCGTCGGGATCGCCGCTGCCGCCCGGGTAGTGCAGGGCCTTGCCCTTGGACCAGCCACCGGTCGTGTCGGGGCGCCAGGTCGAGCCGTTGGGCACCAGCCGGTAGAGCTTGCTCGGGCCGTTGTTCACCGCCCAGAGGACGCCGCTGCTCTCGAAGGACAGACCGCTGAGGTTCTCCCCGAACACGTTCGAGCCGTCGGCGTTGGTCACGGCCGAACCGCCCGGCCAGGCCCCGTGGACCGGCTGGCCGCCGCCCCCGCCGGTCGTGCCGCAGGCGTTCGCCTTGCCCTTGGTCGGGGTCGTCGTGGTGGTGAACGCGCCGGTGCCGTCCGGGCAGCGGCCGTACGTGGTGTCGGCGTGGTCGTCCCAGCTGTAGGAGTCCACCAGCGTCGAGCCGTTGTACAGCCGCGCCGAGTCCTCGCTGCCCAGGCCGAACGACGGGTCGACGTCCAGCGCCAGGAAAGCGCCGGCGGCCAGCGTCGTCTTCTTGGCGATCTTGTACGAGTGGTCGTCGTCGTTGTCCTTGACGAGCCATCCGGACACGTCGACCGCCGCGGAACCGGTGTTGACGATCTCGACCCAGTCACCCGGACTGCCGTTGTTCGACTCGACCTCGTTGATCCGAACCGTGGCCTGGGCGGCCTGGGCGGCCTGGGCCTGGGTCTGTGCCGAGGCAGGCGCACCGGACAGGCCGAGGGCCAGGAAGGTCAGAACAACGGCGGTGACGGGGGCTTGACTACGCCAGTGCGTACGCACGATGGCCGCTCCTCATGTCGGGGATCGAGCAGGCGAGGAGCGCGCTCACGCTCCCGGCGAAGCATCGGGCACCCCGGCGACCAGGGGCTGAACACGCTACGAACAATGCGTGTAACCCGCAGGAGTTACCCCGGACCGCCGCCCGGAGTGATCACCGCTCAGCCCGCGTTCACACGGTGTTGGTGTCCACTTGCTTCGATGAACGGGTCGCAGCACCTGTCCCGACTGTCCCCGAACCCGACTGCCCCCACGCATGGGAGGAGCCTCCATGGCCCCCGGTCCGACACCCACGACGCCCGAGTCCGACACCGCAGGCACATTCGACGCGCCGAGCGGCACCACCCGCCGCCGGTTCCTCCAGGGCACGGGGGTCGCCGCCGGAACGCTCGTACTCGGCGGGACCGCCGGGGCGGGCGGCGCGTACGCCGGCACGAAGCAGCGGTACGTCCTGCCGAAGGGCTTCAAGGGCAATCTGTCCGACCTGCGGCATGTCGTCATCCTCATGCAGGAGAACCGCTCCCAGGACCACTACTTCGGCACGTTCCCCGGCGTACGGGGCTTCAACGACAAGCAGGCGCTGCGGTTCCAGGACGGCACCACCGTCTTCCAGCAGAAGGACGGCAAGGGCAACACCGTCTCGCCCCAGGTCGACGACGGCGCCTGGGGCAACGACCACGGAGCCTGGGGCGACGTCGGTCACCGCACCTGGGACAAGTGGGTGCAGCACAACGGCGCCAGCGCCATGAACTACCACAGCGACGGCTACATGGGCTTCTACCACTCGGTCGCCGCCCAGTACACCGTCGCCGACCAGAACTTCTGCTCCGAGTTCGGGCCCACCGACCCCAACCGGAAGTATCTGTGGAGCGGCACCGCCAACAGCGAGACGGGCAACACGGACGAGTCCAACTACTCCCGCCCCTGGATCACGGTGGCCGAGCAGCTCCAGCAGGCCGGCATCGACTGGCGGCTCTACTCCGACAACAGCGGTGACGGGCGGCAGGGTTACCTCAGCGGCTGGGTCGGCGACTACGGCGACAACGAGCTGAAGTACTTCAAGGGGTTCGAGCCGGCCGGGCTGAGCGCCGACGACCCGAAGCTGCGGCCGGGCACCGGGCTGATCTGGCGCGGCAACGCCACGTACTACGCCGGCATGACCGCCCCGAACGACGACTCGGACGCCAACCTCGACGCGGTGCTCAAGAACTTCCACGACGCCTGCCGGCCGGGCGCCGAACATCCGCTGCCCGCCGTCTCCTGGCTGGTGGCGCCGTACGGCTGGTCCGAGCACCCGAGCGCGGACACCCTGCACGGCGAGCGCTACGTCAAGAAGGTGCTCGACAGCCTGCAGAGCAACCCCGACATCTGGAACCACACCCTCTTCATCCTCAACTACGACGAGAACGACGGGAAGTTCGACCACGTCCTGCCGCCGTGGCCCGAGCCGGGCACGGCGGGCGAGTACGTCGGCGACTACCCGCTCGGCTTCGGACCCCGGGTGCCGATGCTGCTCGTCTCGCCGTGGACCCGTGGCGGGCACGTGGCGTCCGAGGTCTTCGACCACACCTCGACCATCACGTTCCTGGAGACCTGGGCGGCCCACCTCGGCAAGCCGTTCCGCTGCCCCAACATCAGCGACTGGCGGCGCTCGGTCGCGGGCGACCTGACCAGCGCCCTCGACTTCGCCCACCCGCAGCCCGGCCCCGCCGCCTTCCCCGACCCGCTCGCCGAGCAGCCGGTGTCGATCGCGGCGGGCCACATGACGCCGCGCCCGCTGGGCTTCCACCCGCACGCGACGATCTCGGAGGACCGCGCCGCGGGCACGGTCACCGCCAGGATGACGCTGACCGGCGGCCCGAAGGGCAAGGCCCTGAGCTTCCAGGTCTTCCCCGACAAGTACCGGCCCTTCTCCAGCACGCCGTTCACCGTCACCGCCCGCGAGCCGCGCGAGTACACCTGGGACGCCGGGGCCACCGACGGCGCGTACGCGTTCTCGATCTACTCCAACGACGGTTTCGTACGCTCCTTCGCCGGCCGGGTCGCGCCCGCACACAAGCACGACGGCGGCCTGCCGCGCGTGGAGGCCGACCTGGTGCGGGCCAAGGGCAAGCACGACGCCGAGGTGAAGCTCACGCTGCACAACGACGGCGCGGCGCCGGTGCGTTACGTGCTCACCGCCAACGACTACCTCGGCCGTACCCAGCGGATCACGGTGGCCCACGGCCGCACGAGGACCGTCACCTGGCCCACCCAGGAGGGCTATTACGACGTGGTCGTCACCGTGGACGAGGACACCACCTGGAGCCGGCGCTACGCCGGCCGCGTCGCCACGGCCGACCGGGACTGATCCGCCGGAGCGTCCGTCCGCACACCGGAAGCGTCGTGGGCGCGCGCGGCGTGCAGGCGGGCGTAGGCTCCCTGACGCCTGATCAGATCGTCATGGGTGCCCTGCTCGACGATGCGGCCCGACTCCATCACCACGATGACGTCCGCGTCACGGATGGTGGACAGCCGATGCGCGATGACGAAGCTGGTCCTGCCCTCGCGCAGGGTGTTCATCGCGCGCTGGATGAGCACTTCGGTACGGGTGTCGACCGAGCTGGTCGCCTCGTCGAGCAGCAGCACCGCCGGCTTGGCGAGGAACGCCCGTGCCACCGTGATCAGTTGCTTCTCGCCGGCGCTCACGCCTGCCGACTCGTCGTCCAGCACGGTGTCGTAGCCGTCGGGCAGCGTACGGATGAACCGGTCCGCGCAGGTGGCGCGGGCCGCCGCCACGATCTCGTCGCGCGTCGCGGCGGCCCGGCCGTACGCGATGTTCTCGGCTATGGTGCCCCGGAACAGCCAGGTGTCCTGGAGGACCAGGCCGAACCGGGAGCGCAGGTCGTCGCGGGTCATGGACGCGATGTCCGTACCGTCGAGCAGGATGCGCCCGCCGCCGAGCTCGTAGAACCGGACGAGCAGATTGCCCAGCGTGGTCTTGCCCGCACCCGTCGGGCCCACGATCGCCACCGTGCTGCCTGGTTCCACCGTCAGCGACAGATCCTCGATCAGTGGCGTGCCGGGGGAGTAGCGGAAAGAGACACGGTCGAACCGGACGCGGCCCGCGGCCCGTTCGGGCGTGCGCGGGTGCGCGGGGTCGGGGTGCTGCTCGTCCGCGTCCAGCAGGGTGAAGACCCGTGCCGCCGAGGCGATTCCCGACTGGAGGCGGCCCGCCACGCTCGCGACCTCCACGATCGGCTGGCTGAACTGGCGGGAGTACAGGATGAACGCCTGGACGTCCCCGAGGCTCAGCGAGCCGTGCACCACCTGCCACGCACCGACCACGGCGACGGCCACATAACCCAGGTTGGCGATGAACATCATGGACGGCTCGATGGTGCCCGAGGCGAACTGGGCCTTCCTGCCCGCCCGGTACAGCGCCTCGTTGTGCGCGTCGAACCGCTCCTCGGCCTGTGCGCGCCTGCCGAAGCCCTTGACCAGGGAATGGCCGGTGTAGATCTCCTCGACGTGCCCGTTCATCGAGCCGGTGGCCGCCCACTGGTCGGCGAACCGGGGCTGGGCGCGCTTGCTGATCCAGGCGGCGAGCACCGCCGAGACGGGCACGCTCGCCAGCATGACCAGCGCCAGTGACGGCGAGATGACCAGCATCAGGATCAGCATCGTGACGATGGAGAAGACCGAGGTGATCAGCTCGGCGAGGGTCTGCTGGAGGGTCTGCTGGAGGTTGTCGACGTCGTTGGTGGCGCGGCTCAGCACCTCGCCCGCCGGATGGCGGTCGAAGTGGCGCAGCGGCAGCCGCCCGAGCTTGTCCTCCGCCTTCTCCCGCAGGTCGAAGACGACCCGCTGCACGACGGCGGCGATCAGCCGCCCCTGCGCGAGCATGAACAGCGAGGCCGCGACGTAGAGGACGAGCAGGAGCAGCAGCACCCGGCCGACCTCGCCGAAGTCGACCCCGGGTGTTCCGGATCCGGCCGCGCCGCCCGGGGCGCCGCCGACGGTGCCGTCCACGATCAGGTCCGTGGCCTTGCCGAGGAGCAGCGGGCCGAACGCGTTGAGGGTGATGCCGCCGATGCCCAGGGCGAGCGCCAGCGAGATACGGGAGCGGTGCGGCCGGAGCAGCCCGACGAGCCGCCGCCCCGCCCCGGTGGCCTCGGGCTGCCGCCTCTCGGGTTCGCGTGTCTCGGATGCGTGCGCATCGGACGCGTTACGGCTGCCGGGCGAGACCATCGACGGCCTCCTCTTCGGTGAGCTGGGAGAGCGCGATCTCGCGGTAGGTCGAGCTGTCACGCAGCAGTTCGGCGTGGGTTCCGGTGCCGACGACGCGCCCCTCGTCCAGGACCACGATGCGGTCGGCGGTCCGTACGGTGTCGACCCGCTGGGCGACGGTGATCACGGTCGCCCGCGCCGTCTCCGGCGCGAGGGCGGTCCGCAGCGCCGCGTCCGTGGCGTAGTCGAGCGCCGAGAAGCAGTCGTCGAAGAGGTAGATGTCGGGCCGGCGCAGCAGGGTGCGCGCGATGGCCAGCCGCTGCCGCTGCCCACCGGACACATTGGTGCCGCCCTGGGAGATCTCGGCGTCCAGCGCGCCGGGCAGCCGCCGGACGAACTCGGCGGCCTGGGCGACCCGCAGGGCCTCCCACAGCTCCTCGTCGGTGGCGTCGGGGCGGCCGAAGCGCAGATTGCTCGCGACGGTGCCCGAGAACAGGTACGGCTTCTGCGGTACGAAGCCGACGGCCCGGCTGAGCGCCTCCGGGGCCAGCTCCCGTACGTCGGCGCCGTTGACGCGCACCGACCCGTCGGTCGCGTCGAACAGCCGCAGCACCAGATTGAGCAGGGTCGTCTTGCCGCTGCCGGTGCTGCCGAGGATCGCCACGCTCTCGCCGGGCCCCGCGGTCAGGTCGATCCCCTGGAGCACCGGCTTCTCCGCACCCGGGTAGCGGAACTCCGCCCCGCGCACGACGAGTTGACCGGCGGCCGAGGGGGAGGCGCCGACCGGGTCCGGTGGCGGCGTGACGCTCGTCGGGGTACTGAGGATCCCTTGGACGCGGCCGGCGGACACCTTCGCGCGGGGCACCGAGAGGAAGACGAACGCGACCATCACGACCGACATCAGGATGAGCGAGAGATAGCTGAGAAACGCGCTGATCGCGCCGATCCGCATCGACCCCGCGTCGATCCGGTGGGCGCCGACCCACAGGACGGCCACCATGAACACGTTCATGAGCAGCAGCACCACGGGCAGCATGGTCGCGATGAGACGGCTGACGCGCCGCGAGACGTCGAAGAGTTCGGTGTTGGTACGGGTGAACCGCGCGCGCTCGTAGTCGTCCCTGACGAAGGAACGCACCACCCGTACGCCGGTGATCTGCTCACGCAGCAGTCTGCCGAGCCGGTCGAGGTAGGTCTGCATCCGCTCGTAGAGCACGCCCATCCGGGCCAGCAGCAGACCGAAGGCGACGCCGACGACCAGCACGAGCAGCACCAGGATCAGGGCGAGCGGCACGTCCTGCTGGAGGGCCAGCGCGATGCTGCCCAGGCACATGAGCGGCGCCGACACCACGATGCCGAAGCCCGAGACGGCCAGGGTCTGTATCTGCTGGACGTCGTTGACCGTGCGGTTCATCAGCGAGGGCGTACCGAACCTGCCCACCTCGCGCGCCGAGAAGTCCAGCACCCGGCGGAAGACGACGGAGCGGATGTCACGCCCCATCGCCATCGCGGTGCGCGAGCCCAGCGACACGGCGCCGACGGCCGAGACGATCTGGACGAGGGCCACGGCGACCATGACCGCCCCGACCCGGGTGATGTAGCCGCTGTCCGCCCGGACCACACCGTTGTCGATGAGGGCCGCGCCGAGCGTCGGCAGCACCAACGTGGCGAGGATCTGGGCCAGTTGCAAAAGGACCAGCAGAGCCGCCGCTCCCCGGTAGGGACGTATATGGATGCGCAGGAGTCCGAACAGCACGGAATGACACTCCGGTTGACAGAGCCGGCCCGGACGCCGACGCATCCAGTGCACCGCACCGGAGGCCCGAAAATCACTAGTGTTCTCGGGTTCTTGCTTTCTTGCCGGCGGTCGCACTCAGGAATTCCCTAGTATGCCGGGGATTTCTTGACACCGAGGTCGGCGGCTTGCGAGCGTTCCGATGTCTATCGTCCGGACAGAAGCGTATTCGATGCAAGGTCGTCGACCTAGCTCTGCGTTTGGGCGGTCTCTCGTGGTCGAGAAGGGGTTGGAATGTCCAAGCGCGCGCTGATCACCGGAATTACCGGGCAGGACGGATCGTATCTGGCCGAGCACCTGCTCTCGCAGGGCTACCAGGTATGGGGATTGATCCGGGGCCAGGCCAACCCGCGCAAGTCGCGGGTGAGCAAGCTCGTCTCGGATCTGTCCTTCGTCGAGGGTGATCTCATGGACCAGGGCAGCCTGGTGTCCGCCGTCGACACGGTCCAGCCCGACGAGGTCTACAACCTCGGTGCCATCTCGTTCGTGCCGATGTCGTGGCAGCAGGCCGAACTGGTCACCGAGGTCAACGGAATGGGCGTCCTGCGGGTCCTGGAGGCGATCCGCATGGTGAGCGGCCTCAACAGCTCCCGCACCGCGGCGAACGCCGGCCAGATCCGCTTCTACCAGGCGTCGTCGTCGGAGATGTTCGGCAAGGCGGCCGAGACGCCGCAGCGGGAGACGACGCTCTTCCACCCACGCAGCCCCTACGGCGCCGCCAAGGCGTACGGGCACTTCATCACCCGCAACTACCGTGAGTCCTTCGGCATGTACGCGGTCTCCGGGATGCTCTTCAACCACGAATCCCCGCGCCGCGGCTCGGAGTTCGTGACCAGGAAGATCTCCCTCGCGGTCGCCAGGATCAAGCTGGGGCTCCAGGACAAACTGCACCTGGGCAACCTCGACGCGGTACGCGACTGGGGCTTCGCCGGCGACTACGTACGCGCCATGCACCTCATGCTCCAGCAGGACGACCCCGACGACTACGTGGTGGGCAGCGGCAGCATGCACTCGGTCTCCGACGCCGTCCGGATCGCCTTCGAGCACGTGGACCTCGACTGGGAGGACTACGTGGTCATCGACCCCGGTCTGGTGCGCCCCGCCGAGGTGGAGATCCTCTGCGCCGACAGCAAGCACGCGCAGACCAGGCTCGGCTGGAAACCCAGCGTCGACTTCCCGGAACTGATGCACATGATGGTCGACGCCGACCTCGCGCAGGTCCACCGGGAGGACCAGTACGGGGACCTTCTGCTGGCCTCCAGCTGGTAGTGGTCCGGGAAACCGGGCAGGACTAGGGAATTCCTGTCGCGGTCGCGACGACACTCGCCACATGGCTTCTCCGTAATCCGCTGTGAAGCCATGTGGCTTTTTCATTTATTGCTTTGGACGACGAGCGTGTGATGTCCGGCGTGATTCATGTTCGGTCGCTGGCTGTCGAGATGGGTTGAGTTGAGATGGACAACGAACAGAAGCTCCGGGACTACCTCAAGCTTGCGACCGCCGATCTCCGACGGACGCGCCAGCGGGTGAGCGAACTGGAGACGTCGGCCCGGGAGCCGATCGCCATCGTCGGTATGACCTGCCGCTACCCCGGCGGTGTGTCGTCGCCGGAAGACCTGTGGCGGATGGTCGAGGCCGGCGAGAACGGCATCACCGAGTTCCCCGCCGACCGTGGCTGGGACGCCGAGGCGCTCGCCTCGTCCAGCACGACCTCCGGCGGCTTCCTGCACGACGCGCCCGACTTCGACGCCGACTTCTTCGGCATCTCGCCGCGCGAGGCCGTCGCGATGGACCCGCAGCAGCGCGTCGTGCTCGAATCCGCCTGGGAGGCCTTCGAGCGCGCGGGCATCGACCCCACCTCGGTCAAGGGCAGCCAGACCGGTGTGTTCATGGGCGCGATGGCCCAGGACTACCGGGTCGGGCCCGCCGACGGCGCCGAAGGGTTCCAGCTCACCGGCAACACGGGCAGTGTCCTGTCCGGCCGGATCTCCTACTCGTTCGGCACGGTCGGCCCCGCCGTCACGGTGGACACCGCCTGCTCGTCGTCCCTGGTGGCCATCCATCTCGCCGCACAGGCGCTGCGCGCGGGGGAGTGCACCCTCGCGCTGGCCGGCGGCGTCACCGTCATGTCGAGCCCCGGTACCTTCGTCGAGTTCAGCCGGCAGGGCGGCCTCTCGGCCGACGGCCGCTGCCGCTCCTTCGGCGACTCCGCCGACGGCACGGGCTGGGCCGAGGGCGTCGGCATCGTCGTACTGGAACGGCTCTCCGACGCCCGGCGCAACGGCCACGAGATCCTGGCCGTCGTGCGGGGCAGCGCCGTCAACCAGGACGGCGCGTCGAACGGCCTCACCGCGCCGAACGGCCCCTCCCAGCAGGAAGTCATCCAGCAGGCCCTCATCAACTCCCGGCTCTCGGCCGACGAGATCGACGTCGTCGAGGCGCACGGCACCGGCACCACGCTCGGCGACCCCGTCGAGGCACAGGCCCTGCTGGCGACGTACGGGCGCGACCGCGACGCGAGCCGTCCGCTGCTGCTCGGCTCGGTCAAGTCCAACATCAGCCACACCCAGGCGGCGGCCGGTGTCGCCGGTGTCATCAAGATGGTCATGGCGATGCGGCACGGCGTACTGCCGCGCACACTCCTGGCCGACGAGCCCTCCTCGCACGTGGACTGGACGCAGGGCGCCGTCAAGGTCCTCGACCGGAACACCGCCTGGCCCGAGACCGGCGCGCCCCGGCGCGCCGCCGTCTCCTCGTTCGGCATCAGCGGCACCAACGCGCACACCATCGTCGAACAGGCACCCGAACCCGAGGCCGCGGACACCGGAGCGGCTGACACCGACGCCACGGGCAGTACGCACACCGAACCCACCGTCGAGCCCGGTGTCGTACCCGTACCGCTGTCCGGGCGGACCCCCGAGGCGCTGCGCGCCCAGGCCGCCGCACTGCTCGCCGCGCTGGAGGCGGAGCCCGCTCCCGCGCCGCTGGTCGACACGGCCTTCTCGCTGGCCACCACCCGGGCCGGTTTCGAGCACCGCGCCGTGATCCTGGCCGCCGACCGCGCCGCCGCGCTCGCCGGACTGACCGCACTCACCGAGGACACGCCGGCGGCCGACCTGGTGCGGGGCGCGACCCAGGGCGACGGCAAACTGGCGTTCCTCTTCACCGGACAGGGCTCCCAGCGGCTGGGCATGGGCCGGGAACTGTACGGCCGCTTCCCGGTCTTCGCCGAAGCCCTCGACGCTGCGCTCGGCGAGCTGGACGACCGGCTGGACCGGCCGTTGCGCGACGTGCTGTGGGGCGAGGACGCCGAAGCGCTGGACCGTACGGAGTACGCGCAGCCCGCCCTGTTCGCCGTCGAGGTCGCCCTGGCCAGGCTCGTGGAGTCCTGGGGCATCAAGCCCGACTACCTGACCGGTCACTCGATCGGCGAGATCACCGCCGCCCATGTGGCAGGGGTGCTCTCCCTCGGCGACGCCGCCACCCTCGTCGCGGCCCGCGGCCGGCTGATGCAGGCCCTGCCCGCAGGCGGCGCGATGGTCGCCGTACAGGCCACCGAGGACGAGGTCGCGCCACTGCTGGCGGGACACGAGGACCAGGTCTCCCTCGCGGCCGTCAACGGCCCCGCCGCCCTCGTACTCTCCGGTGACGAGCAGACGGTCGGCGAGATCGCCGCACGGCTGGAGGCCGAAGGGCGCAAGACCAAGCGGCTCCGGGTCTCGCACGCCTTCCACTCGCCGCTCATGGAACCGATGCTGGCGGAGTTCCGCGCCGTGGTCGAAGGACTGAGTCTCCAGGCCCCGCTGACGCCGTTCGTCTCCAACGTCACCGGTGAGCCCGCGACCGTCGCACAGGTGACCTCCGCCGACTACTGGGTGGACCATGTCCGGCGCGCCGTACGGTACGCGGACGGAGTCGACTGGCTGCTCGGCCACGGCGTCACCACCTTCCTCGAACTCGGCCCCGACGGCGTCCTGTCCGCCATGACCGAGGACGGCATCGAGGCCGCCGCGGCCGACGGCGCCACCGCACTGCCCGTACTGCGGGCCGGCCGCCCGGAGACCCACACCGTCACCACGGCCCTCGCGGGTCTGCACGTGCGCGGTGTCGCCGTCCGCTGGGACGACTACTTCGAAGGCACCGGCGCCCGCCGGGCCGACCTGCCCACCTACGCCTTCCAGCGCCGCAGGTACTGGCCCAAGGGCAGCCAGGGACACACCGCCGACCTGCGGGCCGCCGGACTGGGCGCGGCCCACCACCCGCTGCTCTCCGCCGCCGTCTCCCTGGCCGACTCCGACGGGGTCCTGCTCACCGGCAGGCTCTCGCTCCAGTCCCACCCGTGGCTCGCCGACCACGCCGTACGCGGCACCACACTGCTCCCCGGCACCGCGTTCCTGGAGCTGGCCGTCCGGGCGGGCGACGAGGTCGGCTGCGACCGGGTCGAGGAGCTGACCCTGGGGGCGCCGCTGATCCTTCCCGAACAGGGCGCGGTCCAGGTCCAGTTGTGGATCGGCAACCCCGACGACTCCGGCCGCCGCACCGTGAACGTCTACTCCCGCCCCGAGGGAAGCGACGAGGGCGCCTGGACCCGGCACGCCACCGGTGTGCTCGCCGTCGGTGAGATCGGCGACGAGCGCTCCGTCCTCGACACCGACGTCTGGCCCCCGGCCGGCGCCGAACCGGTGGCGATCGAAGGGCTCTACCCCCAACTGGCCGACGAGGGCTTCGAGTACGGCCCGGTCTTCCGGGGCCTGCGGGCCGTCTGGCGCCGGGACGACGAGGTGTACGCCGAGGTCGTGCTGCCCGAGGGCGGCGAGGCCGAGGCCGACGCGTTCGGACTGCACCCGGCGCTGCTCGACGCGGCCCTGCACGCCGCCGCCTTCGCACAGCTCGGCACGGAGAGCCAGGGCGGGCTGCCCTTCTCCTGGGAGGGCGTGTCGCTGCACGCGACCGGCGCCTCCGCGCTGCGCGTACGGCTGACCCCCGCCGCCGAGGACGCGGTGTCGCTCGCCGTGGCCGACACGTCGGGCCGGCCGGTCGTCTCCGTCGAGGCACTGGTGCTGCGGCCCGTCGCGGCGCAGCAGTTCGGCGCCGTCGCCCTGGTGGGCAGGGACGCGCTGTTCGGTCTCGACTGGATCCCGGTACGGACCGGCACGACGGACCCCGGACGGGTGGCCCTGGTCGGCACCGACGTGTTCGGGCTCGCCGACGACCTGGCAGCGGCGGGCACCGCCGTGACCCACCCCGATCTGCCCTCCCTGGCGGCGGCGGACTCGCCGGTCCCGGACGTCGTACTGACCGCTGTCACCGGCGGCATGACCGACAACGCGGCGGACTCCGCCCACACGCTGGCGGCGGACGCGCTCGCGACGGCGCAGGCCTGGCTGGCCGACGAGCGGTTCGCCGGAGCGCGACTGGTGTTCGTGACGCGGGGCGCCGTCGGTGGCCGTGATGTGGCCGCCGCGTCGGTGTGGGGCCTGATCCGCTCCGCGCAGACGGAGCACCCCGGCCGGTTCGGTCTGGTCGACCTGGATCCCGAGACGCCGGCCGCACTGCCGCGCCGGGCGCTGGGCGTCGACGAGCCCCAACTGGTCGTACGCGGCGGCGAGGTGCGGGCCGGCCGGCTGGTGCGCCGGCGGACCGCCGGCGGCACGGGCGTCGGCCCGGAGTGGAGCGCCGGCGGCAGTGTGCTGATCACCGGCGGCACGGGTGGTCTGGGCGCCGTACTGGCACGGCACCTGGTGGTGGAACACGGCGTACGGCAGCTGCTGCTCGTCAGCCGCCGGGGCCAGGAGGCCGAGGGCGCGGCGGAGTTGGTGGCCGAACTCGGGGTGCATGGTGCCGAGGTCGCCGTCGAGGCGTGTGATGTGGCCGACCGTGAGGCGCTGGCCGCGCTGCTCTCCGCGCATTCCGTCTCCGCCGTGGTGCATACGGCCGGGGTGCTGGACGACGGTGTGGTCGGTTCGCTGACTCCTGAGCGGCTGGACACGGTGCTGCGTCCTAAGGCGGACGCGGCCTGGAACCTGCACGAGCTGACCCGTGATCTCGACCTGTCCGCGTTCGTGGTGTTCTCGTCCGTGGCCGGTCTGTTCGGCAGCGCGGGACAGGCCAACTACGCGGCGGGCAACGCCTTCCTGGACGCCCTGGTGGAGAGCCGGCGCGCCGAGTGCCTGCCCGGAGTGTCGCTGGCCTGGGGCCCGTGGGACAGCACCGGCGGCATGACCGGCGGTGTGACCGAGGACGACCTGCGGCGTATGGCCCGCTCCGGCATGCCCCCGCTGTCGGTCGAGCAGGGTGTCGCGCTGTTCGACGCGGCCTTGGCCACCGGCGAGGCGGCCGTGGCACCGGTGCGGCTGGACCTGGCCGTCCTGCGGTCGCAGGGTGAAGTCCCGCAGCTGCTGCGGTCGTTGATCCGTACCCGCTCCCGCAGGGCCGCCGTCGCCGGCTCCGCGACGGCGAACGATCTCGTCCAGCGGCTGAACCGGCTGGAGGAGACCGACCGGCACGACATGCTGCTGGACCTGGTCCGCGGCCAGGTCGCCCTCGTACTCGGCCATGCGAGCGGCGAGGACATCGACGCCGAACGCGCCTTCCGCGACCTGGGCTTCGACTCACTGACGGCCGTGGAGCTGCGGAACCGGCTCAACACGGCGACCGGGCTGCGGCTGCCCGCCACGCTCGTCTTCGACTACCCGACCGTGCGCAGTCTGGCCACCTACATCCTCGACGAACTGCTCGGCGCGGACGCCGCCGCGCCCGCCACCACCCGGACGGCGGCGGTGGGCGACGATCCGATCGTGATCGTGGGCATGAGCTGCCGCTACCCCGGCGGGGTGACCTCGCCGGAAGACCTGTGGCAGCTGGTGACCGAGGGCGGCGACGCGGTCTCCGGCTTCCCGGTCAACCGTGGCTGGGACGTCGAGTCGCTGTACCACCCGGACCCGGACCACGCGGGCACCGCGTACACCCGCTCGGGCGGATTCCTGTACGACGCGGGCGAGTTCGACCCGGAGTTCTTCGGGATGAGCCCCCGTGAGGCGCTGGCCACCGACTCGCAGCAGCGGCTGCTGCTGGAGGCGTCGTGGGAGGCCGTCGAGCGGGCGGGTGTCGACCCGCGGTCGCTGCGCGGCAGCGCGACCGGTGTGTTCGCCGGTGTGATGTACAGCGACTACAGCGCCGTACTGGCCGGCCCCGAGTTCGAGGGCTTCCGGGGCGGCGGCAGTTCGGCGAGCCTGGCGTCGGGCCGGGTCTCGTACACACTGGGACTCGAAGGGCCGGCCGTCACCGTCGACACCGCGTGCTCGTCGTCGCTGGTCGCCATGCACTGGGCCATCCAGGCCCTGCGCTCGGGTGAGTGCTCGCTCGCCCTGGCCGGCGGCGTCACCGTGATGTCGACACCGTCCGTGTTCGTGGAGTTCTCCCGGCAGGGCGGTCTGTCGCCCGACGGTCGCTGCAAGGCGTTCTCCGACTCCGCCGACGGGGTCGGCTGGTCCGAGGGCGTCGGCATGCTCGTCCTGGAGCGCCAGTCCGACGCGCTGCGCAACGGCCACCAGGTCCTCGCCGTCGTGCGCGGCAGCGCTGTGAACCAGGACGGCGCGTCCAACGGTTTGACGGCCCCCAACGGCCCGTCGCAGCAGCGGGTGATCCGCCAGGCGCTCGCCAGTGGCGGACTCGTCCCCGACGAGGTCGACGCCGTCGAGGCGCACGGTACGGGCACGACGCTGGGCGACCCGATCGAGGCGCAGGCGCTGCTCGCCACGTACGGCAGGGACCGGGACCCGGAGCGGCCGTTGCTGCTCGGGTCCGTGAAGTCCAACATCGGCCACACCCAGGCCGCCGCGGGCGTCGCCGGAATCATCAAGATGATCATGGCGATGCGGCACGGCAGCTTGCCCAGGACACTCCACGTCGACGCCCCCTCCTCCCACGTGGACTGGACCGAGGGCGCCGTCGAGCTGCTGACCGAGCAGACCGCCTGGCCGCAGGGCGACCGCCCGCGCCGCGCCGCCGTCTCCTCGTTCGGCATCAGCGGTACCAACGTCCACACCATCATCGAGCAGCCCGCGCCGGCGCCGGCGGCAGCACCCGCTGCCGGGACACCTGCCGGGACCGCGGCGCCCGCAGTCGTACCGTGGCTGATCTCGGGCCGCACCCGAGACGCCCTGCGCGGTCAGGCGGCGCGGCTGCTGTCGTACGTACGCGCACGGCCCGAACTCACCCTGCTGGACGGCGCGTTCTCGCTGGCCACCACCCGCTCGCAGTTCGACAGGCGCGCTGCGGTGGTGGCGGGGGACCGCGACTCGCTGCTGCGCGCGCTCACCGCGCTCGCCACCGGCAGGACCGACGCCGGGGTGGTCGAGGGCGAGGCCGCACGGCGCGGCAAGACAGCCCTGCTCTTCACCGGGCAGGGCAGCCAGCGGCCCGCCATGGGACGCGAACTGTACGAGTGCTTCCCGGCGTTCGCCGAAGCGCTCGACACCGTACTCGCCGAACTCGACCCGCTGCTCGACCGCCCGCTGCGCGACGTGCTGTTCGCCGCCGAGGGCACCGCTGAGGCCGCGCTGCTGGACGAGACGGGCTGGACCCAGCCCGCGCTGTTCGCCGTCGAGGTGGCGCTGTTCCGGCTCGTCCGGTCCTGGGGCGTCAAGCCCGACTTCGTCGCAGGGCATTCGATCGGTGAGATCGCGGCGGCCCACGTCGCCGGGGTGCTGTCCCTGCCGGACGCGTGCGCCCTGGTCGCCGCGCGCGGCAAGCTGATGCAGGCGCTGCCGGCCGGCGGTGCGATGGTCGCGGTGCGGGCCACCGAGGACGAGATCGTTCCCCTGCTCACCGACGGCGTGTCGGTCGCCGCCGTCAACGGCCCCACCTCTGTGGTGATCTCCGGCGACGAGGACGCGATTCTGGAGATCGCCGACTCGTTCGCCTCCCAGGGGCGCAAGACCAAGCGCCTGCGGGTGAGCCATGCCTTCCACTCGCCCCGGATGGCCGCGATGCTCGACGCGTTCCGCGAGGTCGCCGCAGGGCTGACCTTCACCGCGCCGGACATCCCGCTGATCTCCAACCTGACCGGACGGCAGGTCACGGACGAGCAGGTGTGCTCGCCCGACTACTGGGTCGCCCAGGTGCGCGAAGCCGTCCGCTTCGCCGACTGCGTACGGACCCTGCGCGACGCCGGCGTCACCACCTTCGTCGAGGTCGGCCCCGACGCACCGCTCACCGCGATGGCGCAGGACACGCTCGGCGACGAGTACGACGCCGAACTGGTCCCGCTGCTGCGCGCCGACCGCGCCGAGGAGACCGCCGTCACCACCGCGCTCGCCCGGCTCCAGGTGCACGGCGTCGGCGTGGACTGGCCCGCGTGGTTCGCCGGCAGCGGCGCCCGCCGCGTCGACCTGCCCACCTACGCCTTCCAGCACGAGTTCTACTGGCCGCAGACGCCCGCACTCGGCGCCCCGGCCACCACCGAGCTGGCCGACCCCGGCGACCAGCGCCTGTGGGCCGCGGTGGAGCGCGGCGACGCCGACGAACTGGCCACCATCCTCGGACTCGGCGACCAGGAGCACACCACCCTCGGCTCCCTGCTGCCCGCGCTGACCTCCTGGCGCCGCGGCAAGCAGGAGAAGACCCTGCTCGACTCCCAGCGCTACCGGGTCGAGTGGACCGCTCCGCGCAAGCCCGGTGCCCCGGTGCTGGACGGCACCTGGCTGGTCGTCAGCGCCGAGGAGTCCGAGGGCACCGACGACACCCTCTGCGACGACCTGGCGGGCGCGCTCAGCGCCCACGGCGCGCGGGTACGCCGGGTGGTGCTCGACGCCTCCTGCGCCGACCGTGCCGTACTGGCCGCGCGGCTCCAGGCCACCGAGGACTTCGACAGCACGGCGAACCTACTCTCCGTCCTCCCCGTGGACGAACGCCCCAGCGCCGCGTACCCGCCGCTCACCAACGGGCTCGCGCTGACCGTCGCGCTCGTACAGGCCCTGGGCGACACCGGGTCGGCCGGACGGCTGTGGACGGCCACCCGGGGCGCCGTCTCGACCGGGCCGGCCGACCCCGTCACCCGGCCCGTCCAGGCAGCCGCCTGGGGGCTCGGCCGGGTCGCAGCCCTGGAACACCCGCAGAGCTGGGGCGGTCTCATCGACCTGCCGGGCACACTCGACCAGCAGGCGGGACAGCGGCTGGCGGGCATCCTCGCCACCAAGGACACCCCCGACGGCGAGGACCAGGTGGCGCTGCGCGCATCCGGCGTCCTCGGCCGACGGCTCGCCCGGCACACCGTCGAAGAACTGCCGACGGCAGCTGAGTTCACCGCGCACGGCACCGTGCTCGTGACCGGTGGCACCGGCGGCCTCGGCGCCGAGGTGGGCCGCTGGCTGGCCCGTTCCGGCGCCGAGCACCTGATCCTCACCAGCCGGCGCGGCCCCGACGCCCCCGGCGCCGCCGAACTCCGCGCGGAGCTGGAGGAATTGGGCGCCGCCGTCTCCGTCGTCGCCTGCGACGTCGCCGACCGCGACGCGCTCGCCGCCGTACTGGACGGCGTCCCGTCCGACCTGCCGCTGACCGGCGTGGTGCACACCGCGGGAGTCGGCCACTTCGGGCCGCTGGACCAGCTCGGCCTTCCCGACTTCGCCGAACTCACCTCGGCCAAACTGGCCGGCGCCGCCCATCTCGACGCCCTCCTCGGCGACCGCGAACTCGACCTGTTCGTCCTCTTCGGCTCGATCGCCGGTGTCTGGGGCAGCGGGCACCAGAGCGCGTACGGCGCGGCCAACGCCTATCTGGACGCCCTCGCCGAGGACCGGCGCGCCCGCGGACTCACCGCCACCTCCGTGGCCTGGGGCCCCTGGGCCGAAGCGGGCATGGCCACCGACGAGACGGTGTCCGACAGCCTGCGGCGACAGGGTCTCGGCCTCCTCGACCCGGGTCCCGCGATGACCGAACTGCGCCGCGCCGTCGTCCAGCGGGACGTGACCGTCACACTCGCCGACGTCGACTGGGACCGCTACGCGCCGGTCTTCACCTCGGGGCGGCCCAGCGCACTGCTCGCGGGACTGCCCGAGGTCCGGGCGCTGACGAGCGCCGCCGGACGCGAAACGGGCCCCGACGCCTCCGAGTTCGTCACGCGCGTGCGCGCCCTGGCCGAACCGGAGCAGGACCGGCTGCTGGCCGGCCTCGTCCGCGACGAGGCTGCGGCCGTGCTGGGACACACCTCCGCCGACGCCGTACCGGAAAGCCGTGCCTTCCGCGACATCGGCTTCGACTCCCTGACCGCCGTCGAGCTGCGCAAGCGGCTGTCCACCGTCACCGGCCTGACGCTGCCGAGCACGATGGTCTTCGACTACCCGACCCCGCTGGAGCTGGCCCGGTATCTGCGCTCCGAGATCCTGGGCGCCGTGCTGGAGGTGGCCGGGCCCGTCGCCACCCTGGCGGCCGACGACGAGCCCATCGCCATCATCGGCATGAGCTGCCGCTTCCCCGGCGGAGCCGGCTCGCCCGAGCAGCTGTGGGACCTCGTCACCAACGGCGCCGACGCCGTGAGCGAATTCCCCGTCAACCGGGGCTGGGACACCCAGGGACTCTTCGACCCCGACCCGGACCGGCCGGGCAAGACCTACTCGACGCAGGGCGGATTCCTGCACGAGGCCGACGAGTTCGACCCGACGTTCTTCGGGATCTCGCCGCGCGAGGCGCTGGTGATGGACCCTCAGCAGCGGCTGCTGCTGGAGACCACCTGGGAGTCCTTCGAGCGCGCGGGCATCAACCCCGCCGCCGTGCGCGGCAGTCTCACCGGCACCTTCATCGGATCCAGCTACCAGGACTACGGCATGGGCGCGGGCGACGGCGCCGAGGGCCACATGGTCACCGGCAGCAGCCCGAGCGTGCTCTCCGGGCGGATCTCGTACGTGTTCGGGCTCGAAGGCCCCGCCGTCACCGTCGACACCGCCTGCTCCTCCTCGCTGGTCGCCCTGCACCTGGCCTGCCAGTCCCTGCGCAACGGCGAGTCGACACTCGCCGTCGCAGGCGGCGCCACGGTCATGACCACACCCGCCCCCTTCGTCGCGTTCAGCCGGCAGCGGGCCCTCGCCCAGGACGGCCGCTGCAAGGCCTTCTCCGACGACGCCGACGGCATGACGCTCGCCGAGGGCGTCGGCATCCTGCTGGTCGAACGGCTCTCCGACGCCCGGCGCAACGGCCACCCCGTCCTCGCGGTCGTCCGCGGCTCGGCGATCAACCAGGACGGCGCGTCCAACGGACTCACCGCGCCCAACGGCCCCTCGCAGCAACGGGTGATGCGGCAGGCCCTGGCCAACGCCCGGCTGAATCCCGGGGACATCGACGCCCTGGAGGCGCACGGTACGGGGACGCCGCTCGGCGACCCGATCGAGGCGCAGGCGCTGTTCGCCACGTACGGCAAGGACCGCGACCCGGAGCGCGCGCTGCTGCTCGGCTCGGTCAAGTCCAACATCGGGCACACCCAGTCCGCAGCGGGCGTCGCCGGTGTCATCAAGATGGTGATGGCGTTGCGGAACGGGGTGTTGCCCCGGACGTTGCACGCGGAGTTGCCTTCGTCGCATGTGGATTGGTCGTCGGGTGCGGTGCGTTTGTTGTCGGAGGCGGTGGAGTGGCCCGAGACGGGTCGGCCGCGCCGTGCGGCGGTGTCGTCGTTCGGCATCAGCGGCACCAACGCCCACACACTGCTGGAGCAGGCCCCGGCCGAGGACGTGACCGAGCCGCCCGAGCCCACGGACGAGCCCGTGCCGGTCGCCGGCGGTGTGGTGCCGTGGCTGCTGACGGGGCGTACCGCCTCCGCCGTACGCGAGCAGGCCGGACGGCTGCTGTCGTACGTGGAGAGCCCCGGAGCCGCCGCCAGCCCGCTCGACGTGGGCTACTCGCTCGTCGCATCCCGCTCCGTCTTCGAGCACCGGGCCGTGGTGGTCCCCGCCGAGGACGCGGACCCGCTGGACGCCCTGCGCGCCGTCGAGAACGACGGACCGTCGTCCGTGGTGGCCCGAGGTGTGGCCGATGTGGAGGGGAAGACGGTGTTCGTCTTCCCGGGGCAGGGGTCGCAGTGGGTGGGGATGGGGGCTCGCCTGCTGGACGAGTCGCCGGTGTTCGCGGAGCGGATTGCTGAATGTGCGGCCGCGTTGGCGGAGTTCACCGATTGGTCGTTGGTGGATGTGTTGCGTGGTGGGGTGGGTGCGCCGTCGTTGGAGCGGGTGGATGTGGTGCAGCCTGCCTCCTTCTCGGTGATGGTGTCGCTGGCCGCGCTGTGGCGCTCGCACGGAGTAGAGCCCGCGGCCGTCGTCGGCCACTCGCAGGGCGAGATCGCGGCTGCCGTCGTCTCCGGGGCGCTGTCCCTCCAGGACGGTGCGCGGGTGGTGGCACTGCGCAGCCAGGCGATCGGTCGGCGGCTGGCTGGGCGTGGCGGGATGATGTCCGTCGCGTTGCCGGTGGCGGAGGTGGAGGGTCGGCTGGAGTCGTGGTCGGGTCGGGTGTCGGTGGCTGCGGTGAACGGGCCGCGTTCGGTGGTGGTTTCGGGTGAGCCCGAGGCTTTGGACGGGCTGTCGGTCGAGTTGACGGGCGAAGAGGTCCGGGTGCGTCGGGTGGCGGTGGATTACGCGTCGCATTCGGCGCAGGTGGAGGATCTGCGTGACGAACTCCTGGACGTGCTGGGTCCGGTGCGGCCGCGTGTTTCGGAGGTGCCGTTCTTCTCCACGGTGACCGGCGAGTGGCTGGATACGGAGGAGATGGACGCCGGGTACTGGTTCCGCAACTTGCGGCAGCGGGTCAGGTTCGCCGACTCCGTGCGTGACCTGCTGGACGGGGGACATCGTGCCTTTGTCGAGGTGAGTTCGCATCCGGTGCTGACGATGTCGGTGCAGGACATGATTGATGATTCCGGTGAGCCTGCTGTGGCGACGGGGACGTTGCGTCGTGACACGGGTGGTGTGTCGAGGTTCCTGTTGTCGGCTGCCGAGGTGTTCGTGCGGGGTGTCGATGTCGACTGGGCGGGTGTGTTCGCCGGTACCGGCGCCCGGCGCGTGGACCTGCCGACCTACGCCTTCCAGCACGAACACCTGTGGGCCGTACCGCCGGTGCCGGAGAACGTCGGCGCCACCGACCCGGCCGACGCGGAGTTCTGGGCGGCGGTGGAGCAGGAGGATCTGTCCGCGCTGTCCTCGACGCTGCGTACGGACGAGGATTCGGTGGCCGCCGTGCTGCCGGCGCTGTCGTCCTGGCGCAGGTCGCGTCACGACCGCTCGACCGTCGACTCCTGGCGCTACCGGGCCTCGTGGTCCCCGGTGAGTACCGTCCCGTCGAAATCCCTCTCGGGCGTTTGGCTTCTGGTGTCCGCCGAGGGCATCGACGACGAAGGTGTCGTCGGCGCGTTGGCCGGATCGGGCGCAGACGTACGGCGGTTGGTGCTGGACGAGTCCTGTGTCGACCGTGCGGTGCTGGCGGAGCGGCTGGCTGAGACCGGCGCGGAGACCGGGGCGGAGACCGACGAGATCGCCGGGATCGTGTCCGTACTCGCCGCCGCCGAGCAGCCGGAGGAGCGTTACCCGGGTCTGTCGCTCGGTCTGGCCCTCACCGTCTCGCTGGTCCAGGCCCTGGGCGACACGGAGACCGGGGCGCCGTTGTGGTTCCTGACCGAAGGCGCCGTCTCCACGGGCCGTTCGGACGAGGTGACGTCTCCCGTACAGGCGCAGGTGGCCGGTGTGGGGTGGACGACGGCGCTGGAGCATCCGCAGCGCTGGGGCGGTGTGATCGATCTGCCGCCGGTCCTCGACCAGCGGGCCGCCTCGCGGCTCGTCTCCGCCCTCGCGGGCGCACTGGGCGAGGAGGACCAACTCGCCATCCGCGCCTCCGGTGTCTTCACGCGCCGTATCGTCCGCGCCGCGGCCGGCCGGCAGGGACCCTCGCGTGACTGGAAGCCGCGCGGCACCACCCTGATCACCGGCGGCTCGGGCACCCTCGCCCCGCATCTCGCCCGCTGGCTGGCCGGACAGGGCGCCGAGCATCTGGTGCTGACCAGCCGTCGCGGCGCCGAGGCGCCGGGCTCCGCCGAACTCGTCGCCGAACTGGCCGAGTTGGGTACGGAAGCGGCCGTCGTCGGCTGCGACGTGACCGACCGGGACGCGGTCGCCGCGCTGTTGGCGGAGCTGAAGGCCGACGGACGCACCGTACGTACCGTCGTGCACACCGCCGCGCTCATCGAGCTGCACTCGCTCGCCGAGACCAGCATGGAGTCCTTCTCCGACGTCATGCACGCGAAGGTCGTCGGCGCGCAGGTCCTGGACGAACTGCTCGACGACGACCTGGACGACTTCGTCCTCTACTCGTCCACGGCCGGCATGTGGGCCAGCGGCGCGCACGCCGCGTACGTGGCGGGCAACGCCTACCTGGCCGCTCTCGCCGCCCACCGCCGCGCCCGCGGGCTGCGTGCGATGTCGCTCTCCTGGGGCATCTGGTCCGACGACCTCAAGATCGGCCGGGTCGACCCGGGACAGATCCGCCGCAGCGGCCTGGAGTTCATGGACCCGCAGCTGGCGCTGAGCGGTCTGAAGCGGGCCCTGGACGACGACGAGACCGTGATCGCGGTCGCCGACGTCGACTGGGACACGTACTACCCGGTCTTCACTTCGAGCCGCCCCACGACCCTGTTCTCCGACGTGCCCGAGGTGCGCAAGCTCACCGAGGCCGCCGACGAGGCCACCGGTACCGTCGTGGAGGGCGAGTTCGTGGCGCGGCTGCGCGCGCTGTCCGTCGCCGAGCAGGAGCGGCTGCTGCTCGAAGTGGTCCGCGCCGAGGCCATGTCCGTGCTGGGCCTCACCTCCGCCGACGCGCTGCCCGACGGGCGCGCCTTCCGTGACGTCGGCTTCGACTCGCTGACCGCCGTCGGGCTGCGGAACCGTCTCGCGTCCGTCACCGGTCTCACGCTGCCGACGACGATGGTCTTCGACTATCCGAGCCCCGCGGCGCTGGCCGGTTTCCTGCGGTCGGAGCTGGCCGGGGCGCAGAGCGCGGCCGGTGCCACCGCGGTCGTCGCCCCGTCGGCCCCTGTCGACGACGACCCGATCGCCATCATCGGTATGAGCTGCCGCTACCCCGGCGGGGTCACCTCGTCGGAGGAGCTGTGGAAGCTCGTCCTGAACGGCGCGGACGCCATCTCCGGCTTCCCCGCCGACCGGGGCTGGGACGCCGAAGGACTGTACGACCCCGACCCCGACCGGTCGGGCAGGACGTACTCGGTGCAGGGCGGCTTCCTGCAGGACGTCGCCGACTTCGACCCGGGATTCTTCGGTATCTCGCCGCGTGAAGCGGTGGCCATGGACCCGCAGCAGCGGCTGCTGCTGGAGACGTCCTGGGAAGCCTTCGAGCACGCCGGGATCGACCCGGTCTCCCAGCGCTCCAGTCTCACCGGGACCTTCATCGGTGCCAGCTACCAGGACTACACCTCCGGGGTGGCCAACGCGGCCGAGGGCTCCGAAGGCCACATGATCACCGGCACGCTCTCCAGCATCCTCTCCGGGCGGGTCTCCTACCTCTTCGGCTTCGAGGGCCCCGCCGTCACCCTCGACACCGCCTGCTCGTCCTCGCTCGTCGCACTCCATCTGGCCTGCCAGTCGCTGCGCAACGGCGAGAGCACCCTCGCGCTCGCCGGCGGCGTCAGCATCATGTCCACCCCCAGCGCCTTCGTCGGCTTCAGCCGGCAGCGGGCGCTCGCGGTCGACGGCCGCTGCAAGGCGTACGCCGAGGCCGCCGACGGCATGACGCTCGCCGAGGGCGTCGGCCTCGTCCTGCTGGAGCGCCTGTCCGACGCCCGGCGCAACGGCCACCAGGTGCTGGCGGTGGTGCGCGGCTCCGCCGTCAACCAGGACGGCGCCTCCAACGGGCTGACCGCGCCCAACGGCCCCTCGCAGCAGCGGGTGATCCGGCAGGCCCTCGCCAACGCGGGGGTGGAGGCCGGGGAGGTCGACGTCATCGAGGGCCACGGCACCGGTACGGCGCTGGGCGACCCGATCGAGGCGCAGGCCCTGCTGACCACGTACGGCCAGGACCGTGACCCGGAGCGGCCGTTGCTGCTCGGCTCGGTGAAGACCAACATCGGCCACACGCAGATGGCCTCCGGTGTCGCCAGCGTGATCAAGATGGTCCAGGCGCTCCAGCACGGCATCGTGCCGAAGACCCTGCACATCGACGCGCCGTCCTCGCACGTGGACTGGTCGTCCGGCGCCATCGACCTGCTGACCGAGCAGACCGACTGGCCCGAGACCGGCCGGCCCCGGCGCGGCGCCGTCTCGTCCTTCGGGCTGAGCGGCACCAACGTGCACACCATCCTGGAGCAGGCGCCCCCGGAGGAGCCGGCCGAGCAGGCCGCGCCCGACCGCGAACCCCGGCCCGGCGTCGTGCCGCTGCTGGTCTCCGCCCGGAGCGAGGCGGCGCTGCGCGCCCAGGCGGGCCGGCTGCTCTCCCTGGTGGAGGAGCGGCCCGAAGCACACCTCACCGACCTCGCCTTCTCGCTGGCCACCTCGCGGTCGAGCCTGGACCGCAGGGCCGCCGTCGTGGCGGAGGAGCGCGACGAACTGCTGCGCGGGCTGCTGGCCCTGCGCGACGGACTGCCGGGCCCCGGCGTGGTCCAGGGCGGCACGGGACGCGGCCGTACCGCGTTCCTGTTCAGCGGCCAGGGCAGCCAGCGCCCCGGCATGGGACGGGAGTTGTACGAGCGGTTCCCCGCGTTCGCGGACGCTTTCGACGCCGTACTGGCCCGGATCGACGGTGAGTTGGACCGGCCGCTGCGCGACATCATGTTCAGCGAGCCGCAGTCGCCCGAGGCCGCGCTCCTCGACAGGACCGAGTACGCGCAGCCCGCGCTGTTCGCCGTCGAGGTCGCGCTGTTCCGGCTGGCCGAGTCGTGGGGTGTGACCCCCGACTATCTGGCCGGGCACTCCGTCGGTGAACTGGCGGCGGCGCATGTCGCGGGGGTGCTCTCCCTGGCGGACGCGTGCGCCCTGGTCGCCGCGCGCGGCCGGCTGATGCAGGCACTGCCCGAGGGCGGCGCGATGATCTCGCTCCAGGCCGCCGAGGACGAGGTCCTTCCGCTGCTGGCCGGTGTCGAGGACCAGGTGTCGATCGCCGCCGTCAACGGCCCGGCGTCGGTGGTCGTCGCGGGAGCCGAGGACGCCGTCGTCGAACTCGCCGCGCGTATCGCCGCCGAGGGGCGCAAGACCAAGCGGCTGCGGGTGAGCCATGCCTTCCACTCGCCGCTCATGGACGCCATGCTCGACGACTTCGGCCGGATCGCGAGCGGCGTCACGTACCACGCTCCGGCCATTCCCTTCGTCTCCGACGTGACCGGCGAACTCGCCACCGACGAGCAGGTGTGCTCGGCGGAGTACTGGGTCAGGCACGTCCGCAGCGCGGTCCGCTTCGCCGACGGCGTGAGCTGGCTCTCCGAGCGCGCCGGTGTGCGTACGTTCCTGGAACTCGGCCCCGACGCGGTGCTCTGCGGCATGGCCCGCGAGAGCCTGCCCGACGCGGCGCGCACCGCGCTCCTTCCGCTGCTGCGCGGCGACCGGCCCGAAGTACGGTCCGTGGTAACCGCGTTGACCGGTGCGCACGCGCACGGTGTCGACGTCGACTGGTCCGCCTTCTTCGCGGACACCGGGGCACGCCGGGTCGAGCTGCCGACCTACGCCTTCCAGCGCGAGCGGTACTGGCCCGAGGCCGCTGTCGAAACGGCAGGACCGCCGACGGCGCAGAACACACTGGACGCCGAGTTCTGGTCGGCGGTGGAGCGGGACGACGTGACGTCGCTCGCCGCCTCGCTCGGCCTGGACGACGACACGGTCACCGCGATGGTGCCGGCCCTCACCGCCTGGCGGCGCCGGCGCGGCGAGGAGTCGGCCGCCGACGCCTGGCGCTACCGCGTCACCTGGAAGCCGCAGAGCGCCGCAGCCGCGCCGGCCGCCCTCTCCGGGCGCTGGCTCGTCCTGACCCCCGCCCGGCTAGAGGACGCCGACTGGTCCGCCGATGTCGTCCGCGCGCTCGGGACGGACACCGTCACGGTCGAGGTCGCCGAGACCGACCGCGCCGCGCTCGCCGCGCGACTGACCCGGACCGGCGAGGAGGAGGGCGACTTCGCGGGCGTCCTGTCCCTGCTCGCCCTCGCCGACTGCGAACGCGCCGCGCACACCGGCGTACCCGTGGCCCTGACCCTGACGACCGCCGCCGTGCAGGCGCTCGGCGACGCGGGGATCGAAGCGCCGCTGTGGAACGTCACCCGGGGCGCCGTCTCCGTCGGCCGCTCCGAACACGCCGTCAGCCTCGACCAGGCCGCCGTCTGGGGCCTCGGCCGTGTCGTCGCACTCGAACACCCCGACCGCTGGGGCGGCTGCGTCGACCTGCCCGAACAGCTCGACTCGCACGCCGCACGCCGGCTGCGCGGCGTCCTGGCCGGCACGACGGACGAGAGCGAGGCCGCCGTACGCGCCTCCGGCGTGTTCGTACGCCGCCTCGCCCACAGCCCGGCGGGACCCGCAGCCGACGGCCGCCGGCTCGACACGTCCGGCACCGTACTGATCACCGGCGGCACCGGCGGCCTCGGCGGGCACCTCGCCCGCGGGCTCGCCAGGGCCGGCGCCTGCCATCTGCTGCTCACCAGCCGGCGCGGCGCGGAGGCGCCCGGCGCCGCCGAACTGCGCGCCGAACTGGAGGAGCTGGGTGCCCGGGTCACCATCGCGGGCTGCGACGCCGCCGACCACGACGCCCTGGCGGATCTGCTCGCCACCGTTCCCGACGACGCGCCGCTCACCGCGGTGTTCCACACGGCCGGAGTCGTCGCCGACAGCGTCGTGGACGCACTGACAGCGGACAACCTCACCCCGGTACTGCGCTCCAAGGTCGTCTCCGCACTCAACCTGCACCAGCTCACCGCCGACCTCGACCTGTCGGCGTTCGTCCTCTTCTCCTCCACAGCGGGCGTCTTCGGCGCCGCCGGGCAGGGCAACTACGCCGCCGCCAACGCCTATCTCGACACGCTCGCCGAATACCGGCGCGCCCACGGTCTGACGGCGCTGTCCGTCGCCTGGGGCCCCTGGGCCGGCTCCGGCATGGTCGCCGACGCCGCCGAGATCGAGAGCCGGGTGCGGCGCGGCGGATTCGAGCCGCTGGCACCGGAGCCCGCCGTGCGCGCCCTGTTCCAGGCCGTCGAACACGACGACACGGCCGTCGCGATAGCCGACATCGACTGGAGCCGCTTCCGTACCGCCTTCGCCGCCACCCGCCCGCTGCCGTTCGTCGCCGACCTGCCCGAGATCCGGCAGGCAGCCGTCGCCGCCGCGGGGACCGCGTCCGGCGAACCCGAGCTGCGCCGGCGGCTCGCGGAACTCCCCGAGGCCGAACGCGGCCGTCACATGCTCGATCTGCTGCGCGCCCAGGTCGCCGCCGTCCTGGGGCACTCCGACGCGAGGAACATCGAGGACGACCGCGCCTTCCGCGACCTCGGCTTCGACTCGCTGACCACCCTCGAACTGCGCAACAGCCTCTCCGCCGTCACCGGGCTCACCCTGCCCGCCTCGCTCGTCTACGACCTGCCCACGCCGAACGAGATGGCGGAGTTCCTGCTCGCCGAACTGCTCGGCTCGCTGCCCGAGACCCCGGCGCTCCCGGCGGCCACCCGGCCTGCCGTGGACGACGACCCGATCGCGGTCGTCGGCATCAGCTGCCGCTTCCCCGGCGGGGTCTCCTCGCCCGAGGAGCTGTGGCGGCTCCTCCAGGACGGCGGCGACGGCATCTCCCCGTTCCCCGCCGACCGGGGCTGGGACATCGACGCCCTCGGCGCCGGCGCTTCCGACACCCTCGAAGGCGGATTCCTCACCGGCGTGGCCGACTTCGACGCCCGCTTCTTCGGCATCTCGCCCCGCGAGGCCCTGGCGATGGACCCGCAGCAGCGGCTGCTGCTCGAAGCCACCTGGGAGGCGCTGGAGCGGGCCGGTATCGACCCCTCGGCGCTGCGCGGCTCCACCACCGGCGTCTTCGTCGGCACCAACGGACAGGACTACCCGACCCTGCTGCGCAGGTCGGCGTCGGACGTGCAGGGCTACGTGGCCACCGGCAACACCGCCAGCGTCATGTCGGGCCGGCTCTCCTACGCGCTCGGCCTCGAAGGCCCTGCCGTCACCGTCGACACCGCCTGCTCGTCCTCGCTGGTCGCCATGCACTGGGCGGGCAAGGCACTCAGCTCGGGGGAGTGCTCGCTGGTGATCGCGGGCGGCGTCTCGGTGATGTCGAGCCCCGACTCCTTCGTCGAGTTCAGCCGCCAGGGCGGCCTCGCCCCCGACGGCCGGTGCAAGGCGTTCTCCGACAGCGCCGACGGCACCGCCTGGTCCGAGGGCGTCGGCATTCTCGTCCTGGAGAGGCTTTCCGACGCCGTACGCAACGGGCACGAGGTGCGCGGCGTCATCCGTGGCACCGCCGTCAACCAGGACGGCGCGTCCAACGGACTCACCGCCCCCAACGGCCCCTCGCAGCAGCGCGTCATCCGGCAGGCGCTCGCCGACGCCGGACTCGCCACCACCGACATCGACGCCGTCGAGGCGCACGGCACCGGTACCACCCTCGGCGACCCGATCGAGGCACAGGCGCTGCTGGCCACGTACGGACAGGGCCGTGAACACCCGCTGCTGCTCGGCACGGTCAAGTCCAACATCGGCCACACCCAGGCCGCGGCCGGTGTCGCCGGGGTGATCAAGATGCTGATGGCCATGCGGCACGGCACCCTGCCGAAGACACTGCACGCCGACACCCCCTCGGGGCACGTCGACTGGTCGGCGGGGGCCGTCTCGCTGCTGCGTGAGCCCGCGGACTGGCCGGAGACCGGCCGGCCGCGCAGGGCCGGTGTCTCGGCCTTCGGCGTCAGCGGTACGAACGCGCACGTCATCGTGGAGCAGGCACCAGCCGTCGAACAGCCCGCCGCGGAGCCGGAGACGGCGGCCCCCGCCGTCGCGCCGACACTCGTGCCGTGGATCGTCTCCGGCAGGACCCGCGACGCGCTCCAGGCCCAGATCGACCGGCTCACCGCCTACGCGGCCCCGCACAGCGGGCTCTCCGCCCTGGATGTCGGCCACTCGCTCGCCTCGGACCGTACGCTCTTCCCGCACCGTGCCGTACTGCTCGCGGGACCGGACGGCGTACGGGAGGCCGCACGCGGCGCCGCGAGCCGCGCCCCCGGCAGGACCGCGTTCCTCTTCTCCGGCCAGGGCAGCCAACGGGCCGCCATGGGACGGGAGTTGTACGAGCGGTTCCCCGTCTTCGCCGAGGCCCTCGACGCGGTGCTCGCCCATCTCGACACGGAGCTGAAGTCCCCGCTGCGTGAGGTGCTGTTCGCCGAACCGGGTACCTTCGAGGCGGAGTTGCTGGACGAGACAGGCTGGACCCAGCCGGCCCTCTTCGCCGTCGAGGTCGCGCTGTTCCGGCTGCTGGAGTCGTGGGGCATGACCCCGGACTTCGTGGCAGGACACTCGATCGGTGAGATCGCCGCAGCGCACGCTGCGGGCGTCTTCACCCTGGCCGACGCCTGCCGGCTGGTCGCCGCGCGCGCCTCGCTGATGCAGGCGCTTCCCCAGGGCGGCGCGATGGTCGCTGTGCAGGCCACCGAGGACGAGATCACCCCGCTGCTCGGCGACGACGTCTCGATCGCCGCGGTCAACGGGCCGCAGGCGCTCGTCGTGGCCGGCACGGAGGAGGCCGTCCAGGTGATCGCCGACCTGATCGCAGCCGACGGCCGCCGCACCCGGCGGCTGCGCGTCTCGCACGCCTTCCACTCGCCGCTGATGGACCCGATGCTCGCCGACTTCGCCCGCGTCACCGAGAGCCTGGCGTTCGACGAGCCCCGTATCCCCGTCGTGTCGAACCTGACCGGCCGGCTCGCCACGGCGCGGGAACTGGCCTCGCCCGCCTACTGGGTACGGCACGTGCGGGAGGCCGTCCGGTTCGCCGACGGTGTCCGCACCCTGCGGGACGCCGGGGTCTCCACCTTCGTGGAACTCGGCCCCGACGGTGTGCTGTCGGCCATGGCCCAGCAGAGCCTGGAGGGCGTCGAACCCGCCCCGGCCGTGGTGCCGCTGCTCCGCAAGGACCAGGGCGAGGAAGCGGCCGTGACCGCCGCGCTGGCCACCCTGCACACGCACGGCGCAGGACCGCGCTGGTCCGCGTACTTCGCCGGTACCGGAGCGTCCCGCGTCGAACTGCCCACGTACGCCTTCCAGCGCGAGAGGTACTGGCCCGAGCCCGCGGTCGTGGCCGCCCTCGGCGGGCCTGACCCGGTCGACGCCGAGTTCTGGTCGGCCGTGGAGCGCGCGGACCTGGAGTCGCTGGCCGCCTCGCTCGATCTGGACGGCGACACCGTCACCGCCATGGTGCCCGCGCTGTCCGCGTGGCGCCGCCGCCGCGGCGAGCAGTCGGCGGGGGAGAACTGGCGCTACCGCGAGACCTGGACACCGCTCACCGCACTCCCCGCGAACGCGCCCGCCACGGCAGCGCCGTCCGGCGACTGGCTCGTCATCGTGCCGGCCTTCGACGCCGACGACACCTGGACCTCCGCCGCCGTCACCGCACTCGGCGCGGGAGCGGTACGGGTGGAGGCCGACCCGTACGACCACGCGGGGCTGGCCCAGCTGCTGACGACGGCGCGCGGCGAAGGGACCGGTTACGCCGGTGTCGTGTCGCTGCTCGCCACCGCCGCCCCGGACACGGCGGGCGCCGGGGCGCACCTGCCGCCGGACCTCGCCTGGCCGACCGCACTGCTGCGGGCGCTCGACGGGGCGGGCATCGACGCACCGCTGTGGTGCGTCACCCGCGGCGCCGTCTCCACCGCCGCTTCCGACCCCCTGCTGAACGCGGGACAGGCCACCGTATGGGGCCAGGGCCGGGTCACGGCACTGGAGCACCCCGACCGCTGGGGCGGCCTGGTCGACCTGCCGGAAACCGTCGACGACGGGGCGGCCGCGGCCTTCGCCGCCGCCCTGACCGGCCAGGACGGCGAGGACCAGATCGCGGTCCGCGCCACCGGCGCCCTCGGGCGCCGGCTGAGCCGTACGGCACCGGACCCGGCGGGCGGCTCGTGGCAGCCCACCGGCACGGTCCTGGTCACCGGAGGTACGGGCACGACGGGCGGCCTGGTCGCCCGCTGGCTGGCCCGCGAGGGCGCCCAGCACCTCGTACTGACCACCCGCGACGAGCCGGAGCCGGCGGACGCCGCCGCGCTCGAAGCCGAACTGACCGCGTTCGGCGCCACCGTCACCGCGGCCGTCTGCGAGGTGTCCGACCGCGAAGCGCTCACCGCGCTGCTGGCGGCGATACCCGACGACAGGCCGCTGACCGCCGTCGTCCACGCCGAAGAGGCCGCCGACGACACCACAGAGCCCGGCTCCGGACCAGCTGCACTCTCCGCGGCGCTGGCCGGAGTCGTCCAACTCGACGCCGTGCTCGGCGACCGGCCCCTGGACGCGTTCGTCCTGTTCGGCTCCGTCGCCGGAGTCTGGGGCGTCCGCAGCCAGGAGACACCGGCCGCGCTCGGCGCTTACGCGGACGCCGTCGCCCGGCAGCGCCGCGACCGGGGCGCCACCGCCCTGTCCGTCGCCTGGGGCGCCTGGACGGACACCGTGGACCGGGCGACCGCCGCGCACCTGCGGCTGAACGGACTGCCCGTCATGGCCGCCGACGCCGCGCTGGCCGCCCTCGGCCGTACCGTCGCCGACGGCGAGAGCGCCGTGACCGTCGCCGACGTGGACTGGGCGACCTTCGCCCCCGCCTTCACCGCGAGCCGCCGCAGCACCCTGCTGGCGGACATCCCGGAGGCCCGCGCCGCGCTCACGGCGGCCGAACACGACCGCAGGGACGAGGAGTCCGCCGCCGGGAGCTACCGGCAGGAACTGCTGGCACTGCCCGACACCGAACGGGCCGACGCGCTGCTCTCGCTGGTCACGGAGAAGGTCGCCACGGTGCTCGGCCACACGAGCGCCGACGCGGTCGAGTCCGACCTGCCGTTCCGCGACCTCGGCTTCGACTCGCTGACCGCGGTCGACCTGCGCAACCAGCTCATGACGGCGACCGGCCTCAGCCTGCCGGCCACCCTCGTCTTCGACCACCCGACCCCGGCCGAACTGGCAACCCGGCTACGGACGTTGCTGCTCGGCGAACTGCCCGACGCCGCGGCGCCCGTGGCGGCGTCCGGGCACATCGGCGACGACCCCGTCGCGATCGTCGGCATGGCCTGCCGCTACCCCGGAGGCGTCGGCTCGCCCGAGGACCTGTGGAAGCTCGTCACCGAAGGGACCGACGCTGTCGGTGAGTTCCCCACCGACCGCGGCTGGGACCTCGACACCCTGCTCGGCGGCGGCGGAGAGGGCGGCCGGGGCCGCAGCGCCACCGGCAACGGCGGCTTCCTCCACGACGCGGCCGACTTCGACCCCGGTCTTTTCGGCATCTCGCCCCGCGAGGCGATGGTGATGGACCCGCAGCAGCGCATCGTGCTCGAAGCCGCCTGGGAGGCGCTGGAGCGGGCCGGCATCGACGCGGCGACCCTGCGCGGCAGCGCGACCACCGGCGTCTACGTCGGCGGCGGCAGCGGCGACTACCGGCCCCCGACGGAGTACGGACAGTGGGAGACCGCCCAGTCGGCGAGTCTCCTCTCCGGCCGGCTCGCCTACTCCTTCGGCCTCCAGGGGCCCACGGTCTCGGTGGACACGGCCTGCTCCTCGTCCCTGGTGGCACTCCACCTGGCCGCGCAGGCACTGCGCTCGGGCGAGTGCTCGATCGCGCTGGCCGGCGGAGTCACCGTCATGGCCACCCCGGTGGGCTTCGTGGAATTCACCGCCCAGGGCGCCCTGTCCACCGACGGCAGGTGCAAGGCGTTCTCCGAAGAGGCGGACGGCACCGGCTGGGCCGAGGGCGTGGGCATGCTCGTCGTCGAGCGGCTCTCCGACGCCCGGCGCAACGGCCACCACGTCCTCGCGGTCCTGCGCGGCTCCGCCATCAACCAGGACGGTGCCTCCAACGGACTGACAGCGCCCAACGGACCGGCGCAGCAGCGGGTGATCAGGCAGGCACTCGCCAACTCCGGCCTGGCGCCCGCCGATGTGGACGCCGTCGAGGCGCATGGCACGGGCACCAAACTCGGTGACCCGATCGAGGCACAGTCCCTGCTCGCCACCTACGGCCAGGACCGCGACCCGCAGCGCCCCGTGCTGCTCGGCTCGCTCAAGTCCAACATCGGTCACACCCAGGCCGCTTCGGGCGTCGCCGGGGTGATCAAGATGGTGATGGCGATGCGGCACGGCACCCTGCCCAAGTCGCTCCACGCCCAGACACCGTCGTCGCACGTGGACTGGACGGCGGGTGCCGCCCGGCTGCTCACCGAACCGGTCGCCTGGCCGGAAGCGGGCCGCCCGCGCCGCGCCGGGGTCTCCTCGTTCGGCGCCAGCGGTACGAACGCACACGTCATCCTGGAACAGGCACCGGAGACCGACGCCGCCGCCCCGGCTCCCACCGCTCCCGAAGGGGCCGAAGAGGCCGCACGCGAGCCGGGCACGCTGCCGGTGCTGCTGTCCGGCAGGACCGAGAGCGCGCTGCGCGACCAGGCCCGACGGCTGCTCGCCCACGTGACGGCGCACCCGGACACCGCCCTGACCGATCTGGCCTTCTCCCTCGCGACCACCCGCTCCACCTTCGAGCACCGGGCCGCCGTCTCCGTGACCGGGGGCGAGGGTCTGCTCGACGGGCTCGCCGCCCTCGCCGGAGGCAGCGCCGTCCCCCAACTGGTCGAGCACCACGTGGAACGGGTCGGCAAGCGCGCGTTCCTGTTCTCGGGACAGGGCTCGCAGCGGCTGGGGATGGGCCGGGAGCTGTACGGCCGGTTCCCCGCCTTCGCCGACGCGCTGGACGCCGTACTGGCCGAGCTGGAAGCCCAGTTGGGCCGCTCGCTGCGGCATGTCATCTGGGGTGACGACGCCGACCTGCTGAACGGGACGGGCTCTGCCCAGCCGGCGTTGTTCGCGATCGAAGTGGCGTTGTTCCGGCTGGTCGAGTCGTGGGGTGTGATCCCGGACTTCGTGGCGGGGCACTCGATCGGTGAGA
This sequence comes from Streptomyces sp. NBC_00370, assembly GCF_036084755.1. Lineage (NCBI taxonomy): Bacteria > Bacillati > Actinomycetota > Actinomycetes > Kitasatosporales > Streptomycetaceae > Streptomyces > Streptomyces sp. NBC_00370. The sequence continues at coordinate 7,773,491 of NZ_CP107968.1, forward strand.
TCGCCGCTGCTCATGTGGCCGGGGTGTTCTCACTGGCGGACGCGTCGCGTCTGGTGGTGGCGCGTGCTTCGTTGATGCAGGCGCTGCCTGCCGGTGGTGCGATGGTCGCGATCCAGGCCACGGAGGACGAGGTACTGCCGCTGCTGGTCGACGGCGTCTCGGTCGCGGCCGTCAACGGGCCTTCCTCGGTGGTGATTTCGGGTGACGAGGACGCGGCTCTGAAGGTCGCCGCGCACTTCGCGGAGCAGGGCCGTAAGACCAGCCGGCTGCGGGTCTCGCACGCGTTCCACTCGCCGCTGATGGACCCGATGCTGGACGAGTTCCGCGCGGTGGCCCGGAGCCTGACCTTCGAGGCGCCCCGGATCCAGCTGGTGTCGAACCTGACCGGCGCCCTGGCGACCGCCGACGAGCTGTGCTCGCCCGACCACTGGGTACGGCACGTCCGCGAAGCCGTCCGATTCGCCGACGGGGTAAGGACGTTGGCGGACCGAGGCGTCACCACCTTCCTGGAACTGGGCCCGGACGCGGTACTCGCCGCCATGGCCCAGGAGTCGGCGCCCCAGGGCGCGACGGCCGTGCCGGTCCTGCGCGAGGGCCGCGACGAGGAAGCGACCCTGGTCGCCGCAGTCGCCCGGCTGCACGTCCTCGGGGCGGGCCCGAGGTGGTCCGCGTTCTTCGCCGGCACCGGCGCCCAGTGGGTCGACCTGCCGACGTACGCCTTCCAGCGTGACCGGTTCTGGCCGGACTCCCTGCCCGGCGCGACCGTACCGGCCGCCGCCCCGCAGGAGTCCGACGCGACGGACCGCGCGTTCTGGGAAGCGGTGGAGCAGGAGGACTTCAGCTCCCTGGAATCCGTCCTGGACATCGAGGGCGACACACTGTCGAAGGTGCTGCCCGCGCTCCTCGACTGGCGTAGGAACCGCCAGGACGAGTCGGTCGTCGAGAGCTGGCGGCACCGCATCGTATGGAAGTCACTGGCCGGCGCCAGTACCGCCAACCGCAAGCCCCTGAGCGGTACATGGCTCGCCGTGGTGCCCGAGGAACACACCGAGGACGCCTGGGTCGCCGCCGCGCTCGACGCGCTGGGCACCAACGTCGTACGGGTACCGGTGGCACCAGGACCGCAGGACCGGGCCGCGCTGGCCGGCGAGCTGCGCGCCCTCGCCGAGCAGACGGCCGCCGAGGACGGCGCGCCGTTCGCCGGGGTCGTCTCGCTCCTCGCGCTGCGCGACACCGTGCCGGGCAGCGTGCCCGAGGGCGTCGCCCTCACCGCTGTGCTGCTCCAGGCGCTGGGTGACGCCGGGATCGACGCGCCGCTCTGGTCCGTCACCCGGGGAGCCGTGTCCGTGCACCGCACGGACACACCACGCAACCCGCTCCAGGCCGCCGTGTGGGGCCTGGGCCGGGTCGCGGCGCTCGAATACCCCGAGCGCTGGGGCGGTCTGATCGACCTGCCCGAGCGGCTGGACGAGCGTACGGCCGCAGGCTTCGCCGGAGCGCTCGCCGGGACGGAAGGCGAGGACCAGATCGCCGTACGGGCCTCCGCCGTCCTCGCCCGACGACTGGTGCGGGCCCCCGGCAAGCAGCCCGCCCGCGCATGGGACCCGAAGGGCACGGTACTGATCACCGGTGGCACCGGCGCCCTCGGCGCCCATGTGGCCCGCCGGCTGGCCAGGGACGGCGTTCAGCATCTGGTGCTGCTCAGCCGCCGCGGCCCGGACGCACCGGGCGCCGAGGCCCTGCGGGACGAACTCGACAAGCTGGGCGCCGATGTCACCGTCGCCGCGTGCGACGTCGCCGACCGCGCCCAACTGGCCGCCGTACTCGCGGACATCCAGGCCGAGCACCCGCTGACCGGCGTGGTGCACGCGGCCGGGGTCCTGGACGACGGGGTGCTCGACCGGCTCACCCCCGAGCGGTTCGAGGCGGTGTTCCGCGCGAAGGTGACCTCGGCCCTGCTGCTCGACGAGCTGACCCGCGAGCTCGACCTCACGGCCTTCGTGCTCTTCTCCTCCGCGTCGGCCGCCGTCGGCAACCTCGGCCAGGCCAACTACGCGGCGGCCAACGCGGTGCTCGACGCCGTGGCCGAGCGGCGCAGGGCACTGGATCTCCCGGCGACCTCGATCGCCTGGGGAGCCTGGGGCGGCGGCGGGATGGCCGAGGGAGCCGGCGCCGACGAAGCGGCCAAGCGCGCCGGGGTCGGCGCCATGGACCCGGAGCTGGCCTGCGAGGCACTGCTCAGGCTGGTCATGGAGCCCGAGCCGACCGCAGTGGTCGCCGAGGTCGCCGTCGAGCGTTTCGTGGGTGCCTTCGGCGCCGCCCGGCCGAGCGCCCTGCTCAAGGAGTTCCCCGGATACCGGGACATGCTGGCGGCGCGGGCCGCGGCGCCCGGGAGCGGCAAGGACGAACACGGCCTGCGGGACCGGCTCATGGGCCTGCCGGCGGGCCGGCGCCTGGACGTCGTCGTGGACCTGGTCCGTACCCGGGCCGCCCAGGTACTGGGTTACCCGGACACCGAAGCCGTCGGCGCCGAACGCTCCTTCCGCGACCTCGGCATCGACTCGCTCGGAGCCGTCGAGCTGCGCAACCAGCTCAACGCGGCGACCGGCCTGAGCCTCACGGCGACACTCGCCTTCGACCATCCGACCCCCACGGCCCTCGCCGAGCATGTGCTCGGCCAACTCGTCCCCGACCAGGGCCCCGAAGCACACACCGACGCACAAGAGACCGAGATCCGGGCCCTGCTGGCCTCCGTACCGCTCGCGCGACTGCGGGACATCGGCGTACTCGAGCCGCTGCTCCAGCTTGCGGAACGGGGCGGGGCAGCCCCGGCGGAGGACGGCGAACCCAAGGAGTCCATCGACTCGATGGACGTGGCTGACCTGGTGCGGGCCGCGCTCAACGGCCAGTCCGACCTGTAGCGCGAGAGTGACGGAGCAGACGATGAATGCCCCCACCGAAAATGCCCCCACCGCGGGTGTCGTAGAAGCACTCCGCGCCTCGATGAAGGAGGCCGAGCGGCTCAGGCGGCAGAACCGCATGTTCGTCGCGGCGGCCAAGGAACCCATCGCCGTCGTCGGAATGAGCTGCCGGTTCCCCGGCGACGTCGTCTCCCCCGAAGGACTCTGGGACCTCGTCGCCTCCGGCACCGACGCCATCTCCGGATTCCCCACCGACCGGGGCTGGGACCTGGAAGCGCTGCGCGACAGCTCCACCGACGCGCGCGACACCTCCGTCAGCCAACAGGGCGGATTCCTGGACTGCGTGGCCGACTTCGACCCCGGTTTCTTCGGCATCTCGCCCCGCGAGGCGGCCACCATGGACCCCCAGCAGCGGCTGCTGCTGGAGACCACCTGGGAGGCCGTCGAGCGGTCCGGCATCGACGCCACCACGCTGCGGGGCTCCAGGACCGGCGCGTTCATCGGCACCAACGGCCAGGACTACGCCTACCTGCTGGTCAGGTCGCTCGACGACGCGACCGGCGACGTGGGCACCGGCATCGCCGCCAGTGCCGTGTCCGGCCGGCTCTCGTACACCCTCGGGCTCGAAGGCCCCGCGATCACGGTCGACACCGCGTGCTCGTCGTCGCTGGTCGCCCTCCACCTGGCCGTGCAGTCACTGCGCAACGGCGAGTGCGGTCTCGCGCTCGCGGGCGGCGTCAATGTGATGTCGACGCCCGGGTCGCTGATCGAGTTCAGCCGCCAGGGCGGTCTGGCGCGCGACGGCCGGTGCAAGGCGTTCGCCGAGTCCGCCGACGGCACCGGCTGGTCCGAGGGCGCCGGTGTGCTGATGCTGGAGCGCCTGTCGGACGCCCAGCGCAACGGACACCCCGTCCTCGCCCTGGTCCGCGGCTCCGCGGTCAACCAGGACGGCGCCTCCAACGGCTTCACCGCGCCCAACGGCCCCTCGCAGCAGCGGGTCATCCGGCAGGCGCTCGCCAACGCGGGGCTCGCCCCCGCCGACGTCGATGTGGTGGAGGCGCACGGCACCGGCACACCGCTGGGCGACCCCATCGAGGCACAGAGCCTCATCTCCGGCTACGGACAGGACCGCGAACAGCCCTTGCTGCTCGGCTCGGTGAAGTCCAACATCGGCCACACCCAGGCCGCTTCCGGCGTCGCGGGCGTCATCAAGATGGTCATGGCGATGCGGCACGGCGTCGTCCCGAAGACCCTGCACGCGGACGAGCCCTCGTCGCACGTCGACTGGTCGGCGGGCAAGGTCGACCTGCTCACCGAGGCCCGCGAGTGGCCGGACGCGGGCCGCCCGCGCCGTACGGGAGTCTCCTCGTTCGGGGTCAGCGGCACCAACGCGCACGTGATCATCGAGCAGGCCCCGGCCGTCGGGGCCGCCCCCGCCGAACCGGCGGAGACCACCCCCACCCGCGCTGCCACCGCTGTGCCGTGGGTCGTCTCGGGACGGACCGCCGAGGCACTGCGGGACCAGGCGACCCTGCTGCTCGGCCGACTTGAGCGCGAACCGGATCTGCGTCCTGTGGACACGGCGCTGTCCCTGGCGACGACCAGGGCGAGCATGGAGCACCGCCTCGCCGTCGTCGCCGACGGGACCGCCGCAGCGGGCCGCCGGGCGCTGGAGGCCTGGCTCGCCGACGGCGCGGCCCCGGGCGCGGTCGAGGGCACGGTGACCGGGCGTACGAAGTACGCGGTGCTGTTCTCGGGTCAGGGTTCGCAGCGGCTCGGCATGGGCCGGGAGCTGTACGAGCGGTTCCCGGTCTTCACCGAGGCGCTGGACGCCGTACTGGCCGAGCTGGACGACGAGTTGGACCGTCCGCTGCGAGATGTCATCTGGGGCGACGACGCGGACCTGCTGAACGAGACCGGCTGCACGCAGCCCGCGCTGTTCGCGGTCGAGGTCGCGCTGTTCCGGCTGTGGGAGTCCTGGGGTCTGGCACCGGACTTCGTGGCAGGGCATTCGATCGGTGAGATCGCCGCCGCACACGTCGCCGGAGTGTTCTCGTTGACGGACGCGTGCCGTTTGGTGGTGGCGCGTGCTTCGTTGATGCAGGCGCTGCCGGCCGGTGGTGCGATGGTGGCGGTGCGGGCGACGGAGGACGAGGTGCTGCCGCTGCTGGTCGACGGCGTGTCGGTCGCAGCCGTCAACGGGCCCTCTTCCGTGGTGGTTTCGGGTGCCGAGGACGCTGTCCTCGCGGTCGCCTCCCTGCTCCAGGAGCAGGGTCGCAGGACGAGCCGGCTGCGCGTCTCGCACGCCTTCCACTCGCCGCTGATGGACCCGATGCTGGACGACTTCCGTGCCGTCGCGGAGACCCTGACGTACGCCGAGCCTTCGGTGCCGGTGGTATCGAATCTGACCGGCCGGCTCGCGAGCGCCGACGAGTTGTGCTCCGCCGGGTACTGGGTCCGGCATGTCCGCGAGGCGGTCCGATTCGCCGATGGCGTACGGACGTTGGGCGAGCAGGGGGTGGCCACGTTCCTGGAGCTGGGGCCCGACGGTGTGCTCTCCGCCATGGCGCAGGAATCGGTCCCGGGCGGCGCGGCGACCGTACCGTCACTCCGCAAGGACCGGCCCGAGGAGACCGCGGCCGTCACCGCGCTGGCCCAGCTGCATGTGCGCGGTGTACGCGTCGACTGGCCGGCGTTCTTCGCCGGAACCGGCGCGCGTCAGGTCGAGCTGCCGACGTACGCCTTCCAGCACGAGCGGTTCTGGCCGAAGACGACCTTCCGTCCCGCGGACGCGGCCGGGCTTGGGCTGACCTCCGCCAACCACCCGCTGCTCGGCGCCGCCATGTCCGTGGCCGGCTCCGACGAACTGCTGCTCACCGGCACGCTGTCGCTGGCCACCCACCCCTGGCTGGCGGACCATGTCGTCAGCGGCATGGTCTTCTTCCCCGGCACCGGATTCCTGGAGCTGGCGATCCGCGCCGCCGACCAGGCCGGCTGTGACCGGGTCGAGGAACTGATGCTGGCGGCCCCGCTCATCCTGCCCCGCACCGGCGCGGTCCAGGTCCAGATCGCCGTCGGCGGCGCCGACGACGAAGGCCGCCGTGAACTGCGGTTCTACACACGCCCCGCCGACGCCCCCGACGACGAGTGGACACTGCACGCCTCCGGGCGGATCGGTGAAGGGGAGCGGCGGCTCGACTTCGACGCCTCCGTATGGCCGCCCAAGGGCGCGACCGTGGTGGACGTGGCGGGTCTGTACGACCGCTACGCGGGCAACGGTCTTGAGTACGGCCCCGCCTTCCGCGGGCTGCGCGCCGTCTGGCGCCGTGGCGACGAGATCTTCGCCGAGGTGGCACTCGACCGTGACGTCAGCGACGCGGACTCCTACGGGATGCACCCGGCGCTGTTCGACTCCGTCCTGCACAGCACGGTGTTCGCGAGCGCGGACGGCGACGACCGCAGCCTGCTGCCGTTCGCGTGGAACGGTGTGTCGCTGCACGCCTCAGGGGCGGCCGGCCTGCGCGTACGGGTGACCAGCAACGGCCAGGACTCGGTACGGCTGGCGGCCGTCGACCCGCAGGGCGAGCCGGTGATCTCGGTGGAGTCGCTGGTCCTGCGCGCTGCGGGACCCCAGCCGGCGGCCACGGCCCGCCGCGACGAACTGAACTCGCTGTTCCGGGTCGACTGGGTGCAGGGCAAGCCGGAGAAGGTCTCCGAGAACACCGGTTGGGTGGTGCTCGGCCGGGACGACCTGAGCCTGACGACCGCTCTCGGCGCGACGGCCGGGATACGGCTCAGCCCTCCGGTCGCCACGCTCGACGAGCTGGCCGACGGCGGGACGGTGCCGGAGGTCGTGGCCGTGCCGCTCCAGGGCGACAGCGCGCGCGCCGCCGAGTCCGCGCACGAACTCGCCGGTCACGCGCTGACGTTGGTGCGGGAGTGGCTGGCCGACGACCGGTTCGCCGCCTCGCTGCTGGTGTTCGTCACGCGCGGCGCGGTCGAGGACGGCGCGGAAGACGTCTCCGACGTGGCCGCCGCCTCCGTATGGGGTCTTGTACGGTCCGCGCAGGCGGAGAACCCGGGCCGGTTCCTGCTGGTGGACGTGGACGCGTCGGACGAATCAGCTGCCGTAATCCCCGCGTTGCCGGGCCTGGTCGACGCCGACGAACCGCAGGCCGTGGTCCGCGCGGGCGCGCTACGGGTCGGCCGGCTCGCGCGGCTGGAGTCGGGCACGGGGCTCGTACCCCCGGCCGGGGTGCCGTGGCGGCTGGGCAGCCGGGCGAAGGGCAGCCTGGACGGGCTCACGCTGGCGCCGTTCCCCGAGGTCCTCGAGCCGCTGACCGGACGTGACGTACGGGTCGAGGTCCGCGCGGCGGGCGTGAACTTCCGCGATGTCCTCAACGCCCTGGGCATGTACCCCGGCGACGCGGGGCTGTTCGGCTCCGAGGCGGCCGGTGTGGTGGTCGGGACCGGCCCTGACGCGACCGATCTGCGGGTCGGCGACCGGGTCACCGGCATGCTGTTCGGCGGCTTCGGCACCCATGTCGTCGGCGACGAACGCCGGATGACCCCCGTACCCGAGGGGTGGTCGTGGGAGACGGCGGCTTCCATGCCGCTGGTGTTCCTGACGGCCTATCACGCGCTGGTGGAGCTGGGCGGGCTTGAGCGCGGTGAGAAGGTGCTGATCCACGCGGGCGCCGGTGGTGTGGGGATGGCGGCGATCCAGGTGGCGAACCATCTGGGCGCCGAGGTGTTCGCTACGGCGAGTGAGGGCAAGTGGGACGTCCTGCGGTCGCTGGGTGTCGCTGACGATCACATCGCTTCCTCGCGTACGACGGACTTCGCGACGGCGTTCGACGCGGTCACCGGCGGCCGGGGTGTCGATGTTGTACTGAACTCGCTCGCGGGCGAGTTCGTGGACGCTTCGCTGCGGCTGACCGCGCCCGGCGGCCGGTTCCTGGAGATGGGCAAGACCGACATCCGCGACGAGGCGGAGCTGCCCGACGGAGTGAACTACCGTTCGTTCGACCTCGGTTGGGTGGACCCGGCCGGTATCCAGCGGATGCTGACCGCTCTCATGGAGCTGTTCGAGCAGGGAGTGCTGGAGCCGCTGCCGGTCCGCACCTGGGACGTACGCCGGGCGCGGGACGCGTTCCGGTTCATGAGCATGGCCAAGCACGTGGGCAAGATCGTGCTGAGCATGCCGCCCGTATGGGACGCCGAAGGAACCGTCCTGATCACCGGCGGGACCGGCGGTCTCGGTGGGGTACTGGCCCGGCATCTCGTCGCTGAACGCGGCGTGAGGCAGCTGCTCTTGACGAGCCGGCGCGGTATCGAGGCGCCGGGCGCGGCCGAGTTGGCCGCCGAGCTGCGGACGCTGGGTGCAGAGGTCGCTGTCGAGGCATGTGATGTGGCGGACCGGGAGGCGCTGGCCGCGCTGTTGGCTTCGGTGCCTTCCGGCCATCCGCTGACGGCCGTGGTGCACACGGCGGGTGTGCTGGACGACGGCGTGGTCGGTTCGCTGACGCCTGAGCGGCTGGACACGGTCCTGCGGCCGAAGGTCGACGCGGCCTGGCACCTGCACGAACTGACCCGCGACCTCGATCTCGCCGCCTTCGTGCTGTATTCGTCCACGGCAGGCGTCCTGGGCGGCCCGGGACAGGCCAACTACGCGGCGGGCAACACGTTCCTCGACGCGCTCGCCGCCCACCGGCGCGCGCAGGGACTGCCAGGACTCTCCCTCGCCTGGGGCGCCTGGGAGCAGGGCGTCGGCATGACCAGCACCCTGGAGGACAAGGACGTCCGCAGGGTCAGCGGCTCCGGAATGCCCCTGCTGTCCGTGGAGCAGGGCCTCGCCCTCTTCGACGCCGCGACAGGCAGCGACGAGGCACTGGTTGTCCCGCTCGGCATCGGCGGCGGCGCGATCCCCGCGGCAGCCGGCGTCCCCGCCCTCCTGCGCGGGCTCGTACGCACCGGCCGCCGCGCGGCCAAGTCCGGCGCGGCCGGCGTGTCCCGGGCAGGTCTCGTCGAGCGGCTGGCCGCGCTCAGTGAGCACGAGCGCCCCCGGCTGCTGGTCGATCTGGTCCGCACCGAAGCGGCCGTGGTGCTCGCGCACTCCTCACCCGAAGCCATCGTCGCCGAACGGGAGTTCCGCCAGCTGGGCTTCGACTCGCTGACCGCCGTCGAACTGCGCAACCGGCTCTCCGCCGCCACGGGCCTGACGCTGCCCGCCACCCTGATCTTCGACTACCCCACGCCCACCCGCCTTGCCGGCTACCTGCTGGACGAACTGGTCGGCGCCGCCGACATCGCGGCCGTCACCGCACGCGAGTCGGCACGCGCCGCCGACGACACCGACGAGCCCATCGCGATCGTCGGGATGAGCTGCCGCTTCCCCGGCGGGGTCGAATCCCCCGAAGGGCTCTGGGACCTCGTGCTCTCCGGCGAGGACGCCATCACCGGATTCCCCACCGACCGTGGCTGGCAGGCCGATTCCACCATCGGCGCCACCGAGGGACAGGGCGGATTCCTGCGGGACGTGGCCGACTTCGACGCCGAGTTCTTCGGGATCTCGCCGCGCGAGGCCCTTGCCATGGACCCGCAGCAGCGCGTGCTGCTCGAAGTCTCCTGGGAGGCCGCCGAGCGGGCCGGCATCGACCCGGCGACCCTGCGCGGCAGCCGGACCGGTGTCTTCGTCGGGGTGAGCGGCCAGGACTACGTCGGGCTCGTCATGCGCTCCAAGGACGACATGGCGGGCCACGCGACCACGGGCCTCGCCGTCAGCGTCGTCTCCGGACGGCTGGCGTACGCGCTCGGGCTCGAAGGCCCGGCGATGTCGGTCGACACCGCCTGCTCCTCGTCCCTGGTGTCCCTCCACCTCGCCGCCCAGGCACTGCGCAGCGGTGAGTGCTCGCTCGCCCTCGCCGGCGGTGTGACCGTGATGACCACGTCGGCCAACTTCGCCGGCTTCTCCCGGATGGGCGGACTGGCCGGCGACGGCCGGTGCAAGGCGTTCTCCGACTCGGCGGACGGCACCGGCTGGTCCGAGGGCGCTGCCGTACTCGTCGTGGAGCGGCTGTCGGACGCGCGCCGCAACGGACACCAGGTGCTGGCGGTCGTCCGGGGCAGCGCGGTCAACCAGGACGGCGCTTCGAACGGCCTGACAGCGCCGAACGGCCCGGCCCAGCAGCGCGTCATCCGGCAGGCCCTGGCCAACGCGGGCCTGGACCCGGCCGAGGTGGACGCGGTGGAGGCGCACGGTACGGGTACGCCGCTCGGCGACCCGATCGAGGCGCAGGCGCTGCTCGCCACGTACGGCCAGGACCGCGCGGCCGACCGGCCGCTGCTGCTCGGCTCGGTCAAGTCCAACATCGGTCACACGCAGGCGGCGGCGGGCGCCGCCGGGCTGGTCAAGATGGTGATGGCGCTGCGGCACGGCACACTGCCGCGCACCCTGCACCTCACCGAGCCTTCGTCGCACGTCGACTGGACGGCCGGCGCCGTGGAACTGCTGGCGGAGAACACCGCGTGGCCGGAGACCGGACACGCGCGCAGGGCCGGTGTGTCGTCCTTCGGCATCAGCGGCACCAACGCGCATGTGGTCCTGGAGCAGCCTGACCCGGCGCAGAACGGCGCTGACCGGTCGCCGGTCACGCCGGACGTGGCGCCCCGTGCGGTGCCCTGGCTGGTGTCGGCCAAGAACGAAGCGGCCCTGGACGGTCAGATCGGCCGGATCCGCGCCTTCGCGAAGCACCACACCGGGCACTCCCCGGTGGATGTCGGTTTCTCGCTGGCGACCAGCCGGTCGGCGTTCGAACACCGCGCCGTGCTGCTGGCCACCGGAGACGGTGTCGTGGACGTCGCCCGAGGGACGGCCACCGGTCGGACATCGGCGGTGCTGTTCTCGGGTCAGGGCAGCCAGCGGCTGGGGATGGGGCGCGAACTGTACGCCAGGTTCCCCGTCTTCGCGGACGCGCTGGATGCCGTACTTGCCGAGCTGGACGGTGAGTTGGGACGTTCGCTGAGGGATGTCATCTGGGGTGACGATGCGGAGCTGTTGAACAAGACCGGCTATACGCAGCCGGGGTTGTTCGCGGTCGAGGTGGCGTTGTTCCGGCTGGTCGAGTCGTGGGGTGTCACCCCGGACTTCGTGGCGGGCCACTCGATCGGTGAGATCGCGGCGGCTCATGTCGCCGGGGTGCTCTCGCTGGCGGACGCCTCACGTCTGGTCGCGGCGCGCGCGAAGCTGATGCAGGCGCTGCCTGCCGGTGGTGCGATGGTCGCGGTCCAGGCGACGGAGGACGAGGTGCTGCCGCTGCTGGTCGACGGTGTGTCGATCGCGGCGGTCAACGGACCCTCCTCAGCAGTCATTTCAGGTGATGACGACGCGGTGTCCGCGGTCGCCGCACAGCTCGTGGAGCAGGGCCGTAAGACCAACCGGCTGCGGGTCTCGCACGCGTTCCACTCGCCGCTGATGGACCCGATGCTGGACGAGTTCCGCGCGGTGGCGCAGACCCTGGCCTTCGAGGCGCCGCGGATCCCCGTCGTGTCGAACCTGACCGGTGATCTCGCGAGCGCCGAGGAGCTGTGCACGCCCGACTACTGGGTACGGCACGTTCGTGAGTCCGTCCGATTCGCCGACGCAATGAGGACGTTGGCCGAGCAGGGCGTCGGTTCGTTCCTGGAGCTGGGCCCCGACGGGGTGCTGTCGGCGATGGCGCGCGAGTCCCTGCCCGGCGACGCCGAAGTGGTCCCCGCACTGCGCAAGGACCGCTACGAGGAGACGGCGCTGATCAGCGCGCTGGGACGGCTGTACGTGACCGGCACCCCCGTCGACTGGACCGGGATCTTCGCCGGTACCGGCGCCCGGCGGGTCGATCTGCCCACCTACGCCTTCCAGCGCGAGCGGTTCTGGCCCGAGGTGGCCCCCGCCGTGTCCGCGGACAGTGCCGACCCGGCCGACGCGGAGTTCTGGGCGGCGGTGGAGAGCGCGGACCTGGCGTCCCTGTCGGCGGGCCTGGACGTGGACGGTGACTCCCTCGGGGCCGTACTGCCCGCACTGTCGTCGTGGCGCAGCCGGCGCAAGGCCCGCTCGACCGTCGACACCTGGCGCTACCGCGCGAGTTGGCAGCCCCTGACCCTGGACAGCTCCGTGGCCACCCTGCCGGGGACCTGGGTGGTAATGGTCCCGACCGCATGCGACGACGCATGGGTGACCCCACTGATCGCGGGTCTCGGACAGACCGCGGTGCGCGTGGACGCCGGTGACACCGCCAGCGACTGCGCGGAACGGCTGTCCGACGCGGTGGCGTCGAGCGGCGGTGACATCGCCGGGGTCGTGTCACTGCTGGCACTTGACGAAAAGTCAGATCGTACCGGGGTGCCCGGCGGCCTGCTCTCCACCGCCGCTCTTGTCCAGGCACTCGCCGACGCCGACCTCGCGGCCCCGCTGTGGGCGGTCACCAGGGGCGCGGTGTCGGTCGGCCGGTCCGATGCGCCGGTCAGCCCGGCGCAGGCCGCCGTATGGGGCCTCGGCCGGGTCGCCGCGCTCGAACACCCGCAGCTCTGGGGCGGTCTGGCCGATCTCCCGGCGGAGCTGGACGACCGGGCCGTACGGCGGTTCGTGGCCGTGCTGGCGGGCCGGGGCGACGAGGACCAGGTCGCCGTCCGCGCCTCAGGAGCGTTCGGCCGGCGGGTGGTGCCCGCCCCCACGGCGGAGACCGTGGGGGAACGCGAGGAGCGCTGGGAGCCGTCGGGCACCGTGCTCATCACCGGCGGTACCGGCGCGCTCGGCGCGCGGGTGGCCCGTCGGCTCGCGAGCGAGGGCGCCCGCCGTCTCGTCCTGCTCAGCCGCCGTGGCCCGGACGCCCCGGGCGCGCGGGAGTTGCAGGCGGAGCTGACGGACCTCGGCGTGGACGTCACCCTCGCCGCCTGCGACGCGGCCGACCGTGAGCAGCTGCGCCAAGTGCTCGAAGAGATCCCGGCCGACTGCCCGTTGACCGCTGTGGTGCACACGGCCGGCGTGCTGGACGACGGTGCGCTGACCGGTCTGACACCCGAGCGGTTCGGGACGGTGTTCCGGTCGAAGGTCGCCTCGGCCCTGCTGCTCGACGAGCTGACCCGCGAGCTGGACCTCTCGGTGTTCGCGCTGTTCTCGTCGGTCGCAGGCTCGGTCGGCAACCCGGGCCAGGCCAACTACGCCGCGGCCAACGCCGTCCTCGACGCGCTGGCCGAACGACGGCGCTCGCTGGGCCTCCCCGCGACCTCCGTCGCCTGGGGCGCGTGGGGCGGCGGCGGTATGGCCGCAGACACACCGTCCACGGCGCCCGACACTGAGTCCGGCACCGCGGCCGACACGGCGTCAGGCACGGCGGCCGGCACGGCGTCAGGCACCGCGCAGCCGTCCGGTCTGCTCGACCCCGAGCTGGCGGTCTCCGCACTGCTCCGCCTGGTGCGGGAGCCGGAGCCGACCGTGGTCGTCGCCGATCTGCGCCGGCCGCAGCTGCTCGAAGCCCTGCTGAGCCTGCGGCCGGGGCCGCTGCTGAGCGAGCTGCCCGAGGCCAGGCGTGCGCTGGAGACGGCGCGCGCGGCACGGCAGGCGAGCGAGTCGGCGGCGACCGGGCTGCGGGAGCGGCTGCTCGGCGCGTCGGAGAGCGAGCGCACGGCCGTACTGCTGGCCGCCGTACGCACCGAGGCCGCCGCGGTGCTCGGGCACGCGGGCGCCGAAGCCATCAAGGGTGACAAGGCCTTCCGCGACCTCGGTTTCGACTCGCTGACCGCAGTCGAACTGAGCAACCGGCTCGCCCGGCTCACCGGTCTCACGCTCCCCGCCAGCCTGGTGTTCGACTACCCCACGGCGCAGGCGCTCGCCGGTCATCTGGTCGCCGAACTGCTCGGCGAGCAGCCCGACTTCGGCACCGGTTCCGACCTCGCTGCCGGCACCCGGGGCGTCAGCTCCGGGAGCGTCGACACCGACGACCCGATCGTGATCGTCGGCATGGCCTGCCGCTTCCCCGGCGGGGTGCGTTCGCCCGAGGACCTGTGGCAGCTGCTGACCGACGGCAGGGACGGCATCTCCGCGTTCCCCACGGACCGCGGCTGGAACCTCGACGTCCTGGCCGGTGACGGGCAGGGCCGCAGCGCGACACGGGACGGCGGATTCCTCTACGACGCCGCCGACTTCGACCCCGGCTTCTTCGGGATCTCGCCGCGTGAGGCCCTTGCCATGGACCCGCAGCAGCGCCTGCTGCTGGAGACGTCCTGGGAGGCCGTCGAGCGCACCGGCACCGACCCCGCGACGCTGCGCGGCAGCAGGACCGGTGTGTTCATCGGCACCAACGGCCAGGACTACGCCAACCTGATCCTCCGGGCCGGCGAGGACGTGGAGGCCCACGCCGGCACCGGACTCGCCGCGAGCGTCATCTCCGGCAGGCTCTCGTACGCCTTCGGCTTCGAGGGCCCCGCGGTCACCGTCGACACGGCCTGCTCCTCGTCCCTGGTGGCCCTGCACTGGGCCGCCCAGGCGCTGCGCTCGGGCGAGTGCTCCATGGCGCTGGTCGGCGGGGTCACCGTCATGTCGACCGCGACCAGCTTCGCCGGGTTCACCCGGCAGGGCGGCCTCGCCCCCGACGGCCGCTGCAAGGCGTTCTCCGACTCCGCCGACGGCACCGGCTGGTCGGAAGGCGTCGGGGTGGTCGTCGTCGAGCGGCTGTCGGACGCCCGGCGCGGCGGCCACGAGATCCTGGCCGTGCTGCGCGGCTCCGCGATCAACCAGGACGGCGCTTCGAACGGCCTGACCGCCCCCAACGGTCCGTCGCAGCAGCGGGTGATCCGCCAGGCCCTCGCCAGCGGCGGGCTCACCCCGGCGGATGTCGACGCCGTGGAGGCGCACGGCACGGGTACGACGCTGGGCGACCCGATCGAGGCGCAGGCGCTGCTCGCCACGTACGGGCGTGACCGCGACCCGGAGCGGCCGCTGCTGCTCGGCTCGGTCAAGTCGAACCTCGGCCACACCCAGGCCGCTGCCGGTGTCGCGGGCGTGCTCAAAATGATCCTGGCGCTGCGCAACGGCGCGCTGCCGCAGACGCTCAACGTGAGTGAGCCGTCGACCCGGATCGACTGGTCGGCGGGAGCGGTGGAACTGCTCACCGAGCAGGTGGAGTGGCCGGACACCGACCGGCCCCGGCGGGCCGGCGTGTCGTCCTTCGGGATCAGCGGCACCAACGCGCATGTGATCCTGGAACAAGGTCCCCCCGCGCGGGAGGCGGCCTCCGCGCGCCCGCCGGCCGCCGTGACGCCGGCCGCCGTGCCGTGGCTGGTGTCCGGTGCCGACGAAGCCGCGCTGGAGGGGCAGGTGGAGCGGCTGCGGTCCTTCGTGGCCGAGCGCCCCGAGCTGTCGCCGGCCGACATCGGGTTCTCGCTCGCCACCAGCCGCTCGGTGTTCGAGCACCGCGCCGTGCTGCTGCGGTCCGGCGACTCGGTCGCCGAGGTCGCCAGGGGAGTGGCCGCCGAGCGGCCGGCCGCTGTGCTGTTCTCCGGCCAGGGGTCGCAACGGCTCGGCATGGGACGCGAGCTGTACGGGCGCTTCCCCGCCTTCGCGGACGCGCTGGACGCCGTACTCGCCCGGCTGGACGGGGAGTTGGACCGGCCGCTCCGCGACGTCATCTGGGGTGACGACGCGGAGCCGCTGAACCGGACCGCGTTCACCCAGCCCGCCCTGTTCGCTGTCGAGGTGGCGCTGTTCCGGCTGGTGCGGTCGTGGGGCGTGACGCCCGGCTTCGTCGCCGGGCACTCGATCGGAGAGATCGCCGCAGCGCATGTGGCGGGGGTGTTCTCGCTGGAGGACGCCTGCACCCTGGTCGTCGCCCGCGCCAGGCTGATGGAGGCGCTGCCGTCCGGCGGTGCGATGGTCGCCGTACAGGCGACGGAGGACGACGTTCTTCCGCTGCTGACCGACCGGGTCTCCGTCGCCGCCGTCAACGGCCCCGCTTCGGTGGTGCTGTCGGGCGACGAGGACGCGGTCCTGGAGATCGCCGCGCACTTCACCGCCCTCGGCCGCAAGACCAGCAGGCTGTCCGTGTCGCACGCGTTCCACTCGCCGCTGATGGACCCGATGCTGGACGAGTTCCGCGCCGTCGCGCGCGGGCTGGCCTTCGAGGCGCCCCGGATCCCGCTGGTGTCGAACCTGACCGGACGACTCGCGACCGCCGACGACGTGTGCTCCGCCGACTACTGGGTGCGGCACGTACGCGAGACCGTCCGGTTCGCCGACGGTGTACGGACGTTGGCCGACCAGGGTGTCGGTACGTTCCTGGAGCTGGGCCCGGACGGGGTGCTCACCGCCCTGGCCAGGGAATCGCTGCCGGACGACGCCGTGACCGTACCGCTGCTCCGCAAGGACCGCTCCGAGGAGCTGACCGCCGTCACCGCGCTGGCCCGGCTCCACACGAACGGGGTCGCCGCCGACTGGACGGGGATCTTCACCGGCACGGGTGCGCGCCGGGTGGAGCTGCCGACCTACGCGTTCCGGCACGCGCGCTTCTGGCCTTCGGTGGTGGCCGCCGCAGGGGACGCGTCGGGGCTCGGCATGGTGGCCGCCGGCCATCCGCTGCTCGGCGCGGCGGTCGAACTGGCCGAAGGCGAGGGCGTGTTGTTCACCGGACGGCTCTCCGTCCAGTCCCAGCCCTGGCTGACGGCCCATCAGATGCTCGGCAGGACCGTGCTCCCGGCGGCTGTCTTCGCCGAGCTGGCCGTACGCGCCGGTGACGAGGTCGGCTGCGACCAGGTCGAGCACCTCACCCTCGCCGCAGGTCTCGTCGTGCCCGAACAGGGCGCGGTGCGCGTGCAGGTACGGGTGGGCGCGGCCGACGAAGCGGGCCGCCGCGCGCTGCACGTGCACGCGCGTCCCGAGGCCGGAGCGGAGCTGCCGTGGACCCTGCACGCCAGCGGCGTACTGGCCGCCGGCGACCGTACGCCGGAAGCCCGGTTCGACACCGCCGTGTGGCCCCCGGCCGACGCCGAAGCCGTGCGCCTGGATCCCGAACCGGAGGGTTCGAACCTGGAATGGGCCGGTATCGCCGAGCAGTTGGGTCTCCGGGCCGCCTGGCGGCGGGACGGCGAGGTGTTCGCCGAGGTGGAACTCACCGAAGAGGCCGGCGCCCACGGGGCGTTCGCGATCCATCCGGCGCTGCTGACCGCCGCGGTCGGCGCGGCCGGGCTGCTGGACACCGACGGCGCGGCCACCGACCGCCTCCCGGAGCCCGCCGAATGGCACGGGCTGACCCTGCACGCCGCCTCCGCCACCACCCTGCGTGTGCGGCTCTCCCGGACCGGTGCGGACACCGTCTCGCTGGCGGCCACCGACGAGGAGGGCGCGCCGGTCCTCTCCGTACGCTCCCTGACCCTGCGCCCGCTCACCGAAGCGGCGACCGCCACGGCAGCAGGCGCGGGCGCCTCGCTGCTCGGCGTCGAGTGGGTGCCTGCCCCGGTGACCGCGGGCTCCTCCGCGGACACCCGGTACGCGGTCGTCACGACGGACACGGCATGGGCGACCGGTGCGCCGGACCTGCCCGGCCCGTCCGCCGTACGCGTCGACTCTCTGACCGAACTCCTCGACACCGAAGGCCCGTTGCCCGATGTCGTGCTGGCCCCTGTCGGCCATGACCTGACCGGTACGCCCGGCCCGTTGCCGGCAGCCGTGCGGACCGTGACGACCGCCGTGCTGGACCTGCTGCGGCAGTGGACCGCCGACCGGCGGACCGCCGGATCACGGCTGGTCTTCGTGACGCGGGGCGCGGTGCCCGCCGGTGACAAGGACGTACCGGATCTGGCCGCCGCCCCGGTGTGGGGCCTGGTGCGCTCCGCGCAGTCGGAGAACCCCGGCAGCTTCCTGCTGCTCGACCTGGACGACACGGCCGCCCTGCCCGACGCCCTCCCCGCCCTGCCAGGACTGCTGGCAGCCGGGGAGACACAGGCGGCGCTGCGCGGCGGCGAGCTACAGGTGGCCAGGCTGGCGCTGCTGCCGGAACGCGCCACGCAGGCGCGCCACGCGGTCCGCGCCTGGGACCGTGACGGTACGGTCCTGATCACCGGCGGTACCGGAGGGCTGGGCGGTGAACTGGCGCGGCACCTGGTCACCGGACACGGCGTCAAGCACCTGCTGCTGGTCGGCAGGCGGGGCCCCGAAGCGCCGGGCGCGGCGGAGCTGCGGGCCGAACTGACCGCCCTGGGCGCCGAGGTGACCGTCGCCGCCTGCGACGTCGCCGACCGTACGGCGCTGGACGGGCTGCTGGCGGCCGTACCGGCCGAGCATCCGCTGACCGCCGTCGTGCACTGCGCCGGGGTGCTGGCCGATGCCACGATCGGCTCCCTCACCCCCGAACTGCTCGACCAGGCCCTGCGTCCGAAGGCGGACGCCGCCTGGCAGCTGCACGAGGCGACCCGGGGCCTGGACCTGGCGGGTTTCGTCCTCTACTCCTCGGTCTCCGGTCTCACCGGAGGTCCGGGACAGGGCAACTACGCGGCGGCCAACGCGTTCCTGGACGCGCTGGCCCAGCACCGCGCGGGCCTCGGCCTGCCGGCCCTGTCGCTGGCCTGGGGCCCGTGGTCGTCCGACGGCGGTATGACCAGCGGACTCAGCGACACCGACCTGGGGCGGATGGCCCGCTCCGGGATGCTGCCGCTGTCGGTCGAGCAGGGCCTCGCCCAGTTCGACGCCGCGACGGAACGCGACGAGGCGCTGGCCGTGCCGGTACGGATCGCCGCCGGCACGCCGCGCGACCCGGCCGACGTCCCGGCGGTCCTGCGGGGGCTGCTGCGGACCCGGCGCCGTACGGCCGCCACCGCACACGGCGGCGCGGCCGGCGCTCTCGCCCGGCGCCTCACCGGGCTGGGGGACGAGGAGCGCGAGACGCTTCTGGTCGACCTGGTACGGGCCGAGACCGCCGCCGTACTGGGGCACACCAGCCCGGACACGATCCCGGCCGACCGGGACTTCAGCCGGCTCGGTTTCGACTCCCTGATGGCGGTCGAACTGCGCACGCGGCTCAACGCGGCAGCGGGTGTGCGGCTGGCCGCCACCCTCGTGTTCGACCATCCCACGCCGGTCGCCGTCGCCCGGCATCT
Organism: Streptomyces sp. NBC_00370; assembly: GCF_036084755.1. NCBI lineage: Bacteria > Bacillati > Actinomycetota > Actinomycetes > Kitasatosporales > Streptomycetaceae > Streptomyces > Streptomyces sp. NBC_00370. Next base: position 7,792,534 of record NZ_CP107968.1, read on the forward strand.
CGGCGCCACACTGCTCGGCGGCAGCACCGCACAGGACACGAGCCCGTCCCCGCTGGCCGAACTCGACCGGCTGGAGGCGGCGCTCGCCGGGGGCGTACTCGACGACGTCACCCGCACCGGGGTCACGGGGCGGCTGCGGCAGCTCCTCGCGCGGTGGGAAGGCGCCGACCCCGAGACCGACGAAAACGCGACCACGGAACGGATCGAGGCGGCGAGCGCCGATGAGGTCCTCGCCTTCATCGACAACGAGCTGGGCCGGTCGGCGGACTCCTGACCGACGGCCCGACTCCCTACGCGCTCGAAAAAATCTGAGGAAGGTGCACGGACGATGCCGGACGAAAAGAAGCTCGTCGACTACCTGAAGTGGGTCACGACGGACCTGCACCAGACCCGGCAACGCCTCCAGGAGGCCGAGTCGGGCCGCCACGAGCCGGTGGCGATCGTCGGAATGGCCTGCAGGTTCCCCGGTGGGATCCAGTCCCCGGAGGACCTCTGGGAACTGCTCGCCTCCGGCCGGGACGCCATCGCCGGCTTCCCCGCCGACCGCGGCTGGGACCTGGACGCGCTCGCCGGCGACGAGGCGGGCAGCAGCGCCACCCAGGAGGGCGGCTTCCTGTACGAGGCACCGGAGTTCGACCCCGACTTCTTCGGGATCTCGCCGCGCGAGGCCCTGGCGATGGACCCCCAGCAGCGGCTGCTCCTCGAAGTGGCCTGGGAGGCGATCGAGCGCACCGGGATCGACCCCGCCGCGCTGCGCGGCAGCAGGACCGGGGTCTTCGTCGGCACCAACTCGCAGGACTACACCCACCTGGTCCTCGCCTCGCAGGACGACATGGGCGGCTACGCGGGCAACGGCCTCGCGGCCAGCGTCATGTCCGGCCGGCTGTCCTTCGCGCTCGGCCTCGAAGGGCCCGCCGTCACCCTCGACACCGCCTGCTCCTCGTCGCTGGTGACACTGCACCTCGCGGCGCAGGCCGTACGGAACGGCGAATGCTCGCTGGCGCTGGCCGGCGGGGTGACCGTGATGACGACCCCGGCGAGCTTCGCCGGGTTCAGCATCCAGGGCGGCCTCGCCCCCGACGGCCGCTGCAAGGCGTTCTCCGACACGGCGAACGGCACCGGCTGGTCCGAGGGCATCGGCATGCTGATGGTCGAGAAGCTGTCGGACGCCCAGCGCAACGGACACCGGATCCTCGCCGTGCTGCGCGGCAGCGCGGTCAACCAGGACGGCGCGTCGAACGGGCTCAGCGCCCCCAACGGCCCGTCCCAGCAGCGGGTGATCCGCCAGGCCCTGGCCGGCGCCGGGCTTTCCCCCGCCGACGTGGACGCCGTCGAGGCACACGGCACGGGCACCACCCTGGGCGACCCGATCGAAGCAGGCGCGCTGCTGGCCACCTACGGGCAGGACCGCGATCCGCGGCGCCCGCTCTGGCTGGGCACCGTCAAGTCGAACATCGGTCACACCCAGGCGGCCGCGGGTGTCGCGGGCGTGATGAAGATGGTGCTGGCGCTGCGCAACGGCGTCCTGCCGCAGACCCTGCACGTCGACGCGCCGTCGTCGCACGTGGACTGGTCGTCCGGCGGCGTCCGGCTGCTGACCAAGCCGGTGGAGTGGCCCGAGGGCGAGCGGGTACGGCGCGGCGGGGTCTCGTCCTTCGGGATCAGCGGCACCAACGCGCACGTCCTCATCGAGCAGGCACCCCCGGTGGAGACCGAGGCGGAGACCGAGCCCGTCGTGGCACCGGCCGCGCCGCCCCTGGACGTACCGTGGCCGGTGTCGGCCAGGTCGCAGGCGGCGCTCGACGCACAGCTGGCGCGGATCCGGTCCGTCAAGGACACCGGCCGTGACCCGCTCGACATCGGCTACTCCCTCGCCACCACCCGGTCCGCCTTCGACCACCGTGCGGTGCTGCTGGCGTCCGGCGGAGACCTCGTCGAGGTGGCACGCGGTGTGGCGGCCAAGGCCCCGCTGGCCGTGCTGTTCTCGGGCCAGGGATCCCAGCGGATCGGGATGGGCCGTGAGCTGTACGGCAGGTTCCCGGTCTTCGCCGAAGCGCTGGACGCCGTACTCAGCCAGTTCGCCGGCGAGCTGAACCGCCCGCTGCGGGACGTGATCTGGGGGAGCGACGAGGATCTGCTCGACGACACCGGGCACACCCAGCCCGCGCTGTTCGCGATCGAGGTGGCGCTGTACCGGCTGGTCACCTCCTGGGGCGTCAAGGCGGACTTCCTCGCCGGGCACTCGATCGGTGAGATCACGGCCGCCCATGTGGCCGGGGTGTTCTCGCTGGCCGACGCCTGCCGTCTGGTCGCCGCCAGGGCCCGGCTGATGCGGGCCCTGCCCGCCGGCGGGGCGATGGTCGCCGTACGCGCCACCGAGGACGAGGTGACCGCGCTGCTGGACGACCGGGTGTCGGTCGCCGCCGTCAACGGCCCCGAGGCGGTGGTGATCTCCGGCCAGGAGCACGCGGTCGCGGAGATCGCGGAGCGGCTGGCGGCCGAGGGGCGCAAGACCACCCGGCTGTCCGTCAGCCACGCGTTCCACTCGCCGCTGATGGAGCCGATGCTCGACGAGTTCCGCGCCGTCGTGGAGACGCTGACGTTCCAGCGGCCCGCCCTGCCCGTCGTGTCGAACCTGACCGGCGACCTGGCGTCGGCGGACGAGCTGGGCTCGGCGGACTACTGGGTCCGGCACGTCCGGCAGGCCGTCCGGTTCGGGGACGGCGTACGGACCCTCGCCGGGCGCGGCGTGCGGACCTTCCTCGAACTGGGCCCCGACGGGGTGCTCGCCGCGCTGGTGGGGGAGTGCGTCGAGGACCCGGCCGTCGTCGCTGTGCCGGTCCTGGCCAAGAACCGCCCGGAGGAGACCGCTGCCGTCACCGCGCTCGCCGCCCTGTACACCCACGGCGTGAGCGTCGACTGGGACGGGGTGTTCGCCGGCACGGGTGCGCGCAGGGTGGACGTCCCGACGTACGCCTTCCAGCGCGAGCGGTTCTGGCCCACGGTCCGCATGCCTGCGGGTGACGCGTCGGGGCTCGGGCTGATCGCCGCGGGACACCCGCTGCTGGGCGCCGCCGTCACGATGGCCGGCGCCGACGAGACCGTACTGACCGGACGGCTCTCCGCGCAGTCGCATCCCTGGCTGGCCGACCACCGGATCGCGGGCCGGATCGTCCTGCCGGGCACGGCCTTCGCCGAACTCGCCGTACGGGCCGGTGACCAGTCCGGCCACGACCGGGTGGCGGAACTGCACCTGCTCGCCCCGCTCGTGCTGGCCGAGCGGGACGCGGTCTCGCTCCAGGTACGGGTCGGCCCCGCCGACGATTCGGGGCGCCGAGAACTGACGATCCACTCGCGGCCCGAAGGACAGGACCCCCAGGACCAGCCGTGGACGGAGCATGCCCGCGGGGTGCTGACCACCGGCGGCCCGGAGGATGAACTCGGCCCGGACAGCGGCGGCTTCGACACCGCCGACTGGCCGCCGCAGGACGCTGCGCCCGTCGACCCGGAAGCGCTCGGCGCGCGGCTCGCCGACGCGGGACTGACCCACGGTCCGGTGTTCCAGGGCCTGTCCGCCATCTGGCGGCGCGACGGCGAGGTGTTCGCCGAGGTCGCCCTTCCCCAAGTGGCCGAGGACGCCGCCGCCTTCGGTATCCACCCGGCGCTGCTGGACGCCGCGCTGCGGGCGGCGGCCGCGCTGGACGACGCGGGCGGCGTCGACACCGTCCCCGTGTCGTGGAGCGGGCTGACCCTGCACGCCGGCGGTGCCTCCGCCCTGCGCGTACGGATCGGCGCGGCCGGCCCCGGCGCGGTGGCGCTGAGCGCGGTCGACGCGGCGGGCGCCCCGGTGCTCTCGGTGGACTCGCTGGTCCTCGGCCCGCCCTCCGGGCAGGCACGGCCCGCGCCCGCCGCCGGCGGCGCCGAGCGCGGTTCGCTGTTCGCCCTCGACTGGGTGCCCGTAGCGGTGGATTCCGCGTCCGTCACCGGCACCCGGTGGGCGGTCGTCGGCGCCGACGAACTCGACCTGGGCTACGCGATGCACCGCGCGGACGAGACCGTCGCCGGGTACGCGGATTCGCTGACCGGCGCGGTCGGCGACAGCGGTGTCGCCCCCGACGTCTTCCTGGTGCCCGTCGTCGGCGACGCGGACCAGGACCGGCCGCAGTCGGTGCGCGCCCTGACCTCGTGGGTGCTCGAACTGATCCAGGAATGGCTGAACGAACCCCGGCTGGCGGGCTCACGGCTGGTCTTCGTCACCCGGGGCGCGATCGCCGTCGACGGCGAGGACGTACAGGATCTCGCGGCCGCCGCCGTCTGGGGCCTGGTGCGTTCGGCGCAGACCGAGAACCCGGGCAGCTTCCTGCTGGTCGACATGGACGACACGTTCCTGTCGGCCGGGGTGCTGCCTGGCCTGCTCGCCCTCGACGAGCAGCAGCTGGTGGTGCGGTCCCACACCGTCAGGGGAGGCCGGCTGACCCGGCTCCCCGAGACCGGGAACGAGACCGGGAACGCCGAGGCGTCGCAGGCCGGGGACACGGGCCCGACCTGGGACAGCGAGGGCACCGTACTGATCACCGGCGGCACCGGCGGTCTCGGCGGGCGCCTCGCGCGCCATCTGGTCGCCGAGCACGGCGTACGGCACCTGCTGCTGGCCAGCAGGCGCGGCCCCGACGCGCCCGGCGCCGCCGAACTGGTGGCTGACCTCGCCGAGCAGGGCGCCGAAGCCGCCGCCGTCGCCTGCGACCTGGGCGACAAGGACGCGCTGACCGCGCTGCTCGCCGGTGTGCCCGCCGGACATCCGCTGACCGCCGTGGTGCACACCGCAGGTGTGCTGGGCGACGCCATGGCAGGCTCGCTGACGCCGGAACTGCTGGAGCACGTGCTGCGGCCGAAGGTGGACGCCGCCTGGTATCTGCACGAGGCGACCCGCGACCTCGACCTGTCGGCCTTCGTGCTCTACTCCTCGGTCTCCGGTGTGCTCGGCAGCCCCGGCCAGGCCAACTACGCGGCGGCCAACGCGTTCCTCGACGCACTCGCCCAGCACCGCGCGGGCCTGGGGCTGCCCGCGGTGTCCCTCGCGTGGGGACCGTGGGGCCGGGGCAGCGGCATGACCAGCCATGTCAGCGCCGCCGATCTGGAGCGGATGGCACGCGGCGGTATGCCGCCGCTGGCCGTCGAGCACGGCCTCGCGCTCTTCGACACGGCCACGGCGAGCGGGCGGACCACCGTGGTCCCGACCCGGCTCAACGTGGCGGGACTCCAGGAGCAGCAGGCGCTGCCCGCGCTCTGGCGCGAGCTGGTCCCCCGTACCCGGCGCTCAGCGGCGGGCGCCGACCGCTCACCCGTCACCCTGCTGGAGCGGCTGCGCCACCTCGACGCGGCAGGCCAGGAGGGCCTGCTCACCGAACTCGTCGTGGGCTACTCCGCCGCCCTGCTCGGCCACCGTGACCCGAGCGGCGTCGACCCCGAACGCGGCTTCCTGGAGCTGGGTTTCGACTCGCTGGTCTCGGTCGGACTGCGCAACCAGCTCTCCGAGGCGCTCGGCCTGCGGCTCCCCAGCTCGGTGGTGTTCGACAACGCGACACCCGGCAAGCTGGCCCGCCGGCTGCACAGCGAACTCGCGGGGCAGCTCTCCCCGGCGGCGGCGAACGGCAGCCCCGCTGCCGCCGCACGGTCGGCCGTGAGCATGGACGAGACGCTGGAAGGCCTCTTCTACGCCGCCGTCAAGGGCGGCAAGATGGTCGAGGGCATGCGCATGCTCAAGGCGGTCGCCAACACGCGTCCCACCTTCGAGACCCCCGCCGATCTGGAGGAACTGTCGTCGCCCGTCGTCCTCGCCGACGGCCCGAGCGACCCCAGGCTGGTCTTCGTCAGCGCCCCCGGCGCCACCGGCGGCGTCCACCAGTACGCCCGTATCGCGGCGCACTTCCGCGGCAAGCGGCATGTGTCAGCGTTGCCGCTCATGGGGTTCGCCCCGGGTGAGTCGCTGCCCGCCACCAGCGAGGCGGCGGCCCGGATCGTCGCGGAGAGCGCCCTGCACGCCAGCGACGGCGAACCCTTCGTCCTGGTCGGGCACTCGACGGGCGGCTCGCTCGCCTATCTGGCGGCGGGGGTGCTGGAGGAGACCTGGGGGATCACGCCCGAGGCGGTGATCCTGCTGGACACCGCGTCGATCCGCTACCAGCCGGGCGAGGGCAAGGACCTGGACCGCACCACCCAGTACTACCTCGCCGACATCGACTCGCCGTCGGTGACGCTCAACAGCGCCCGGCTGTCGGCGATGGCGCACTGGTTCATGGCGATGGTCGACATCGAGTCCGTGCCGACCACCGCGCCCACGCTGCTCGTCCGGTGCATGGAGTCGCTGGACGGCTTCCTGTTCGACACCGCGGGGGTCCCCGCCGACGACATCCGGGAGATCGAGGCCAACCACCTCTCACTCGCCAAGGAACACTCCGCCCTGACCGCGCGGACCATCGAGGACTGGCTCGGCCGCCTGCCGGCCCCCCAGGCATGACCGTACGGAGGAGAACCCCCATGACCACATCCCACGTGCTGCCCTCGCTGAAGGGGCAGCAGCAGTCCGTGCTGCGGCTCAGCCCGCTGCTGCACGGGCTCCAGGCCGAGAATCCGATCTGTAAGGTGCGCACCCCGGCGGGCGACGAGGGCTGGCTGGTGACCCGCCACGCCGAGCTGAAGGAACTGCTGCGCGACGAGCGGCTGGCGCGGGCGCACGCCACACCGGCCACCGCCCCGCGCTACGTCCAGAACCCGTTCCTCGACATGCTCGTCACCGACGACGCCGACCTGGCCAGGAAGCTGCACACCGAGACCCGGGCGCTGCTCACCCCCAACTTCTCGGCCAGGCGTGTGCTCAACATGATGCCGAAGGTCGAGGCGATCGCCGAGGGGATACTGGCGAACTTCGTCGCCCAGGGACCGCCGGCCGATCTGCACAGCCAGTTCTCGCTGCCGTTCTCCCTCGCCGTCCTGTGCGAGCTGATCGGCGTGCCCACCGAGGACCACGGGCTGCTCGTCGGCCATCTCTCCCGGATGGGCGGCCTCGACGACCCGGACACCGTCCAGGGCGGCCAGCAGGACCTGTTCGGCTACCTGGTGGAGCTGGCGGGCCGCAAGAGGGCGGAGCCCGGCGACGACGTGATCTCCCGGCTCTGCGCCAACGAGCCGTCCGACGAACGCATCGGCCCGGTTGCCGCCGGGGTGCTGTTCGCCGGGCTCGAAGCCGTCGCCAGCCATGTCGACCTCGGCGTCGTCCTGTTCACCCTCCACCCCGACCAGCGGGACGCCGCGATGAGCGACCCGAAGCTGATGGCGGGCGCCGTGGAGGAGATCCTGCGCTCCGCCAAGGCCGGCGGCTCGGTGCTGCCCAGGTACGCGACGGACGACGTGGAGATCGGCGGTGTCACCATCCGTACCGGTGACCTGGTCCTGCTGGACTTCACCCTCTCCAACTTCGACACGCGGGTCTTCGACGAACCCGAGCTGTTCGACATCACCCGTTCCCCCAACCCGCATCTGACGTTCGGTCACGGCATGTGGCACTGCATCGGTGCCCCGCTGGCCAGGATGGAGCTGCGGACCGCGTACACCCTCCTCTTCACCCGGCTGCCCGGGCTGAGCCTGGCGCTGCCGGTCGAGGAGCTTCAGGTGCTGGGCGGCCAGCTCTCCGCCGGCCTCACCGAACTGCCGGTCGCCTGGTAGCCGTTCATGACGGAGTCAGCCAACGGGCGCGGCCCCCACCGACGGTGGGGGCCGCGCCCGTCGGGACGTACGGGAGAAGCGGTCACTCCTCCCGTACGGTGATCGCCTGCGACGGGCAGATCAGGCCCGCCTGCCGCGCCGCGTCCAGCTCCGGGTCGTCCGACGGCTCCTCCAGGACCATGACGATCCCGTCGTCGTCCTGGTCGAAGAGGTCGGGTGCCGACAGTACGCACTGCCCCGCCCCGACACAGCGGTCGGTGTCCACATCGATCCGCGCCATCACTCATACCTCCGTCAGTTGCTTACGGCCCTGCCAGCGGACGGGCAGCGCGTGCAGCCCGTACAGCACCCCGTCGTACTTGAGCGGCAGTTCCTCGACCGGCACCGCCAACTCCAGCGACGGGATCCGCTCGAAGAGCGTCCGGTAGGCGATGTCCATCTCGACCCGGACCAGGTTCTGGCCCAGGCACTGGTGCACGCCGTAGCCGAAGGCCACGTGCGAGCGGGCCGACCTGCCGGGGTCGAACTCGTCGGGCCGGTCGAAGACGGTCCCGTCGTGGTTGGCGGCGGCCACCAGCGGCACGATGCCCTCGCCCGCCTTGATGAGCTGACCGCCGATCTCCACGTCCTCGACGGCCACCCGGAACGCCACCAGGTCGGCGACCGAGTAGTAGCGCAGCAGCTCCTCCACCGCGCGCTCGTCACCGATCCACTCCGGATTGGTCAGCAGGGTGACCACGCCGAGGCCGATGTTGTTCGCCGTCGTCTCGTGCCCGGCGATCAGCAGCAGCATCGAAACGCCGGACAGCTCCCGCTTGTTCAGCGTCCCCTCGGCCAGCAGTTGGCTGATGAGGTCGTCGCCGGGCCGCTTCTGCTTGATGGTGATCAGCCGGTTGAGATAGCGCAGCAGCGCGACGGACGCCGCCTGCCGCTGCTCGTCCGTGGAGGTGAGCGTGACCAGCACGCGGGTCTTCGTCTCGAAGAAGTCGCGGTCGGCCTTGGGCACGCCGAGCAGATTGGAGATCACCAGCGACGGCACGGACAGCGCGAAGTCGGCGATCAGGTCGGCGGTGTCGCCCGCCGCGAGCATGGCGTCGAGGCGTTCGTCGACGATCTGCTGGATCGCCGGCCGCATCTCCCTGACCTTGCGCACCGTGAACTCGGGGATCAGTGTCTTGCGGAACCTGCCGTGCTCTGGCGGGTCCAGCGCCACGAACCAGCCCGGCACCTCGTCCTGGGACGGCACCCCGCCGGTCTTCGCCGCGCGGGGAAACCCGGGGTGCGAGGGGTTGGAGCTGATGCGCGGATCGGTGAGCACGGTCCGCACGTCCTCGTGCCGGGTCACCAGCCACACCGGCACGCCGGAGGGCAGTGTGGAGCGTACGAGGCCGTCCTGCGCGCGGAAGTCCGCGTACTGCGGCGGCGGGAACGTCTGGCCGGGCCGCCGCAGCGGGAAGGCGACGGGGCACCGGTCGGCGGCGGTCATCACCGGGCACTTGTCGGGGGTTGTCATCATCTGGTTCCTCTGCGGATCGGAACGTCCCGTGCTCACGAGGCGCCGTAGAACTCACGGACCTTCTCCGTGATGAACTCCTGGTCGTCCTTGGCGAGACCGGTGTGCGTCGGCAGGTAGAAGCCGTCCTCGCTGAAGCGACTGGCGTTCAGCGAGGGCCAGTTGGCGTCGTAGTAGCCGGGCTGCCGGCTCATCGGCTTGAAGAACAGCCGGGTCTCCACGCCCTCGGCGGCGAGGAACGCCTGGAGTTCCTCGCGCCGTTCGGCCCGCAGGTCGTACATCCACAGCACGTCGCGCGGCGGCATCAGGGTGATGCCGTCGATGTCCCGCAGCCCCTCGTCGTAGCGCCGCTCGATCTCCTTGCGGGTCTGCAGGATCGAGTCCAGCTGCTCGGTCTGCGCCAGGGCCACGGCCGCCTGCATGCTCGTCATACGGAAGTTGTAGGCGAGCTTCTTGTGCAGGAAGCTGTGGTCCTTGGTGAACGCCATTCCGCGCAGATGGGCCATCTGCTCCGCGAGCCGTTCGTCGTTGGTGAGGCAGATACCGCCCTCGCCGGCCGTGATGATCTTGTTGGCGAAGAGCGAGAAGCAGGCGATGTCGGCGACCGGCCGTACGCCGTGCGCCTCAGCGGAGTCCTCCACGACCCGCAGGTTGTACTCGTAGGCGATGTCCATGATCTTGTCCATGTCGCACCGCCGCCCGTAGATGTGCACGGGCATGATCACCTTGGTGTTCGGGGTGATCTTCTCCTCGATGAGCGAGACGTCGATGTTGAGATCGTCGCCGCAGTCCACGAAGACGGGCGTGGCGCCCACGTAACTGACCGCCCAGGCGCTCGCGATCATCGTGAACTCGGGGACGATGACCTCGTCGCCGGGACCGATGCCGAGCGCCCGCAGGGCCAGGGTCAGGGCCGTCGTGCCCGAGGAGCAGGCGACCCCGTACGCCGAGTCGTTGTAGCGGGCGAACTCCTCCTCGAACCTGCGCACATAAGGCCCCTGCGACGAGATCCAGCCGTCGCTGACGGCCTCCGTCACATATTCGAGCTCACGCCCGCCGAGCCAGGGTTTGGAAACCGGATGGGTGAAAGACATGGGATGCCCCGATCGGTGAGTGGCGGGTGGTCAACGGGTGGCGAGCGCCGGGAGGCCGAGCAGCAGCTCCGCGGCCGAATCCCGGCCGCCCGCCGCGCGCAGCAGCCGCCCGAAGTACTCGGCGCGCGCACGGAAGGCGCCGTCGCCGAGGACCCGGGCGAGCTTGTCGTACACATCGTCGGGATCGACGGTCTCCGGCCGGTCCAGCGTCAGACTGACGCCGAAGTCCTGGCCGCGTACCGCCTGGTCGTCGCAGTCCACCCAGAGCGGCCGGACCACCAGCGGCTTACCGAAGTACAGCCCCTCGTGGTAGCCGTTGCCGCCCGCGTGGGTGAAGAAGACCTTGACGTGCGGATGGGCCAGCACGTCGAGCTGCGAGGGGACCCAGTTCTCGATCCGCAGATTGTCCGGCAGCTCGGCCGGCAGCAAGTGGCGCTGTTCCTCGGGGAGTTTCCACAGGACCGCGTGCTTGTCCGACAGCCGCCGCGCCACGTCGACCAGCGCGCCCACCTGCTCACGCGTCAGCCGGGTGATCGTGCCGAACCCCATGTAGACGACGGAGTCATGCGCGTTCAGCCAGTCGGAGAGACCGCCGTCGTCCGGAGCCTGCGGCAGCGGCGGCACCATCGTGCCGACGAGCCGCATCTTGTCCGGTACGGCGAAGGGGTAGTCCAGCTCCGGCACCGAGTAGCAGAGCACCATCTCGGCGTGGTCGATCCTGGCCATCATCTGCCGCGCCTCGGGCGCGATCCCCAGCTCCGTACGGATCCGGTTGTCCTCCTCGACGACCTTGCGCACCGAGGACGTCAGGAACATCCCCAGCGTCCGCAGCCGGAAGAGCTGGTTGGCCACCCGCTGCCGGAACGTCATGTTCAGCGGAAGGCCCGAGTGCGGCACGGGGAAGCCGCCCGGCGTGTACGACTTGGCGAAAGGCACGTGCGACGTGAGGACGTTGCTCGGCACGAACGGCACACCCAGCACGAAGGGAATGCCCTTGGTGATGGCCAGCTCGTAACCGAACTGGCACATGCTCTCGATCACCATGAGCGCCGGCTTGACCTCGTCCACGACCGCTTCGAGCCGCCGGTACTTCTCGACCCGCGACTGCGGCGCGAAAGAATGCTTGATGACCGCGCGGTGCGCCTTGAAACGCGAACGCTGGGTCACTTCACGGTACGTCTCGTCGTCCCAGGTGACGGCCGACATCTCCGACACGACATCACCGAGGGAAGCGAACTCGACCGGGGTTTTCACCCCGATCGCCTCGACGTCGGAACGCCCTTTCTCATCCGCGGCGAACCACAGGTCCTCCACTCCGCGGCGTGACAATTCCTCGGCGAGTACGAGCAACGGATTGATGAGACCGCTTTCGGCATAACTGACGAACAGGATCGGCCGCCGAATCGAGTCCATGGACAACACCCTTCACAAGTGGCAGTCCGATGGCTCGGTGCCACACGTACACACGGCCGGTCGCCGGGTGGCCGCCTTCATCGCCACCGCCCCCGGTCCACGCCGTCCGGGGGAGACCGGCGCCGCCGTCAGCGACGGGCGCGCCGCGCGATGAAGCGGGACAGTAACTTGGTCTCACACCACGCTCCGGAGAATCCCTAGTCTTCGCCCGTCGCGCGATTTTTCGTGTCCGGTACGGGCCGCCGGAGCCGCCCCGCAATGACCGGCAGGGGGGTCGGAGAATTCCTTAGGGAAAAGTACAGCGTCGCCGCCCATACGATCCGGCACGGAGAGATGTCCGTGGCCCGACTTTTCGCAGGGGTGTGCAACGTGATGACGATCGGAGCCGACGAAGACCCGGTAGTGGTCGTCGGGATGGCGTGCCGCTATCCGGGCGGCGTGCGCTCCCCCGAGGAGCTGTGGGATCTGGTCCTGGCGGACCGCGACGCGATCTCCGGCTTCCCGGCGGACCGCGGCTGGGACCTGGACGCGCTCGCCGGTGAAGGACCCGGCCGCAGCGTGACGCACGAAGGCGGATTCCTGCACGAGGCCGCCGAGTTCGACGCCGGGTTCTTCGGCATGTCGCCCCGCGAGGCGGTGTCGACCGACCCGCAGCAGCGGCTGGTGCTGGAGACGTCCTGGGAGGCCGTGGAACGGGCCGGTATCGACCCGCTGTCGCTGCGCGGGACCCGTACCGGTGTCTTCGTCGGCACCAACGGCCAGGACTACGCCACCGTCACCCAGCGCTCGCCGCAGGACCTCGCGGGCCATGCCATGACCGGCCTCTCACCGAGCGTCGCCTCCGGGCGGCTCGCCTACACCCTCGGGCTCGAAGGACCGGCGATCACGCTGGACACCGCTTCGTCCTCCTCGCTGGTGGCCCTGCACTGGGCCGCGCGCTCGCTGCGTTCGGGGGAGTGCTCGATGGCCCTGGCCGGCGGTGTCACCGTGATGTCGACGCCGGTGGGCTTCGTCGGCTACTCGCGGCAGGGCGGCCTCGCCCCCGACGGCCGGTGCAAGGTGTTCTCCGACGACGCGGACGGCACCGCCTGGGCCGAGGGCGTGGGCATCGTCGTACTGGAACGCCTGTCCGACGCCCGGGCCAACGGACACCCGGTCCTCGCCGTCGTCCGCGGCTCGGCGACCAACCAGGACGGCGCGTCGAACGGACTGACGTCCCCGAGCGGCCGGGCCCAGGAGCGGGTGATCCGCGACGCCCTCGCCGACGCGGGCCTGTCCACGGCCGACGTCGACGTGGTGGAGGCACACGGCACCGGCACCAAGCTCGGTGACCCGATCGAGGCACAGGCGCTGCTGGACACGTACGGCCAAGGCCGCAGCCCTGAACGGCCGTTGTGGCTCGGCTCCCTCAAGTCGAACATCGGGCACGCCCAGGCCGCCGCCGGCGTCGGGGGCGTCATCAAGATGGTGATGGCCGTCCGGCACGGGCTGATGCCCCGCACCCTGCACGTGAACAAGCGCACCACCGAGGTGGATTGGTCCGACGGCGCGGTGGAACTGCTGACCGAGCCCGTCCTGTGGACCGAGGACGGGCGGCCACGCAGGGCCGGTGTGTCGTCCTTCGGCATCAGCGGCACCAACGCCCACCTGATCGTCGAACAGGCCCCGGCGACCGATGAACCGGCCCCGGACCTCCCGGGTTCGCAGGCGGCCCCACCCGCCCGCGAACCCGGGACCGCGCCCACCGTCGTGCCCTGGCTCGTCTCGGCCAAGACCGAGGCGGCCCTCGACGCCCAACTGGCCCGCCTCACCTCCTTCGTGGACGACCGGCCCGAACTCAGCCCGGTGGACGTCGGGTTCTCGCTGGCCACGAGCCGGTCGGCGCTGCGCCACCGGGCCGTCCTGCTCACCACCCCCGCGCCGCGCCGTACTCGCGGCGAGGAGCCGCACATGAGTGAAGCGGCCCGTGGCGTGGCGGGCGACGGCGTCACCGCGGTGCTCTTCCCCGGCCAGGGCAGCCAGCGGCTCGGGATGGGACGTGAACTGTACGAGCGCTTCCCGGCGTTCGCCGAAGCGCTGGACGCGGTCGCGTCCGAACTCGACACCCACCTCGACCGCCCCCTGCGCGACGTCATGTGGGGCGACGACCCGCACCTGCTGGACGAGACCGGCTGGACCCAGCCCGCGCTGTTCGCCGTCGAGGTGGCGCTGTTCCGCCTCGTGGAGTCGCTGGGGGTACGGCCCGCCGTCGTGGGCGGCCACTCGATCGGTGAGATCGCGGCGGCGCACGTCGCCGGGGTGTTCTCGCTGCCGGACGCGTGTGCGCTGGTCGCCGCGCGCGGCAGGCTGATGCAGGCGCTGCCGGCCGGCGGTGCGATGGTCGCGGTGCAGGCCACCGAGGACGAAGTCGTGCCGCTGCTCTCCGAGCGGGTGTCGGTCGCCGCCGTCAACGGTCCCACCTCGGTGGTCGTCTCCGGCGACGAGGACACGGTCCTGGAGATCGCCGCACACTTCACCGGGCTCGGCCGCAAGACGAACCGGCTGTCGGTGTCGCACGCCTTCCACTCCCCGCTGATGGACCCGATGCTGGCGGACTTCCGGCAGGCCGTGACGGAGCTGGCCCTCCACGAGCCGGCCGTGCCCGTGCTCTCGAACCTCACCGGCCGACCGGCCACCGACGAACTGAGCACCCCCGAGTACTGGGTCCGGCACGTACGGCACGCGGTCCGCTTCGCCGACGGCATCATGGCGCTGCCCGCCGAGAACGTGGACGTCCTGCTGGAACTGGGGCCCGGCGCCGTCCTGTCCGCGATGGCGCGGGACAGCCTCGGCGACGCCGCAAGGCCGGTGACCGTCGTCCCCGCCCTGCGCAAGGACACCCCTGAGGAAACCGCCCTGGTCACCGCGGTGGGCCGACTGCACACCGCCGGAGTCCCCGTCGACTGGCGCGCCTTCTTCGCCGGTACCGGCGCCCGGCGGGTCGAGCTGCCGACGTACGCCTTCCAGCGCGAGCGCTTCTGGCCCGCCCCGCCCGGCCAAGGCACCCCCGGCGGTGCCTCAGGGACCGGCGGCACCGGACACCCGCTGCTGGGCGCCACCCTGGAACTCGCCGACGGCGAGGGGCTGGTGTTCACCGGCATTCTCTCGGCGCGGTCCTGCGCCTGGCTGGCCGACCACACGATCGCCGGACGGATCCTGCTGCCGGGCACGGCCCTCCTGGACATGATCGTCCGCGCGGCCGACGAGGTCGGCTGCGACCGGATCGAGCGGCTGGTCCTCGCCGAACCCCTCGTCCTGCCGGAACACGGCACGGTACGGATCCAGATACGCGTCAGTGCGCCGGACGGCATCGGCTGGCGCGTCGTCACCGTCCACGGCAGGACGGAAGGCGCGGTCGACGAGCCGTGGACGGAGCACGCCACCGGTGTGCTGACCCCCGGCGCCGACGACACCGCGCGGGACCACGAGCCGGACCACGCCCCTGACGCCGCCGACTGGCCGCCGCACGGCGCGGTCCCGGTGGACCTGGAAGACCACTACGAGCGGCTGGCCGACAACGGGTTCGACTACGGTCCGGTCTTCCGCGGGCTGCGGGCGCTGTGGCGGAGCGGCGACGAGATCTACGCCGAGGCCGCCCTGCCCTCCGGGGTGCCGGACGCCGAGTCGTACGGTCTGCACCCCGCCCTGCTCGAAGCGGCACGGCACGCGGCCATGACGGACGGCGCAGGGAGCCTGCCGCTCTGCTGGGAAGGCGTGTCCCTGCACGCCTTCGGCGCCACGGCGCTGCGCATCCGGCTCAGCCCGCGCGACGACGGCGCGCTGTCGTTGGCTGCCGCCGACGTCCGCGGCAACCCCGTGCTCTCCGTCGAGGCCCTGCGAGGACGCCCGCTGTCGCAGGAGGAGCAGGCCACCGCCCTGCGCGAGGCCCACACCCGTACCGGCACAGCGACACGGGCCGAAGGACGAAGGGCCCCCCGGCCGCCGGCCGCGAAGCCGGGCTCTGCGGGCGGCGCCGCGCCCACACCGGTGAAGCTGCTGGAAGGCATGCCGGAGAGCAAGCGGGTGCGCCATCTGCTGGACCTGGTGCGGACGGAGGCGGCGGCCGTGCTCGGCCACGGCAGCCCGGACGCCATCGGCGCCCAACAAGTCTTCAAGGAAATGGGTTTCGACTCACTCGCCGGGGTGGAACTCCGCGACCGGCTGGGCACCCTCACCGGCCGACAGCTCCCCAGCACGCTCGTATTCAACTTCCCGACACCGATTCTGGTCGCCGAATATCTGTCGGCCGAACTCACCGCCCCGGCGGCGACAGGTTCGCCGGACGACGAACTCACCCGGTTCGAGGCCGTCATGAAATCGGTGCCGGCTGACGGTTCCGAACGCCAGGTGATCGCGGACCGCCTGGAGAAAATCGTTTCCACGCTACGACAATCCACGCCACTCGCCATGCACTCCGCCGGCGAGGACATCGAGACGGTGTCGGTCGACAGACTGCTCGACATCATCGATGAAGAGTTCGAAACCACATAACCACTTGTTGCTTTCGTTCGCGACCCGATGATGAGGACGGACCGGTGCCAGAAGACCAGCAGGACAAAGTCGTCGACTACTTGAGGCGGGTCACCTCGGATCTCCGCCGCGCGCGTCAGCGCATCGGCGAACTCGAACTCAAGAACAACGAGCCCATCGCCATCGTGGGAATGAGCTGCCGGCTCCCCGGCGGTGTGCGCTCCCCGGAGGCCCTGTGGGATCTCGTCGATTCCGGTGGTGACGCCATTTCCGGCTTCCCCGCCGACCGCGGCTGGAATCTTGAGCGGCTCACCGGCGACGGAGAAGGCAGCAGCGCCACCCACGAAGGCGGATTCCTCTACGAGGCAGCCGAATTCGACGCCGGATTCTTCGGTATATCGCCGCGCGAGGCCATCGCCATGGACCCGCAGCAGCGGCTGCTGCTCGAAGTGTCGTGGGAAGCCCTCGAACGGTCCGGGATCGCCCCCGACTCGCTGCGCGGCAGCCAGGCCGGCGTGTTCGTCGGCGCCTACCACTGGGGACAGCCGACGGCCGGTACGGCGGGGGAACTCCAGGGCCACGCGCTGACCGGCACGGCGGCCAGTGTGCTCTCGGGCCGGCTCGCCTACACCCTCGGACTCGAAGGCCCCGCCATCACGGTGGACACGGCCTGCTCCTCCTCACTGGTCGCGCTGCACGTCGCCGCGCAGTCCCTGCGGGGCGGGGAGTCCTCGCTCGCCGTCATCGGCGGTGTCACGGTCCTCTCGGAGCCCTCCGTCTTCGTGGAGTTCAGCAAGCAGGGCGGACTGGCGCCCGACGGCCGCTGCAAGGCGTTCTCCGACGAGGCGAACGGTACGGGCTGGGGCGAGGGCGTCGGCGTACTCGTCGCCGAACGGCTCTCCGACGCCCGGCGCAACGGCCACCAGGTGCTGGCCGTCCTGCGCGGCTCCGCCGTCAACCAGGACGGTGCGTCCAACGGCCTGACCGCGCCCAACGGTCCCTCGCAGGAGCGGGTGGTCCGCCAGGCGCTGGCCAACGCCGGTCTGTCGGCTGCGGACGTGGACGCGGTGGAGGCGCACGGCACCGGCACCAGGCTCGGTGACCCGATCGAGGCGCAGGCCCTGCTCGCGACATACGGCCAGGAACGCGACCAGGACAGCCCGTTGTGGCTGGGCTCGCTCAAGTCGAACATCGGGCACACCCAGGCTGCCGCCGGTGTCGCCGGGGTCATCAAGATGGTGATGGCGCTGCGGAACGGGGTGCTGCCCCGGACGTTGCACGCGGAGTCGCCGTCGTCGCATGTGGATTGGTCGTCGGGTGCGGTGCGTCTGTTGTCGGAGGCGGTGGAGTGGCCCGAGACGGGTCGGCCGCGCCGTGCGGCGGTGTCGTCGTTCGGCATCAGCGGCACCAACGCGCACGCGCTGCTCGAAGAGGCCCCGGCCGCCGAGGAGGCGGAGCCGTCCGCCGAGCCGCCTGTCGAGCCCGCCGCCGTGGCGGGGGGCGTGGTGCCGTGGGTGGTGTCGGGCCGTGGCCGCTCCGCCGTACGGGACCAGGCGACGGCGCTCGTCTCCCGGGCGGAGGCCGCGGCGAGCCCGCTCGACGTGGGCTTCTCGCTCGTCTCGTCCCGGTCGGTCTTCGACCACCGTGCCGTGCTGGTCGGCGAGGGCAGCGACGAACTGCTGACCGGGGCAAGGGCGTTGGGTGCAGGGGAGTCCTGGGCAGGTCTGGTCGAAGGTGTGGCCGATGTGGAGGGGAAGACGGTGTTCGTCTTCCCGGGGCAGGGGTCGCAGTGGGTGGGGATGGGGGCTCGGTTGCTGGACGAGTCGCCGGTGTTCGCGGAGCGGATCGGTGAATGTGCGGCCGCGTTGGCCGAGTTCACCGATTGGTCGTTGGTGGATGTGTTGCGGGATGTGGAGGGCGCTCCGTCGCTGGAGCGGGTGGATGTGGTGCAGCCTGCTTCCTTCTCGGTGATGGTGTCGCTGGCCGCGCTGTGGCGCTCGCACGGCGTGGAGCCGGACGCCGTGGTGGGTCATTCCCAGGGTGAGATCGCCGCTGCGGTGGCATGTGGCGCGCTGTCGTTGGAGGACGGTGCGCGGGTGGTGGCGTTGCGGAGTCAGGCGATCGGTCGGCGGCTGGCTGGGCGTGGCGGGATGATGTCCGTCGCGTTGCCGGTGGCGGAGGTGGAGGGTCGGCTGGAGTCGTGGTCGGGTCGGGTGTCGGTGGCCGCGGTGAACGGGCCGCGTTCGGTGGTGGTTTCGGGTGAGCCCGAGGCGCTGGACGAGCTGTCGGCCGAGCTGACGGGCGAAGAGGTCCGGGTGCGTCGGGTGGCGGTGGATTACGCCTCGCATTCCGTGCAGGTGGAGGATCTGCGTGACGAACTCCTGGACGTGCTGGGCCCGGTGCGGCCGCGTGTCTCGGAGGTGCCGTTCTTCTCCACGGTGACCGGCGAGTGGCTGGATACGGAGGAGATGGATGCCGGGTACTGGTTCCGCAACTTGCGGCAGCGGGTCAGGTTCGCCGATGCGGTCCTGGACCTGCTGGACGGTGGACATCGTGCCTTCGTCGAGGTGAGTTCGCATCCGGTGCTGACGATGTCGGTGCAGGACATGATTGACGATTCCGGTGAACCTGCTGTGGCGACGGGGACGTTGCGTCGTGACACGGGTGGTGTGTCGAGGTTCTTGTTGTCGGCCGCCGAGGTGTTCGTGCGGGGTGTCGATGTCGACTGGGCGGGTGTGTTCGCGGGCACCGGCGCCCGGCGTGTGGACCTGCCGACCTACGCCTTCCAGCACGAGCGCTTCTGGAACATCCCCGACGTGCTCGACCAGGTCGCCGAAATCGATCCCCTGGACGCGGAGTTCTGGGCGGCGGTGGAGCAGGAGGATCTGTCCGCGCTGTCCTCGACGCTGCGTACGGACGAGGGTTCGGTGGCCGCTGTGCTGCCGGCGCTGTCGTCCTGGCGCAGGTCGCGTCACGACCGCTCGACCGTCGACTCCTGGCGCTACCGCGTCTCCTGGTCACCCGTCGGCAACGTCCCCCAGGCACGGCTGTCCGGGACGTGGCTCGTGGTGTCGGCCGAAGGGACCGACGACGCGGAGGTCGTTGACCTGCTGAGCGGGTCGGGTGCCGATGACGTACGCCGGTTGGTGCTGGACGAGTCGTATGTCGACCGTGGGGCCCTCCGTGAGCGGCTGGCGGAGACCGGCGAGATCGCCGGGATCGTCTCCGTACTCGCTCGCGCCGAGGAGCCGGGGCAGCGATACCCGGGTCTGTCGCTCGGTCTGGCCCTCACCGTCTCGCTGGTCCAGGCCCTCGGCGACACGGAGAGCGGGGCGCCGTTGTGGTTCCTCACGCAAGGCGCCCTCTCCACCGGCCGTTCCGACGAGATCACCGCTCCCGCACAGGCGCAGGTGGCCGGTGTGGGCTGGACCACGGCGCTGGAGCATCCGCAGCGCTGGGGCGGTGTGATCGACCTGCCGCCGGTCCTCGACCAGCGGGCCGCCTCGCGGCTCGTCTCCGCCCTCGCGGGCGCACTGGGCGAGGAGGACCAACTCGCCATCCGCGCCTCGGGCGTGCTGACCCGCCGTATCGTCCGCGCGGGCGCCGGACGCAAGGCGTCGTCCCGCGACTGGAAGCCGCGCGGCACCACCCTGGTCACCGGCGGCTCCGGCACCCTCGCCCCCGGGCTCGCCCGCTGGCTGGCCGGACAGGGTGCGGAGCATCTGGTACTGGTGAGCCGCCGGGGCATCGAAGCTCCCGGCGCCCCTGAACTCGTCGCCGAACTGGCCGAGTTGGGCACGGAGGCGACCGTCGCCGCCTGTGACGTCACCGACCGGGACGCCGTGGCCGCGCTGCTGGCGCAGCTCAAGGCCGACGGACACACGGTCCGTACGGTCGTCCACACCGCAGCCGTGATCGAGCTGTACTCGCTGGCCGAGACCAGCATGGAGTCCTTCTCCGACGTCGTGCACGCGAAGGTCGCCGGTGCCCGGCACCTGGACGAGCTGTTGGACGACGAGGCGCTGGACGACTTCATCCTCTACTCGTCCACGGCCGGCATGTGGGGGAGCGGTCATCACGCCGCGTACGTGGCGGGCAACGCCTTCCTCTCCGCGCTCGCCACCCAGCGCCGCGCCCGTGGTCTGCGCACCACGTCGGTGCACTGGGGGAAGTGGCCCGACGACATCGAGCGCGAGCTGGCCGACCCGCACCAGATCCGTCGCAGTGGCCTCCAGTACCTGGACCCCGAGCTGGCATTGAGCGGCCTCAAGCGGGTCCTGGACGACGACGAGACCGTCATCGGTCTCACCGACGTCGACTGGGACACGTACTACCCCGTCTTCACCTCCGGCCGCCCCACCCGCCTCTTCGACGAGGTGCCCGAGGTGCGGCGCCAGCTGACCGCGGGCACCGAACAGGCGGCCGCAGGACCGGAGATGAGTGATCTCGCGGTGCGGCTGCGTGAGCTGACCGCCCCCGAGCAGGAGCGGCTGCTACTCAATCTCGTCCGTACGGAGGCGGCAGCCGTCCTCGGCCACGCCTCCGCGGACGCGTTCCCCGAGCGGCGCGCCTTCCGGGACATCGGCTTCGACTCGGTCACCGCCGTCGACCTGCGCAACCGGCTCGTGGCCGCCACCGGTCTCCCGCTGCCTTCGACCATGGTCTTCGACTACCCCAGCCCCGCCGTGCTGGCCGGCTTCCTGCGGTCCCGCGCCGTGGGTGACGCACCGCCGGCACAGGACGCGACCGTGTCCGCCGCCGGCACCGAAGCGGACGACGAGCCGATCGCCATCATCGCCATGAGCTGCCGCTATCCCGGCGGCGCCCGCTCTCCCGAGGAGCTGATGCGGCTGGCCGTCGACGGCGCCGACGTCATCTCGGAGTTCCCCGCCGACCGGGGCTGGGACGCCGAAGGACTGTACGACCCCGACCCCGACCGGCAGGGAACGACCTACTCGGTCAGGGGCGGATTCCTGCACGAGGCCGCCGAGTTCGACCCCGGCTTCTTCGGCATCTCGCCGCGTGAGGCGGTCGCCATGGACCCGCAGCAGCGGCTGCTGCTGGAGACCTCCTGGGAGACCTTCGAGCGCGCCGGGATCGACCCGGACTCGCTGCGCGGCTCCACCGCCGGTACGTTCATCGGCGCCAGTTACCAGGACTACTCGTCGAGCGTGCAGAACGGCTCCGAGGGCTCCGAGGTGCACATGGTCACCGGCACGGCGGCCAGCGTGCTGTCGGGCCGGGTCTCCTACCTCTTCGGGTTCGAGGGGCCCGCCGTCACGGTCGACACGGCCTGCTCGTCCTCGCTGGTCGCGATGCATCTGGCCTGCCAGTCGCTGCGCAGCGGGGAGAGTTCGCTTGCCCTTGCCGGCGGTGTCGCCGTCATGGCCACCCCGCATGCCTTCGTCGGCTTCAGCAGGCAGCGGGCGCTCGCGCTGGACGGTCGCTGCAAGCCGTTCTCCGAGGCCGCCGACGGTATGACGCTGGCGGAAGGCGTCGGTGTCGTCCTGCTGGAGCGCCTTTCGGACGCGCGGCGCAACGGGCACCGGGTGCTCGCCGTGGTGCGCGGCTCGGCGATCAACCAGGACGGCGCTTCCAACGGCCTGACCGCGCCCAACGGGCCTTCGCAGCAGCGGGTGATCCGGCAGGCGCTGGCCAACGCCGGTCTGTCGGCCGCGGACGTGGACGCGGTCGAGGCACACGGCACCGGTACCAAGCTCGGTGACCCGATCGAGGCGCAGGCGCTGCTGGCGACGTACGGCCAGGGCCGCGACCCCGAGTACCCGCTGTGGCTGGGCTCGCTCAAGTCGAACATCGGACACACCCAGGCTGCCGCCGGTGTCGCCGGGGTCATCAAGATGGTGATGTCCCTGCGCGACGCGGTACTGCCCCGCACCCTCCACGCCGGCACCCCCTCGTCGCACGTCGACTGGACGGCCGGCGGGGTGGAACTGCTGCACGAGCAGACCCGCTGGCCGGACGCGGGACGCCCGAGGCGCGCCGGAGTCTCGTCGTTCGGGATCAGCGGCACCAACGCGCATCTCATCCTGGAACAGGCCCCCGCCGCCGAGGAGTCCGTCGATCCCGAGCCGGACGGGACGACGCCCGACGACGCCGGACAGGACGCGGCGCCCGAAGGCGTCCTGCCCTGGCTGATCTCGGCGAAGTCCGACGCCGCGCTGCGCGAGCAGGCGGCCCGGCTGCTCGCCCACACCGAAGCGGAGCCCGGCCTGTCGGCCGCCCGGGTGGGCTGGTCGCTCGCGACCGGCAGGTCCGCCTTCGCGCACCGCGCCGTGGTGCTGGGCGAGACCGGGGACGACTTCCGGCGCTCGCTGAACGCGCTGGCCACCGGGGCGGGTTCGGCCGGACTTGTGTCCGGTGTCGCCGACGAAGGAGCGGCCGGCGGACCGGTGTTCGTCTTCCCCGGCCAGGGCTCCCAGTGGTGGGGGATGGGCCGCGACCTGCTCGCGGACTCCGCCGTGTTCCGGGAGACCGTGGACGCCTGCGCCGAAGCGCTGGCCCCGTACATCGACTGGTCGCTGCACGACGTGCTGTCCGGTGAGGCGGACCCCGCACTGCTCGAACGGGTGGACGTGGTCCAGCCCGCCCTGTTCTCCATGATGGTCGCGCTGGCCGCGCTCTGGCGCTCCTACGGCGTCGAGCCCGCTGCCGTCGTCGGCCACTCGCAGGGTGAGATCGCCGCCGCTTATGTGGCAGGCGCGCTGACCCTCGACGACGCTGCGGCTGTCGTCGCCCTGCGCAGTCAGGCCCTGCCCCGGCTCTCCGGGCTCGGCGGCATGATGTCGGTGGCCGCCCCGGTCGAGCGGGTCGAGGAGCTGCTGGCCCCCTGGGCGGAACTCCTCTCCGTGGCGGCGGTCAACGGCCCTTCGTCGGTCGTCGTGTCCGGCGACGCCGGGGCGCTGGACGAACTCCTCGCCGCGTGCAAGGAGCAGGACGTGCGCGCCCGCAAGGTCTCGGTGGACTACGCCTCCCACGGTTCGCACGTCGAAGCGGTACGGGACGAACTGTCCCGGGTGCTCGCCGGCGTCCGGTCCACACCCCCCACGGTGCCGTTCTACTCGACGGTGACGGGCGGCCGGCTGGAGACGGCCGCGTTCGACGGCGACTACTGGTACACCAACCTGCGGCAGACCGTACGGATGGAGGAGGCGACCCGCGCCCTGCTCGCTGACGGGCACCGCGTCTTCATCGAGGCGAGCCCGCATCCGGTACTGGCGGGAGCCGTCCAGGAGACCCAGGAAGCGGTCGAGGAGGCCGCCGGTTCCGCGGTGGTCCTCGGGTCGCTGCGCCGCGACGAGGGCGACACCCGGCGCTTCCTCGCCTCCCTCGCCGAGGCGTATGTGCACGGGACACCGGTCGACTGGCGCAAGGCCTTTCCCGCCGACGGGGCCGCCCCGGTGGAGCTGCCGACGTACGCCTTCCAGCGCCGGCGCTACTGGCCGGAGCTGAAGCCCGCCCGGACCGGCGCAACCGGCGCCGGAACCGGCGGCGAGGCCGACTCGGCGTTCTGGCGGCTCGTCGAGAACGAGGACCTGGAGTCCCTCGCCGACGAACTCGGCGTCGGTGCCGACGGCGAGCGCTCCTCGCTCGGCGCCGTACTGCCCACGCTCTCCGCCTGGCGCGCCAAGTCGCGGGAGCGGTCCCTGGTCAACGAGTGGCGCTACCGCGTCGAGTGGGCCCGGCTGGGCGAACCGGCCGCCGCCCCCACGGCGGGCCGCCGGCTCGTGGTCGTCCCGGCGGGCAGCGCCGACGACCCGTGGATCGCCGCCGTGCTCGCCGAACTCGGCCCGGAAACCGTGCTGTTCGAGGCATCGGCCGACGGCGCGGACCGCGCCGTCTGGGCCAAGCGGCTCGCCGAACTGACCTCGGAAGGAACCGAGTTCGCCGGAGTGCTGTCGCTGCTGGCCCCCGCCGAGGAGCGGCACCCGGACTTCGGCTCCGTGCCCTGCGGTCTCGCTCTCACCCTCATCCTCGTCCAGGCCTTGGGTGACGCGGGACTCGACGCACCGCTGTGGTGCGCCACCCGTGGCGCCGTCTCCGTCGGCCGCGACGACCGGCTGACCAGCCCGGTCCAGGGCGCGTTGTGGGGCCTCGGCCGGGTGGTCGCACTGGAGCACCCGGACCGCTGGGGCGGTCTGGTCGACCTGCCGGAGACGCTGGACGCACGGGCCGGGGCGCGGCTGACCGCCGTACTGGCCGGACTCGACGGCGAGGACCAGGTCGCGATACGCGGCTCGGGCCTCTACGGACGGCGCATGACGCACGCGGCGCCCGCTGTCACCACGCCCGAACGCCCCTGGCGTGGCCGGGGCACGGCACTGATCACCGGCGGTACCGGCGGTATCGGCGGCCGGGTCGCCCGCTGGATGGCCGAAAGCGGCGCCGCCCATCTCGTACTGACCAGCAGGCGCGGCGAAGAGGCGCCCGGCGCGGCCGAACTCCGCTCCGAACTGGAGGAGTTGGGCGCGAAGGTCACCATCACTGCCTGCGACGCCGCAGACCGTACGGCGCTGGCGGGCGTCATCGGGGCGATCCCCGCCGACCTGCCGCTGACCTCCGTGTTCCACTCGGCGGGAGTGGCGGACGGCGACAACAGCGTGGCAACACTGACGCTGCGTCAGCTCGACGCGCTGATGCGGTCGAAGCTGACCGCCGCGCTGCATCTGCACGAACTGACGCGCGGCCTCGACCTGGACGCCTTCGTACTGTTCTCCTCGGGCGCCGCCGTCTGGGGCAGTGGCGGCCAGCCCGGCTACGCGGCGGCCAACGCGTTCCTCGACGCGCTGGCCGAGCACCGCAGGGCCGAAGGGCTGACCGGCTCGTCCGTCGCCTGGGGCACCTGGGCCGAGGTCGGCATGGCCACGGACGCCGAGGTGGGCGAAAGGCTGCGGCGGCAGGGCGTACGGGCGATGGAACCCGCGCTGGCCCTCGCGGCGCTCCAGCGGATGCTGGAGGACGACGACACGGCCCTGACCGTGGCGTCGATGGACTGGGAGGTGTTCACCCCCAGCTTCACAGCGACCAGGCCCAGCCCCTTGCTGGCTGTCATACCGGAGGCCGGCCAGGCGCTGGCCACCGACAACGGCCTGCCCGCGGACGACACGGAGACCGGCGTACCGCCGCTGCGGCAGCGGCTCGACGCACTGCCCACGGCGGAGCGCGCCCGCGCCCTGCTCGAAGCGGTACGCGCCGAAGCAGCTGCGACCCTCGGCCACGAAGGGGCCGACGCCGTCGCGGCGAACCGCGCCTTCCGCGACGTCGGCTTCGACTCCGTGACCGCCGTCGAACTGCGCAACCGGCTGCGGACCGGCCTCGGCCTGCCCCTGCCGGCCGCCCTGGTCTTCGACCACCCGACCCCGGACGCGCTCGCGCGCCATCTCGGCCCGCTCATCTTCGGGGCCGTACCCGGACAGGACACCGGCACGACCGACGACCCGGATGCGCGTGTGCGCGACGTGCTCGCATCCGTCCCGATCAGCCGACTCCGCAAAGCGGGCCTGCTGGACATGGTGTTGAAGCTCGCCACCGCCGACGACGCCGAGGCCACCGGCCCGGCCGCCGACGGCGGAGGCGACTCGCTCGACGACATGGACGCGGAAAGCCTGCTGCGGCTCGCCACCGAGAACTCGGCGAACTGAAAGAGATCTGGAGAGAGCGATGAGCACGTCCCCCAACAAGTACGTCGAGGCGCTGCGGTCGTCCCTGAAGGAGAACGAGCGGCTCCGTCAGCAGAATCAGCAGCTGGTGGCGGCCGCGGAGGAGCCCGTCGCCGTCGTCGGCATCGGCTGCCGCTACCCCGGCGGGGTGACCTCCCCCGAGGCCCTGTGGGAGCTGGTCGCCGAGGGCCGCGACGTCATGGGCGGCTTCCCCGCCGACCGTGGCTGGGACCTCGACCGCCTCGCGGGGGAGGGACCCGGCCGCAGCCTCGCCCAACAGGGCGGATTCCTCTACGACATGGCGGAGTTCGACCCCGGGTTCTTCGGGATCTCCCCGCGCGAGGCCGTCGCCATGGACCCGCAGCAGCGACTGCTGCTCCAGGTGTGCTGGGAGGCGCTGGAGCGGGCCGGAATCGACCCGGCCTCGCTGCGCGGCAGCCAGGCCGGTGTGTTCGTCGGCACGGCCGGGCAGGACTACGGCTCGGTCATCAGGGCGTCCGGCGACGACATGGAGCAGTACGCCACGACCGGACACGCGGCCAGCGTCATCTCCGGCCGGCTCTCCTACACCCTCGGCGCCGAAGGGCCCGCGGTCACCGTCGACACGGCCTGCTCCTCCTCGCTGGTGGCCCTGCACTGGGCGGCGCAGTCCCTGCGCAACGGCGAGTGCACGATGGCCCTGGCCGGCGGCGCGTCCGTGATGGCCACGCCAGGCCCCTTCGTCTCGTTCACCGCGCAGAACGGCATGGCGGCCGACGGCCGGTGCAAGTCGTTCTCCGACGCCGCCGACGGCACCGGCTGGGGCGAGGGCGCCGCCGTCCTCGTACTGGAACGGCTCTCCGACGCGCGGCGCGCCGGACACCCCGTCCTCGCCCTGCTGCGGGGCAGCGCCATCAACCAGGACGGCGCGTCCAACGGCCTGTCCGCCCCGCACGGCCCCTCGCAGCGGCGCGTCATCCGCGCGGCGCTGGACAACGCCCGGCTGACCCCCGGCGACGTGGACATCGTCGAGGCACACGGTACGGGTACGACGCTGGGCGACCCGATCGAGGCGCAGGCCCTGCTCGCCACCTACGGCCAGGACCGCGAACACCCGCTGCGCCTGGGCTCGGTCAAGTCGAACATCGGACACACCCAGGCCGCCTCGGGCGCGGCAGGCGTCATCAAGATGATCATGGCGATGCGGCACGGTCTGATGCCGCGCAGCCTGCACGCCACCGAACCGTCCGGCGACGTCGACTGGACCACCGGGGCCGTCGAACTGCTCACCGAGCCCGCCGACTGGCCGGAGACCGGACGGGCCAGGCGCGCCGCCGTCTCCTCCTTCGGCGTCAGCGGCACCAACGCCCATGTCATCCTCGAACAGGCCCCGCCCGCGCCGGTACCCGACACGGAGGACACCGACGACGCCGTGGCACCGGGCGTCGTCCCCTGGGCCCTCGCCGGCCGGTCAGCGGCCGCCCTGGACGCCCAGCGCGACCGACTGCTCGCCCACATCGGCCGGAACCCCGGCATCCGCCCTGCCGACGTCGGCTTCTCCCTCGCCGCGGGACGCTCGGTCTTCGAACACCGCGCCGTCCTGCTCGCCGGGGACACCGGCCCCACCGAGATCGCCCGGGGCGTCGCCGACGACGGGCCGCTCGCCGTCCTCTTCTCGGGCCAGGGCTCCCAGCGGCTCGGCATGGGCCGTGAACTCCACGCCCGCTTCCCGGTGTTCGCCGAGGCGTTCGACGCCGTCGCCGACCAGTTGGACGCGCACGCCGACCGTCCGCTGCGGGACATCGTCTGGGGCACCGACGCCGCCGAACTCGGCGAGACCCGGTGGACCCAGCCGGCGCTCTTCGCGATCGAGGTGGCGCTGTTCCGCCTCGTCACGTCGCTCGGCGTCACCCCCGACTTCGTCGGCGGCCACTCCATCGGCGAGATCACGGCCGCCCACGTCGCCGGAGTCCTCTCCCTGGCGGACGCCTGCCGTCTCGTCACGGCCCGCGCCTCGCTCATGCAGGCCCTGCCGCGCGACGGCGCCATGGTCGCCCTGCGCGCGACCGAGGACGAGGTCGTCCCCCTGCTCACCGACCGGGTGTCCCTCGCCGCCGTCAACGGACCGCGGTCGGTGGTGATCGCGGGCGACGAGAACGCCGTACTGGAGATCGCCGCCCACTTCGAGGCACTGGAGCGCAAGACCAGCAGGCTGCGCGTCTCGCACGCCTTCCACTCGCCGCTGATGGACCCGATGCTGGACGAGTTCCGCGCCGTCGCACGGAGCCTGACCTTCGCCGAGCCGGCCCTGCCGGTCGTGTCCAACCTGACAGGGCGCATCGCCACCGTCGACGAGCTGTGCTCCGCCGACTACTGGGTACGGCACGTACGGGAAGCCGTACGGTTCGCCGACGGCGTGCGCACCCTCACCGGGCGCGGTGTCACCACCCTGCTCGAACTCGGCCCCGACGGCGTGCTCTCCGCCATGGCCCAGGACTCGCTGCCGGACGGCGCGAAGATCGTGCCGCTGCTGCGCAAGGACCGCCCCGAGGAACTGGCCGCCGTCACCGGCCTCGCCCAGGCGCACGTCCGGGGCGCCACCGTACGGTGGGCCGCCCTCTACGCCGGATCCGGCGCCCGGCAGGTCGACCTGCCGACCTACCCCTTCCAGAACCAGCGCTACTGGCCCGCCGCCTCCCTCGACGCCGCAGGCGACATACGCGCGGCGGGACTCGGCTCCGCCGGGCACCCCCTGCTCGGCGCGGCTGTCGAACTCGCCGACGGCGAAGGCGCCCTGTTCACCAGCCGGCTGTCGGTCCAGTCCCACCCCTGGCTCGCCGACCACGGCGTACGCGGCCGGGCCCTGCTGCCCGGCACGGCCTTCGTGGAGCTGGCCATCCGCGCCGGCGACGAGGTCGACTGCGACCGCGTCGAGGAACTGACCCTCGCCGCGCCCCTGGCCTTCCCCGAGCACGGCGCCGTACAGCTCCAGGTCCGGGTCGGCGCGGCCGACCCGGCGGGCCGCCGCCCGCTCGGCATCTACTCACGCGCCGAAGGCGTCGTCGACCTGCCCTGGTCGCAGCACGCCACCGGTGTACTGGCCCCCGGCACGCCCGACGCCGGCACCACCGACTCCGGCTTCGACGCCACCGTCTGGCCGCCGCCCGGCGCCGAACCCGTCGACCTCGACGGCTGCTACGACCGGCTCGCCGGACTCGGCTTCGACTACGGCCCCGTCTTCCAGGGGCTGCGCGCCGCCTGGCGGCGCGGTGACGAGGTGTACGCCGACGTCACCCTGCCCGAGGGCGCCGACTCCGAAGCCGCCGCCTTCGGCCTGCACCCCGCGCTGCTCGACGCCGCCCAGCACGCCGCCGCCTACGCCGACCTCGGCGCCATCAGCAGCGGCGGCCTGCCCTTCGCCTGGGAAGGCGTGTCACTGACCGCGTCCGGCGCCGCCTCGGTACGCGCCCGGCTGACCCCCACCGGCGACGACACCGTCTCCATCGCCGTGTACGACACGGCCGGCGGGCCCGTACTCTCCGTCGACTCGCTGGTCTCCCGCGCGATGCCCGCCGAGCGGCTGCACGACACCGGCGCCGTCCACCGCGACTCGCTGTTCCGCGTCGAGTGGACCAAGACCAAGGGCGCCGCCCCCACCGGACCCGTCCCGGTGGCCGTGGTGGGCGCCGACACCCTCGGTGTGGCCGAGGCCCTGCACAGCGCGGGAGCACCCGTCACGCACCACCCCGACCTCGCGTCACTCGCCGCCGCCGAAGGGCCCGTCCCCGGCGTGGTCATGATCGCCGCGGCCGGCGACCCCGACCCGGACGGCCCCGGCGACGGTGTCGTGGCCGCCACGCACACACTCGGTGCCCGCGTCCTCGGCCACGTACAGCAGTGGCTCGGCGACGACCGGTTCGCCGACGCCCGGCTGGTGTTCGTCACCCGAGGCGCCACGGACGGCGCCGACCTCGCCGCCGCGTCGGTGCACGGACTCGTCCGTACGGCACGCACCGAGAACCCGGGACGCCTCGGCCTCCTGGACCTGGACCCCGGCACGGACTCCCTCTCCCTGGAGGCCGTGCCGGCCCTGCTCACCGCCGCCGCCCTGACCGACGAACCGGACCTCGCGATACGGGACGGCGCACTGCTCGCCGCCCGCCTCACGCGCGTCCCCGTCCCCGACGAGCCGGCCGGCTGGGACGCCGAGGGCACGGTCCTCGTCACCGGCGGTACGGGAGGCCTGGGCGGCGTACTGGCCCGGCACCTCGTCGCCGAACGCGGCGTACGGCACCTGCTGCTCGTCAGCCGCAGCGGCCCCGCCGCCGCAGGCGCCGCCGAACTGGCCGCCGAGCTGGCGGCGCGCGGCGCCCAAGTGACCGTCGCCCCCTGCGACGTGACCGACCGGACCGCCCTCGCGGAACTGCTGGACACCGTCCCCGCCGAGCACCCCCTGACCGCCGTCGTGCACGCGGCGGGCGTCGTCGACGACGGTGTGATCGGCTCCCTCACCCCGGACCGGCTCGACCACGTCCTGCGGCCGAAGGCCGACGCCGCCTGGCACCTGCACGAGCTGACCCGCGATCTCGGCCTCGCCGCCTTCGTCGTCTTCTCCTCCGTCGCCGCCACCCTCGGCAGCGCGGGACAGGCCAACTACGCGGCGGGCAACGCCTTCCTGGACGCGCTCGCCACCCGCCGTCGCAACGAGGGACTGCCAGGACTCTCCCTCGCCTGGGGCCCGTGGACCAGCAGCGTCGGCATGACCGCCACGCTCACCGACATCGACGTGGAACGCATCGCACGCTCCGGCATGCCGCCACTCTCCGTCGAACAGGGCGTCGCGCTGTTCGACGCCGCCCTCGCCACCGGCGCCGCCACCGTCGCACCCGTACGCCTCGACCTGCCGGTCCTGCGCGCCCAGGGCGACATCCCCGCACTGCTGCGCGGCCTCATCAGGGCCCCGGCCCGGCGCGCCGCCGCCCAGGTCTCCGAAACGGCCGGCGGCCTCGCCCAGCGGCTCGCCGGACTCGACGCCGCCGAGCGCCGCGAGATCCTGCTCGACCTCGTACGCGGACAGGTCGCCCACGTCCTGGGACACACCGACGCCGCAGACGTCGAAGCGGCCCGCCAGTTCCAGGATCTCGGCTTCGACTCCCTGACCGCCGTCGAACTGCGCAACGGCCTCAACACCGTCACCGGCCTGCGGCTGCCCGCGACGATGGTCTTCGACTATCCGACGCCGAGCGCCCTCACCGACCATCTGCGCGACGAACTCCTCGGCAGCGAGGCCCAGGCACCCGCCGTACCGGTCCGCGCACTGCCCCCCGTCGCCGACGACCCCGTCGTCATCGTCGGCATGGCCTGCCGCTACCCCGGCGGGGTGACCTCACCGGAAGACCTCTGGCGGTTGGTCACCGAGGGCGGCGACGCCATCTCAAGATTCCCCGTCAACCGCGGCTGGGACGTCGAAGGGCTCTACGACCCGGACCCCGACCGGCCAGGGAAGACCCACGTACGCCACGGCGGATTCCTGCACACCGCAGGCGAGTTCGACCCGGACTTCTTCGGGATGAGCCCCCGCGAAGCGATGGCGACGGACTCACAGCAGCGACTGCTGCTCGAACTGTCCTGGGAAGCCTTCGAGCGCGCTGGGATCGACCCGGTGTCGCTGCGCGACAGCCAGACCGGCGTCTTCACCGGCGTCATGTACAACGACTACGGCCCGCTGCTCACCGGCGAGGAGTACGAGGCGTTCCGCGGCAACGGCAGCGCACCGAGCGTCGCCTCCGGCCGGGTCTCCTACACCCTCGGCCTGGAAGGCCCCGCCGTCACCGTCGACACCGCGTGCTCCTCCTCTCTGGTCGGCATGCACCTCGCCGCCCAGGCGCTGCGCAGCGGTGAGTGCTCGCTGGCCCTGGCCGGCGGCGTGACCGTGATGTCGACCCCGAGCACCTTCGTCGAATTCTCCCGCGCACGCGGACTGGCCCCCGACGGCCGGTCCAAGGCGTTCTCCGAGTCGGCCGACGGTGTCGCCTGGTCCGAGGGCGTCGGCATGCTGGTGCTGGAGCGGCAGTCGGACGCCGTACGCAACGGTCACGAGATCCTGGCCGTGCTGCGGGGCAGCGCGATCAACCAGGACGGCGCTTCGAACGGCCTGACGGCCCCCAACGGTCCGTCGCAGCAGCGGGTGATCCGCCAGGCCCTCGCGAGCGGCGGCCTCTCGGCGGACGACGTCGACGTGGTGGAGGCGCACGGTACGGGTACGACGCTGGGCGACCCGATCGAGGCGCAGGCGCTGCTTGCCACGTACGGGCGTGACCGCGACCCGGAGCGGCCCTTGCTGCTCGGGTCCGTGAAGTCCAACATCGGCCACACGCAGGCCGCCGCAGGTGTGGCGGGCGTCATCAAGATGGTGCTGGCCATGCGGCACGGAGTGCTGCCGCAGACGTTGCACGTGACCGAGCCGTCGACCCATGTCGACTGGTCGGCCGGCGCTGTGGAGCTGCTGACGGAGTCGGCCGAATGGCCCGAGTCCGGTCATGTGCGGCGTGCGGGTGTGTCGTCGTTCGGCATCAGCGGTACGAACGCGCACGTGATCCTGGAGCAGCCGGCCCCGGTGATCCGGGGAACGGTCGAGGCTCCTGTGGCCGAGCCGGGTGTGGTGCCGTGGGTGCTGTCCGGCCGGACGCCGGAGGCGCTGGCCGAGCAGGCGGCGCGGCTGCTGTCCGTCGTCGAGTCGCAGGCCGGGCGGCGTCCGGTGGATGTCGGGTTCTCCCTGGCCACGGGCCGGTCGCTGTTCGACCACCGTGCGGTGGTGCTGGCGGCCGATCCCGCGGACACGGTCCGCGCGCTGACCGCACTGGCGGCGGGCGGAGCGGACACCTCGGCGGTGTCCGGTTCGCTGACCGGAGGCAAGACGGCGTTCCTGTTCTCGGGTCAGGGTTCGCAGCGGCTGGGGATGGGCCGGGAGCTGTACGGCCGGTTCCCGGTGTTCGCCGATGCGCTGGACGCCGTACTGGCCGAGCTGGACGGTGAGTTGGGCCGTTCGCTGCGGGATGTCATCTGGGGTGACGATCCCGAGCTGCTGAATGAGACCGGGTTTACCCAGCCGGCGTTGTTCGCGATCGAAGTCGCGTTGTTCCGGCTGGTCGCGTCGTGGGGTGTGGCGCCGGATTTTGTGGCCGGTCATTCGATCGGTGAGATCGCGGCTGCTCATGTGGCGGGGGTGTTCTCACTGGCGGATGCCTGCCGTTTGGTGGTGGCGCGTGCTTCGTTGATGCAGGCGCTGCCTGCCGGTGGTGCGATGGTCGCGGTGCAGGCGACGGAGGACGAGGTGCTGCCGCTGCTGACCGACGCTGTGTCGATCGCGGCCGTCAACGGGCCTTCGGCCGTGGTGATTTCGGGTGTCGAGGATGCTGTCCTCGCGGTCGCTTCCCGGCTCCGGGAGCAGGGTCGTAAGACGAGCCGGCTGCGGGTGTCGCACGCGTTCCACTCGCCGCTGATGCAACCGATGCTGGACGAGTTCCGCGCGGTGGCGGACACCTTGACCTTCGAGGCACCGCGTATCCCCGTGGTGTCGAATCTGACCGGCGAGCTGGCTGCGGCCGATGAGCTGTGCTCCGCCGGGTACTGGGTGCGGCACGTTCGCGAGGCGGTCCGATTCGCCGATGGCGTACGGACGTTGGGCGAGCGCGGCGTGACCACGCTCCTGGAGCTGGGGCCCGACGGCGTGCTCTCCGCCATGGCGCAGGAGTCGGTCTCGGACGACGCCGTGACCGTACCCCTGCTCCGCAAGGACCGGCCCGAGGAACCGGCCGCCGTCACGGCGCTGGCGCGGCTCCATGTACGCGGCGTGCCGGCCGACTGGGCCGCCGTGTTCGCGGGGACGGGCGCGGTGCGGGTCGACGTGCCGACGTACGCCTTCCAGCACCAGTGGTTCTGGCCGGCGGGGCAGCGGTCCGGCGCTGGCGACGTACGCGCGGCGGGACTGGGCCCGGCCGAACACCCGCTGCTCGGCGCCGCCGTCGAACTGGCCGAGGGCGAAGGTGTCTTGTTCACCGGACGG
The DNA here is from genome assembly GCF_036084755.1 of Streptomyces sp. NBC_00370. Taxonomy (NCBI): domain Bacteria; kingdom Bacillati; phylum Actinomycetota; class Actinomycetes; order Kitasatosporales; family Streptomycetaceae; genus Streptomyces; species Streptomyces sp. NBC_00370. The sequence goes on from NZ_CP107968.1 coordinate 7,826,506, forward strand.
CTCTCCGTCCAGTCACATCCGTGGCTCGCGGACCACGCGGTGCTCGGCCGCGTCCTGCTGCCCGGGACGGCGCTGTTGGAGCTGGCGTTCCGTGCCGGTGACGAGGTCGGCTGCGACCGGGTCGAGGAGCTGACGCTCGCCGCGCCGCTCACCCTGCCGGAAAGCGGTGCGGTACGGGTCCAGGTGCGGGTCGGGGTCGCTGACGACACCGGTCGGCGCTCCCTCGCCGTGCACTCCCTGACCGAGGGCGCCGACGAGCGCTCGTGGACCCAGCACGCGACGGGCGTACTGACGGTGGCCGGCGGGCCGCCGGCCGACGGGTTCGACGCCACGGTGTGGCCGCCGACCGGTGCCGAGAGCCTGGACGTCGAAGGATGCTACGAGCGGTTCGCGGAACTCGGGTTCGGTTACGGTCCGGTGTTCCAGGGGCTGCGGGCCGCCTGGCGCCGTGGCGGTGAGATCTACGCCGAGGTGCGTCTCCCGGAGGAGGCGCAAGGCGACGCCGCCGCGTTCGGGCTGCACCCCGCGCTCCTCGACTCCGCCCTGCACGCCTCGCTCCTCGCCGGTGACGGCGAGGAGGGCAGTGGAGGACTCCCGTTCTCGTGGGAAGGTGTCTCGCTCTACGCCACGGGCGCTTCCGCCCTGCGGGTCCGGATCGCCCCGGCCGACGGTCGGGACGCGGTCTCGATCGCCGTCGCCGACACGACGGGCGAGCCGGTCGCCTCGGTCGACTCGCTGCTCGTACGAGCCGTGTCGAGCGAGCAGTTGAGCGAGAGCGCAGCGCAGGCCCGCGACGCCCTGTTCGGACTGGACTGGGTTCCCGTACCGGCAGGTTCGGCGGTCCCCGCGTCCGTCGCCCTGGTGGGGCCCGATCCGCTCGGGCTCGGCGCAGAGCTGGCCGAGTCCGGCGCCGTTGTCGAGACGTTCACCGATCTGGCGGCGCTTGCGGCGGGGGAGTCCCCGGTCCCCGGCACCGTACTGGTCGCTGTGACCAGTACGGACCTGGCGGACGGAACCGGGGTCGCCGAGTCGGCACACACGCTGACCGCCGGCGTACTGGCCCTGGCACAGCAGTGGTTGGCCGACGACCGGTTCGCCGGGTCCCGGCTGGTATTCGTGACGCGGGGAGCCGTGGCGGCCGGCGACGAGAGTGTCTCCGATGTCGCCGCCGCTTCGGTGTGGGGTCTGGTGCGCTCCGCGCAGACCGAGAACCCCGGCTGCTTCGGCCTGGTCGACATCGACTCCGCGGCCGATGCCGCCGTTGACGCCGGCGCGCTGCTCGCGACGTCACTCGGCACCGACGAACCGCAGGTGGTGATCCGCGACGGCGGAATACTGGCGGCCCGGCTCGCGCGACTCGACTCCGGTACGGGGCTTGTGCCGCCGGCCGGGGTGCCGTGGCGGCTGGACAGTCTGACGAAGGGCAGCCTGGACGGGCTGACCCTGGCGCCGTTCCCCGAGGTCCTGGAGCCGCTGACCGGCAGCGACGTACGGATCGACGTACGCGCGGCGGGCGTGAACTTCCGCGACGTGCTCAAGGCGCTGGACATGTACCCCGGCGACGCGGGCCGGATGGGGCGCGAGGTCTCGGGTGTGGTGACCGGCACCGGGCCCGACGTGACCGGCCTGCGGGCCGGCGACCGGGTCACGGGTCTGGTGTCCGGCGGTTTCGGCTCGCAGGTGGTCGGCGACGCACGGCTCCTCACCCGGATGCCCGAAGGGTGGTCGTGGGAGACGGCGGCTTCCATGCCGCTGGTGTTCCTGACGGCGTACTACGCGCTCGTGGACCTCGGCGGGCTTCAGCGCGGTGAGAAGGTGCTGATCCACGCGGGCGCCGGCGGTGTCGGGATGGCGGCGATCCAGGTGGCGAACCATCTGGGCGCCGAGGTGTTCGCTACGGCGAGCGAGGGCAAGTGGGACGTCCTGCGGTCGTTGGGCGTCGCTGACGACCACATCGCCTCGTCGCGTACGACGGACTTCGAGTCGGCGTTCGCCGAGGTGACGGAAGGGCAGGGCGTCGATGTCGTACTGAACTCGCTGGCAGGCGAGTTCGTGGACGCGTCGCTGCGGCTGACCGCGCCCGGCGGCCGGTTCCTGGAGATGGGCAAGACCGACATCCGCGACGAGGCGGACCTGCCGGAGGGCCTGGACTACCGGTCCTTCGACCTCGGCTGGGTGGAGCCCGAGGGTATCCGGCGCATGCTCGACGCGGTGATGGAGCTGTTCGACCGCGGTGTGCTGGAGTCGCTGCCGGTCCGCACCTGGGATGTGCGGCAGGCCCAGGACGCGTTCCGGTTCATGAGCATGGCCAAGCATGTCGGCAAGATCGTGCTGAGCATGCCGCGCGTGTGGGACACCGAGGGCACGGTACTGATCACCGGTGGCACAGGCGGTCTGGGCGGTGTGCTGGCCCGCCACCTGGTCGCCGAACGCGGCGTACGTCGCCTGCTGTTGACGAGCCGACGCGGCCTCGCTGCCGACGGCGCGCCCGAGTTGGCCGCCGAACTGGAGGCGCTGGGCGCCGAGGTCGCCGTCGAGGCGTGCGACGTGGCGGACCGGGAAGCGCTGGCCGGGCTGTTGGCCTCGGTGCCTTCCGGCCATCCGCTGACCGCCGTGGTGCATACGGCGGGTGTGCTGGACGACGGCATCATCGGTTCGCTGACTCCCGAGCGGCTGGACCATGTCCTGCGGCCGAAGGTCGACGCGGCCTGGCACCTGCACGAGCTGACCCGCGATCTCGGCCTCGACCTCGCCGAGTTCGTCGTCTTCTCCTCCGTCTCCGGACTGATCGGCGGCGCGGGACAGGGCAACTACGCGGCGGGCAACACCTTCTTGGACGCGCTCGCCGCGCACCGGCGGACCGAAGGCCTGCCGGGTGTCTCCCTCGCGTGGGGCGCCTGGAACCAGGGCGCCGGAATGACGAGCGGTCTCGGAGAGGCCGATCTCCGCCGGGCCGCCGAGGCAGGCATGCCCCTGCTCTCGGTCGAGCAGGGCGTGGCCCTGTTCGACGCCGCGCTGGCCACCGGCCGGGCGGCGGTGGCGCCGGTGCGACTGGACGTGGCCACACTGCGCACGCGCGGCGCCGTCCCGCCACTGCTGCGTGGCCTGGTCCGAACGGGCTCCCGCCGCACCGTCGTCGCCGGAGCCGGCCCGGGATCGAGCACGGACGCCGGTCTGGCGGAGCGGCTGAGCCGGTTGGGCCGCCAGGAGCGCGACGAGACGCTGGTGGACCTGGTACGCGGCCAGGCGGCCATGGTGCTCGGGCACGCGAGCGGCGACGGAGTCGACCCGACCCGGGCATTCCGCGACCTGGGCTTCGACTCGCTGACCGCCGTGGAGCTGCGGAACCGGCTCAACACCGCGACCGGGCTGCGGCTGCCCGCCACGATGGTCTTCGACTACCCGACGGTCGGCGCGCTGGCCGACCATCTGCACGAAGCGCTGCTCGGCCCGGACGCCGCAGCCGACGCGGCGCCCGAACTCTCGCCCGCGCTGCTCGACGATGACCCGATCGTTGTGGTCGGGATGAGCTGCCGCTTCCCCGGCGGCATCGGCTCGCCGGAGGACCTGTGGCGGCTGGTCACCGAAGGCGCCGACGTCGTCTCGGACTTCCCGGTCAACCGCGGCTGGGACGTGGACGCGCTGTTCGACCCCGACCCGGACCACCTGGGCACGTCGTACACCCGCTCGGGCGGATTCCTGCACGACGCCGGTGAGTTCGACCCGGACTTCTTCGGGATGAGCCCGCGCGAGGCGATGGCGACCGACTCGCAGCAGCGACTGCTGCTGGAAACGTCCTGGGAGGCCGTCGAACGGGCCGGGATCGATCCGGTGTCGCTGCGCGACAGCCAGACCGGTGTGTTCGCCGGTGTCATGTACGGCGGCTACAACACCGCACTCGACGGCAAGGAGTTCGAGGGCTTCCAGGGCCAGGGCAGCGCGCTGAGCGTGGCCTCGGGCCGCGTCTCGTACACCTTCGGGTTCGAGGGCCCCGCCGTCACGGTGGACACCGCGTGCTCGTCCTCGCTGGTCGCGATGCACCTGGCGGCGCAGGCGCTGCGCGGCGGCGAATGCTCGCTTGCGCTGGCCGGCGGTGTCACGGTCATGTCCATCCCCGACACCTTCGTGGAGTTCTCGCGGCAGCGGGGCCTCGCCCCCGACGGCCGGTCCAAGCCGTTCTCCGAGTCGGCGGACGGCGTCGGCTGGTCCGAGGGCATAGGGATGCTCCTGCTGGAGCGCCAGTCGGACGCCGTACGCAACGGGCATGACATCCTGGCCGTGCTGCGGGGCAGCGCGGTCAACCAGGACGGTGCGTCGAACGGTCTGACGGCGCCCAACGGCCCGTCGCAGCAACGGGTGATCCGCCGGGCGCTCGCCAGCGGCGGACTCTCGCCCGCCGACGTGGACGCGGTGGAGGCGCACGGTACGGGTACGACGCTGGGCGACCCGATCGAGGCGCAGGCACTGCTCGCGACGTACGGCAGGGACCGTGCACAGCCGCTCCTGCTGGGCTCGGTGAAGTCGAACCTCGGCCACACCCAGGCGGCGGCGGGAGCGGCCGGTGTGATCAAGATGATCATGGCCATGCGGCACGGCGTACTGCCGCGCACGCTGCATGTGACCGAGCCGTCGTCCCACGTCGACTGGACGTCGGGCGCGGTGGAGTTGCTGACCGAGCAGACGGCCTGGCCGGAGGCCGGTCGGGTGCGGCGTGCGGGTGTGTCGTCGTTCGGCATCAGCGGGACGAACGCGCACGTGATCCTGGAGCAGCCGGCCCCGGTGATCCGGGGGACGGTCGAACCTTCCCCGGCCGAACCTTCCCCGCTCGAACCTTCGGTGGCGCAGCCGGGTGTGGTGCCGTGGGTGCTGTCCGGCAAGACACCGGAGGCACTGCGCGGCCAGGCGGCGCGGCTGCTCTCGTACATCGAGGCGCGCCCCGATCTGCGGCCGCTGGACATCGGATTCTCCCTGGCCACCGGCCGGTCGAGGTTCGAGCACCGGGCGGTGGTGCTGACCGGGGACTCCGTCGACACGGCTCAGGTGCTGGCCGCGGTCGCGGTCGGCGAGCCGGATGCCTCGGCCGTGTCCGGTTCGGTGACCGGAGGCAAGACGGCGTTCCTGTTCTCGGGTCAGGGTTCGCAGCGGTTGGGGATGGGCCGGGAGCTGTACGGCCGGTTCCCGGTGTTCGCCGACGCGCTGGATGCCGTACTGGCGGAGCTTGAAGGTGAGTTGGGCCGTTCGCTGCGGGATGTCATCTGGGGTGACGATCCGGAGCTGCTGAATGAGACGTGCTTCACCCAGCCGGCGTTGTTCGCGGTCGAGGTGGCGTTGTTCCGGCTCGTCGAGTCGTGGGGTGTGACCCCGGACCTTGTGGCAGGGCATTCGATCGGTGAGATCGCGGCTGCTCATGTGGCCGGGGTGTTCTCGCTGGCGGACGCCGCGCGTCTGGTGGTGGCGCGTGCTTCCTTGATGCAGGCGCTTCCGTCCGGTGGCGCGATGGTGGCGGTCCAGGCGACGGAGGACGAGGTTGTCCCGCTCCTGACCGACGGTGTGTCCGTCGCTGCGATCAACGGACCTTCGTCCGTGGTGATTTCGGGCGATGAGGATACGGCTCTCGCGGTCGCCGCGCAGCTGGCCGAGCAGGGCCGTAAGACGAGTCGGCTGCGGGTCTCCCACGCGTTCCACTCGCCACTGATGCAGCCGATGCTGGACGACTTCCGCGCCGTCGCGGCGACCCTGTCTTATGCCGAGCCTTCGGTACCGATGGTGTCCAACCTGACTGGTCAGCTCGCGAGCGCCGATGAGCTGTGCTCCGCCGAGTACTGGGTGCGGCACGTCCGCGAGGCCGTTCGCTTCGCCGACGGGGTACGGACCCTCGCCGACCAGGGCGTCGGCGTGTTCCTGGAGCTGGGCCCTGACGGAGTGCTCTCCGCCATGGCGCAGGAATCGGTGTCCGGCGATGCGGTCACCGTGCCGGTGCTGCGCAAGAACCGCCCCGAGGAGGTCTCGGCAGTCACGGCGCTGGGCCAACTGCACGCGCACGGCGCGCTCGTGGACTGGCCGGCGTTCTTCGCCGGGACCGGGGCGTCCCGGGTGGATCTGCCGACGTACGCCTTCCAGCACCGGCCGTTCTGGCCGCGCGGGATGCGCGGCGGCGCCGGAGGGGCCGCGATCGGCCTCATGAACGCCGAGCACCCCCTGCTCAACGGCGTGGTCGAACTGGCCGAGGGCGAAGGCGTGTTGTTCACCGGGCGGCTCTCGGTCCAGTCGCACCCCTGGCTGGCCGACCACGCGGTGCTCGGCAGGATCCTGCTGCCCGGTACGGCGCTGCTTGAGCTGGCTGTCCGGGCCGGTGACGAGGTCGGCTGTGACCGCGTGGACGAGCTGACGCTCGCTGCCCCGCTGGTGCTGCCGGAGCGCGGAGCCCTTCAGACCCAGGTACGGGTCGGCACCACCGACGGGACCGGGCGGCGTACCGTCACCGTCCACTCCCGTCCCGAGGGCGGGACCGAAGCGCCGTGGACGCAGCACGCCATGGGCGTCCTGGCGGTCGGAGGAGCCGGTGCTCCCACCGACTTCGACGCCACGGTCTGGCCGCCCACGGACGCCGAAGAGGCGGATCTGGACGGTTTCTACGAGGCACGCGCCGCCGACGGTTTCGCGTACGGTCCGGTGTTCCAGGGCCTGCGGTCCGTGTGGCGGAGGGACGGCGAGGTCTTCGCCGAGGTGAGCCTGCCCGACGGCCTCCAGGAGGAGGCGCAGGCCTTCGGTCTGCACCCCGCGCTGCTGGACGCCGGGCTGCACGCGGCCTGGTTCACCGGGCCTGACCAGCGGGGCGGTGTGCCGTTCTCCTGGAGCGGCGTCTCGCTGCACGCGTCCGGCGCCTCGGCCGTACGGCTCCGGATCACCCGAGACGCCGACGGAGCCGTGGCGATGGCCGTCGCCGACACCACGGGCGCGCCGGTCGCGTCGGTGGAGTCGCTGGCGATGCGGGCCCTGTCCGACGAGGCCCTGAGCGAGTCCGACGCGCTGACCCGGGACGCGCTGTTCCGGCTGGACTGGACCCCGCTCGCCGCCACGTCCACCGAGGCCGCGCAGCCGGTGACGGTCCTCGGCCCGGACTCCCTGGGCCTGCTGGCAGCGCTGCGTGCCGCGGGTGTCGAGGCGGACACCTACCAGGACGTGACGGATTCCGCCGCCACGGACACGCCCGCCACGGACATCCCGCTGTCCGGCGTCGTCCTGATCCCCGTAGCCGGGGACCCGGCCGCCGAGACCACAGGATCGGTGCACGCACTCACCCACCGGGCCCTGGCACAGCTCCAGGCCCGGCTGGCCGACGTGCGGTTCGCCGAATCCCGCTTCGTCTTCGTGACCCGTGGCGCTGTCGGCGGCCGTGATGTCGCCGCCGCCTCGGTCCGGGGTCTCGTACGGTCCGCGCAGTCCGAGAACCCCGGTTGCTTCGGGCTGATCGATCTCGACCCGGAGGACTCGGAGGGGACGGCCGTACTGCCGCCGTCGGCCCTGCGGACGGACGAGCCGCAGCTGGTGGTCAGGGACGGCGCGGTGCTGGCCGGGCGCCTGGTGCGCAGGCCGGCCGCCGAATTCGATGTGAGCCCGGTGTGGGACGCCGACGGCAGCGTGCTGATCACCGGCGGTACCGGTGGTCTGGGCGCGGTCGTCGCGCGCCATCTGGCCGCCGAGCACGACGTACGGCGGCTGCTGCTGGTCAGCAGGCGGGGACGCGCCGCCGACGGCGTCGAGGAACTGGTCGCCCAGTTGGAGCTGCAAGGAACCGCGGTCGCGGTCGAGGCGTGCGACGTGGCCGACAGGGAAGCACTGGCGGCCCTGCTGTCCGTACACCCCGTCTCCGCCGTGGTGCACGCCGCGGGCGTACTGGACGACGGTGTGGTCGGGTCGCTGACTCCCGAGCGGCTGGACACGGTCCTGCGGCCGAAGGTGGACGCGGCCTGGCACCTGCACGAACTGACCCGTGATCTCGACCTGTCCGCCTTCGTGATGTTCTCCTCCGTCGCCGGTGTGTTCGGCAGCGCGGGGCAGGGCAACTACGCGGCGGGCAACGCCTTCCTGGACGCCCTGATGGCACGCAGGCAGTCCGAGGGCCTGCCGGGGACGTCCCTCGCCTGGGGCCCGTGGGACCAGTCAGGCGGCATGACAGGGACGCTCTCCGAGGCCGACACGGAGCGGATGGCGCGCTCCGGTGTGCCCGCGCTGTCGGTGGAGCAGGGCGTGGCGCTGTTCGACGCGGCCCTGGCCACCGGTGACGCCGTACTCGCGCCGGTCAGGCTCGACCTGCCGGTCCTGCGTGCGCAAGGTGAAGTCTCGCCGCTGCTGCGGTCGTTGATCCGTACCCGCTCCCGCAGGGCCGCGGTCGCCGGATCGGCCGCCGCCGCAGGACTCGTGGAACGACTGGCCGTGCTCACCACGGTCGAGCGCCAAGAGGTGCTGCTCGACCTGGTACGCGGCCAAGTGGCCCTCGTACTCGGGCATGCCGACGCCGCGGCGGTCCACCCGGGCCGCGCGTTCCGTGATCTGGGCTTCGACTCGCTGACGGCGGTGGAGCTGCGAAACCGGCTCAACACCGCCAGCGGACTGCGGCTGCCCGCCACGATGGCGTTCGACTATCCGACGGTCCAGGCACTCGTCGACCATCTGCTGGACGAACTGCTCGGCCCGGACGCGGCAGTGGCCGCGCCCGTCGTCACGCGGAGCGCGGCGGTGGCGGACGATCCGATCGTGATCGTCGGGATGAGCTGCCGCTATCCGGGCGGAGTCGGTTCGCCGGAGGATCTGTGGCAGCTGGTGAGCGAGGGCGCGGACGCGATCTCCGGATTCCCGGTCGACCGTGGCTGGGACGTGGACGGACTGTTCCATCCGGACCCCGACCACATGGGGACCTCCTACACGCGGTCCGGTGGATTCCTGCATCAGGCGGGAGAGTTCGACCCGGCGTTCTTCGGGATGAGCCCGCGTGAGGCGCTGGCCACGGACTCGCAGCAGCGGTTGCTGCTGGAGGCGTCGTGGGAGGCGATCGAGCGGGCCGGCATCGACCCGGTCACGCTGCGGGGCAGCCGGACGGGTGTCTTCGCCGGGGTGATGTACAGCGACTACACCGGCCTGCTGGCGAGCCCCGAGTTCGAGGGCTTCCAGGGCGGTGGCAGTACGAGCCTGGCGTCTGGCCGGGTGTCCTACACGCTGGGTCTTGAGGGCCCGGCGGTGACGGTGGACACGGCGTGCTCGTCGTCGCTGGTGGCGATGCACTGGGCGATGCAGGCGCTGCGCAGTGGTGAGTGCTCCATGGCACTGGCCGGCGGGGTGACCGTGATGTCCACGCCGACCGTGTTCGTCGACTTCTCGCGGCAGCGCGGGCTGGCCCCTGACGGGCGGTGCAAGGCGTTCTCCGAGTCGGCCGACGGTGTGGCCTGGTCGGAGGGGGTCGGCATGCTGGTGCTGGAGCGGCAGTCGGACGCGCTGCGTAACGGTCACGAGATTCTGGCCGTGGTGCGGGGCAGCGCGGTCAACCAGGACGGTGCCTCGAACGGTCTGACCGCGCCTAACGGACCCTCCCAACAGCGCGTCATCCGGCAGGCGTTGGCCAGCGGTGGGCTCACCATGGACGACGTCGATGTGGTGGAGGCGCACGGTACGGGTACGTCGCTCGGTGACCCGATCGAGGCGCAGGCGCTGCTCGCGACGTACGGCAGGGACCGTGACCCGGAGCGGCCGTTGCTGCTGGGGTCGGTGAAGTCCAACATCGGCCACACCCAGGCAGCTGCTGGTGTGGCGGGCGTGATCAAGATGATCATGGCAATGCGGCACGGCAGTCTGCCCCGGACGCTGCACGTCGATGCCCCGTCCTCCCATGTGGACTGGACCGAGGGCGCGGTGGAGCTGCTGACCGAGGAGACGGCCTGGCCGCAGAGTGACCGGGTGCGGCGTGCGGGTGTGTCGTCGTTCGGTATCAGCGGGACGAACGCGCACGTGATCCTGGAGCAGCCGGCGACGGTGATCCAGGGGACGGTCGTCGACACGGCCGAGGCGCCGGTCGTGGAGTCGGGTGTGGTGCCGTGGGTGCTGTCCGGCAAGACACCGGAAGCCCTGCGCGGCCAGGCGGACCGGCTGCTCTCGTACGTCGAGGCCCGGCCGGAGGCGCGACCCGTCGACGTCGGATTCTCGCTGGCCACCAGCCGGTCGGTCTTCGAGCACCGCGCGGCAGTGCTGGCGGCCGACACCGCGGATACGGTACGAGCCCTGACGGCACTCGCGGCAGGCGAACCGGACCCGCTGGCGGTCTCCGGTTCGACCGTCGCAGGGAAGACGGCGTTCCTGTTCTCGGGTCAGGGTTCGCAGCGGTTGGGGATGGGCCGGGAGCTGTACGGCCGGTTCCCGGTGTTCGCCGACGCGCTGGATGCCGTACTGGCCGAGCTGGACGGTGAGTTGGGCCGTTCGCTGCGGGATGTCATCTGGGGTGACGATCCCGAGCTGCTGAATGAGACCGGGTTTACACAGCCGGCGTTGTTCGCGGTCGAGGTGGCGTTGTTCCGGTTGGTGGAGTTGTGGGGTGTGGCGCCGGACTTTGTGGCCGGTCATTCGATCGGTGAGGTCGCGGCTGCTCATGTGGCCGGGGTGTTCTCGCTGGCGGACGCCGCGCGTCTGGTGGTGGCGCGTGCTTCGTTGATGCAGGGGCTGCCTGCTGGTGGTGCGATGGTCGCGGTGCAGGCGACGGAGGACGAGGTACTGCCACTACTGACCGGCGAGGTGTCGATCGCGGCCGTCAACGGTCCATCCTCGGTGGTGGTTTCGGGTGCCGAGGACGCGGTCCTCGCGGTCGCCGCGCAGCTGGCCGAGCAGGGTCGTAAGACGAACCGGCTGCGGGTCTCGCACGCGTTCCACTCGCCGCTGATGCAGCCGATGCTGGACGAGTTCCGTGCCGTCGCTGACGGCTTGGACTTCCGGACGCCGCGTATCCCGGTCGTCTCGAACCTGACCGGAGGTCTCGCGAGCGCCGATGAGCTGTGCTCCGCCGACTACTGGGTGCGGCATGTCCGCGAGGCCGTCCGCTTCGCCGACGGAGTGCGGTTCCTGGCGGGACAGGGCGTCGGCACGTTCGTGGAACTGGGCCCGGACGGGGTGCTCTCCGCCATGGCCCGTGAATCCACCGCGGACGACGCGCTCGTCGTGCCGGTCCTGCGCAAGGACCGGCCCGAGGAACTGGCCGCCGTCACGGCGCTCGCACAGCTCCATGTGCGGGGCGTCCCGACCGATCAAGCCGCTGTGTTCGCGGGGACGGGCGCGGTGCGGGTCGACGTACCGACGTACGCCTTCCAGCACCAGTGGTTCTGGCCCGCGCGACTGCTGGGCGGCGCGGGTGACATGCGGGCAGCCGGTCTCGGCTCGGCCGAGCATCCGCTGCTGGGCGCTGCGGTCGAACTGGCCCAGGGCGAGGGCATGTTGTTCACGGGCCGGCTCTCCGTCCAGTCGCATCCGTGGCTGGCGGATCATGCGGTCATGGACCGGGTCCTGCTGCCGGGCACCGCGCTGCTGGAGCTGGCGTTCCGCGCCGGTGACGAGGTCGGCTGCGACCGCGTCGAGGAACTGACCCTCGCCGCACCGCTCCTGCTGCCCGACAGCGGCGCGGTACGGGTGCAGGCGCGGGTGGGCGTCGCCGACGACACGGGCCGGCGCTCCATCACGGTGCACTCCCAGCCCGACAGCGCGGACGAGCAGTCGTGGACGCAGCACGCGACGGGCGCAATCGCCGTCGGTGCGCGCAACGCGCAGACCGACTTCGACGCCGCCGTGTGGCCGCCTACAGGCGCTGAGACACTCGACGTCGAGGGATGCTACGAGCGGTTCGCGGAACTAGGCTTCGGCTACGGTCCGGTGTTCCAGGGGCTGCGCGCCGCCTGGCGCCGCGACGGTGAGATCTTCGCCGAGGTGAGTCTCCCGGAGGACACGCGCGACGACGCGGCCGCGTTCGGTCTGCATCCCGCGCTCCTCGACTCCGCCCTGCACGCCTCGCTCCTCGCGAGTGACGGTGCGGAGGGCGCCGGGGGTCTGCCGTTCTCCTGGCAGGGCGTCTCGCTGCACGCGACGGGCGCTTCGGCCCTGCGCGTACGGATCGCCCCCGCAGGCGACGACGCGATATCGGTGACCGTCGCCGACACTTCCGGTGAGCCGGTCGCCTCGGTCGACTCCCTCGTCGTACGGACCGTGTCGAGCGACCAGCTTCGCGGGGCGGCCGGGGCAACCGGGCCCGCCAGGGAAGCGCTGTTCGGCCTGGGCTGGGTCCCGGTGGCCGCTCCCTCCGACGCTGTGTCCGGTGCGGTCGCCGTGGTTGGCCCGGACGTTCTCGGCCTGGCCGAAGGCTTGGCGGACACCGGCGTCGCGGTCGGTACGTACCCGGATCTGGCGGCACTGACGGCGGGGGAATCCCCCGTGCCGGACGTGGTGGTGGTGGCGGTCGCCGACGCGTCCTCCGAGGGTCAAGTGGCCCAGTCCGCGCACGCGTTGACTGCCGACGTCCTGGCCCTGGCGCAGGAGTGGTCGGCCGATGACCGGTTCGCCGGTTCGCGGTTGGCGTTCGTGACGCGGGGTGCGGTGGCGGCCGGTGACGAGCAGGTCTCCGATGTCGCCGCCGCTACGGTGTGGGGACTTGTCCGTACGGCGCAGACCGAGAACCCCGGTTGCTTCGGGCTGATCGACCTCGGTTCCGACGGATCGGCGGCCCTGCTGCCGCAGGCGCTCGGTTCGGACGAGCCACAGTTGGTGATCAGCGAAGGCGGCCTGCGTGCCGGACGCCTCACCCGCATGACCGTTGCCGGTCCCGAGTCCGATGCGGACACGGCGTGGGACGCCGAGGGCACTGTGCTGATCACCGGCGGTACGGGTGGTCTGGGCGGCCGGCTGGCCCGCCATCTGGTGACCGAACGGGGCGTACGGCAGCTGCTGTTGCTCAGCCGCAGCGGTCTCGCGGCCGACGGCGCCGAGGCGCTGGTCGCGGAACTCACCGAGCAGGGAGCTGACGTCGCGGTCGCCGCCTGCGATGTGGCGCACCGGGAAGCGCTGGCCGAACTGCTGGCATCGGTTCCGGCGGAGCATCCGCTGACGGCCGTGGTGCACACGGCGGGTGTGCTGGACGACGGCATCATCGGTTCGCTGACTCCCGAGCGACTGGACACGGTCCTGCGGCCGAAGGTGGACGCGGCCTGGAATCTGCACGAGCTGACGCGTGATCTCGACCTGTCCGCGTTCGTGATGTTCTCCTCCGTCGCCGGTGTGTTCGGCAGCGCGGGGCAGGGCAACTACGCGGCCGGCAACACCTTCCTGGACGCGCTCGCCGCGCACCGGCAGACCGAGGGCCTGCCGGGCCTGTCGCTCGCCTGGGGACCGTGGGAGCAGGGCGCGGGCATGACCGGCGCGCTGGCCGACCGCGATCTGCGCCGAGCGGAGGACGCGGGCATGCCACTGCTGTCCGTCGAACACGGCATGGCCCTGTTCGACGCGGCGCTGACCGCCGGCGAACCGCTCGCGGTCCCGGTGCGGCTGGACCTGCCGGCCCTGCGGGCGCAGGGCATCGCCCCCGCGCTGCTGCGCGGACTGGTCCGTACACCGTCGCGCCGTGCGGCCACACCAGGCGCAGGCGCTGACACCGGTCTGACGCAGCGGCTGAGCCGCCTGAATCCGGCGGACCGGCACGAAGTGCTGCTGGATCTCGTACGCGCCCAGGCGGCGCTGGTACTGGGACACGCGAGTGTTGCCGACATCGACGCCGAGCGCGCGTTCCGCGATCTGGGCTTCGACTCGCTGACGGCGGTGGAGCTGCGGAACCGGCTCAACACGGCGACCGGGCTGCGGCTGCCGGCCACGATGGCCTTCGACTATCCGACGCTGACCGCGCTCGCGGACCATCTGCTGGACGAACTGCTGGGGGACGAGGCCGAATTGGCCGTCCCGGTGTCGTCCCTGCCGCCCATGGCGGACGATCCGATCGTGGTCGTCGGAATGAGCTGCCGCTACCCCGGCGGGGTGACCTCACCGGAGGACCTGTGGCGGCTGGTCACCGAGGGCGGGGACGCCGTCTCGGACTTCCCCGTCAACCGTGGCTGGGACGTGGACGCGCTGTTCCATCCGGACCCCGACCACAACGGCACGTCGTACACCCGCTCGGGTGGATTCCTGCACGAGGCGGGCGAGTTCGACCCGGCGTTCTTCGGGATGAGCCCGCGTGAGGCGCTGGCGACCGACTCGCAGCAGCGGCTGCTGCTGGAGGCGTCGTGGGAGGCGATCGAGCGGGCCGGCATCGACCCGGTCACGCTGCGGGGCAGCCAGACCGGTGTCTTCGCCGGGGTGATGTACAACGACTACGGGACCACGCTCAACGGCAAGGAGTTCGAGGGCTTCCAGGGCCAGGGCAGCGCGGGCAGCGTGGCGTCCGGCCGCGTGTCGTACACGCTGGGCCTTGAGGGCCCGGCGGTCACGGTCGACACGGCGTGCTCGTCGTCGCTGGTGGCGATGCACTGGGCGATGCAGGCGCTGCGCAGCGGTGAATGCTCGATGGCGCTCGCCGGTGGTGTGACGGTGATGTCCACGCCGGGCACCTTCGTCGAGTTCTCCCGGCAGCGCGGCCTCTCGCCCGACGGGCGGTGCAAGGCGTTCTCCGAGTCGGCCGACGGTGTCGGCTGGTCGGAGGGTGTCGGCATGCTGGTGCTGGAGCGGCAGTCGGACGCGGTACGCAACGGGCACGAGATCCTGGCCGTGGTACGCGGTAGCGCGGTCAACCAGGACGGTGCGTCGAACGGCCTGACAGCACCCAACGGTCCCTCGCAACAGCGGGTCATCCGGCAGGCGTTGGCCAGCGGCGGACTCTCGCCCGCAGACGTGGACGTGGTAGAGGCGCACGGTACGGGTACGACGCTGGGCGACCCGATCGAGGCGCAGGCGCTGCTCGCCACGTACGGCCAGAGCCGCGAGCCCGAGCGTCCGCTCTGGCTCGGCTCGCTCAAGTCGAACATCGGGCACACGCAGGCCGCCGCCGGTGTCGCGGGCGTGATCAAGATGATCATGGCGCTGCGGCACGGCGTACTGCCGCGGACGCTGCATGTGACCGAACCGTCCTCGCACGTGGACTGGTCGGCGGGCGCCGTGGAACTGCTCAGCGAGCAGAGGGCCTGGCCGGAGGCCGGTCGGGTGCGGCGTGCGGGTGTGTCGTCGTTCGGTATCAGCGGGACGAACGCGCACGTGATCCTGGAGCAGCCGGCGACGGTGATCCAGGGGACGGTGGTCGACACGGCCGAGGCGCCGGTCGTGGAGCCGGGTGTGGTGCCGTGGGTGCTGTCCGGCAAGACGCCGGAAGCACTGCGCGGCCAGGCGGCGCGGCTGCTCTCGTCCGTCGAGGCGCGACCGGAGTCGCGTCCGGTGGATGTCGGGCTCTCGCTGGCCACCGGCCGGTCGAGGTTCGAGCACCGGGCGGTGCTGCTGGCCGGTGACCTGGCTGATGTGAGCCGTGCGCTGGCGGCGGTGGCGGCCGGTGAGCCGGATGCCTCGGTGGTGTCCGGGCCTTCGGGCAGTGGCAAGCGCGCGTTCCTGTTCTCGGGTCAGGGCAGCCAGCGGCTGGGTATGGGCCGGGAGCTGTACGAGCGCATCCCCGTCTTCGCCGAGGCGCTGGATGCCGTACTTGCCGTACTGGACGACGAGTTGGACCGTCCGCTGCGGGACGTCATCTGGGGTGACGACGCGGAGCCGCTGAACGAGACCGGGTTTACCCAGCCGGCGTTGTTCGCGGTCGAAGTGGCGTTGTTCCGGCTGGTGGAGTCGTGGGGTGTGACCCCGGACTTTGTGGCCGGTCATTCGATCGGTGAGATCGCTGCGGCTCATGTCGCCGGGGTCTTCTCACTGACCGACGCCGCGCGTCTGGTCGTGGCGCGTGCCGGACTCATGCAGGCGCTGCCTGCCGGTGGTGCGATGGTCGCGGTGCAGGCGACGGAGGACGAGGTTCTCCCGCTGCTGACCGACGGGGTGTCGATCGCGGCGGTCAACGGACCGTCCTCCGTGGTGCTGTCGGGCGATGAGAACGCGGTTCTGGAGATCGCGGCCCGGCTCCAGGAGCAGGTCCGTAAGACCAACCGGCTGCGGGTCTCGCACGCCTTCCACTCACCGCTGATGCAGCCGATGCTGGACGACTTCCGTGCCGTCGCGGAGACCCTGACGTACGCCGAGCCTTCGGTGCCGGTGGTGTCCAACCTGACAGGCCAGCTCGCGACCGCCGAGGAGCTGTGCTCCGCCGAGTACTGGGTCCGGCACGTACGCGAGGCCGTCCGGTTCGCCGACGGGGTACGGACCCTCGCCGCTGAAGGCGCGACCGTGTTCCTGGAGCTGGGTCCGGATGGTGTGCTGTCGGCGATGGCCCAGGAGTCGGTGCCGGACGGCGCGTTGACCGTGCCGGTGCTGCGTAAGGACCGGCACGAGGAGACGACGGCCGTCGGCGCACTGGCTCAACTACACGTGCGCGGGGTACGCGTCGACTGGCCGGCGTTCTTCGCCGGAACGGGAGCGCGGAAGATCGACCTGCCGACGTACGCCTTCCAGCACCAGTGGTTCTGGCCGACCGGTGCGCACGGCGTGGCGAACGCGGCTGCGGTCGGACTGACGTCCGCCGAGCACCCGCTGCTCAACGGCACCGTCGAACTGGCCGAGGACGAGGGTGTGTTGTTCACGGGCAGGCTGTCTGTCCAGTCGCATCCGTGGCTGGCGGACCACGCTGTCATGGACCGCGTCCTGTTGCCGGGGACCGCTCTGTTGGAGCTGGCGTTCCGCGCCGGTGACGAGGTCGGCTGCGACCGCGTCGAGGAACTGACCCTCGCCGCACCGCTCGTACTCCCCGAGCGCGGCGCCCTGCGGACCCAGGTACGCGTCGGGGTCGCGGACGACACGGGGCGGCGTACCGTCACCGTCCACTCCCGCCCTGAGGGCGCGGCGGACGCGTCCTGGACCCAGCACGCCACCGGCGTACTGACCGCCGGGGGTCAGCGGCCGACGGGTGGCTTCGACGCCACCGTCTGGCCGCCCGCGGACGCGGAGAGCCTGGACGTCGAGGGGTGCTACGAGCGGTTCGCGGAACTCGGTTTCGGTTACGGTCCGGTGTTCCAGGGGCTGCGGGCCGCCTGGCGTCGTGGCGGCGAGGTCTACGCCGAGGTGGGTCTCCCGGAGGAGGCGCAGGGCGATGCCGCCGCGTTCGGTCTGCATCCCGCGCTCCTCGACTCCGCCCTGCACGCCTCGCTCCTCGCGAGTGACGGCGAAGAAGGGTCCGGGGGTCTGCCGTTCTCCTGGCAGGGCGTCTCGCTGCATGCGACAGGCGCTTCGGCCCTGCGTGTACGGATCGCCCCCGCCGGCAACGACGCGCTGACGATCGAGGTCGCCGACACGACGGGCGAGCCGGTCGCCTCGGTGGACTCGCTGCTTGTACGCACCTTGTCGAGCGCGCAGTTGACCGACACCGGAGCGGTCGGCAGGGACGCACTCTTCCGGCTGACCTGGACTCCCGTCCAGGACGAGCCGAGCGTCCCGCAGTCCGCCGCCGTGCTGGGAGTTGACGGTTCGGGCCTGGCCGACGCGCTGGCGGAGTCCGGCGTCGCCGTCGAGACGTACGCCGACCTGGCGGAGCTCGCGGCCGGTGGGACACCGGTGCCGGACGTGGTGCTGGTGGGCGTGACCGGTGATACCGGCGACCGGGTGGTGGAGTCCGCGCACGCGCTGACCGCAGACGCGCTGGCACTGATCCAGGGCTGGCCCGCCGAGGAGCGCTTCGCGGGATCGCGCCTGGTGTTCGTGACGCGTGGCGCGGTCGCGGACGGCGACGACGAGGTCAAGGACATCGTCGCCGCCTCGGTATGGGGTCTGGTCCGCTCGGCGCAGACGGAGAACCCCGGCAGCTTCGGACTGATCGACCTGGGCTCGGACGAGACGTCAACCAACCCTCTGGCGGCGGCTCTTGGCATCGACGAGCCGCAACTTCTCCTCCGCGAAGGCGGAATCCGGGCGGGACGGCTGGCCCGGGTGGTCGTCGGCTACGACCGCGCCGAGCACGCCTGGGACGCCGAGGGCACGGTGTTGATCACCGGTGGCACGGGCGGTCTGGGCGGTGTGCTCGCGCGGCACCTGGTGGCTGAGCGCGGCGTACGGCAGCTGCTGCTGGTGAGTCGGCGGGGCGCGAACGCGCCGGGCGCCGAGGAGTTGGTGGCGGAGCTTGAGCGACAGGGTGCCGAGGTCGCCGTCGAGGCGTGTGATGTGGCGGATCGTGAGGCGCTGGCGGCGCTGCTCTCCGTGTATTCCGTCTCCGCCGTGGTGCATACGGCGGGGGTGCTGGACGACGGTGTGGTCGGTTCGCTGACTCCTGAGCGGCTGGACACGGTGCTGCGTCCTAAGGCGGACGCGGCCTGGAACCTGCATGAGCTGACCCGTGATCTCGACCTGTCCGCGTTCGTGGTGTTCTCGTCCGTGGCCGGTCTGTTCGGCGGCGCGGGACAGGCCAACTACGCGGCGGCGAACGCCTTCCTGGACGCGTTGGCCGCTCGTCGGCGGGCCGAGGGCCTGCCCGGTGTGTCGCTGGTCTGGGGCCCGTGGGACCAGTCCGGTGGGATGACCGGAAGCGTGACCGAAACGGACATGCGACGGATGGAGAAAGCGGGCATGCCGCCGCTCTCCGCCGACCAGGGTGTGGCGCTGTTCGACACGGCGCTCGCCACCGGGGAGTCCGTGGTCGCGCCGGTACGGCTCGACCTGGCGGCGTTGCGAGCACAGGGCGAAGTCCCGCCACTGCTGCGGTCGTTGATCCGTACCCGCACCCGAAGGACCGCGGTGGCCGGGGCAGCGACCGCCACCGGGCTCGCCGCCCGGCTGGCCCGACTCGACCCCGTTCAGCGGCAGGAGGCGCTGCTCGACCTCGTACGGGGTCAAGTCGCCCTCGTACTCGGCCACGCCGGCTCGGCGGCCGTTGACGCGGCCGTCCAGTTCCGGGACCTGGGCTTCGACTCGCTGATGGCGGTCGAGCTGCGGAACCGGCTGTCGCAGGTGACGGGCCTGCGCCTCACCGCCACGCTGATCTTCGACTATCCGACGGCGAGTGTGCTCGCCGACCATCTGCGTGACGAGTTGTTCGGGACGGAGGCCGACGCCTCGGTCCCGGTCCGGCTGCTGCCGTCGCTCGCCGACGATCCGATCGTGGTCGTCGGGATGAGCTGCCGCTATCCCGGCGGGGTGACCTCGCCGGAAGATCTGTGGCGGCTGGTGAGTGAGGGGACGGACGCTATCTCCCCCTTCCCGGTGAACCGTGGCTGGGACGTGGAATCGCTCTACCACCCGGACCCGGCCAACAAGGGCACGTCCTATACGCGTTCGGGCGGGTTCATGCATGACGCGGGCGAGTTCGACCCGGAGTTCTTCGGGATGAGCCCCCGTGAGGCGATGGCGACCGACTCGCAGCAGCGGCTGCTGCTGGAGGCGTCGTGGGAGGCCGTCGAGCGGGCGGGAGTCGACCCGCGGTCGCTGCGCGGCAGCGCGACGGGCGTGTTCGCCGGTGTGATGTACAGCGACTACGGCACCACGCTCAACGGCAAGGACTTTGAAGGCCACCAGGGCCAGGGCAGCGCGGGCAGCGTGGCATCCGGCCGCGTCTCCTACACCTTCGGGTTCGAAGGGCCCGCGGTCACGGTGGACACGGCGTGCTCGTCGTCGCTCGTGGCGATGCACCTGGCGGCGCAGGCGCTGCGCACCGGCGAGTGCTCCATGGCGCTGGCCGGCGGTGTGACGGTGATGTCGACGCCGGGCGCCTTCGTGGAATTCTCCCGGCAGCGGGGGCTGGCCCCCGACGGGCGGTGCAAGGCGTTCTCCGAGTCGGCCGACGGGGTCGGCTGGTCCGAGGGTGTCGGCATGCTCGTCCTGGAGCGCCAGTCCGACGCGCTGCGCAACGGGCACGACATCCTGGCCGTGCTGCGTGGCAGCGCGATCAACCAGGACGGGGCGTCCAACGGCCTCACCGCGCCCAACGGCCCTTCGCAGCAGCGGGTGATCCGGCAGGCGCTCGCCGGTGGTGGACTCTCCGCCGACGACGTCGATGTGGTGGAGGCGCATGGTACGGGTACGTCGCTCGGTGACCCGATCGAGGCGCAGGCGCTGCTCGCGACGTACGGCAGGGACCGTGACCCGGAGCGGCCGTTGCTGCTCGGTTCTGTGAAGTCCAACATCGGCCACACGCAGGCCGCCGCGGGCGTCGCCGGGGTCATCAAGATGATCATGGCGATGCGGCACGGCAGCCTCCCGCGGACACTGCACGTCGATGCGCCGTCCTCCCATGTGGACTGGACCGAGGGCGCGGTGGAGCTGCTGACGGAGGCCACCGAATGGCCCGAGTCCGGTCATGCACGCCGTGCGGGTGTGTCGTCGTTCGGCATCAGCGGTACGAACGCGCACGTCATCCTGGAACAGCCCGCGTCGGCGGCCACCCCCGCGCCTGCGCCCGAGCTGCCTGACACGGCGGTGCCGTGGCTGCTCTCGGGCCGGACGGCGGACGCCTTGCGGGACCAGGCGGCCCGGCTGCTGTCCGTGGTCGAGACGCGGCCCGAGCTGCGTCCGGTGGATGTCGGCTTCTCGCTGGCCACCAGCCGTTCGGGCTTCGAGCACCGAGCGGTGGTACTGACCGCCGACCCGGCCGACCGGCTGCGGGCACTCACCGCGCTGGCGGCCGGTGAGCCCGACCCGCTCGCCGTCTCCGGCACCGCGACCGGCGGACGGACAGCGCTGCTGTTCTCGGGTCAGGGCAGCCAGCGGCTGGGGATGGGACGCGAACTGTACGAGCGCTTCCCCGTCTTCGCCGAGGCGCTGGATGCCGTACTTGCCCAGCTGGACGGTGAGTTGGGCCGTCCGCTGCGGGATGTCATCTGGGGTGACGACGTGGAGCTGCTGAACGAGACCGGCTATACCCAACCGGCATTGTTCGCGGTCGAGGTGGCGTTGTTCCGGCTGGTCGAGTCGTGGGGTGTCACCCCGGACTTCGTGGCGGGCCACTCGATCGGTGAGATCGCGGCGGCCCATGTCGCCGGGGTCTTCTCACTGACCGACGCCGCGCGTCTGGTCGTGGCCCGTGCCGGACTGATGCAGGCACTCCCGGCCGGCGGCGCCATGGTCGCCGTCCAGGCGGCAGAGGACGACGTCACCCCGCTACTGACCGACGGCGTGTCGATCGCAGCCGTCAACGGACCCTCGTCCGTGGTGCTTTCGGGCGCCGAGGACGCGGTGCTGGAGGTCGCGGCGCTGCTGGCGGAGCAGGGCCGTAAGACAAGCCGGCTGACTGTCTCGCACGCCTTCCACTCGCCGCTGATGGACCCGATGCTGGCGGACTTCCGCGCGGTGGTGGAAACACTGTCCTTCGAGACGCCGCGCATCCCCGTCGTGTCGAACCTGACCGGCGGCCTGGCGGCGCCCGACGAGCTGTGCTCGGCCGAGTACTGGGTACGGCACGTCCGCGAGGCCGTCCGCTTCGCCGACGGGGTAAGGACCCTCGCCGAACAAGGCGTCACCACGTTCCTGGAGTTGGGGCCGGACGGCGTACTCTCCGCGATGGCCCAGGAGTCCGTGGAGGACGGCGTGGTGACCGTCCCGGTCCTGCGCAAGAACCGGGACGAAGAACCCACCGCACTCGCCGCTCTTGCTCATGTGCACGCGCACGGTGCCACGGTGGACTGGAGCGGATTCTTCGCCGGAACGGGCGCACGGCGCGTCGAGTTGCCCACGTACGCCTTCCAGCACCAGTGGTTCTGGCCGGCCGGTTCACCGTCGGCCGCGGGTGACGTGCGCGCGGCCGGGCTGGGCTCCGCCGAGCACCCGCTGCTGGGCGCTTCGGTCGAACTCGCCGCAGGGCAAGGTGTGGTGTTCACCGGCAGGCTCTCTGTCCAGTCGCATCCGTGGCTGGCCGACCACGCGGTCATGGAGCGGATCCTGCTGCCGGGTACGGCGCTGCTGGAGCTGGCCATCCGGGCAGGTGACGAGGTCGGCTGCGACCGGGTCGAAGAACTGACCCTTGCCGCACCGCTGTTGCTCCCGGAGCGCGGCGCCGTACGCGTACAGGTCGCGGTGGGCACCCCCGACGACGCCGGCCTCCGCTCCGTGGGGATCTACTCCCGCCCCGAGGACGCGCCGGACGACGCCCCCTGGACCCAGCACGCAAGCGGCGCGCTGGCCGAGGGCTCCGGTGCGCCGCAGAGCGAATCCGACGCGCGGCACGCGGCGTTCGACGCCACGGTCTGGCCGCCTAAGGACGCCGAGACCCTGGAACTGGACGGCTGCTACGAGCGGTTCGCCGACGCCGGGTTCGCCTACGGCCCGGTGTTCCAGGGGCTCCAGGCAGCCTGGCGGCGGGACGGCATGATCTTCGCCGAGGTGAGCCTGCCGGAGGACGCCGAGGGTGAGGCCGCCGCGTTCGGTCTGCATCCCGCGCTGCTCGACTCCGCCCTCCACGCCTCGCTGCTCGCCGGTGAGGACGAATCGGGCCCTGCCGCCCTCCCGTTCTCCTGGGCGGGCGTCTCGCTGCGGGCAAGCGGCGCTTCGGCGCTGCGGGTCCGGATCGCTCCCGCCGGGGACGGCGCCATGTCGATCACGGCCGCCGACACCTCCGGAGCGCCGGTCGCCTCGGTCGACACCCTCCTCGTACGGGCCGTGTCGGGTGAACAGTTGAACGCGACGGCCGGAACGGCGAAGGACGCGCTCTTCGTACAGAACTGGATTCCGGTGCCTGTGCCGTCAGATACGGGCGATCCCGGGTCTGTTGCCCTGGTTGGTCCTGACCGTTTCGGTCTCGCCGCCGGCGCTGACGGGACCGACGGCGGATCCGCCGCGGTCGTCGGGACGCACTCCGACCTCGCCGCACTGGCCGCGTCCGACGCGCCCGTACCGGATGTGGTCCTGGTCTCCGCCCTGGGCGAGTCGGCCGACGCCGTCCCGGCATCGGTACGGGCGCTCACGGCCTGGACGCTGGAGCACCTTCAGGGATGGCTCGACGAGGAACGGTTCGCCGGGTCGAAGCTGGTGTTCGTCACCCGAGGCGCGGTGGCGGTGGACGGTGGCGCCGTGGCCGATCTGGCGGCGGCCTCCGTCCGGGGCCTGGTCCGCTCGGCGCAGACCGAGAACCCCGGCTGCTTCGGTCTGCTGGACCTCGACCCCGCCGACTCCGCCGTCGGCACCGAGTTGCCCCCGCTGTCGGCGGCGCTCGGCTCGGACGAGCCGCAATGGGCCCTGCGCGGCGGGGAGTTCAGGGCCGCGCGGCTGGACAGGGCCGTACTCCCCGAGCCGGCGACCGCCGACGGTCACGACAGGGACGACAACGGCTGGGAGCGGGGTGGCACCGTCGTCGTCACCGGCGGTACCGGTGGTCTCGGCGGGAT
This sequence comes from Streptomyces sp. NBC_00370, assembly GCF_036084755.1. Taxonomy (NCBI): domain Bacteria; kingdom Bacillati; phylum Actinomycetota; class Actinomycetes; order Kitasatosporales; family Streptomycetaceae; genus Streptomyces; species Streptomyces sp. NBC_00370. The sequence continues at coordinate 7,849,959 of NZ_CP107968.1, forward strand.
ACTGGCCCGGCACCTGGCCGCCGAACACGGCGTACGCCGTCTGCTGCTGCTCAGCCGCCGGGGCCTCGGCGCCGACGGCGCGCACGACCTCGTACAGGAGCTGGAACAGCTCGGTGCCGAGGTCACGGCGGCAGCCTGTGACGCCGCCGACCGGGACACCCTGGCCGGGGTCCTGGCGGCGGTGGACCCGGCGCATCCGGTGTCGGCGGTCCTGCATTGCGCCGGTGTACTGGACGACGGGGTGATCCGCTCGCTGTCCCCGGCGCGGCTGGACACCGTACTGCGGCCGAAGGTCGACGCGGCATGGAACCTGCACGAGGTGACCCGCGGCCTGGATCTCTCCGCCTTCGTGGTGTTCTCCTCCGTGGCAGGGGTGTTCGGCGGCGCGGGGCAGGGCAACTACGCCGCTGCGAACACCTTCCTGGACGCGCTGATGGCACAGCGGCGGTCCGAGGGACTGCCCGGTGTGTCGCTGGCCTGGGGGCCGTGGGACCAGGCAGGCGGCATGACCGGCAGTGTCACCGAGGAGGACATGCGACGGCTGGCCCGCTCGGGTATGCCGGCGCTCTCCGCCGACGAGGGTGTGGCGCTGTTCGACGCGGCGCTCACCGCCGCTGAGGCGCTGGTCCTGCCCGTACGGCTGGATCTGCCGGCGCTCCGGGCGCAGGGCGAGATCCCGGCGCTGCTCAGGGGGCTGATCCGGACACCCGCCCGGCGGTCGGTCGCGACCGCCGAGCGGACGGCCGACTCGCTTGCCGAGCGGCTGACCGGACTGACCGAGGAGGAGCGCGGGGACGTCCTGCTGAAGCTGGTCCGCGACGAGGCGGCGCTGGTGCTCGGACACGCGGACGGGACGGCGGTCGGGGCGACCCGGCAGTTCCAGGAGCTGGGCTTCGACTCGTTGACGGCGGTGGACTTCCGCAACCGGCTCAACGCGGCCACCGGGCTGCGGCTGCCGGCCACGCTGCTGTTCGACTACCCCACCCCGGCCGATGTCGTGGACCATCTCCGCGGCCGGCTCGTGACGGAGGAGGCCACCGGCGTCGGATCGGTGCTCGCCGTCCTCGACCACCTGCAGAAGGCGATGACGGAGATGACCGTCGATGCCCAGGAATACAAGCATGTCGCCGGACGAATCGAGGTACTGAGGACGAAGTGGGCCGCGCAGGGCAAGGAATCGGCGAACGGCAGCGGCGAATTCGATCTCGAAGGGGCTTCGGACGACGATGTGTTCGCGCTTCTGGACGACGAGCTGGGTCTGTCCTGACCTGGTCCGTTCCCGGCTCCCCGCGGCTCGGCCCGGAGCCGGGGGCGGGGCCTGGCAAGTCGGCTCGCCGGGGGATCGTCGAGAGTCTAGGGAATTTCCCACTGTCCGTCCTAGTGGAATGGGGCGGTCGCCCACCGGGCCGAAACGCTCGGCCTACCGCTAGGAGGAGACGATGACGACGTCCACCGAGGAGAGCCTCTGGGCGCGCGGCTTCCACCCCGCGCCCGACAGTGCCAGACAGCTCTTCTGTTTCCCCCACGCGGGTGGCTCGGCGTCCTTCTACTTTCCCGTGTCCGCTCAACTGTCGTCCGTGGCAGAGGTGTTCGCGGTGCAGTACCCGGGCCGCCAGGACCGGCGCAAGGAGACGAGCCCCAGTGACATCGGGACCATGGCCGACCAGGTCTACGGGGCGCTGCGTGAGCGGCTCTTCGCCCGGCCGACGACGTTCTTCGGGCACAGCATGGGCGCGACGCTCGCTTTCGAGGTCACGCGGCGGTTCGAAGCCGACGGCGGCAAGCTCTCCCATCTGTTCGCCTCGGGGCGGCGCGCGCCGTCGCGCTTCCGGGACGAGGACGTGCACCGGCGCAGTGACGACGGGATCGTCGCCGAGCTGAAGCTGATGTCCGGCACCAACACGGAGCTGCTCGGCGACGAGGAGATCCTGCGGATGATCCTGCCCGCGATCCGCAGCGACTACGAGGCCATCGAGACGTACCGCTGTGAGCCGGGGACGGCGGTCCGGGCTCCGATCACCGCGCTGACCGGGGACAGCGACCCGAAGACCTCGCTGGACGAGGCCGAGGACTGGCGTGGGCACACCGGCGGACCCTTCGAGCTGAAGGTCTATCCCGGTGGCCACTTCTACCTCACCTCCCAGGCGCCGGCCGTGCTGTCGCTTCTGCGGGAGCACCTGTCCACCGGTGTCTAGGCCGGGTCGGCGAACAGGGCAAGTCCGTGAGTGGTCGTGCCCCTGAGGTCCCGGCCAACTCGCGACGCGTCGTACGCACGCGTGTTCCGTAGCGCCCCGGGTAGGCGAAATGCGGTGGCCTCGGCTCTGCGTATTCTGCTTCGCGCCGGGTAGCCACCCAGGTCCGGGCATCTGTTGTGTCCACGCCAAGTGAGGAGTTCTCGATGCTGGATCAGGCCGAGTTCGCGGGTTTGTCCAGCATCCTGGTCGGTCGTGCCGAAGAGTCGCGGCTGCTGGACCATCACACCGAAACGGCGCGGGCGGGACAGCCCGGACTGGTGATCGTGTCCGGCCCGGCCGGCATCGGGAAGTCCAGCCTGTTGGCTGCCTTCCTGGCCGGCGACGCGTGCCGCGGTGTGACCGCCCTGCACGCGGTCTGCGGCCCCGCCACGGCAAGCTCGGCATACGGCGCTGTCCGGGAGCTGTTCGGCCCGCTGCGGCTCGGTGGCGAGGACGCCGAGAATGCCGAAGGCGCGGAAGAAGCCGAGGAAGCAGCGGGCGCGGCGGACTCACCCCTGCTGCGAGGTGTCGCCCCCCGCGCGCGGTCCGTGCTCGGCGCCGACCCGGCCGGGGAAGGACAGCGGGGCCAGGACCTGTCCGGCCCCCCGGCCGCCTATCAGGTGCTGTACGGGCTGTACCGCCTCGCGGCGAACGTGATGGCGGAGCGCCCGCTCGTGCTCGTCCTCGACGACGTGCACCAATGCGACGAACACTCCCTGCGCTGGATCGATTTCCTGCTCCGGCGCGCGGACGACCTGCCGCTGCTCGTCGTGCTCGCCCGCCGCAGCGAGCACGAACCCGCCGCCCCCGCCGCTCTCGCGGAGATCACCGCGCAGCGCCGGCCCGCCGTGCTGCGGCTGGCGCCGCTGACGTACACGGACGTCGGGGAGATGGTGCGGCGGATCCTCCCGCTCGGCGCCGGTACGCACGTCCCCGCCCGCGGCCAACCCCCCGCTCCTGCCGCCGCCGTCACCGCCGCTACGGCGGACCCCGCCGAACGGACCTTCGTCGAGCAGGCCACGGCCGTCTCCGGCGGCAACCCCCGCACCCTCGGCCGGCTGCTGGACGCGCTGCGCGCCGAAGGCGTACGGCCGGACGAGCACGGGGTGGGCCGCGTCGCCGAGGTCGGCGGTGAGGTCGCCGCGGACTCGGTCCAGGGACTGCTGGACCGGCAGCCGCCCTGGGTGCGCGACGTGGCCACAGCCGTCGCCGTCCTCGGTGAGGAGTCAGCCGACCTGGTCGGCCCCCTCGTCGGGGTGGCCCCCACGCTCGTGGCGCGGGCCCTGCTGATCCTGCGGTGCGCCGGATTCGTCGCGCCGGACCGGACGGAGCTGATCCACGACTCGCTGCGCTCGGCCGTACTCGAACCGATCGGCGCCCACGGTCTGGCCCAACTCCGCACCAGGGCAGCGCTGTTGCTCAGCGACGCAGGCCGGCCCGCCGAGCATGCCGCCGGTCAGCTCATGCTGCTGCCCGCGCTGCCGCAGTCCTGGATGCCGGACGTGCTCAGGGACGCGGCGGACCAGGCCGGCAGCCGGGGCGCGCCCGACACGGCGGTGCGGTATCTGTACCGGGTGCTGGAGGCGGAGCCGGACAGTGTGCGGCTGCGCCTCCAGATGGCCAAGTCGCTGGCGGAGAGCGATCCGCCGCACGCCATCCGGCTGCTGGACGAGGCGCTGGCCCGCTCCGACGACATCCGCACCAAGGCGAAGGTCGCCGTCCAGTACGGCATGACCTGCCTCGCCGTACAGAAGTCACGCACCGGGGTACGGGTCGTCGAAGAGGCCCTGACGGACCTGGACGCCGGACTCGGGACCGGCACCTGCCCCGTCGACCCGGCCGACCGCGAACTGCGCACCCAGCTCGAATCAGTTCTGCTGATCGTCGGGGCGAGGGAGAAGACGACGATCTCCACGGTCCGCGACCGGGCCGAGCGGCTGACCGCCCCGCCCGGCGACACCCCGGCCGAGCGCCAGATGCTCTCCATGATGACCGTGCTGAACGCGATGGGGGGCCACTCCGCCGAGCAGACGGTCGAACAGGCCCGCCGGGCTCTGCGGTTCCAGGGATGCGAGCTGGAGAGCTGGCTGCTGATCACCTCGGCCTTCGCCCTCACCCTCGCCGACGAGGTCGGTGAGGCCCTGGACGCGCTGGACCGCCTTCTCCAGTACGGCCAGGACAACGGCGCCGTCTGGACCTACGTGGCCGCCCTGTCCGCCCGGGCCCTGCTGCTGCACAACATGGGCGCTATCCCCGACGCGCTCGCCGACGCCCAGACGTCGATCGAGATCATCACCCAGGAGAACTGGCGCGACAGCGCGCCGCTCGCGCAGGCCGCGCTCGCGACCGTACTGGTCGACCGGGGCGAGCCCGAACGGGCCGAGGAACTGCTGGCCGGTATCAAGCCCCCGTCCCTCGACCGTTTCGTCATCGAACATCACTGGTACCTGATGGCCCGCGCCCGCGCCCGGCGGGCACTCGGCGACCCGGAGGCGGCGCTCGGTCTGTACCTGCGGTGCGGCGAGTCCCTGGCACAGGCCCGCTTCACCAACCCGGCGTTCCTGCCCTGGTGGGCGGAGGCCGCGTGTCTGCTGGCGGGCATGAACCGGGCCGACGAGGCCCGGGAAATCATCGAGTACAGCAGCGAGTTGGCCGCGCGGTGGGGAACACCGCGGGTACGGGGCCTCGCCGTGCTGGCCGACGGGATGACCACTCCGGGCGGGGCCGGCGTCGAGCTGATCACCGAATCGGTCCGGCTCCTGGCCGATTCGCCCGCCCGGGGCGAACACGCCAAGGCCGAGTACCTCCTCGGCCGGGCCCTGCTGAAGACCGGTGACCAGCGCGCGGCCCGCGAACACCTGCGCACCGCCGCCGACCTCGCCCAGCGCTGCGGCGCCCTCGCGCTCGCCGGGGACTCGCGCAAGCTGCTGGTCACCGCGGGCGGCAGGATGCGCAAGATGAGCGCCTGTCCGCTGGACATGCTGACCGCGATGGAACGCAGGGTGGCGGGACTGGCCGCCGACGGAGCGAGCAACCGGTCCATAGCGGAGTCCCTCTTCGTCACCGTACGGACCGTGGAGACGCATCTGACGAGCGTCTACCGGAAACTCGGTGTCAGCCGCCGTACCGAACTCGGCGCCGTCCTGCACACACCCGACATCCCCGACAGACAACCACCTGGCTGGGCGTTCGAGTCACGCCGACAGAGCTGAAGCGAGCTGAGCGAGGCGGTGCGTGTGACAGGCCGGAGTGGCGGAACTCCGAACCCGAGAACCATGAAGTCGATGTACGGTCCGAACCCCCGTCGGGCCGTACCACCGCTGCGGAAGCGCCGGCCTGACGAGCCGGCGCCGGCGCCGGTGCGGGCCACGAAAGGACGGCCGACCGATGCTTCTTGAACGGGACACCGAACTGGCCTGTGTGGAAGCCGCCTTGAGAGCCGCAGGGGCGGGCACCTCGTCGCTGGTCCTCGTCACGGGGCCCGTCGGTATCGGACGCTCCGTACTGCTGCGGAGCCTGCCCGACCTGGCGGCCGGCCAGGACGTACGTGTCCTGCGGGCCAACGCGGCACCGATGGAGCAGGACTTCGCGCACGGCGTCGTCCACCAACTGTTCGACAGCCTGCCGCCCGCCGGCGCCGACACCGGGGCCGCCACCGCGACTTCCGCCGATACCGACCCGTTCACGGACCCCTTCGACCCGCGGGCACTGCTCGCCGGCGCCGCCCCGCACACCAGGCTGCTCATCCTGGTGGACGACCTGCAATGGGCGGACGTCCCTTCGCTGCGCTGGCTGGCCCGCCTCGCCCGACCGGCCGGCCGGCGCCAAGGAAGTGCGGCGCCGGCCGCCGTTGTCGTCTGCACCCTGCGCGACGGAGACGCCAGGGCCCGCCACAGCGCGGTACGGGAGGTCGCCGACGCGGCCACCGGGATCCTGCGCCCGGCGCCGCTGTCGCTCGACGCCACCAGAGCCCTGATACGTGCCCAGTACGGCACACCGGGCCATGACGAGTACGCCCGCGCCTGCCACGAGACCTCGGCGGGCAACCCGCTGTTCCTGACGTCCGTACTGCTGACCATGGCGGGCGCCGGCTTTCCGCCGACCGCCGAACACAGCGCGCAGGCAAGCGCGTTGCGCCCCTCGGCGCTGCGCGAACGACTCGCCAGCCTGCTGCGGACGCAGCCGCCCGGGGTGGCCGCCCTGGCGGCGGCCGTCGCGTCCTTCGGCACCCAGGACGACCCTGCCCTCGTCCGGCAGCTGTCCGGACTCGACGAGGAAGGCTTCGCCGCCGCGCTGCGCGCGCTGCGCGACATCGGTCTGCTCACCGACGCGCACGAGCCGCGCTTCGTCCACCCGGTGGTACGGGACGCCGTCGAGTCGACGATGACCCCGTCGGAACGCGAGCGTGCGCACACCGCCGCCGCGGACATGCTGCACCGGCGCGGCCGGCCGGCCGAGCAGGTCGCCGCCCATCTCACGGCCGTCGCCACCGTCGACCGCCCCTGGGCGGTGGCCGTCCTGCGCGCCGCCGCCGCTGCCGCGCTGCGCAGGGGCGCGCCGCAGACCGCGGCCGGCTATCTGCGCCACGCGCTGCCGCGCCATCACGCCCAGGACGAGCGCAGGGCCCGGCTGCTGATCGACCTGGCCACTACGGAGGGCGGCTACGACCTGGAGGCGTGCGAACGGCACATCACCCAGGCGACGGCGCTGCTCACCACGGCGGGGGACCGGGCCGCCGCGGCGCTGCGGATCCCGCCGGCCCTCCTCGGCACGGCGTCCCCGGTGGCCAAGGGCCTGCTGCGCCGGGCAGCGGCGGAACTCGGCGAGCCCGCTTCCCTGGACGGGCCCGCGCGGGAGACGGCCCTGCGGATCGAGGCCCGGCTCAGGCACTGCGGCCACGACAGCCCCGCCGAGCTGGCCTCGGCAGCCGAACGCCTGCGTGAGCTGGGGGACGAGCCGCCGCTCGACTCTCCGGCCGAACGCGAACTGGCGGCCGTCCTCGTCTGCTCGGGGACGCTCACCGGCCGGCTCTCCGCCGCCGCGGCGGCCCGTACCGCCAACCGCGTCCTGGAACGCGAGCCCGCCGATTCGGCGCGTGTGCACACGGCGCTGCCGCTGGTCGTGATCACGCTGTTCGCCGCGGAATCCGTGCGGGTGCTCGACTCCTGGCTGACGGCCGAGCAGCACCCCCGGCGGCGGAACGCGACGGGCGCCGACGATGTGCTCGTCTCCGCCGAGCGGGCACTCGTGCTCGTCTCGCAGGGCCGGCTGACCCAGGCGCGCGAACACGTCGAACGCGTCATGGGCCTTGACGAGACGGACTGGCGCGAGATCTCCATCATCGTGCTGTCCGCCGTCGCCCTCGAACTGCGCGATCCGGCGCTGAGCGAACGGATCCTGGCCCGGAGCCGTGGCCGCCGCTCGGCAGGGCCGGCCCTCGCGGCCACCCTGCAGATCCTCCAGGCGTCGCTCGATGCCCAACAGGGCTTGCGGGCAAGGGCGTTGGAGAGCCTGCTCGCCTGCGGCCGGCAGCTGGACGGCGCCGGCTGGCAGAACTCGGCACTCTTCCCGTGGCGCCCGCACGCCATCGGCCTCTACCACCGCCTCGGTGACTCCCGCGCCGCGCTGAGCCTGGCCGAAGAGGAATACGCGTGGGCCACGGCCTGGGGAGCGCCCACCGGGCTCGGCAGGGCGCTGCGGCTGAAGGGCTGGCTGGCCGAGGCCGAGGGCGTACCCCTGCTGCGGGAGGCTGTCGACGTACTGCGCGGGTCGGTGCACGAGCTCGAACTCGCTCGCACCCTGGTCCTGTTGGGCCAGCGGCTGGGCAGCGGTTCTGAGGCGGAGGCCGCGCTGCGGGAGGCCGGCACGCTGGCGGCAGCCTGTGGCGCTCCCTGGCTGGTGGAGCGGGCCGGGCTCGGCGTCGGCGCCGCCGCCATGCCGCAGAAGGCGGTGCTCACCCGCAGCGAGCGCCGGGTCCTCGACTTCGTCAGCCGCGGCCTGACCAACCAGGAGATCGCGTGCGAACTCGGCGTGAGCGCCCGCGCCGTCGAGAAGCACCTGACGAACTCCTACCGGAAGCTCGGTGTTTCGGGCCGGCACGAACTCTCGGGCGCGCTGCCGGCCTGAACCTGCTTCCCCAGCTCTTATGCGCACCTCCCGGCTCCGACGCGCGTTTATGACTGCCGATCAAGTGCGGCCTAGTCGAAGCGCATATGCAAACCTCAGAGGAACCTCAAGCGCGACTCAATTGTGGGGATGCGCCCCAATCGATCGGGCCGCCCTGCCGAGTTCGGGTTCACAGGCGCCGTCATTTCGGACCGTACCTCCGGAGGGTGCGACCACAGCTTTAGCCGGGGGGACAGAGGCGTCGTTGACTGGTAACTCCAAATTCTTTAGCCTCAATTTGTAAGTGGAATGCCGGTCGGGTGGTATGGCCGGATACTGACGTCAACCGGCGCCTGACGTCATTGCATATTCGGAAGAATCAGAGTCGGACTGAAAGGATGGCGGTCTCGTGGAGATTGCTGCACTCGCAGATTCTGCGCCGGTCACAACCGGCGAACTCGTACCTGACCGGGCCGGGGGCGCTGACGCCCGGCAGTTCGACCAGCTCGGACTGTGTATGGCCTCGCTCGACCCCGCCCTCACCATCCAGCAGGCGAACCAGGAGTTCTTCCGCCAGTTCGGCGACTCCTCGGCCGACCTCTGTGGACGCAGCTTCCGCGACCTGGTGCACCCCAGTGTCCAGCAGCCGCTGATGCGCCAGTTCTCCCGGCTGATCGAAGGCAAGCGGCAGCGCTTCGCCTCGCATGTGGTGGCTCTCGGGTCGGAGGACTCCGCATTCGCAGGTACGCTCACCGCCGCCGCCGTGACCGGGGAGACCCCCGACGTGGCGGCGATCCTGGTGCTCATGCGGTCGACCAGGGGCGCGGACGACGCAGGCGTCCTGACCAGCAGGAAGAAGATACTCACCGAGATCGACGCACGCATCCTCGAAGGTATCGCCGCAGGTCTGTCCACGATCCCGCTGGCCTCGCGGCTCTATCTGAGCCGGCAGGGAGTCGAGTACCACGTCACAGGACTGCTCAGGAAGCTCAGGGTCCCCAACCGCGCCGCCCTGGTCTCCCGCGCCTACTCCATGGGTGTTCTCAACGTCGGTACCTGGCCGCCCAAAGTCGTTGAAGACTTCATCAAGTGAGGCCCGGGGCGGGCCGTTCCCTTGCCCGTCCGCCGCCTCGTGTAGGCCCGTACACCGCCCGTCGGACGGTGGCGCCCTGTCGAAGGGCACCACGGTTCCGGCGGGCTTTCCGGTTCTTGTCCCGGAATCATGCGGAGTCATGGACAGGTAAGAACTCGGCTCCTGCGGCTTCAGCACTTGAATTAACTCCCGAAGTGCATCCTGATCTATTCGAGTTTGAATTACAGGATTTCCATGTGGTTTTGGACCGCTGTGGATGTGGTTTTGCTGCCCGCTTATTTCTGTGCTTCCTTCACGGGAGCATTACAGCTATTTTCCGTACCCGTCATTCGTTACCGGCATCGACACCCCAATCCGGACCTCCCCCGGCGGATGCGGGCACGCGTGGGGCGGGATACGGGCACCTCCGTCGCGAAGACGGGCGGCGGCGCCCCGCTCAGGAGTGAGCGGGACGCCGCCGCCGAGATGCGTGAGGCGCCGGACGTCAGATGTCAGGACACGGTGATCTTGTCGATGTCAGGAGCCCAGTCCGCCGGGTTCGCGACGGTGATGCTGTTGTTCGTCCCGGCGAGCAGGTCCAGCGTCACCGTGGCTGTCCCGGTGGTGGACCAGTCGGCGGTCGGGCTGAAGCTGACCGTGTGGGTCGCGCCGCCGTTGGCCCGCACGGTCGCGGTGCGCGCGGTCTGTGTGGCGTAGTGGAGCGTGACGGTGCGCGCACCACCGCTCCCGCCGTCGACGTGGTTGAAGGTCAGCGTCGCGCCGTTGCCGATGTATCCGACCTTGCTGCCGCCGGAGCACCCGCCGCAGGCGCTCGTCACGGCGCCGCCCTGGAGCGTGTTGCCGCTCGCCTCGGCCTCGTAGCCCGCCGGGCCGTTGCTCTGGCCGGAGCCGACGGTCATCGCGCCGAGGCCGAGCCACCCGTCGCTGTTCTGCGCGGCGTTGGCGAAGCGCAGCTTCTTGGCGTTCGAACTCACGTCCTCCAGAGGGTTCTTGACCTTCATCACCAGTTGGTAGCCGCCGGCGCTCACCCCGGAGAGGTCGACCGACGTGTCGAAGTACTGCGGGTAGCCGAAGTCGAGGTAGGTGGGGTCGGAGCCCACGCCCCAGTCGGGGAAGGCGCGGATCTTGGTGGGCATGACCTTGCGCAGGTCCCAGGAGGTGTTCCAGGTCTTGACGACGTTGCCGGCCGCGTCCTTGAGGCCGAGGCTCACGGTCCAGGGGTAGTAGAAGGGGGCGACGCCGGTGTTGGCGATCTGCACCCCCACGGTGGTGGCGCCCTGCGCGCTGTCGTGGAAGTAGGCGTTCTTGACGGCGAGGTTGTACCCCATCAGCCGGACGGCTGCCGCCACGTTGGGGTCGGCGGGGGAGTAGTTCGAACTGCCCTCGTTGATCTTCCAGGTGGTGTGCTCCAGTTCGACGCACGCCTTCATGTTGTCCACGGCCCCTGAGCCGCCGGGCCAGCTGTTGAAGGCGGTGGACTGGATCTCGGGGCGGACCTCACCGCCCATCGAAGCGGTGATCCAGCGGTTCTCCACCCCGTGCTCGACGGCCTTCTGCAGCTGCGAGTAGTCCGCCCCGCCCATGGACTCCGGGAGCGTGACGCCCTTCGCCGGGTCGCCCTCCCGGTAGCAGAAGGAGTCGTCGTGGTAGCCGAGGGCCGGCAGGCTGTCGGCCGCACCGCCGGCCGAGTCGGCGTAGCGCATCTCGATCTTGGTGTGGGTGAAGGCACTGTTGTACGCGTTGACGATCTCGGCGGCGTGGGCGTCCGTCGGCATGTAGTCGGGGTAGGAGTCACCGCTGGTGTCGGTGTCGTAGGGCCAGGTGTGCCATTCGCCCCACAGGCCGATCAGACCCAGATGGATGTAGCCCAGCCGGGGGTCGCCGTCGTAGCGCTGGCCGAAGGCGGCGATGAAGTTCTTGAGCGCGGTGAGCAGGTACGCGCTGTTGTAGTCGGGGCTGGTGGTGCCCCAGTAGGCGTTGTCGCGGTTGTCGACGTGTCCGGCGAAGCACGGCGGGATGGCGTTGGCGGGGTGGCTGCCGGTACCGCCCGGGTACTCCATGTAGAGCCGGATCGCGGCCTGGTTCCCGGCGGCGGCGATGGCGTCCAGCGTGTCGTCCAGCGCGTCCCAGTTGTAGTCCCCGCAGTTGGACGCGTTGTCCATGACCTCGGAGAGGCCGAAGTAGCCCCAGGTCAGTGAGTGCGGGTAGCCCGTGTTCTGGTCGCCGCCCGGCTGGTAGAAGCGGGCGAATCCCTTGAGCGGGTTGTCCAACGGGGCGTCACCCGAGGCGAGTGCGTGGACAGGCAGCGCCGGGTCCGGGCTCGGTCCCGGCGCCGGGCGGGCCGGGACGCCCTGTGCCGATACGGCCGACTGCCCGCCGGCCGGGGCGGATACGGCATGGGCGCTCGCGGGGAGCGCCGCCAGCGTGAGGGCGAGGGCTGCGGAACAGAGAGCGGCGAGCAGCCCTCTGCCGCGTCTGGGCGCGAACGTGCGCATGGTCAACCTCCGAAAAGACGGCTGTGGTTGGGATTGTCCGTGGCCGGGCCGGTGCCCGAGCCCGGGCTCACCAGGGGAAACATTGCCGCCGAGCTGGCCGGAGTTCGTCCTTTTGTGAGCCAGCATTGACAAAGTTTCACTGGTGCACATCAATATGTGTGCAGAGCGCTCCACTGGCAAGAGGTGCGGCGCAGATCTCTTCGGAGGTGTAACCATGGGCGCTGACTTGGCAGTTGCGCCGCGGCGCCAACGCGCCGACATCCGCAAGGGCAGGAGGGCGGGCCCCGCGCGGCCGCGTAAGTTCCGCGACGACCGCAAGGCGGCCTGGCTGTTCCTGGCTCCGGCCCTGGCTGGTTTCGCTCTGTTCTACGCGTATCCGACCGTCCGCGGTGTCTACTACTCGCTCACCGACCACAGCCTGCTGGGCGCCGCGAACTTCACCGGCGTCGACAACTACCGGCAGCTCATCGGCGACGAGCAGTTCTGGAACGCGCTCAAGGTCACCGGCTACTACGTCGCACTGAACATCGTCTCGCAGACCGTCCTGGCGCTGGGCCTGGCGACCCTGATGCACCGGCTGACCCGGTCGGTCGCACTGCGCGCCATGCTGCTGGTGCCCTGGCTCGTGCCGAACGTCTCCGTCGGTCTGCTCTGGATGTGGATGCTCGACGCCAACCTCGGCTTCGTCAACCACATCCTGAACGCGCTCGGCGTGGGCAGCACCGGCTTCCTCACCTCACCGACGTGGGCGATGCCCACCGTCGCCGGCATCAACACCTGGGCCTACACCGGTTACACCGCCCTGCTCCTGTACGCGGGCATGCTGCAGATCCCCCAACACCTCTACGAGAGCGCCACCTTGGACGGTGCGGGGGAGTGGCGCATGTTCACCCGCATCACGCTGCCGCTGATGCGCCCCGTGCTGGCCCTGGTGCTGGTGGTCTCCCTGATCGGCTCGTTCCAGATCTTCGACACGATCGCCGTGACCACCAAGGGCGGGCCGGTCAGCTCCACCCGGGTCATCTACTTCTACATCTACGAACAGGCCTTCACCAACTTCCACATGGGCTACGCCTCCGCCATCGCCGTGGTCCTCGCGCTGCTGCTCGGCGTACTGACCGCCGTGCAGATGCGTGTGCTGCGCGCTTCCCGCTCGTACCTGGCCTGAGGAGTGACCATGACACGCAAGCGCACCCGCATCCGTCTCTCGCCGGGCCGGGTCGCCGCCTGGGCGGTGCTGGTCGTCGTGCTGGTGGCGACCGTCTTCCCCTTCTACTGGATGATCCGTACCGCCCTCACACCGGCCGCCGACATCTACGCCGACTCGACAGGACTCGTCCCGCACCACCCCACGATGATCAATTTCCTGCGGGTGCTGGGACTGACCAGTCAGGAGGAGGCACGGGCCGCCGGCGGGTCGGGCGCACAGGTCGACTTCCTGCGCTACCTGCTCAACTCGGTCGTGTACAGCGGGCTGATCGCCGTCCTGCAGACCTTGTTCTGCGCGATGGCCGGCTACGCCTTCGCCCGGCTGCGCTTCCCCGGCAGGGACGCGGTCTTCGGTGTGCTGATCGCCGCCCTGATGGTCCCGCCGATCTTCACCGTGCTGCCCAACTTCGTCCTCGTGAAAGACCTCGGCTGGCTGAACACCTTCGCCGGGATGGTGGCGCCGAGCGTCCTCATGACGCCGTTCGCCGTCTTCTTCCTGCGGCAGTTCTTCCTCTCGATCCCCCGCGAGGTGGAGGAGGCGGCCGTCCTCGACGGCGTGGGCGCCTGGGGCGTCTTCTGGCGGGTCGTGATGCCGATGAGCCGCGGACCGCTCATCACCATCGGGCTCACCACCACGGTCTGGGCCTGGAAGGACTACCTGTGGCCGCTGCTGACCGGACGCGAGGAGGAGACGCGCGTACTCACCGTCGCGCTCGGCGTCTTCCAGCAGCAGTCGCCCAACACCATGCCCGACTGGACGGGGCTGATGGCCGGTTCGGCGCTCTCGGTCCTGCCCGTGCTCGTCCTGCTGATCGTCTTCGGCCGCCGACTGGTCGAATCCCTCAACTTCACCGGCATCAAGTAACCCCCCCCGCCGTCACTCTGCCGTTCCCACCCATCCGTCCCCATCCCTCCGTCCTCACCCTGCAGACCCTCCAGAGAGGTCACCCACCATGCGATCCACGCATCTGCGTGCCGGCGCGGCCCTGCTGTGCCTGGCCGCCACATCGACACTCGTCTCCTGCGGAAGCTCCGACGACGCCGCAGCCGGCACCACCACCCTCAACTACTGGCTGTGGGACGACAAGCAGCTGCCCGCCTACCAGGACTGCGCGACCGCCTTCCACACGGCCAACCCCGACATCACCGTCAAGATCACCCAGACCGCCTGGGCCCAGTACTGGCAGAACCTCACCACGCAGCTGACCGCGGGCGACGCCCCGGACGTATGGACCAACCAGAGCACGTACTATCCGCAGTTCGCCACCAGCAACCAACTCCTCGACCTGCAGCCCCTGGTGGACCGGGACAAGGTGGACGTGTCCGCCTACCAGACCGGTCTCGCCGACACCTGGGTCAAGGACGGCAAGCGCTACGGGCTGCCGAAGGACTGGGACACCATGGCGCTCGTCTACAACACCACCCAACTCAAGAAGCAGGGGGTGGACGCCGCCCAGCTGAACGACCTGACCTGGAACCCCTCCGACGGCGGCACCCTTGAGAACGCCATCGCCAAGGCCACCGTCGACAGTGCGGGACACAACGGGCTCGACCCCGCCTTCGACAAGAAGCACGTGAAGACCTACGGGTTCCTCGCCGAGTGGAACGACGGCTCCCAGGGCCAGAACGGCTGGGGCGACCTGGCCGCCGCCAACGGCTTCACGTACCTCGACAAGAACCCGTGGGGCACGCACTACAACTACGACGACCCCAAACTCGCCGAGACCATCGGCTGGTTCAAGCACCTGATCGACAAGGGCTACACCCCCGCCCTCGACAAGCAGTCGACCGTCGCCAACAGTGAACTGCTCATCGCGGGCAAGGGTTCCATCATGGTCACGGGCTCCTGGACCATCTCCACCTTCCTGGACCCCAAGGTGCAGCAGAAGCTCGCCTTCGCGCCGCTGCCCACGGGTCCCGCGGGCCGCAAGAGCGCCATCAACGGTCTCGCCGACTCCATCTGGGCCGGCACCAAACACCAGGAACAGGCCTGGAAGTGGGTCAAGTTCCTCGCCTCGCCCGACTGCCAGAATCTCGTCGCCAAGCGCGCCGTCGTCTTCCCCGCGCTCAAGACCGCCACCCAGCAGGCACTCGCCGCGCACAAGGCCAAGGGCGACGACGTCCACGTCTTCACCGACGCGGCGGCCGCGAAGAACGGCACGTTCCTGCTGCCCGTCACCGAACACGCCACCGAGATCAGCCCCCTCGTCCAGGACGCGATCCAGTCCGTGATCCTCGGCAAGGCGCAGCCGGGGCCCGCGCTGAAGTCGGCCAACGACAAGGTGAACGGCCTCTTCAAGTAACCGGCGGGGGCCCCGCGGCCACTCCGCGAGGCCCTCCGCACCTCCACCACGATGACGCAAGGAGACCCATGGCCCAGCTTCTGGACCTCGGCGGGCGCACGTTCGCCGTCGAGCTCGAAGGCGACGCCCCCGCGCAGCCGGCCGACGGCGGACTGCTGCTGCCGCCGGGCCGGGCGGCCCTGCTGCACGGCCTCGGCGACGCGCTCTTCTACCGGCACGGACACAACTCCTGGAGCCCGTGCGGCTGGCGCCGGCTCTCGGCAGGACCACTGCGCATCGAGAGCGCCGAACGCCGCCTCACCGCCGACGACACCGTGTGGGACGACCCCGCCCGCCACCACTCCTCGGCCGTCGCCGCCCTCCAAGGCGCCGACGGGCAGGTGCTGTTGCTCGGCGCGCTCGGCCTCGACATACCGCGCCTGACGGCGGACGAGAACACCCTGGCCGGGTGGTACGAGCGCGAAGGGGCGCCGTGGTTCCTCGCGTACGGCGACGAGGAGGAGGTCTTCGCCGCGTACGCCCGCCAGCTCGCCGCCCGGCTCGGCCACAGCGACAAGCGCGCGGGCAACGTGTGGTGCAGCTGGTACGCGTACTACGAGAACATCACCGAGGAACAGCTCACCAAGGACATCACCGCACTGCGCGGCCTGCCCTTCGACGTCGTCCAGGTCGACGACGGCTGGGAACAGATGGTCGGCGACTGGGAACCCAACACCAAATTCCCCTCCGGCATGCGCGCGTTGGCCGACCGGATCACCGACGCGGGACTGCGGCCCGGTCTGTGGATCGCCCCGTTCATCCTCCTCCCGCAATCCCGTACCGCCCAGGAGCGGCCGGAGCTGCTGCTGCGCGACGACCACGGTGAGCCGGTGGTCGCCGGTCACAACTGGGGCACCGGTTACTGGGCACTCGATCTGACCCGGCCGGCGGCGCAGGACCACCTCCGGCAGATGATCCGCCGGGTCGTGCACGAGTGGGGGTTCGGCTACCTCAAGGCGGACTTCATCGGCGCCGGGGCCGCGCCGGGGAACCGGGCCGAGGACACCGGCCGCGAGGAGGCGTACCGGACCGGCCTGCGGATCATCCGCGAAGAGGCCGGACCCGATGTCTACCTCCTGGGCAGCGGCGCCCCGCTGCTGCCGTCCCTCGGTCTGGTCGACGGGATCCGCAGCGGCCCCGACGTCGCGCCGCTGTGGGAGCACTACGCCACCCAGGATCCGTCCGACGCCCTGGCCCGCAACGCCGTCGTCAACACCCTGCACCGATTGTGGCAGGCGCCCCTGCTGGAGGTGGACCCCGACGTCGTGTACTTCCGCAGCCGCCTCAACCTGCTCACCGAGCAACAGCAGCGCTGGCTGCGCGACCTCGCCGACATCTGCGGATTCCGGGCGGTCTCCGACCCGCCCGGCTGGCTGCACCCCGACGAACTGCAGGCGATGACGGCATACTTGGCGGCGCGGCCCGAGGTGCGCAGGCTCGGCAGGTACCGGTTCACGCTTGACGGACGCGAGGTCGACTTCACACCGGCGGTCGCTCCCGAGACGCAGCAGCGGTACCCGATCTCGTGACGCCGTCCGTCGGGCCGACCCACCGCCCCGAATTGTAAACTGCTCAGCATTATCCAAACGGCGGGCACCGGAACCCCTTCAGGGAGTACCACATGACGACGACCGGAACAGATCTGTCCCGGATGCGCGAGCTGAACCAGCTGTCGATCGTGTGGGCGCTGCGCGGAAATCCGCCCTCGACCGTCACCGAGCTCGCGGGCCGGGCCGGGCTGTCCCGGCCCGCCGTGGACGTCCTGGTGCAGAGCCTGGTCACCCACGGCTGGGCCGAGGTCGAGGAGCCGGGCGCCAGCAGCGTGGTGGGGCGGCCGGCCCGCCGGTTCCGCTTCCGGGCGAACGCGGGGCATGTACTGGGCATCGACATCGGCGTCCACAAGATCCTCGTCATGCTCAGCGACCTGGAGGGCAACCTCGTCAAGACCGTGCGCCGCCCCGCCGACCCCGAGGCGGCGCCGGAGGCCCGCCTCGCGGCCGTCGACCACGTCATCGACGAAGTGCTCGGAGAAGCCGGCATGACACCCGGCGACATCTGGGCCGTGACCGTCGGCGTGACCGGCCCTGTCGACGCCAGCGGCCGCACCACCCTGTTCACCCCCCTGCCCGGCTGGCACACCATCGACCCGGCCGCGCACCTCGCGACCCGCTTCCCCTGCCCGATCCAGGTCGAGAACGACTGCAAACTCGCCGCCGTCGCCGAACGCTGGAAAGGAGTCGCCCAGGACGCCGACGACATCGTCTTCCTGCTCGCAGGCCTGCGCACCGGCGCGGGACTGATCCTCGACGGCACCCTGCGCCGAGGCCACGGCGGCGCCGCCGGGGAACTGGGCGCACTCAAGGCCGTACGGTGGCTCACCGCCCCCAGCCACCTGGAGAACTGCCCCGGCGCACCGGCGGCCGCCGCGCCCGGCGAGGCTGCGGCCTGGGTCTTCCAGGCGGCCAGGGACGGTGACCGGGACGCGAAGACCGCCGTCCGGCGCTACACCCGCGACCTCGCCGTGGGGCTCGCCGCCCTGGTGCTCGCCCTCGACCCCCAGGTCGTCGTCCTCGGCGGCGGGTTCTCCCGCTCGGCCGACGTCATCCTCGACCCCCTGGAGCGCGAACTCACCAAGCACTGCCTGCGGTTGCCGGAGCTGCGCACCTCGACCCTCGGCGACGAGAGCGTGGCCCTGGGGGCCGTACGCCTGGCACTCGACGAAGTCGACAGCCGCCTCCTGAGCGACGGCCTGGCCGACCCCACCGCCCCCCGGCGATAGGGACAGCGGGCCGCGCAGGCGTCCGGCGCGCCATGCCGGACGGTTCGTCCCCTCCCGCATGCGTGCGCTGCCACACTCGTCGGTGTGATCGAACTCAACGGACGGCCCGCTGACCCCGAGTCCCTGAAGACCCTGGCGCTCGTCAACTACGGCCACTTCACCTCGATGCGCGTCGACAACCAACGCGTACGTGGTCTGGCCCTGCACATGGAACGGCTCGCGCGCGACTGCGCGACGGTGTTCGGCGCCCGGCTCGACACCGATCGCGTACGGGAGTACGTACGCCGTGCCGTGAACGGACAGGACGGGGCGTTCGTGGTCCGGGTCTCGGTGTTCGACCCGGCCCTGGACATGGGGCACCCCTCGTCACCGGCGACCCCGCACATCCTGGTGACCAGACGCCCGTCCGGCTCCATGGACCTGCCGCCGCTGCGGGCCAAGTCCGTCCCGTACGTGCGTGATCTCCCCGCTGTGAAGCACGTCGGCCTGTTCGGGGCCCTGCACGCCCGGCGGGCCGCCCAGCTGGCCGGCTTCGACGACGCGCTGTTCGTCGGCCCGGACGGCCTCGTGTCCGAGGGAGTCACCTGGAACGTGGGATTCGTCGACGCTGCCGGCGCCGTGGTGTGGCCCGAGGGGGACGTACTGCCGGGCGTCACCGCGGCGTTGCTCCAGCGGCACCACGGTCACACGCACACCGAAACGCACACGCACACCGAAACGCTCAGACACACCACCGCGCCGGTGGCGCTCGCTGCGGTACGCGGTATGGCGGCGGCCTTCGCCACCAACACGAGTATCGGTGTTCGGGCGGTCTCGGCCATCGACGACGTCACGTTCCCCACCGAGCACCCCGTACTCGCCTCGATGCGCGACGCGTATCTGAGCCTGCCGGGCAACCTTCTCGCCGACCTCGGCGACGAACCGGTCGAAGCCGCCGGGCACATGTGAATGAGCCATGCGCCCGTCGTCGGCCGGTACCGGGCCGTGCGTCCACGTCCGGTCCGACCGCCGGCGTGCTGCCGAACCGGCATCACGCCAGGTGAGGGGCGTATTCTTGCGCTCACGGAGAGCGACCCGTCGACGGGCCGGTGTGCCGTGTGACGACGTCGGGAGGAATAGGGTGGTGTGGTGGCTGCCAGGATGACGATCGGTGATTTCTCGCGGGCGACTCGGCTGAGCGCCAAGACTCTTCGCTTCTACCACCAAGTGGGGCTGCTGGAGCCGGCGTCGATCGATCCCACCAACGGGTACCGGCTGTACGACACCGACCAGATCGCCGACGCGCAGGTGGTGCGCCAGCTGCGCACCCTCACGGTCCCCGTCGAGACGATCCGCAAGGTCCTGCTCGCCTCCGACATCCCGACCCGCAACGAGCTGATCTCGACGCACCTCGAACGGCTGGAGTCCCAGCTCGACGCGACCCGGGCAGCGGTGACGTCGCTGCGCGGCATCCTCGAAGCGAAGCCCGCGGCGCAGCTCGCTGTCGAGCATCGGAGCGTCCCGGCCACACCCGCGTTGGTGATCCGCGAGACGATCGATCTGGAAGAACTGAGTGAGTGGTACACCGGAGCTGTCGGCGAGTTGACGGAATCCACGCGGCTGCCGGGCAGGCGTCCCGCAGGGCCGCGCGGAGGCGTCTGGGACACGAATCTGTTCCTCGAAGAACGCGGCGAAGCGATGCTGTTCTTTCCGGTCACGTCCCTCGACGCGGTCGGGACCCTCACGGGACGTGTGCAGGCGGAGACGCTGCCCGCCGTCGACCTCGCGGTCACGGTGCACCGCGGTTCCGACGAGACGATGGCACAGGCCTACGGCGCGCTCGGCGCGTACGTGGCGGAGCACGAGCTGGGCATCGACGGCCCGATCCGCGAGACCTACCTCGAAGAACCCGTCGACGGCTCGTCCGAGTCCGTGACGGAGATCGGCTGGCCGATCTTCCGCACAGCGCGCTGAGGGATGCCGTACACGCCCACGTGTTGACCTTCCCCTTGCTGGAAGCCCCAGCCTGGAGACATGAACGTGGCAACCCATCCCGTACAGACCCCGTCCTATCCGCCCTCGCTCTCCCTTGAGGGCCGCCGAGCCGTTGTGGTCGGCGGTACGAAGGGCCTCGGCGCCGCCGTCGTGAACCGCCTCGCGGACGCGGGTGCGCGCGTCATCGCGGTCGGCCGGTCCCGGCCGGACGAGACGCGCGCCGCGAGGATCGTCCAGGCGGACGTGACCACGCCCGGCGCGGCCGATCTTGTCGCCGCCGCAGTCGTCGAGGACGGCGGCCTCGACATCCTCGTCCAGGTGACCGGCGGCTCCGCGTCGCCGAGCGGCGGCCACGCCGCCATGACCGACGCCGACTGGGACGCCGAGCTCACCCTGAACCTCCTCGCCGCCGTACGTATCGACCGCGCGCTGACGCCGCTCCTCATCGGCAAGGGCAAAGGAGCGATCGTCCACGTCGGATCCATCCAGAGCAGGATGCCGCTGTACGACGGCACCCTCGGCTACGCGGCGGCGAAGGCGGCCCTCCGCGCCTACAGCAAGGGCCTCGCGAACGAACTGGCCCCGCGCGGCGTCCGCGTCAACACGGTCTCGCCCGGCGGAATCCAGAGCGAGAGCGCCAACGGCCTCGCCCTTCGTATCGCCGAAGCCCGTGGAATCAGCGAGGACGAGGGTATGAAGACGCTCATGGACTCGCTCGGCGGGATCCCGGACGGCCGCTTCGCCCCCGCACACGAGATCGCCGACGTCATCGGCTTCGTCGTCTCGGACGCGGCGGCGTCTGTCGTCGGCGACGAGATCACCGTGGACGGCGGCACCGTCAAGACAACGTGACGGCCAACCTGACGGCCAACGTGACGTCCACGGCGCGCACATCGACCGCGGTGGTCACCAACGCATGACTCAACCGGTGGGGGCCCCTTCGTTCTGAGGTCCCCACCGGTTGTCGCTCGCTCACCACCGTCTTTCGTCATCACACCCCCTTCGAAGCAGCGGCCGTTGTGGATTGCCGTTGGGACCGCATCGCTGCGGCGTTCACCCCGAAGGGTGAGTGGCGCGTCCCGCGCCCGCGGACAGCCCGTAACGCCTCCCGCAGGGCCCGGTTCCCGATCGGTCTAACGCGGCGATTCCGTGTCGCGATGTTTTCTCCGTCAGTTTGAGCGGCGCCCGTAGCGGCTGCCACCTGCGGCTTCCGTCCGGCGAGCCCGTCCGACGCACCCGGCTGCCCGTGGACGTACGGCACTTCTCACCCGTTTTTCATGGTTCGCTGCCATCTGTGCGGTGGCCCGTTCCACCGCGCAGTGGTACTCGACCGGCGAAGGCACCGTGCCCCCGTGCCCTCGTGGAAGCCGCCCGGACTCGTCCTGATTGATGTCCCGCCCGCTGGGTCGACCGACCGCACCCTTGCCCACCTGACCCTGTTCTGCCGTGCGGACGATCCGCCGGCAGCGCGGACGGGCGTATCCGCAGACGAGAGGAACCCTATGAAGTCCCCCTCATCACAGCCGCGTTCACGACGCACCCTCGACCAGTCGCTGCTCGTTCTCGGCGCGAGCGCACTGGCCACCGGGCTGGCCGCACTGACCCTGGCACCGGGCATCAGCGCAGCCTCCAGCCATCGCGAAGCGCCGATGGTGGCCGGTGACCCCCGCGCGGACAACACCGATGTGTACGCGTTCACGAGTCCGGACCGCTCCGACACCGTGACCATGGTCGCCAACTGGATTCCCTTCGAGGAGCCCAACGGCGGGCCCAACTTCTACGCGTTCGCCGACGACGCCCGCTACAACATCAACATCGACAACACCGGTGACGGTCGCCCCGATGTGACGTACACCTGGTACTTCCGCGGCAAGGTCCGTGACGCCGAGAACCAGTTCCTCTACAACACCGGGCCCGTACGCAAGATCGACGATGCCAATCTCAACTTCCGCCAGGTGTACGACCTGACCGTCACGACCGACGGTCACACCGAGACGCTGCTGCACGACGCGCCGGTCGCCCCGTCCCGTACCGGCCCGGCGTCGATGCCCAACTACGCGGCCCTGCGGGCGCAGGCCGTACGCTCCGTGCCCGGCGGGGCCAAGACGTTCGCCGGGCAGGCGGAGGACCCGTTCTTCGCCGACCTGCGCGTCTTCGACCTGCTCTACGGCGGAAACCTGAGCGAGCGGGGCAAGGACACCCTGGCCGGTTACAACGTGAACTCCGTTGCCCTGCAGGTGCCCAAGAAGCTGCTCGCCCTGCACGGCAGCGCTGCTCGTAACCCGGTCGTCGGCATCTGGTCCACCACCGAACGCCACGGCGCGAACGTGTCCGACAGCCGGGTGAAGACCCACGGCGACGACTGGCGCCAGGTCTCCCGCCTCGGCAACCCGCTGGTCAACGAGGTCGTCGTACCGCTCAAGTACAAGGACGCCTTCAACTCCATCTCG
This sequence comes from Streptomyces sp. NBC_00370, assembly GCF_036084755.1. NCBI lineage: Bacteria > Bacillati > Actinomycetota > Actinomycetes > Kitasatosporales > Streptomycetaceae > Streptomyces > Streptomyces sp. NBC_00370. The sequence continues at coordinate 7,872,640 of NZ_CP107968.1, forward strand.
CCGGACCAGGACCGCACCGTGCAGCCGGTCGTGGACAAGGTCTACGACCCGATCCTGCCCAAGCTGATCAAGAAGGTCTACGGGGTGCCCGCCCCGAAGGTGCCGCGCGACGACCTCGCCGAGATCTACCTGACCGGCGTCTGCAAGGCATGCGGTCCCATCAAGGCGGACCTCAACGCGCACAGCCTCAACAAGGACGCCAACCCGGACGAGATCGTCCCGGCGGAGGAACTGCGGCTGAACATGGGCGTCGCGCCGGCCAAGAAGCCGCAGCGGCTCGGCGTGCTCGCCGGTGACCTGGCAGGCTTCCCCAACGGACGCCGGCTGGCCGACGATGTCATCGACATCTCCCTGCAGGCCGTTGAGGGCGCTGCCCAGACAGGCACGTTGGTGCCCGCGCTGGCCGCAGGCGACAAGGTGGACAAGAACGACGCGCGCTTCGGCACCGCGTTCCCCTACCTGGCCCTGCCCGACACCAAGAACGTCAACGCCTCCCGCGTCGGCGCGCAGCGTGCGGGGATGACGAACCCCAGCAACGCGGCGGCGATCGGTGGAATCGGCGCCCTGCTGCTGGGTACCGGTGCCTACCGCATGAAGCGACGCCGCACCACCGGCTGACCTTTCCCGTCCCACGGTCGAGGGCCGGGCGAGGTACTCCCAGCTTCGCCCGGCCCTCCGGTCGCACCACCCGCGCCCGGCCGACGTGCCCACCGCATCCACCGCCGCGCCCAGAACCGCGCCACCCCCAACGCCCCACCCCCAACGCCCTACCGCTACGCGCTCCGCGAGGAGGACCGTGCCCCAGCCCACCGCCAACACGCCCAGAACCACGAGCCGCAGACGGCTGCGCACCACCGCCGTGACGCTGGCCCTGGGCGCTGCCATGTTCACCGCAGGCGCGGTGGGACTGTCGCCACAGAACAGCGGACAGAGCACCGGGCAGGACACCGGCCGCGCGGGAAGTACGGGGGCGGGACAGTCGCCCGGCGCCGCCCGGGTCAGTTCGCTCACATCGATGCGGAAGCAGTTGGAACGACTGCCGCAGGACGCCGTCGGCTGGGCGCAGTTGGGCATGGCCTACGTCCAACAGGGCCGCGTCACGGCGGACGCGGCGACCTATACGAAGGCGGAGTCGGCGCTGCGGCGCTCGCTGGACATCCAGCCGGCCGACAACTACCAGGCACAGACGGGCATGGGCGCCCTGGCGGCGGCCCGGCACGAGTTCACCACCGCGCTGTCCTGGGGCCGCAAGGCGACGGTCAGCAACCCCGCCAACGCGGCGGCCCAGGCGGTCCTCGCCGACGCGTACACCCAACTCGGCCGGTACCAGGAGTCGTACAGCGCCGTACAGCGCATGGTCGACCTCCGACCCGACACCTCCTCGCTCGCTCGCGCCTCCTACACCTGGGAGTTGCGCGGCGACATCCCCCAGGCCCGCGCCTTGATGAAGCGGGCCCTGGACGACGCGGCCGGCCCCGGCGACCAGGCGTTCACCCATCTGCACCTCGCCACCCTGGCCCAGGACTCCGGCGACCCACGTACCGCACTGCGCGAAGCACGCAGCGGCCTGCGCGCCACCCCGCACGACGCCGCCCTGCTGGAGGCACGGGCCCGTGCCAACGCGGCACTCGGCGACAACCGGCAGGCCGTCGACGACTACTCCGCCGCCGTCGCCATCGCACCACTGCCTCAGTACGTCGTCGGTCTCGGCGAACTGCACCAGTCGCTCGGCCACCGCGCGCAGGCCGACACGCAGTACGCGCTGATGCGTACGCAGGAGCAGCTGCGCCGGGCCGGCGGCGTCGCCCCCGACGTGGACGACGTCCTGTTCGAAGCCGATCACGGCGACGCCCGCCGCGCCGTCGCCCTGGGCCGCGCCGCACTGCGGAACCGGCCCTTCATCGCCGTACAGGACGCCTACGCCTGGGCCTTGCACCGTGCCGGACGGGACGACGAAGCACTGCCGTACGCCAACCGCGCCCTGGCCCTCGGTACCCGCAGCGCGCTCTCCTTCTACCACCGTGGCACGATCCAACAGGCCCTCGGCCACCGGACATCGGCGCGTGCCGACCTCGAACGGGCCCTGGCCGTCGACCCGCACTTCCATCCTCTGTTCGCGCCCGAGGCGCGCGACGCACTGCGCCGAATCGACTCCGCGTCATGAACCTCACCCTCCGCCGCGCACTCGCCGCCTGCACCCTGGCCGTCGCTGTCGGCGCCGCGAGCGCAGCAGCCGTACAGCCCGCCTGCGCGCACCCGTTGGGCAACTTCACCGTCAACTACCACACCGGCCTGACCCTGCGCACCGACCGGATCGACGCCCGCATCGTCGTCGACCGGGCCGAGATCTCCACGGCCCAGGAACGCCCCCAGGTCGACCACGACGGCAACGGCACCGTCACCCCGGCCGAGACCCGTACGTACGCCCGCGCCCAGTGCGGCACGGTGACCCGGCAACTGCGGGTCGAGGCCGGGGGCGACAGCGCCACCTGGCAGGCCAGGAGCAGCGCGTTCGCCTATCGCCCCGGCGAGGCCGGACTACGGACGAGCCGCCTCACCTGCGAACTCACGGCCGCCGTGGACCTGGCACACCCGGCCGACGTCACCGTACGAACCGGCTACGACAGCCGCCGCATCGGCTGGCGGGAAATCACCGCGCAGGGCAGGGGAGTCGCCCTGACCGCTTCCGACGTACCCACCGCCTCGGCCACCGACGAACTGCGCCACTACCCGACGGACCCACTGGCGAGCCCGCTCGACCAGCGGTCCGCCACGCTGCGGACCGCGCCGGGCCGCAGCGCCGGTGTCGTACCCGCCGCCCTGCCGGGGGCCGGACTGCTCACGACCGCCCTTGCCCGGGTCTCCGGCGCCTTCGACTCGCTTGTCGGTGCCCGCGAACTCACCTTCTCGGTGGGCATGTTGGCCCTCCTGCTGGCGATCGTCCTCGGGGCCTCACACGCCGCGATGCCCGGTCACGGCAAGACCATCATGGCCGCCTACCTCGCCGGGCGACGGGGGACACCCAAGGACGCGGTCGTCGTCGGGGCCACCGTCACACTCACGCACACCGCCGGCGTACTGGCCTTGGGGCTGATCCTCCCCGTCGCGACCGGCCTGGCGGGCGAGACCGTCCTGACCTGGCTCGGCCTCGCCAGCGGCCTCCTCGTCACCGCCATCGGCGGATGGCTCCTGCGCTCGGCCGTACTCAGCCGGTCCACACCGGGCCACTCGCATTCCCACGGTCACAGCCACGGCCCCGCGCACCACCACCACCATTCACAGCCCCACCCCCACCCTTCGCACGCCCACCCGCACCCGGCCCCCGCGCGGACCGAGAGCGACGGATCGGTCGTCGCCCTGCTGACGAAGGACGACGGCCACGAGCCGCATACACACCCCGTGACCGGAGACCGGCACTCCCACACCGCACCCGCCGCCACGCGCGGCGGTCTGATCGGCATGGGCATCGCCGGCGGACTCGTACCCAGCCCGTCCGCCCTGGTCGTCCTGCTGGGAGCCGTGGCCCTGGGCCGTACGGCCTTCGGCGTGCTCCTCGTCCTCGGCTACGGGCTCGGCATGGCCGCCACCCTCACCCTCGCGGGCCTCCTGCTCGTACGGCTGCGCGAACGCATCGACCGGAGCACCCGCACCGCGACCAGCCCCCGCTGGGCGGCGCTCACCCGCCTGGCCGCCGTCGGCCCGATCGCCACCTCCAGCCTCGTGCTGCTCGTCGGCATCGGACTCACCCTGCGAGCAGGCACGGGCCCTTGGTAGAGCGGCGCAAAGCCCGTCGGTGGACCAGGTCGAGGCGCCTCGACGACGGCGTACTCGAACGCGGCGCGCGGCTGCACCGTGGCCACCATCGACGCCGCCGGGTGCGGTGACCGGCCCCGGCCCGCCGCCGAAGAGCAGGCCCGCACCGATCTCCGCCGGGCGATGCGGGCCGGGGAGCCGGTCGACGAGATCTTCGAGTCCTTCATCGGCCCACTGGTCGAAAAGGCGGTCCCGACGGCTCCTGGACGTGGCCGGTATCAAGCCGGGATCCGTGGACGCCACCGACGATCTGGACGTCTGCCGGCAGGTCGCCTTCCGGATTTCTGGGGCGCGGTGGCCGACTGGCGAGTGAGCACCGGCGTACCAATGGAGTCCTCAGCCGCCCTTCACAGCATCCAGAACGAACAGCTGAGGATGCTGTTGTGGACGGCGAACCGGACCCTGTCCACCGGAGACAAACTCGGGATCGCGGACGCGGTGCGCTACGAGAATGCCGGCGGGGCGCCCGTCCCCGGATACAGCCACATCACCGTCGCGCTGCGCAGTACAGGACAGGGCTGACTCCGGCCGGGTCGTGAGGATCCGCGCCCCTTCGGACTCAGCGGCGGGACATGTAGAGGTCGAGTGCCCGGTGCAGGAACTTGTTGAGGGGGAAGTCCCACTCGCCGAGGTATTCCACGGCCTGGCCGCCGGAGCCAACCTTGAACCGGAGCAGCCCCAGCAGGTGGTTGTCCTCCTCCAGCGTGTCCGTGATGCCGCGGAAGTCGTAGACGCTCGCGCCGAGTTCATGGGCGTCGGACATCATCCGCCACTGGATCGCGTTGTTCGGCTGGACCTCGCGCTTGCGGTTCGTGGAGGCGCCGTACGAGTACCAGACGTGCTCACCGACGGTCAGCATCGTGGCCGCCGCGAGCACTTCCCCGTCGTGGTGGGCGAGGTAGAGCCGCATCCGGTCCGGGTCCTCGGCCGTCAGCGCGGTCCACATGCGCTGGAAGTAGCCCAGCGGGCGCGGGATGAACTGGTCGCGCTCGGCGGTCTCCACGTAGATCTCGTAGAACGCGGGCAGGTCGTCGTAGTCACCCCGCACGACCTTGACGCCGGCCTTCTCGGCCTTCTTGATGTTGCGGCGCCACTGCTGGTTGAGGCCCTGCTGGATCTCCTCCAGCGAGCGCCCGGCGAACGGGACTTGGAACACGTACCGCGGCTGCCCGGCGGCGAACCCGTCCTCGTGGCCGGCCTCGGTCTGCCGCCAGCCCATCCGCCGAAGCCGGTCGGCGACGGCGAAGGCCCGTGGCTCGTCCGTGGTGGCCTCGGCATCGCGCAATTGCCGGGCCTGCGGGTCGGCGATCGCTGCCTTGACCGCCTCCGCGCTCCAGCGGCGGGCGACGACGGGCGGGCCCATCTTCACCGAGAAGGCACCCTGGGCCTTGAGGTACGCGAGCATCGGCTCCAGCCATTGGCCAAGATCCGGCGCGTCCCAGTCGATGACCGGACCCTCGGGCAGATAGGCGAGGTACCGCTTGAGCTTCGGCAAGGGCCGCAACAGCACCAGCCCCACCCCGACGAGACGCCCGCTCCCGTCGAACCAGCCCAGACTCTCCGCCCGCCAGTCCGGCTTCACGTCCCCCCAGGACGGAACCTGCATGTGGCTGGCCGAGGGCATGGCCGTAACGAAGGCCAGATGCTCCTCACGGGTGATCGCCTTGAGGCGGAAACTCATGTGCAGTGCTCCTTCGCTCGACGCGTCAGCTTACTGAGAGACACCGCCATACCCCGGTTCCGACGCCCCCGGCTCGTCGGGACGAACGCTTTCGCCACACTGCGTTGCTCCGTTCGGACCCGGCGCGAGGAGCCACCAGAAGCCCACGTGGAACAATCGCTTCGTACCGGATGCCGCGGTTGGCACAGCACGGGGGGCGTACGTTGACGACAGCGCGCGACCTGGTGATTGGCTACCTCGACGCTCTCCGCTCGGCCGGCGAGGCCCTGCGGGCGACGTTCCCCTCGGCCGAGCGGCTTGCGGACGTGCTCGGCCTGGTCCGCTCGCACCGGATCAGCAGGACCGGTGAAATTGGCTCCTACTCCTCCAGCGTCCACGGGGCAGGCTGTCTCTTCGTCGGCCAGGACGGGTCCGAGATCGATGTGGACTTCACGGCCGACGGGGCGGAGATCTTCGACCTCTGGCGGCTGCGCCTGTACGGGCAGAGCTTGGCTGAGCCAGTTGACCTCACGGAGCGTGATCTGAGGTCGGGACTGGAATCGCCGGAGCCCCTGCTGACCGAGGTACGGCCCGGGTGGTTCAGCGCTGGAGAAGTCGCACGTTTGACGGACTGAGGTCGGCGCGGCTCCACACCCGCGTCGCAACGAGGGTGGCCGTCTCTACACCCCCGCACTCACCGACCAAGATCAACCACAAGTCGGCCGACTATGGTCGGAAGCATGACGACGCCCCTTGCCGACAGTGCCTTCGACTCGCTCCGCCTCGACGCTGTGCCCAACCAGGAGTCGCTGCGCCGCGCCTACGCGCTGCCCAGCGCCGCGGCCGTACGGAAGCAGATGACCGAACTCACCGAGCAGACCCGTCGGTTGATCGGCTGCTCCTCGTTGGTCCTGATCGCCAGCGCGGACGCCGAAGGCAACTGTGACGTCTCCCCGCGCGGCGGCCCCGCCGGGTTCGTCGCCGTTCTGGATGAACGGACGCTGGCGATACCGGACGCGACCGGCAACAAGCGTCTGGACACCTTGCAGAATGTCATCGCCACCGGACGGGCCGGGCTGCTGTTCCTGATCCCGGGGCGCACCACGACGCTGAGGGTGAACGGCCGCGCCTGCGTCTCCACCCGCCCGGAGCTGCTGTCGCAGCTCACCGCCGTGGGCAAGCCGCCGGCCAGTGCACTGGTGCTGGGCATCGAGGAGGTTTACCCGCACTGTCCCAAGTCGCTCCTGCGCAGCGCGGCCTGGAAGCCGGAGCAGTGGCTGTCGGCCGACGCCCAGCCGACCTCCGCCGAGGTAACCCTGGCCCAGCTGCGAATGCCGGAGCTGACGATCGCCGACATCGAGCAGACAGAAGCGGACTCGCTGAAGTACCGGTACGAGTAACGCCCCGAGCCAGGAAGCAGCTCAGCTCCTGCGACGACTACGACACCGGCTCGCACCTCGGGCACATGGTGGGATCCACGTTCCACGCCGCAGGCAGATCGCCGCCGCAAAAGACGCAGATGCCGTCAACTCCGGTCACCAACAGGCCCGTTCCTGTGCAGGCGACACCAGACGATCCCAGCGACGACGACCACGGCGCCTGTCCAGGCGCCCGGCGAGGCACGCGGACGCGTGCCCTGGCGAGCGCGGATGCCCGCGACCAGCGCGTAGGCGCCGAGGGCCAGGGCGAGACCGATGAGGGGGGCCGGCAGGCCCGGCATGCCGTCATCGGGATCTTGCAAAACCACGGCGGCGCCGAACATGACGGCGCACACCGGCGGCACCCAGAGGGGCAGGGTCGGGCGCGCCGCAGCACGGCGGGACTGGTGTGTTCGTCCGAGGGTCGTCGCAGCCCAGGGGCACGACGGCCCGCTCCCTCCGGTGGTGGAGGTTGTCCGTGCCGTGGGAGCATGGGGGACTGAGACACGGGACGCCCGCACGTAGAGTTACCCAGGGTAATCGCGGCGTTCGCGTGCACCGCCGCAATCCGGGCCAGTGATCAGCATGTCGCAGCACCCGAAGTCCAACGTCGCTGAACGTTCCCGTCGCGCGTCGTCGTCGATGACGCCGCAGCAAGCAGCCGAGTGGCTGTCCGGCCGCAACGCGGTCATCGGCCGTCTCTCAAAACTGGCGGGACCGCCCAAGTTTCCGAAGAGCAACGAGCCCTACTTCGCCGTTCTGGTCCGGATCATCACCCAGCAGCAGTTGGCCGGCCCGGCAGCCCGGGCCATTCACGGCCGGCTGGTCGCGGCGCTGGGGGGCACCGTCACGCCTGAGCAGCTCGACACCATCTCCGACGAGACAATGAGAGCCTGTGGGCTCTCCGGGAGGAAAGTCGCGTCTCTCCGGGACCTGGCCGGGAAGATCTCGGACGGCTCCCTCCGCCTGGGCGCCCGGTCGCTCTCCCACGAGCGACGAAGAGATCGTGGCCCAGCTGTCCGCCGTGCGCGGCATCGGCAAGTGGACGGCGGAGATGTTCCTCATGTTCCAGCTCCGCCGACTCGACGTCTGGCCCACCGACGACCTGGAGCTTCGCAAGGGCTACGCGAAAGCCTGGCAGGTGGAGCTTCCCAAGCCGAAACAGCTGGACGCGCTCGGGGATGAGTTCCGCCCTTACCGGAGCATCGCGGCCTGGTATTGCTGGACCGCTAACCGTCTCGACCTGGACGAGGGAACAGGCGCGGCCAAATAAGGCAACTGGACATAACGCAATGGCGGCAGATGCCGTTGACGACCACATGGCCCGTCACGAGGCCACGATCACGCGCTATCCCGACCGGGTGAACCGGCGAGTCGTCAATCCCGCCGTCCCACCGGCTCGGGATCGGCGTCGAGCGCATCGAGTACCGCGTCTCCGTGCGTCCTCGCCCACTCGGTCAGCATGTGGATCGGATCGATCAACGTCGCCCCGAGAGGGGTGAGTTCGTACTCGACGCGGGGCGGCGCCTCGGCGTAGGCGTGGCGGCGGACGAGTCCGTGCGCCGCAAGCCGGCGGAGCGTCTGGGTGAGCACCTTGCGTGAGATGCCGCCGATCAGCTCGATCAGCTCGCCGTGACGCACCGGGCCCTGGCTGAGGCCGTAGAGCACGACCGCCGTCCACTTGTCGGCGATGAGCTCGATCGCCAGACGCGCCGGGCAGTCGGAGAGAAAGGGATCGCCGGGACCGAAGCCGCTCATGATGCCAAGGTACCTGTTGGTTCCTGTCGGAAACCTAGCCTGGGTTCTCTCCCCGTTCCACAGCCCAGGAGAGTCATGCGAGTCATCACCCAGCACACACTTGGCGGTCCGGACGTCCTCACCGTCGTGGACGCGCCCGAGCCTCAGCCCCTCCCCACCGAGGTTCTTGTCCGCGTCAAGGCGATCGGGCTGAACCCGCTGGAGGCGCGCCTGCGCGCCGGCGAGTTCCCGCTGATCGGCAGGCCTCCGTTCATCCTCGGCTGGGACATCAGCGGCGTGGTCGCGGAGGCGCCGCAGACGTGGCGGTTCAGGCCCGGCGACGAGGTGTTCGGCATGCCCCTGTTCCCGCGGGCGGCGAGCGCGTACGCCGAGGTCGTGTCCGCTCCGGCGTTGCACCTGGCACGCAAGCCGGCGTCGCTGTCGCACGTCGAGGCGTCGGCGCTGCCGGTCGTCGGGCTGACGGCGTGGCAGGGCCTCGTGGACCTCGGCGGTGTGGGCGAGGGCGACCGCGTCCTGGTCCATGGCGGTGGTGGCGGGGTCGGCCACGTCGCGATCCAGATCGCGAAAGCGCTCGGCGCGTACGTGATCACGACGGCCGGCCGGAGCAAGCGGGAGTTCGTGGAGGGATGCGGCGCCGACGAGGTGATCGATTACACGGCGGTCGACTTCACCCAGGCGGTCCGTGACATCGACGTGGTACTCGACACGATCGGCGGCGACACCGTCGAGCGGTCGCTCGAAGTGCTCCGCCCAGGCGGTCACTTGGTGACGGCTGTCGCCGAGGAGGACGCGGGACTCACCGCCAAGTACGAAGCGGCGGGCATGCGCTTCAGCGGCATCGCGGTCGACCCCGATCCGGTCGCCCTGCGCGGCCTCGTCGACCTGGTGGAACAGGGCAGGCTCCGGGGCCACGTGCAGGAGACGTTCCCGTTCGAGCGCGTCGCCGACGCGCACCGACTGCTCGACGGCGGCCACCTCCAGGGCAAGCTCGTCCTGACCGTCTGATCCGGTCGTGGGGCCTGGCGGCCCTGCGGATGCCGTTGTTCGCGCGCCGGAGCGGGCTGCCTGTCAGCAGTCCGCTTCGTCGACGGCGATCGATCCTCGCTGAGCGGTTCGGGCGACGCGCGAAAGGAGCGCGCGCAGCTGTTCCGCGTCCTGGTCGTCTTGTTCTCGGACATGGATGCGCTCACGCCCACACTGTAGTGCTTTATGCGTCCTGGAAGATGTTCTTGCCAGAAGAACATCTGCGTCGCATAGTGGATTGGGCAGGGGTGTCCGCGTGACATCGACAGGGCGCGCCACCACCACCGCGGCAGGGAAGAAGACGATGACCATGACCACCGTTCTGCAGGGCCGCACCGCACTCGTGAGGGGGCGACATCGGGTATCGGCAAGGCCGTGGCGCAGAGCCTGGCCCGGCAAGGGGCCGAGATCGTGCTGCACGGACGGGACGAGAACCGAGGTGCGGCCCTGGTCAAGGAGATAGCGGCCGAGGGCGGCACCGCCCGTTTCGTCGCCGCTGATCTCACCGACGCCGAGGACACGCTGCGCCTGGCGTCCGAAGCGGGTGACGTGGACATTCTGGTGAGCAACGCCGGTCTGTACGAGTTCACCCCGACATCCACCACCGACGCCGCGAGCTTCGACCGGCAGATCGCGGTCAACACTCGCGCCCCGTTCCTCCTGGTCGGCGCACTGGCGCCGGGCATGGTCCGGCGCGGACACGGGTCGATCGTGCTGATCGGCTCAAGCGCGGCCCGCCGGGCCGCCCGGTCGGTGCGGCCTACGGGGCGTCCAAGGCCGGTGCGGAGATCCTCACCCGCTACTGGGCGACCGAGTTGGGCCCGTCCGGCCTGCGTGTCAACGCCGTCTCGCCGGGCCCCGTGCACACCGAGGGCACAGCGGCGATGCTCGGCGAGCACGCCGCGGTCCTGGACACAACCAACGCGCGCGGCCGGGCGGGCGACTCCACCGAGATCGCCGACATCGTCTCGTTCCTGGTCAGCCCCGCCAGCAGCTACGGCAACGGCTCCATCCCGTTCGCCGACGGCGGCGAACTCAGCACCCTGCCGGCCTGAGGAACACCACGATGCACCTCTTCGTCATCGGGGTCGCCCGGTCCGTCGGCCTTCTCAGTGTATTTCGCGAACTCCGGTCGAACGGGGGGAGTTGGTGTTATGTTGTTCTACTTGCCTGATGGTGGTGGGAGTCGCGCTGTGGAAACGCGCGGGTGATCGTCCGACCTGAGTAGCCGCTCGACGCCGGGGCTCCGCCCCCTCCCTCACCGTCGTCCGTACCGCCCCAGGTCGGACCGGCACGGGCCGAGGCCCTGTTGCACTCGGTCCCGGTGCGGAGGAATCGTGTGGCATGAAAGATCCAAGTCCGGTCCCGTCCTGGCCGGTGATGTCCTGGAAGAGGGGAAGGTCGCCGGCTTCGGGTACGTCGCTTCCGGGACGCCGAGGGCAGCATGCGACCGGCTGTTGCTGATCGGCGAGGAGCCTCTCTCGCAACCGCCGGACCGGCCTGTTCCGAGCGATGCCGGATCGGTCCTCGCCCTCGCGGACCCGCCCGTGAAGCGGGTACCGCCGGACTGGGTGCACCGGGCCGACGAACTGGCTGACGGCCTGTCAAATGCTGTGGCCGAGATGCTTCCGATGCCGGGCTCGCCGTGGGGCGCAGTCGCGGTCCCGCTGATCGTCGAGGTCCGTCAGGCGGGCCATCTGCTGTGGCTCGCGGGTGGGTTCGCACGAGACATGATCGCCGGCTCCGCCGCAGAGGTGAACGACCTCGATCTGACGGGCACGGCGCCCCCGGGCCGCTTCACCGACCTGACCAAGCGGGTACGGCGCCGCACAGGACTGGAGTTCCGTCCCAAGGTGTCCCCGTACTCCCTTGTCTGCTCCGCCGTCCCGTCCGCGGGTGGCGAGCGGCTCTACGAGTACCGGACCCTCAACACGGACAAGTTCGGATTTCCGAGCTGCGGCAGCGACCTCGAAACCGACGCGCGCACCCGGGACTTCACGGTGAACAGCCTCTACTACGACCCGGTCTGCGACACCGTGGTCGACCCTACCGGCCGGGGTGTCGCGGATCTCCACGCCCGGCCCCGGCGCATCATCTCCGTCAATTCCACCGAGAATCCAGTTGATCAGGCGCGGATCATCCTGCGCGCGGTGAAGTTCGCGGTGCGGTGGGCGGGGACGACCGGTTACGAGTTCGGCGAGACAGCGGCCCGGCTGGGACATATACCGGCGACCGTGTGGGACGCCCTGCCGCCCGCGGTGTGGGAGCGTCTGGCCAGGGACCATCGCAAGGCACTGGGCGATCACGACCCGGGTCGGCAGATGGGTGTCGCCAGCGCCCTCGGCCCCGGCGCCGCAGGCCTGTTCGCCACCCTCTTGGAGGTGCGGCCGTGACCGCTGTCCACCGTCCCCTGAGCGACTGGGTCGTCCGCGTCGATCCGGCACCCCCTTCCGGTACGAGCCCGATTAACGACGGTGACGAGCGGGCCGATGCCCGAAGTCTCCCCCTCTTCGCTGAGGGCTGGGTGCGGCGTGCCGTGGTGACGGGAGCGGGCCGAGCCCCGGCACTCGCCCTCCATCACCCTGACGCCGCTCTCACGTACGTTGAACTCGACGACAACGCGGCCCCGTTACCGATCGACGAGGCCGGTACCGAACTGATCGACCGGATCGAGGCGTCCTGGCCACACCCCGTATTCGGACCGGCCGACCTGGCGGCAACCGCCACGCTCTCCCGAGAGATCCGCTACCTGCTGCTGAACCGGCTGGGCCAGGAGGGGACGCTGTCACCCGAGGTGTTCCACGTCCTACCGTGGGCGCCGGTGACCGAGCTGGCATCCGCCGTGGTCCAGTTGCTCGATGACGCGGAGCCGCCGACGCTGTCAGACGGTGCGCTGGACCTCGGGCACTGGGTGACTCCGGCGGCGATTGGCGTATCCGGGCCACTCGAGCAGCTGTACGAAGGGCTGACGGAGCCCGATCCGGTGCTCGCCGCGCGTGGAGGCACCGCCCTGTGTGCCGGGCTGGGCGCCGCCGACCCGGCGCGATTCCCGGCTCCGGTCACGGCAGCCCTGGCCGAGGTCGTCCGCCGGTTGGCCTTGGTGAACCCGTTTCTGCGGCACGCGGCGGCGCTGACGGCCGACCGGCTGACGGGCGTGGTCACGCCCGGCTTCGTCACGCTGCTCGATTCCGATCTGCCCAAGGCGGCAGCGACCACGGACGACCGCACGGTGGTCCGCCGGCTCGGTGACGGGGGACCTCTCGCCGTCCGCGCCGAGGTGACGGCCGGCGGACGGCTGCGCGTCACGGTAGAGCTCGCCGTCGAAGCGTCGGCGGAGCGGGAGCGGCTCCTTGATGCGTACCAGGGGGCATTCGCCCCGGTGGTGGTCTCCGCGGCAGGCCGGATTCATCACTACTGGGTTGCCCTGGAGGCACGTCGACGCTGGCTCTCGGGCACGCTCGACATCCCCGCGGGGCGCGGACGCTTCGAGGTCGGCGCCGAGGAGGCGGTGACCGGCGTATGGGGTCTGTCCGGAGTCTCCGCGCAGGAGTTGCTGCCGTCGCTGGCGGCGGCGAACCGCGCGGGCCTCCAGGTGTGGCGGACCGCTGCGGAGCGCGCTCCCCTCGGGCATCCGCTCCGGCAAGCGCTGCGCCACCTCGACCAGCAGGGCGGCACATCGTGACCTTCAACGAGGACATCCGCACACTGCTCACGGACGAACTGGCCGATGCCGACGTCGAGTCGGCGTTGTACGGCGCGCTGACGCGTACACCGCTGCTGCTGGAGTTCGTGCAGGCACTCGTCGCTGCCGAGGACGTGGTGTCCCTCCGGACGCTGTGCCACGACACCGTCGAACTGCACGAGCTGACCGAGCGCTACGGCTCCGTCGCAGGGGCTCTCCCGACCCCGGCCGAGGCACCTTTCTTCGACTGCGGCCCGGTGACCGGCGCGGTGCGTGCGGTCGCTGCCTTGGGGCTTGTCCTGGTCGACGAGCCGGAGCAGCTCGTTAAGCACCTGGGCATCGTGCTCGACTGGCTGGCACACATCCGTACGGTGGCCGCCGCACCGTGGCCGATCGGGCGGACGGCTCCGGACTGTGCGCACCGGACCCGTATGTCCGCCGTCGTCCGGACCCTCGGTAGCGACCCGCACGGCACGGCCGTGGTCGTGTGGCTGCTGGAGCTGCAGAACGCGGACACCAAGTCCGGCGCGACCGCCACCGTCGAGGTGCTGCTGGACCGTGGTGACCGCGGCGTCCGTGCGACGCTGCGGTGCGCGACCCTGCGCGGGCTGCCCGCCGCTCCGGTCCCGGACCTGCGATCCATGCTGCTGTTCAGTGCGGACGCGCGGTTCCGCTCCGGACTGGAGACCGCCTGGCAGACCGTCCGGACCTCACGCGCCCGACGCGGTTGGCGCAGTCAGCACGACACTGTCCTGTGGTCGTTGTGCGATGTCGACGGACCGGTGGACCATGTCCAGGACATCAGTCTGACCGCGGCGTTCACCGTCCTGTTCGACGAGGTGCGCCGGCTGAACCGCAGGGTGCGCGGTCCGTTCACCCTGCGGCGCCTGGGCGGTTCGACCGCCATCGTCGGAGGTGTGGACGAAGAAGGGCGCATGGTCCGGGTTTCCGGCTACCGGAACAAGCTCGCCGCCGCAGCTGACCTGGACAGGGTCGTGGTGCCCTCCGGCGACCTGGAGCAGGCGCGAGATCACGCGAGGGCACTCCAGACCTCCGTCATCGGGGCAGGGAAGTGGCGCGACGCGGCCCGCCGCAGCCGTGTGCCCGACCGCCGGGCCCGGCTGCGGGTCCTTCTCGTCTGCCTTGCCGTGCTGTTGGCCGGGTCCGGTGGCGGTACCTACATCTGGCAACGCCAACAGCACATCCAGGAACTGCGCGACACCGCCGCGAAAGTCAGGGACGAGGCGTACGAACTCGGCGAGAACGACGACCCAGGACCGGGACTGTTGCTGGCCATGGCAAGCGACGACATCGCGGGCCGCGCGGGAAAGAAGACCGATGTCTTCGATTCGATGGCCCGCGACAACTCCTCGCTGCGCCGGATACTCCGGCCCGAGGAGGGCCAGTTCGACCGGCTCGCCCTGTCCCGCAACGGGCTATGGGGTGCGCTGTCGACGAACACCGGAGCTGTCCAGATCCTGTCGACCCTGGCGGGGGAGACGGTGTGGCGCCAGAAGGGCACCGGCGCCGCGTCCCCGGCACCCGGGGTGTTCGTCAATGCTCTGGCCATGTCGCCGCGGGGTCAGCGTGCCGCGTTCACCTCGAGCGATCTGCGCCTCACGCTCTTGGAGAACAAGAACGGGGCCTGGTCCGTCGTTACCCGGTCCGCGTTGCCCATCGCCTCGCGTCTGGGCCCGCTGCACAGCGAGCGCAACGCGATCGAACGTCTGCAGTTCACCTCCGACGGTCAGCGCCTTGTCGGCTATGCCCCACGGGTGGGGCTCTTCGTGTTCGACGTGAGACACCCTGACGCCGCTCCGAAGCGCTGTTCGGAAACAGGTACCGCCCAGTCGATCTCGGCGACGAAAGACAAGGCCCTGCTGACCAAGGACAAGGAGGTCATCCGTATCGATCTCGCCACCTGCGCCCGGTCCGTGGTGCTCACCGCGCCCAAGGGCGTAGAACTGTACGGCGCTGTGGGGGACGACGGAGTGCTGGTCGGCGCGACCCGCGATGCCCAGCTGCTCGTGCTGCGACCCGGCCGGCCCGAAACGCTGCTCTCCGACCGGGGGCCGTACCGAAACCTGTCAATCACCACGTCCGACAGTGGAACCCTGCTGAGCGCGACCACCGACTCCGGCACCTTCGGGTGGGACGTGGCCAGGCGGGCCCAGCGATTCGGGTACAGGAAGGGCGGGCCGGCGCTGATGAGCAACGGCATCGTCCTGCGCCATCACGGCGCAGTCGCCGAGCTGTACGACGACACGCACTCCCCGGCGACCACAGCGTGGAGCCGCTACTACGGCGGCATGGCGTCGGTCGGCTGGGCGGGCGACGCTCTCGTGCTCAGAGGCGGCGGATCCCTGTACGTCGGCCGGCACGCGGCCAAGTTGTCCCCCAAAGCCTTCCCCGAGGCGACGAGCTTCCACCGCTACCGCCTGCCGACCGGCGTCTCGACAAGCGAGCTGGCCACCAGCAGGAGCGGCCCCTGGGTCGCCGTGCTGTACGGCAAGCCGCGCGAACGCGACCGAGGCGTGGCTGTCTGGAACGTCGTGAAGGAGCAGCGGACACCCGTACCGCTGCCGAAGGGGCCCGTTCCGCATCACCTCGCCTTCGTCGACCACGATCTCTACGTCGGCTACGGCAACGGGGACATCCGGCGCTTCCGCTTCGTTGACGGCGCGTGGCGTGCCGCAGGCAGCCGCAGACTGCCGGCATCCGTCGTCGCGCTGGGCGGCGGCGACGGGACCGACCGTCTCTATGCGGTCGTCAGCACGGGCACCGTCGCCCGGCCGTCCGTCGTCGGCCTGCGGGCCTCCGACCTGGCGATCACCGCGACAAGACGGTTGGACAGTACTACTTCGATCGCGAAGGTCGAGGTGATGGGCGACGGCCAGGTGGTGGCCGGCACCGGGGCGGGGGTGGTCACCTTCTTCACCCGTGACCTGGACCTGCGCGGACGCACCGCCGACGGGACGCTCCGTGTCGTATTCGACCTCACCGAGATACCGGACCGTGGCCAGGTGCTCGTGTCGGGAGAGAACCGCAGCATCGTCCTCGACCGGAGCACTTTGGCGATCCAGGACGCCTGGAACCAAGGCGCACCGTTCCTGTCCTCCGACGCGTCCGCGGATGGCAAGGTCCTGGCGACCTACAGCTACGCCACGTTCAGCGTTGCGCTGTGGACGCTCGATGAGCCGGATCTGCGGGCACGGGTCTGCCGGGCCGTGGGCCGGGATCTGAGTCGAGAGGAATGGCGGCAGTACGTCGGACCGGGCCTGCCGTACACACCGGTCTGCTGAGGAGTCGGACGCCGCCTGCTCTGAGTCCCCGACCTGGGAGTGGCCGGGCGTGATCAGATGGGGAAGCCATCCGGCTGGCACCCGTTCACGCGGGCATATGCCGGATGGCCGGCGGCCTCTCTTTTCCCTTGCCTCGTGCATGGTTGGCAACTGCCCCGCTGGCGCCGGCTGTTCGGCGACCAGCACGGCCCACGACGTCAACCGCTTCTTCAGCACCCTGGCCGGACGGCTACTGAAGACCGCCGCGCTCGCCGCCACGCGAACCACAGTCCCGGTGCCGCAGGAGCGTATCCACTGACCGCGCACACGGCGCCGCCTGGCGGGTCGGACAGCAGCGCCGGCATCGGGGCCCGTAGCCGACTCACGAGCCGGCTCAAGGTCTAAGGCTGGAGGTCGCGTTGATACCACGTGCCTGACTCGCCGCCGAGATCGGCCGGGGAGGCAGGACCGACGGGGACGAACCCGGCCTTGGTCAGGACTCTCTGGGACGCGGTGTTGTCGTGGGAGGTGGCGGCCCGCAGTGTGCGCAGCCCGTGCCGCGCGGTCGCCAGCCGGCACAACTCCCGGACGGTCGCGGTCGCCACGCCCCGGCCGGCGACTTCCTCCGCGAGGCGGTAGCCGAGTCTGGCCGTGCCGTCCTCCAGGTCGTACAGGTTGAACCTGCCGAGTACCGAGCCGTCCTCGGCGACGAGCACGTAGAAGGCGCAGACGCCGGTCTCCTGCTCGGCCAGCGAGGCGTTGTACCGGTCGGTGAACTGGTCGAAGAAGTCGTCGCCGCGGTCGGTGATCGAGGCGGCGAAGTAGGCGCGGTTCGCCCGCTCGAAGGCCAGAACCGCCGGGGCGTGGCCAGAATGCATCTGCTTCAGCTCGGGCATTGAACGACCCTATCCAGATCGTGCGCTGAGGCCACCTGAGTTTTCCGTGGCCGAATCCTGTGGCGATGTGGCGGTGTGGCAGTGGGTCCGGCATCATCCCGATGTGATGGTGGAACTCACCCTGGCGGCCGGGCTAGGACCTGCGCAGCTCACGAAGGCCGCGAGGCGCCTCCGAGATTCGTGACCCGACGCCACCACAACAGGGCAAGTGAACGTCGTTCAGTTCGGTTGAACGGCGTTCAGTCGCCCCCGCCGACATCGCCGAAGCCCACCGGACGCGGTGGTGTCCCCACCGGTCACCGGGGGGCTACGTCCACCATGCCCTCGGGTGGCAAGGCCATGTACCGGAGATCGTCCGGCGGATTGACTGAAACCCTTACAGATCAGCGCCGGACATCGGCCGTCACCAAGGGGAACAGCATGCGCATCGCTATGTCAGGGACCGCAGGCAAGACCGCCGTCGCACTCGCCGTCGTGGCCGCGTCGGCGCTGCCCGTGGGGGCGCAGGCTGCCGGGCGTCAGCAGTCGGGGCCGACCGCGTCGGCCAGTGGCACCAGCTACACCGCCGCCGATCTGAGGCGGGATCTTGCCGCGGTCAGGAAGGCCGGGGGAGGGGACGTGAACGTCGTCGCGCGGCTGGACGCGCCGCAGGGTGTGCTGCGCGCGCGGTACGGCACGGCGGGTCTCGGATCGAAGGCGCCGGTGCCGTGGGACGCGCAGTTCCGGGTGGCGAGTACGACGAAGACGTTCACGGCGGTCGTCGTCCTCCAACTCGTCGCGGAGGGAAGGCTTTCGCTCGACGACACGGTCGAGCACTGGCTGCCGGGCGTGGTCAGCGGAAACGGCAACGACGGCTCACGCATCACCGTACGGGACCTGCTCCAGCAGACCAGCGGTGTCTACGACTACATCACCGACCCCGACATGCAGGACGCCCTCCTCAACCACTTCGACGAGAACCGCTACGACGCGACGCCGCCCCGGGAGCTGGTCGCCGTCGCGATGCGGCACCGCCCCCTGTTCACCCCGGGACCGGCGGGCTCGGCGCGGCAGTGGTCGTACTCCAACACCAACTATCTGCTCGCGGCGATGATCGCCCAGAAGGCGGACGCCGGCGGAGCCTCCTGGCAGGAGCTGGTCGAACACCGGATCATCGCCCCGCTCGGGTTGCGGCACACCTACATCCCCGGCCAGAACCCCTTCCTTCCGGGCCCGCATGTGCGGGTCACGATCGACGGCCCCGGCGGTACACCGCTCGACCCGACCGAGCAGAGCCTCCAGCACACAGCGGACTCCGGTGTCGTCAGCACCACGTCCGACCTGAACACCTTCTTCGAGGCGCTGGCGGCGGGGAAGCTGCTGCCTGCCGACCTGTGGCGGCAGATGCGCGAGACCGTCCCGTACGACGACCTGCCGGTGCCGCCGTCGGGCAAGCAGGGCGGATACGGGCTCGGTCTGCGCGAGATCCCGCTGACCTGCGGCGGGGTGTACTACCTGCACGAGGGTGACGGGCTCGGCGTGTACACCAGGCCCGCGGTGAGCGAGGACGGGCGCCGGGCCGTGACCGTGTCGGTGACCACCACCACGGCTCTGATCGACCAGACGAAGGTCAACCAGGCCGTGCAGTCACTCACCGATCACGCGCTGTGCGGCCGCGGATAGCGCTCCGTGAGCCCGTCAGAGTCCCGAATTGCGCGCCGACCGGGGGCGGGTGAGGATGTCGCGCAGTTCGGCGGGCGGCATCTTCGGCCGGCGGTCCGCAGTCAACAGGCCGTTGATCTCCTGCTCGGTGTCGGTGAACTGGGTGTAACAGAAGCCGGCGAAACCGGAGTTCACCGCAGCCTCCACCAGGGAATCCAGCCGCTCGGCGAACTCCTGCTTCGTGGCGACGGTGTCGTAGCCGAACCACGCGGCGCCCTCGGCCGGTTCGAACGTGGCCCCGCCGAACTCGCTGAGGACGACCGGCTGTCCTTCGTGCCGTACGCCGTCCAGCGTGAGGCGCTTCGCGCCCGGCCACTGGTCGACTATCGCGCCCCGCCGCAACGCGGCGTGTCCGTACCGCTCCCGCAGCACCTCCGCGTGCTGGGTGTAGTCGTGCACACCCCAGATATCGGCGGCAGACACCTCCCAGCCGTCGTTGGAGACGGCAGGGCGCGACGGGTCCAGGGACTTGGTGAGGTGGTACAGGGCGTCCATGAAGTGCCGCTGCGCCGGGACGAGTCCGGGGTTCGGGACGGACCAGGACTCGTTGATCGGCACCCACGCGACGATCGAGGGGTGACTGAGGTCGCGTGCGACGGCTTCGGTCCATTCACCGACCGTCCGCTCGACGGTCGGTGTGCCGAAGGCGTACGCGGAGGGCATCTCTTCCCACAGCATCAACCCGATCCGGTCGGCCCAGTAGAGGAAGCGCGGATCTTCGATCTTCTGGTGGATGCGCAGCCCGTTGAGGCCGAGTTCCTTGGCCAGTTCGACGTCGCGGCGCAGCTCGTCGGCCGACGCCGACAGGTGCGAAGCGGGCCAGTAGCCCTGTTGCAGCGCGAACCGCAGGAAGTACGGCTTGTGGTTGAGCAGGAAGACGCCGTCGCTCCAGTTGATGTCGCGCAGACCGAGGTACGAGGTGACGTGGTCGACGGGCGCGCCGTCGGCCGCGTCACTGACCTCGACCGTCGCGTCCACGAGATGTGGGTGCTCCGGGGTCCAGAGCAGATCGTCGAGATCCTGTCCGTGCCGCAGGGCCGGCACAGCGACGTCGAACACGGTCTCCTGCCCCTCGGTCAGGGTCCGTTGCTCGGCCAGTACGCGGTCGCCGAGGGTGAGCCGGACCGTCAGATGCAGGGGGCGCCGTGGCCATCGGTTGAGGTTCAGCCGGCAGTGCACGCGGGCGTGGGCGACGTCGGGCGTCCAGTGCAGGAGCGTCACATGCTCGTCCGGGACGTCCTCCAGCCACACCGGCTGCCAGATGCCGGACGTGCGGTGGTACCAGATGATGTGCGGATCCTGCTGCCAGTCCTGCTTGCCACGCGGCTGGGCCGCGTCGCGCGGCTCGTCCTCGGCGCGGACCACGACGACCTGCTCCCCGTCGTGGTCGATCGCGTCGGTGACGTCGCAGGAGAAGCCGGTGTGGCCGCCTTCGTGACGGCCGACCAGGTGGCCGTTCACCCATACGTCGGCCCGGTAGTCGACCGCGCCGAAGTGCAGCAAGAGGCGCCGGCCCGCGGCCGGTACGGGCACGTCGACCGTACGCCGGTACCAGAGCACCGGATGGAAAGCGGTGTCGCGCAGGCCCGACGCCTCCGACTCGGGCGGGTAGGGCACGGTGATGGTCGCCGTGAAGGGTTCGGTGCTGTCCGGGTCCATCCAGCGGCCGGACCGTCCGCGGTCCTCGTCGTCGTAGGCGAACTGCCAGGGGCCCGACAGGTCGCGCCAGTTCGGGTCCCGTACGAGCTGCGGCCGAGGATGGCCCGCTGCTGCCAGGTGGGTGTGGGGCATGCGAGAACTCCGGTGGTGCCAGGCCCTGGGAGGGCGCAGGGAAGAGGAAGTAGGGGTGTGCGCGGCGAGGCCGTCCGGGCTTCAGGCGTCCTGCCGGCCCGGGGCGCGGCGGAGGTCCACCACGGTGGCGGCGAACGCCAGCGCTCCCGGCAGCAGTGGGATCAGCAGGGGCAGCGACCAGACGAGGAGCGCCGACAGGAGCACGGCGCCCGCCAGCAGCAGCGTGCCGCCCGGGTCGGCGGCCGCGCGAACGAGCGCCTCACGCGCGGACAGCCGGTGTGGGGCCTCCAGCGCCGTGGCGCGCAGTCCCACGACCGCGGCGGCCAGCGTGACGACGACCAGGGCGACCGCCATGACATGCGCTCCCGGCATCGAGCTGCCCACCAGGGCGGCGTCGACCAGCAGGACCAGGACGAACGCCGGTGGGATCAGCCCGACGGCGAGTGTGCGCCTGGACAGGAGCGTCCGCAGGTGGTCGGCGTACGTCGCGAACTTGACCTGCACCCCGTCGGCCGCGGTCTGCCGGAGCGTCGCCGAGGCGGCGGCGAAAGCGGCAGGGGCCGTGACGACCGGGAGGCACGCGAGGCTGGTGAGCAGACCGACGAGCAGCACGTCGGCGAAGAGGGTGAAGCTGGTCCCGAAGATCTCGCCCGGTTGCCGGCGGTCGGGAGGGGTGGCGGATGCGTGGGTCACGGAGCCTCAGCCCTTCAGTCCGGAGGTGGCAAGGCCCTGCACCAGATAGCGCTGGAACACGAAGAAGAACAGCACGATCGGCAGCACGGAGATCACCGACATCGCGAACATGGGTCCGTAGGCGGAGGTGCTGGACTGGTCGACGAAGCTGCGCAGGGCGAGGGTGATGGTGAACTTCTCCGGTGCGAACAGGTAGATCATCTGTGTGAAGAAGTCGTTCCACGTCCAGATGAACGTGAAGATGGCGGTGGTGATCAGCGCGGGCCGGCTCAGCGGCAGGGTGATCGACCAGTACGTGCGGAAGGGGCCGCAGCCGTCGATACGGGCCGACTCGTCCAGCTCGCGTGGCAGCCCGCGCATGAACTGCACGATCAGGAAGACGAAGAACGCCTCGGTGGCCAGGAACTTCGGCAGGATCAGCGGCCAGTAGGTGTCCACCATGCCGAGCCGGTTGAAGATGATGTACTGCGGGATCAGTACGACGTGGTGCGGCAGCATCAGCGTCGCCACCATGAACCCGAACATCACCTTGCTCATGCGGAAGCGCAGCCGGGCGAAGGCGTAGGCGGCCAGCGAGCAGGACAGGACGTTGCCGACGACGGCGCCGCCCGCGATCAGCAGGGTGTTGCCGAGCAGTCGGGTGACGGAGATGCCGGACACACCGTCGAGGGCCGTCGTGTAGTTGGACCACTCCAGGTGCTTGGGCCACAGGTCGAGGCTGGTCACCACCTCGTCGGCCGGTTTGAGCGACGTGGCCAGCAGCCAGGCCAGCGGGTAGAGCAGCAGGAGCAGACCCACGACCGCGATCGTGTGCGGCAGCCACCGCTTCATGGCGATGTTCATCGTCCCTCCTCGTCCGCGTAGAAGACCCAGGACCGGGACGTCCGGAACAGGATCAGGGTGACCACACCGATGGCGATCAGCAGCAGCCAGGCCATCGCCGCCGCGTAGCCCATGTGCGAGGCGGTGAAGCCGCGCTCGTACAGGTAGAGCGTGTAGAACAGCGTGGAGTCCGCGGGCCCGCCGTCACCGCCGCTGATGACGAACGCGGGGGTGAACACCTGGAACGACTGGATGGTCTCCAGCACCAGGTTGAAGAAGACGACAGGGGAGAGCATCGGCACGGTGATGGACACGAACTGCCGCCAGCGGCCCGCGCCGTCGAGCGCCGCGGCCTCGTAGAGGTCGGGGGAGATCTGCTGCAGCCCGGCCAGGAAGATCACCATGGGTGCGCCGAACTGCCACACCGTGAGCAGCACGACCGCGTACACCGCGAGGTGCGGGCTGCCGATCCAACTGCCGGTGTGGATGCCGACCTTGTCCAGGACGTTGGTGACCGAGCCGCCGTCGTTGAACAGCGCGCGCCACACCAGCGCGATGGACATGCTCGCACCGAGCAGGGACGGCGCGTAGAACGCCGAACGGTAGAAGGCCCGGCCGCGGTTGAGGTTCTTCAGCAGCACCGCCACACCGAGCGCGAAGGCCAGCTTCAGCGGGACGGCGATCACGACGTACAGCAGCGTCGTCCCCACCGACCGCCAGTAGCGCGGGTCGTTGGTGAGCATGTCGGTGTAGTTGCGCAGCCCCACCCACCGTGGCGGGTCGAGGAGGTTGTAGTCCGTGAACGACAGGTAGAGGGAGACGGCCATCGGCACCAGGGTCAGTACGACGGCGCCGATCATCCACGGCGAGAGGAACACGTAGGCGGGCCACTGCCGTTCGCGCCTCGTGCGGCGTCGCCCGGCCGGGGCCTGCCGCTCCGTCGTCGGGCCCGGCCGTACGGCGGCCTTGGTCGACACAGTGCTCATGACGTCAGCTCCCGCTTGGCCTCGTTGATCAGTTCGCGCGCCGCTTCCCGTGGGGTGGACAGCTCGAAGATCACCCGCTGGTACTCGCGTTTGAAGGCGGTCTGGATCGCGATGTCGCCCCGTGGCGGTGCGCTGGGCGGCGCGTCGAGGCCGTAGGACTCCATCATTTGCGAGTACTGGTAGATCTCGTGCTCAGGGCCCTTGAGGGTCTTGGCGACGCGGTCGGCGATCACCCGGTTGGGCGGGGTGGACCGGGTGAAGCCCATGATGTCGCCCGCCCGCCGGTCGTTGAGCAGGAAGTCGACCAACTCCGCCGCTTCCTTGGGGTGTTCGGTGTGCGCCCCGACGCCGATGAGCATGGTGGGTTTGAAGTACTGCCCCGGGCGGCCCGCGGTCGTCGGCACGGGACCGAAGCGGATACGGTCGCCGAGCAGCGTGGTGTAACCGGGGAACGTCGCGTCCCAGGTGTAGTCGGCGGCGCCGTGCCCACGGCCCAGCGGACTGGTCTCGGTGCTGTCGGCCTGCGCGGTGTCACTGGCCGTCGCGATGGCGCCTTCCTTGCGCAGCTTGTTGAGGAAGGTCCAGAACTCGGTGAGGTCGTTCTCGGTGAACCCGAGCCTCTGCTGGCCGTCGTAGAGCTGCTTGCCCCGGCCGCGCAGCCAGTCCTCGAACACGTCCTCGTTGTCACCGCCGTTGTTGGAGCCCGTGACGGGGACTCCGTCCGGCGCCTTCAGGCCGAGGTCGGCGATCTTCTTGTTGGCGTCGGCCCAGTCCTCCCACGTCCAGCTCGGATTCGGTGCCGGGACGCCGGCCTTCTTGTAGAGGGCGGAGTCGTACGCGTACCCGGTGATGCCCCGGCCCATCGGCAGGGCGTACTGCTTGCCTTCGTACGTCCCCGTGCGGACGAGTTCGTCGTCCATCTCGTCCGTGCGGATCGTCTTGTTCGCGATGTCCTTGCCGAGCGACATGAGCGCGCCGCCGCCCGCGTACTGCGAGATCTGCCGGTAGTCGAGCTGCGCCACGTCGGGTATATCGCCGCCGGCCGCCTGGGTGGCCAGCTTCTGGAGGTACGAGCCGAAGTCCGCGTTCGAGGTGCGGACGGTGACGCCGGGGTGCTCCTTCTCGAAGAGCCGCACGGCCTCGTCGGTGCGCGCGGCACGGTCGTCGTTGCCCCACCAGGTGAAGGTGAGGGTCACTCCTTGGGACGCCGTACCGCTCTCGGCGGAACACGCGGAGAGCGTGGCCGTCAGGGCCGTGCTGAGACCGACGACGGCCGCGGCCAGTACGGCCCGGCGGCGTGGGAGTCGGCGCCGCCCGCTTCGGGGCTCGGGCATAGGGGCCTTCCAGGGGAGGGAGGTGAATGGGGGAGGAGGAGGGGTGGTTCGCTCCGGGGGTGGAGCGACGGCTCGCGCCGTCAGATGCCGGCGTAGACGTCGAGCCGGCCGCACATGCCGAACCGCCCCCGTGCGGTGGGTCCGGTCGCGGTGACCGTGGCCTCGGCCAGATGCCGTACGTCCTGAGCGCGCAGCGCGCCGAGTTGGGCCTGCGTCGCCGACGCGGCCGCGTGTGCGCCGTCCTTCCAGCGCTGCTCCCACGCGTCGAGCAGGGGCCGCACCAGCTCGCCCGCCGCCCGCTGGAACTCCGCCAGCGGCTTCGGGTCGCCGGCTTCGGTGGCCTCGCGCAGTTCGAGGAAGCGCCGGACCGCGAGGTCGCGGCGGGCGCGTGCGACCGCCACCTGCTCGGCCTCGGGGACGTCGGCGGGGATACGCACCGCGTCCGTGTACACCTCGCGATCGGCGAGCAGATCCTGCGGCAGCGTCAGCACCGCGTCCCCCGCCTCCGGCAGTCCGTTGTTCTGCATCACGACGGTGATGTCAAGACCGCCCTCGTTGATGAGCCGGTGGATCGTGCCCGGGGTGAACCAGGCCACCGTGCCCGGCTCCAGGGGCGTCTCGCGGAAGCCGGAGACGGTGAGGGTCTGCACGGCTCCCCGGCCCGCCGTCACGACGTACCCCTCGCTGCAGGTGAGGTGCAGATGCGGGGTGCCTCCGCCGGGACGGCCGTCGGCGGTGGGCCAGTCGTACACGCTCAGCCGGGACACGCCGACCGCCCCGGGAAAGCCGTCGTACGTCGCGCTCACCATGCGTGTGCCTCCAGATGCGCGGCGACCTGACCGCGGTCCCAGGCGCCGTCGGCGACGAGGACGCGATAGCTCCGGGTGAGTGTGTCGCCGGGGGCGAGGACCAGCTCCTCGTGGAACGCCCAGGACGGTGCGACAGCGGCGAACGGGTCACTGCGCACGAACCAGTGCGCCGGGTGCGTTCCGTTACCGCCCGCGTGGTCGTTGGCCGGGGCGTGCTCGAAGACGAGCGTGGCATGGCCGTCGCGGCCGTCGTGCTCACCGACGTAGGCCAGCCAGGTCGCCTGACTGCCCATCAGGTCCCCGGCCTCCGCCTCGGCGGTGAAGACCTGGCCGTCGCGGAAGGCGCGCGGGCCGCGCCAGAACAGACCGGTGTATCCGGCGGCCGGCCGGCCGTGGGTGGTGGGGCTGCCGAACCGCAGCGGTTCCGTACGCCGGTTGGTCACGGCCGACGTCCAGGTGAACGACCAGCTGCCGGCCCGCTGATCGACGTCGCGCACCTCGATGCGGCGCTGCTCCTCGGCCCACAGCTCCCCGTCGTACGGGTGCCAGGTCAGGCGCTCGGCGATGACGGCGCCGGCGCCCGTGGCCGAGACTTCGTCGAAGGCCACATGAGCCATCGAGCCGACCCGCTCGGGCAGTTCGAGATACCCCTCGCCGTGCACATAGGTGTTGCCGCCCCACAGGTTCTGGCCCGACAGATGGGAAGCGGTCAGCTGCAGCCCCTTGTGCCAGCGGTGGTCGTTGGGGCGGTAGTCGGTGACCAGCCCGCCGGACAGGGTCCGGATCGGATGGAGGTACGGCTTGGGTGCCTCCCACGCGGCCTCCGGGCGGTACACATAGGTGAACAGCTCGGTGCCGGTGGCTTCGTGGGCGACGGTGATGCGGTCGCCGTGGGCATGGGTCAGTGCGAGCGTCATGCGTGATCCTGTTCCGTGCGGGAATCGGCCGGCGCCCAGCCCGGAGCGCCGCCGTGCAGCGCGGTGTAGTAGGGGTCGCCCGGCCCGATCTCCCCGGCGTGTACGGGGGTGTCGGTGAACGCGGACTTGTACATGGCGGTGATGAATTCGAGCGTCCGCCGGCCACCGGCGCCGCTGGTGGCGTGACGCCGTCCCGCCTTGATGTCGGCCACCAGGGACCGCAGTTGGGCCAGGTGCGAACTGGGTTCGTCGGCGCCGAAGTCGCGCCAGGCCGCCACGGTCTCCTCAGGAACGCCCGGGGCCGGGGTGATGCGCCAGTCCGCGTTGCGGTAGCCGTACAGATGGGTCAGCTCGATCGTGGCACGCTCACAGTCGATACGGATCCGGCTGACCTCGTCCGGGCTGAGCACGCTGTTGACGACGGTGCCGAGCGCGCCGCCGGCGAACCGGACCTGGGCCGTTGACACGTCCTCGGTCTCCACGTCGTGGACGAGCCGCGCCGCCATGCCCCGTACCTCGGTCCACGGGCCCATCAGGTCCAGCAGCAGATCGGTCTGGTGGATGCCGTGTCCCATGGCGGGGCCACCGCCCTCGGTCGCCCAACGGCCGCGCCACGGCGCCGAGTAGTAGGCGTCGTCCCGGTACCAGGTGGTCTGGCAGTGGGCCACCAGCGGACGGCCGAATGCGCCGTCGTGGAGCAGCCGCCGCACGTGCCGCGCACCGGAGCCGAAGCGGTGCTGGAAGACGATGGAGGCGTACGGTCCGGCTTCGCCGCCCTGCTCCGCCGCCTCAACCGCGTCGTAGTCCGCCAGCGAGGGGCACGGCGGCTTCTCGCACCACACCCAGGCACCGGCCTTGAGCGCGGCCACGGACTGCTCCCGGTGGACGGCGGGCGGGGTGCACAGCACCACCAGATCGGGACGTACGTCGGCCAGCATCGCGTCGAGGTCCGTTGCGGCGTACGCGATGCCGGCCTCGTCGGCGAACGCGCGCACCGCGTCGTCGGCGACATCGACGGCGGCGACGAGCTCCGTCTCTCCCTCGGCCGCCAGGGTGCGCAGCGCCGGCAGATGGCTGGAGCGAGCGATTCCTCCCGTCCCGACCACGGCTGTGCGCAGTGGTGAGTTCGAGCGATGCGAGGACATGCGGACCCTCTCGTGAGGCAGACAAAGGGAGCGCTGCGGGGCAGCGCGCGTACGACGGTCGCCGAGCCGCTTTCGACCGTTTCCGAGGTGGTCGTTTCCGATCGGTTCTAACGTTGTAACCGCCGTGTATCGTCGAGGTCAACCCTTCGTCGGAAATGGGATCGGGCCGGCTCGGAGCCCTGCTACCTGGCCCGGACCCGTGCATAATCAGGGAAAACAAGAAGATGGGGCTGGTCAGTGGCAGCGGTGACAGTCAAGGATGTGGCGGAGCGGGCCGGGGTTTCGATCAAGACCGTGTCCAACGTTGTACGTGGCGCACCCAAGGTGTCAGAAGCGACGCGGACACGGGTGATGGAGGCCGTGCGGGAGCTGGGGTACCGGCCGAACGCCTCCGCGCGCCGTCTGCGCACGGGACGCAGCGGTCTCATCGGCCTCGCCGTCCCGGATCTGGCCACGCCCTACTTCGCGGAACTCGCCCACCACGTACGCACGGAGGCCGCGGCGCTGGGCTTCACCGTCCTCATCGAGGAGACGCTGGGGGACGCGACGGAGGAACTGCGCCTGGCGACCGGCGTCGGCGCTTCCCTGCTGGACGGCGTGATCCTCTCGCCCCTGCATGTCTCGCTCCACGAACTCGCCCCCGTCGCGAACGAGTTTCCGCTGGTCCTGCTCGGTGAGCGCAGTTACGAGCGGGATCAGGTCGTCGCCGACCACGTGCTGATCGACAACGTCGCGGCGGCGCGTGAAGCCACCGCGCATCTTGCGGGCCTGGGCCGTTCGCGGATCGCCGCCGTCGGAGTGGACCGGCAGGGGTCGGCCACGAGCCGTCAGCGCCTTGAGGGTTTCCAGCAGGCACTGCACGACGCCGGCCTGACGTTCGATCCCCGACTCGCGCCGCCGGTCAAGGAGTTCGGCCGCCGGGACGGACTGCTGGCGACGCGCGCCTTGCTGTCGCTGCCGGCAGACCAGCAGCCCGACGCGGTCTTCTGCTTCAGCGACATGCTGGCCAGCGGCGCACAACGGGCCCTGTACGAGGCGGATATGAGCATCCCCGAGCACGTCGCGGTGGCGAGCATCGACGGCTCGGAGGAGGCGCTCTACAGCACGCCGTCCCTCACCTCCGTGGTGCCCGACAAGGCCGCGGTCGCCTCCCTGGCCGTGAAGTGCCTGGCGACCCGCATCCGCGCGGAGACCCCGCCCCCGTTCGAGGTGCACATGGCCCCGCACTGGCTGGAGGTAAGAGAGTCCACGGACGGCGTGCGGCGACCTCTGTCGCCGTGAGCGGCGCCGGTATCGGTGCCCGCTCGGAACGCGCTCTCATTCGCGGCCGTATGGAGAAGCGCGGGACTCTTCGGATGCGTCCGGCTCGCGGCTGTACGTCCTTGGAGACTGGTAGCCCGTTCATCGTCGGTCGAGGAGTCCGGATGCGTCTGTCCAAGCACGTGATTGCCGCCGCCTTCGCGGCTGCCGCGACCCTCACCGCCCTCGCGCCGCAGGCCATGGCAGTTCCCCTGGCCGGGGGGACCAGCACGGCGCCCACGGCCGTCGCTCACCCCAACGCCTCGGTGAGGCTCAACGACAGCGGTACGTTCACGGTGCGGTGCGGATCGCCCTGCTACCAGTAGCCGGATCCTGTACCGAGGGCCCTCCCTCGCACGGCAGTTGCTATTTTGTTCGCAGCCCAGAGGGCCGTGACCGACCGACAGGTCGGTCACAGCGCTGCGCCGGACCGCCACCGCCCGCCCCGTGTAAGGAGCCGTTCATGACGGCAGGTACGCCCAAGGTTCAGATCGACACCAGCAAGCCTCACCCGGCGCGGGTCTACGACTGGCTTCTCGGCGGGAAGGACAACTATCGCGTCGATCAGGAGGTGGGCGAGAAGCTCCCTCCGGAGGCGAAGGACGCCGCGCGGCAGAATCGCGCGTTCATGAACCGGGCCGCGGCGTGGCTGGCCGGCACCGGGGTCGATCAGTTCCTCGACATCGGCACGGGCATCCCCACCGAGCCGAACCTTCACCAGATAGTCCAGGAGATCAACCCGGCGGCCCGCATCGTCTACACCGACAACGATCCCATCGTGCTGCGGCACGCGGAGGCCCTGCTCGTCAGTACGCCCGAAGGCGTCACGGACTACATCCAGGCGGATGTGCGCGAGCCGGAGACGATCCTCCAACACGCCCGGCAGTTCCTCGACTTCGACCGGCCGATCGCGCTCTCCCTCATCGCGCTCATGCACTTCGTCCCCGACGAGCAGGACCCGTACGGCATCGTTTCCACGCTGGTCGAGGCCCTGCCGCCGGGCAGCGCCCTGGTCCTCTCGCACGCCGCGTCGGACCGGTACACGGACCTCGCCGACCTGGTCACCGCCCAGTACGCCAAGGGCGGGATCAAACTGGGATTCCGCACCCGCGACGAGGTCGGCCGCTTCTTCGACGGTCTTGAGATCCTGGACCCCGGCCTGGTCACCGCCCCCGAGTGGTTCCAGGGCGCGGCCGCCCCCGAGCCCGAAGGCAGCGGCATCTACGCGGCCGTTGCCCGAGTCGTCGGCTGAAGAGAAGGGCGCCTGCCGGGCAACTGCGCCGGTCAGGCGCCCCCTTCCCGCGTCTAGAAGAAGCCCAGTTTCTTCGGCGAGTACGACACGAGCAGGTTTTTGGTCTGCTGGTAGTGCTCCAGCATCATCTTGTGGTTCTCGCGGCCGATGCCCGACTGCTTGTAGCCTCCGAACGCCGCGTGTGCCGGGTACGCGTGGTAGCAGTTCGTCCAGACCCGGCCCGCCTGGATCGCGCGGCCCGCGCGGTAGGCGGTGTTCATGTCCCGGGTCCAGACACCCGCGCCCAGGCCGTACAGGGTGTCGTTCGCCGTCTTGATCGCGTCGTCGAAGTCGCTGAAGGACGCGACGGCGAGCACCGGGCCGAAGATCTCCTCCTGGAAGATCCGCATGCGGTTGTCGCCCTCGAAGATCGTGGGCTGGACGTAGTAGCCGCCCGCGAGTTCGCCGTCGTAGTCGATACGGTGCCCGCCCGTCAGGACCTTGGCGCCTTCCTGCTGGCCGATGTCCAGATACGAAAGGATCTTCTCCAGCTGGTCGTTGGACGCCTGGGCGCCGATCATCGTGTCCGTGTCCAGCGGGTGGCCCGGCACGATCGCCTCGGTGCGGGCGACGCCCGCCTCCAGGAACTCGCTGTAGTGGCCGCGTTGGATGAGCGCCCTCGACGGGCACGTACACACTTCGCCCTGGTTGAGGGCGAACATGGTGAAGCCCTCCAGCGCCTTGTCGCGGAAGTCGTCGTCCGCCGCCCAGACGTCGTCGAAGAACAGGTTCGGGCTCTTGCCGCCCAGTTCCAGGGTGACCGGCTTGATGTTCTCGGAGGCGTACTGCATGATCAGCCGCCCTGTGGTGGTCTCGCCGGTAAAGGCGACCTTCGCGACGCGCGGGCTGGACGCCAGTGGTTTGCCCGCCTCCACACCGAAGCCGTTGACGATGTTGACCACACCGGGCGGCAACAGGTCGGCGATCAGGCTCATCCAGAAGTGGATGGAGGCCGGCGTCTGTTCGGCCGGCTTGATCACGACGGCGTTCCCCGCGGCCAGCGCCGGGGCCAGCTTCCATGTCGCCATCAGGATGGGGAAGTTCCACGGGATGATCTGTGCCACGACGCCCAGCGGCTCGTGGAAGTGGTACGCGACGGTGTCGTCGTCCAGCTCGCTCAGCGAGCCCTCCTGGGCCCGCAGCGCGCCGGCGAAGTAGCGGAAGTGGTCGATGGCCAGCGGGATGTCGGCGGCCAGGGTCTCCCGAACCGGCTTGCCGTTCTCCCAGCTCTCGGCGACCGCCAGCTCCTCCAGATGCGCCTCCATCCGGTCCGCGATCTTGTTGAGGATGTTGGCGCGCGCCTCGGCCGACGTCTTCGCCCAGGCGGGGGCGGCGCCGTGCGCGGCGTCCAGGGCGCGCTCGACGTCATCGGCGGTGCCGCGCGCTATCTCGGTGAAGGGGCGGCCGTTGACCGGGCTCGGGTTCTCGAAGTACTGGCCGCGGGCCGGCGGGACGAACTCGCCGCCGATCCAGTGGTCGTAGCGGGACTCGTACGAGACGATCGCGCCCTCGGTGCCGGGCGCAGCGTAACGGGTCATCTCTGTGGCCTCCCGATTCCGCGCCGCCCGCCGTTGGACGGCGCCGGAACCGAGGCTAGGAACCCGTACGTTGCAACGAGGTTGCGTGCCCGGCGGCGGTGCTCAGCCCGCCTTGATCATGTCGGCGCACTTCTCGCCGATCATCATCGTCGTGATGCACGGGTTGACGGCGGGCAGGAACGGCATCACGGACGCGTCCGCCACCCGCAGCCCGGTGACGCCCTTGACCCGCAGCTGCGGGTCGAGCGGCGACTGCGCGTCGTCGGCCGCGCCCATCCGTACCGTGCCCGCCGGGTGGTAGACGGTGTTGTGCGTCTCCCGGATGTACGCGAACAGCTCCTCGTCGGACTGCGCCGCGGGACCCGGGGCCAGTTCGGTGCCCGTCCACGCCGCCATCGGTGCCTGCGCCGCGATCTCACGGGCCAGGCGCAGCCCGTACGTCATCACGCGGCGGTCGTGCTCGTCGGTGAAGTAGCGCGGGTCGACCTTCGGCTTGTCGCGGAAGTCACGGGTGCGCAGCCGCACGGTGCCCATGGAGCGGGCCCTGGTCACGTTCGGGGTGAGACAGAACGCGTTGTCCGTCGTCGGATAGCCGCGCCGGTAGGTGTTCATGTCGAACGGCACCGAGCCGTAGTGGAACATCAAGTCGGGTCGGTCCAGGCCGGGTTCGGTGTTGGCGAAGATCCCGATCTCCCACCACTGGGTGGACGAGCTGACCATCGGCTGCTTCGCCTCCCACATGATCACGCCCTCCGGGTGGTCCTGCAGGTGCGAGCCGACGCCGGGGGAGTCGACCCGTACGTCCACACCGGTCTCCCGCAGATGAGCGGCCGGGCCGATGCCGGACAGCATCAGCAGCTTCGGCGAGTCGATGGCGCCGCAGGCAACGATCACCTCGCGCCGCGCCGAGACCGAGCCGCTGTGGATGGTGTCGGGCTCCAGATACTCGACGCCCGTACAGCGGTTGCCGTCGAACAGCAGCCGCTTCGCCTGGAGGTCGGTCCGGATCTCCAGATTGGGCCGGCTGCCGATGAGCGGGTGCAGATACGACACGGAGGCGGACGACCGGGTGCCGTCCTCGCGGGCGTTGATCTGGAACTGGTGCGCGCCGCGCACCACGGTCGTACCCGTGTTGAACGGTGTAGTCGGAATGCCGGCCGCCGCGCAGGCCTCCAACAGGGCGACGCCGCACGGGTCGTGGGGCGGCACCGTACGGATCACGACCGGACCGGAGCGGCCGTGGTGGTCACCGGGCGCGTCGTTGGTCTCCAGCCGCTTGTACAGCGGGAAACAGTCGGCGGCGCTCCACCCCGTACAGCCCAGCGCGCCCCACTCGTCGAGATCCTCGGCCGGCGCCCAGAAGGCGATGCAGGAGTTGTGGGACGAGCAGCCGCCGAGAACTTTGGCGCGCGCGTGGCGCATGAAGCTGTTGCCGTTCTCCTGCGGCTCCACCGGGTAGTCCCAGTCGTAGCCCGACTCCAACAGGGCCATCCAGCGGTCCAGTTGCAGGACGCTGTCGTCGCCGACGTCCGAGGGGCCCGCCTCCACCACACAGACGGTGACGGCCGGGTCCTCCGTCAGCCGGGCGGCGACGACGGCTCCGGCCGTACCGCCGCCGACGACGACGTAGTCGAATTCGTGCACAGGAGTTCCGGCGGGCATGACTGCTCCAGTTCGTTGGTCAGGCGACGGCTCAGCGGAGAGGTGACCGGCTCAGGGGGCCGGCGGCGGTGTCGGCTCGACGGGTACCGCCCTCGCCGAGTCGATGACGGCGATACGGCCCCGCTTCACGAACCAGTAGTAGGCGAAGCCGGCACCCGCGATGATCCCGATGTACAGGAACGCGCCCCACTGCAGATACCAGTGGAAGGGCGCCGCCGCGTTGTACACGTCACGGCGCGGCCAGGCGAGGTTGACCGACATGGCGGTGCCCCAGAGCACCGCCAGGATGTTGACCGGCAGGCCGAACTTGCCGAGGGAGAAATGGCCTTCGGCTGGCTGCCACTGACCGCGCAGCCGCTTCCACAGCATCGGCGCGGTGACCAGCAGATAGGCCAGGTAGATCATGATGATCGCGATGCTGGTGACCACCGAGAAGATCTGCGGCTGGTCGATGTTGAGTACGAGAATGCCGATCGCGACGAGCCCGATGACCACGGCGGGGAACACCGGAGTCTGGAAGCGCGGGCTCACCCGCGCCACCAGCGACGAGAACGGCAGGCAGTTGTCGCGGGCCATCGCGAAGGCGAGGCGGATCCCCGCGGTGTGGACGGCCAGCTCGCAGACGGTGATGGCGATGACGACACACCACAGCACGATCTGACCGATGGTGTGACCCAGGGTGGAGAGGACCACGAACTGCAGCCCGTCGACGGACAGTTTCTTCGACGTCAGGTCCGGCACGGCGAGCAGCGCGAACAGCAGGATCAGGCCGCCGATCAGGAACGAGGCGCACAGCGCGCGCAGGATCGCCCGTGGTGCGTTGCGGCTCGGGTTCACCGACTCCTCGCCGAGCGAGGACGCGGTGTCGAACCCGTACATCACATACGCCGAGGCGAGTGAGGCGGTCAGGAACGCACCGAAGTAGCCCAGTGGTTGGCCGCTGCCGAAGCCGTGGGTCTCGGTGATGGCGCTGGGGCCGCGGGTGATGTGCGCGGCCAGCAGCCCGATCAGCACGACCGCCGCGATCAGCTCGATCATCACGCCCGCCGAGTTGATCCGGGCCATCAGCTTGACGCCGAACGCGTTCACCAGCGTGGTGAAGATGATCAGTACCGTGCCCAGGAGCACCGCGTTCTTCGCCGCGTCGGACTTCCCCGTGCCGTCTCCGACGAACTGGAAGGCGGAGGAGATCTGCGGCAGTGTGACCTGGTACGCGAGCGCGACGGCCGCCAGTGACACTATCGTCGCCGTGACCATCATCCAGCCGCCCAGCCAGCCGATGTGCGGCCCGCCGAGCTTCTTCGACCAGTTGTAGATCGACCCGGCGACGGGGAAGCGCGCCGCCAGTTCGCAGAAGCAGAGCGCCACCATCAGCTGCCCGACGAAGACCATCGGCCAGGACCACCAGTAGGCGGGTCCGCCGAAACTCACACCGAAGTAGAACAGCTGGAACGTCCCGGTGAGGATCGAGATGTAGCTGATCCCGGCTGCGAACGTGTGGAAGTTGCCGAGCGTGCGCTTCAGTTGGGGCTTGTAGCCGAAGTCCGCCACCGAATCGTCGTCGGAAGGACCGGTGGCCTGCGCCGGGCCGGTGGCGCCGGACTCGCCGGGGAAGGGGTCCTGCGAGGTGTTCTTCCTGCTCATTCGAACCACCCCAGCGGCCTCGGCTCCAGATTGCGCCACACGTGTTTGGCCTCCTGGTACTCGGCCAGCCCCGCCGGGCCCAGTTCCCGGCCGAACCCGGACTGCTTCATGCCGCCCCACTCGGCCTGCGGCACGTAGGGCTGGAAGTCGTTGATCCACACCGTGCCGGCCCGCATCCGCGCCGCCACCCGGTGCGCCCGGCCGACGTCCTGCGACCAGACGGCCCCCGAAAGGCCGTACACCGTGTCGTTGGCGAGCGCGACGGCCTCGTCCTCGGTCGTGAACCGCTCCACCGTCAGGACCGGCCCGAACGACTCGTCACGTACGACGGACATCCCGGGCGTGCACTCGTCCAGCACGGTCGGCAGGTAGTAGAAGCCGTCCGCCAGCGCCGGGTCGTCGGGCCGGGCGCCGCCGCAGCGCAGTACGGCGCCCTCGGCGACACCGGCCGCCACATACGCCTCGATCTTGTCGCGGTGCGCCGCCGAGATCAGCGGCCCCGTGCGGGCGTGCTCGTCGAAGGGGCCGCCCATCGGGATGGCGCGGGCGCGGGTCACCACGTCCTCGACGAACGAGTCGTGCAACTCGTCCTGGACGAGCAGCCGGGCACCCGCCGAACAGACCTGACCCGAGTGCAGATACACCGCTGTCAGGGCGTAGTCGACGGCCGTCTCGTAATCCGCGTCGGCGAAGACGATGTTGGGGTTCTTGCCGCCCAGCTCCAGGGCCAGCTTCTTCACCGTCGGTGCCGCTGCGGCCATGATCCGCCGCCCGGTGACCAGACCGCCGGTGAACGACACCATGTCGACGCGCGGGTCTTCGCTGAGCGGCGCGCCCGCCGTGGCCCCCGCGCCGAGTACGAGATTGGCGACGCCGTCGGGCAGTCCCGCCTCGGTCAGCAGCCGCATCAGCAGGATCGCGGTGTGCGGTGTCAGCTCGCTCGGCTTCAGTACGAAGGTGTTGCCGGCGCCGATCGCGGGGGCGACCTTCCACGAGGTCTGCAGCAGCGGGTAGTTCCACGGGGTGATCAGCGCGCACACCCCGACCGGCTCGTGCACGACTCTGCTGTCGATGGCGGGGTTGCCGGTGTCGACGATCCGGTCGGTGCCGCCGGCCGCCACCAGATTGCCGAAGTAGCGGAAGCAGTTGGCGATGTCGTCCATGTCGTACTCGCTCTCGACCAGCCGCTTCCCTGTGTCCAGGGACTCGGCCCGAGCGAGGATGTTCTTGTCGCGCTCCAGCAGGTCGGCGACGCGCAGCAGCAGTCTGCCGCGCTCGGCGGCCGGCGTCGACGGCCATGGACCGCGGTCGAAGGCGCTGCGGGCGGCGCCGATCGCGGCCGCGGCGTCCTTCGGACCCGCCTCGTCCACCGTCGCCACCAACGTGCCGTCGGCCGGGCAGCGGATGTCGCGTACGTGCCCGTCGACGGCCGATGTCCACTTGCCGCCGATGAACAGCTCGGGCATGGGGGCTCCTCCGGTCGGGACGGGTCGACTACCCGAAAGGGGAGTCCGGCACACCTGCTGGGGCGCGGACCACACGCCCCGTCAGCCGACACTAAACAGCCGGGGCCGCCACCGCCGTGTGTGACGCGCCGGGTATGTGACGGTCCGTCGAGTTACGCCGGGCCGTGCGGGCGGGCTCCGTGCCGGCCCGTCAGGCGCCCTGCAGTCCGTCCAGCTCGCGTACGCGCGCCAGCGCCGAAGGCCGCTGCCGTACGGGGAGGGCGGCGGCGAGCGCCTGCCACACCGGCAGGTCCTCCTCGCCCCAGGGGCTGTACGCCCAGTCCGCCAGCAGCCCGGGATCCCCGCGCGCGATCAGCGCGGCCCGGAGCTGGTCCGCGAGCCGGCGGCGCAGCCGTACCACCGTCGGCGCCTGCGAGCCGGGCAGCAGCGGCCCCGCGTACGCGCTCATCGCCGCGGTCACGGCGCCGGACGCCAGCAGCCGGGCCACGGCCGCGAAGTCGCTTTCGACGGGCGCCGTCAGCCGGTACGGGCGGGAGCGCAGCAGCCCGGGACCGAGCAGGGCGCGCAGCCGGGACAGCTCGGCCCGCAGTGTGACCGGCGTGACCGACTCGTCCTCGTACAGCTCCACCAGCAGCTCGTCCCCGGCGACACCGTCGGGCCTGCGCGCGAGCAGGGTCAGGATCTCGCTGTGCCGGCGGCTCAGCCGCAGTTTGACGCCCGAGGCCATCAGCAGCGCCTCGTCCCTGCCGAGCGCCGACAGCTGGACGCACCCGGTCGCGGGGGCGGGCGCGAGCAGGGCGAGCTGGGACTCGGCGGCCCGTGCGACCGCGCCGACGAACGCGAGACTGTGCGGATGGGCCAGCCGGTCGCCGCCGGTGATGTCGACGGCGCCCAGCAGCCGTCCGGTGTGCGGGTCGTGTACGGGAGCCGCGGCGCAGGTCCAGCGGTGCACGGGTCGCAGGAAGTGCTCGGAGGCGAAGACCTGTACGGGCCGGTCGACGGCGATCGCGGTCCCCGGCGCGTTGGTGCCCGCCGCCGTCTCCGCCCAGCGGGCCCCCGGCACGAAGTTCATCCGCCCCGCCTGCCGCCGGGTCGCCGCGTGTCCTTCGACCCACAGCAGGCGGCCGTACGCGTCGCACACGGCGATGAGGTGTTCGCCGTCCATGGCGTAGGCGCCCATCAGCTCGCGGAACAGCGGCATCACCCGGGCCAGCGGATGGGCGTCGCGGTACGCGGCCAGCTCGTCGTCGGACAGCTCCACCCGCGCCGTGCCCTCGGGGCTGACGTGCGCGCGGGTCGAGCGCTGCCAGGAGTCGGCGACCACGGTCCGTACGGGCCCCTCGACGCGGCCGGCCGTCGCGAAGGACTCGTACGCCCTGCCCAGCGCCCCGCGCCGCCGCGCCGGATCGGCTCCCGCCTCCAACGCCACCCATGTGTCGGTCAACTCGGCCTCCCCGGCCACGCGCCACCTGGGCCCATCGTCACCCCGGGGACGAACTGGGGCAAGGGTTCACGCGCCGCCGAGCACCGTCGCCGTCTCCCGCAGGTGCCGGTGCAGACCGCGATGCGGCTCCCCTGCGGGCAGCCATTCCTTGCGGATCTTCGCCACACAGGTGTAGTTGGTGTCGCAGACATTGGCGATCGGCGCCTCGCCGGCCTGCGAGAGCAGCTGGTACGCGTCCAGTTCGGACAGTCCGTAGTCGCGCACCAGCCATTGGATCAGGTCCAGTTGGGAGACCCGGAACGCGTCCTCCAGCGGGCGGGCGGAACCGGTCGACATGATGTGCGTGTCCGACTCGATGCGCGGCCACGGGGTCGCGACGCCCTTGAGGAGTTCCACGATCACCACGGAGTTCATGGCGCACTCCACGGCGACCCCGCAGGTCTCGCCCTCGCCCTGGCGGGCATGGCCGTCGCCGAGGCTCAGCATCGCGCCCTCCACGTTGACCCCGAGGTAACACGTCACCCCCGCGCGCATCTCAGGGGTGTCCATGTTGCCGCCGTGCGCGTCGGGGACCAGCGCCGAGCGCACCTCCAGATTGGCCGGCGCCACGCCGACCGTGCCGTGCATCGGGTCCATCGGCAGTTCGATCTCGATGTCGCTGTCGCGCGCGCTGAACAGGCACGTGCCACGCGCCCGGTCGAGGTGCCACATCCAGACCACCTCGGGCAGCGGCGGCTGGAGCGTCGCCGTCGTATGGGTCGAGGTGAGCGCGCCGAACAGCGGGACGGTCGTGGACGCGGCCCAGTCGCGGGCCGGCTGGATCGAGACGAAGTGCACGGCCAGGGTGTCGCCCGGCTCCGCGCCCTCCACATGGAAGGGACCGGTCTGCGGATTGAGGAAGGGGAACTCGCACACCTCGGACACCAGATCGTTCACCGACCGCACCCGGCCGGCGAAGCAGTCCTCGGTGAACAGGTCGAGGACCGTGCCGGGGGTGATGCGCGCGACGGGTGCGACGCCGCCGAACGTCCAGGCGTAGTCGCCCTTCTCGGGACGCACGGTCAGGATCCTCGGGTCACTCATCGGTGTGCCGCTCCTGTCTCACGGGTGTGCCGCCGCCGGTTCCGCGTGGCGCGCTCACCGTACGGTGAGGTGACGGGGCGGGGAAGTCCGCCGGGAGTGCCAGCGCCGCCGCCGGATCGTGTTCCGCGGGGCCTGCCGGGGCCCACCGGCCACGCTCTTTGCGGTACGGCCACCACCGCCCGTCCTGGGCGAGGCGCAGCTGCACCTCGATCCCGATCCCGGTCACGGTCCAGCGGCCGGCCTGTGCGGGGCGCAGCGCCGGACGCTCGCCGTCCTCCCAGGCCGATTCGAGGACCGCACGGGCCCGCGCCAGGGCCTCCGGGCTCGGCGTCCACGTGCCGTCGAGCACCGCGAGCGCGGGCGCGCCGCCGAGGCGCCAGGCGCGTACCGCCAGGTCGAGATCGGCCGGTGAGCGGCCGGCGGCCGTCGCGAGCCGCGACAGCACGCGGCCGTCGGGGGCTGCCGCCGCGAGCCGTACGACGTCCTGACGTACCGTCAAGTCACTTGGTAGAGGCTGCTGTTCGTGATCCGGGGCGAGCGCTTCGGTCAGCATCCGCAGGGCGCGCGCCGCCGCGTCGGCCGCGAGGAACGACAAGGCGTCGGTGTCGAGTTCCGGCGGTGGCGCGTTGTCGGTGTGCAGGTCCGGAGGCAGCCCCGGCTCCTGCGGTGGTGCCGGCGCAGCGGGCAGCGGCGGCAGTGTGTTCCAGGCCGCGAACGCCGCCGACGCCGGTACGCCGGGCTCCTCTGCCTCCGGTGCGCTGTCGTCGGGGATCCGGGCGGCCAGTGCCGAGCTGCGGCTCTGCAGCTCGTCCAGGACCTGGCGCTTGCTCCTGCCGCGCATCAGCAGCAGGACGAACGGATCCTGGTCCAGCAGCCGTGCCATCTGGTAGCAGAGCGCGGCCGAATGCGGACAGTGGTCCCAGGCCTCGCAGCCGCACTCCGGCTCCAGATCCCCGATGCCGGGCAGCAGTTCGACCCCTGCGGCCGCCGCGTCCTCCACCAGGTCCGGCGGCATCTCCCGGTCGAGAAGCGCCGCGATATGCCCCGACCGCTCCACCGCCATGGCCAGGAACCGGTCCCACTCCCCGTCGCTCAGCCGGCGCAGCAGTACGTCGCTGCGGTGCCCGGTGCCGTCCCTGTCCCGTACGACGGCGGTGATCCGGCCCGGCCGTACCGACACCGCGCCGACCGCCCCCGCACGCGCCTGGCCGCGCCCCTTCCGCAACTGCGCGCCGTCGAGCGCGGTGTCCTCCAGGGCCTTCAGCCAGGACCTGCCCCACCAGCTCTCGGCGAACCCGCGGCCGTGCGCGGGCGGCAGCGCGGCGAAGACCCGCTCGGCGCGGTCGTCCTCGTACCCCGCGCCCGTCGTGTCGTCCGGATACGGTGCTTCCGTCATCGGGCGTCCCCCCGCAGCTCCACCAGATCCGCCAGTTCGGCGTCGGTCAGTTCGGTCAGCGCCGCCTCGCCCGAGCCGAGCACGGCGTCCGCGAGCTGCTGTTTGCGCGCGAGCATGTCGGCGATCCGGTCCTCGATGGTGCCTTCGGCGATCATCCGGTGCACCTGCACGGGCTTGTCCTGCCCGATGCGGTACGCGCGGTCCGTGGCCTGCGCCTCGACG
The DNA here is from genome assembly GCF_036084755.1 of Streptomyces sp. NBC_00370. NCBI lineage: Bacteria > Bacillati > Actinomycetota > Actinomycetes > Kitasatosporales > Streptomycetaceae > Streptomyces > Streptomyces sp. NBC_00370. Next base: position 7,913,414 of record NZ_CP107968.1, read on the forward strand.
GCGGGGTTCCACCAGCGGTCGAAGTGCACGACGTGTTCGGCCCTGGTGAGGTTGAGACCCGTACCCGCGGCCTTCAATGAGAGCAGGAAGACGGGCACTTCACCTGCCTGGAAGCGGTCCACCATGGTTTCGCGGGCTGTTACGGGGGTGCCCCCGTGCAGGAACTGGTGCGGGATGCCGCGGGCGGTCAGATGCTGTTCCAGCAGCCGGCCCATCCGCACGTACTGGGTGAAGACCAGCACGCCCGCACCTTCCGCCAGGACGGTGTCGAGGAGTTCGTCCAGCAGCTCGACCTTGCCCGACCGGCCGGGGATGTGCGGCCGTTCCTCCTTGAGGTACTGCGCCGGGTGGTTGCAGATCTGCTTGAGCCCGGTCAGCAGTTTGACGACGAGACCCCGGCGCTCCATGCCGTCGGCCTCGGCGATCGCCGCCAGGATCTCCCGTACCACCGCCTCGTAGAGCACCGCCTGTTCGGTGGTGAGGGACACGGCGCGGTCGGTCTCCGTCTTGGGCGGCAGCTCCGGCGCGATCCCCGGGTCCGACTTGCGCCGGCGCAGCAGGAAGGGGCGTACGAGCGCGGCGAGCCGTTCGGCCGCCGCCGGATCGGCGCCGCCTTCCACGGCCTTGGCGTAACGGTTGCGGAACGCGCCCAGCGGACCGAGCAGTCCGGGTGTCGTCCAGTCGAGGATCGCCCACAGCTCGGACAGGTTGTTCTCGACCGGTGTGCCCGACAGCGCCACTCTGGCCTTGGTCCTGAGGGTGCGCAGCTGTTTCGCGGTCGCGGAGTACGGGTTCTTCACGTGCTGGGCCTCGTCCGCGACGACAAGCCCCCAGAGCGGTTCCGCGAGTCGCGGCGCGTCGAGACGCATCGTGCCGTACGTGGTGAGTACGAACTCGCCGTCGGCCGGCGTGCCCAGGTCCCGGGAAGCGCCGTGGAAACGGCGTACGGGAGTGCCGGGCGCGAACCGCTCGATCTCGCGCTGCCAGTTGGCCATCAGTGAGGTGGGGCAGACGACCAGCGTCGGCCCCGCCGCCGCCTCTTCGGTCTGCCGGTGCAGATGGAGTGCGATGAGGGTGATGGTCTTGCCGAGCCCCATGTCGTCGGCGAGCACGGCGCCGAGACCGAGTGACGTCATCCGGTGCAGCCAGTCGACACCGCGGAGCTGGTAGTCGCGTAGCGTCGCGGTGAGGGCCGCCGGCTGCTGGACGCGCTGCTCGGGGCCCGCCGCGCCGGTGGGGGACTCGGGGTCGGCGAGCCGGTCGCGCAGCCGGGCCAGCCAGCCCGATGCCGCCACTTCGACGGGCCGCCCGTCGACCTCGGTCACCCCGGTCAGTACGGCGCCGAGCGCGTCGACGGGGGTGAGCGTGCGGTCCTGGCTGTCGCGGGCGTGCCGCGCCTGCGCGGGGTCGACGAGCACCCAGCGGTCGCGCAGCCGGACCAGTGGCCGCCTGGCCTCGGCGAGCCGGTCGATCTCGGCGCGGGTGAGCTGCTGGTCGCCCAGCGCGAAGCGCCAGTTGAAGGCGAGCAGGGTGTCGGCCGACAGGAACGACGGCATGTCGTCCGCCGCGTTGCCGTCCGCCGTGTCGCCGTCCGGGGGGCCGACGACCGCACGCGCCGTGAGCGTCCGGGCCGCTTCCTTCGGCCAGTGGACCTGGGTGCCGGTCGCGGCGAGTGCGCGCGACGCCTCACCGAGCAGCTCGCCGATGTCCTCGTCGGCGAGTTCCACCGCGTCGGGCACGGCGGCCGACAGCAGCGGTGCGAGCGGTGGCCAGGCGTGTGCGGCCCTGCGCAGAGCCAGCAGGGCGTCCATCGTGGCGGTGGGACCGAAGGCGGCTGCGGTGGGACCGGAGCCCGCCCCGGCGGGACCGGTGGTGGTCGGCGCCGACCACACGTCGGCCGCGTCGGCCACGACCGCCGGGTCACTCACACTGTGCAGCTGCACCACGGCGCGGAATCCGGGCTCCGTCACACCGTCCCGCTCGCCGGACAGTTCGATGCGCAACGAGATCCGTACTCCGGCGTCATGACCGGCCGCCATGTCCGTGGCCCAGCCACGTAGTTCGGGCCGACGCTGCGGGTCAGGAGCGGTGAACGCGGCGTGCCCGGCCGCCGACTCCGCCGCGGGAGTGCGGACGAGGCCGTCCGCCACCGCGTCGAGAAAATCCCTCAACAGCCTTTCGGGGTGGGGGAGCAGCGGTCCGGCGGTCGGTGTGGACACCGTCAGTGGGACGGCGTGTGCGGTGGGTGGCATGGCGGCGGCGAGTGCCTGGATGCGCAGCCGGTCGTCGGGGGTCAGTGGGCCCGCCCGCCACGCGTCGTGGTCCGAACCAGTCAGACCGGGCAACAGCCTTCCTGTGGCGGCGAGTTGAAGCGCCAGAAGCGCCGCGGCGCCCCAGAACGCGGTCGCTGGTGAGGCGTGCCCGGAGGCCCGCGCCCTGGTCAGTAGGGGCAGAGCTGTCGGTACAGGCACCACCAGTGCCCGGACCATGAGAGGGTGGGCGTCGGAGTCGACGACAGTCAACTCCTCGACGGAGCCAGGACCGTGAGGCGGTTCGGTGCCGTCCGGGCGCCAGTAGGCGATCCGGCCGGTGCGGGCCGGGTCCGCAGGCAGGAAGACCGTGGAGGATTCGGCGAGTTCGGAGATCCGGGGGAGCGTTGTCGCGGATGGTTCGTGCACAGCGAAGACGCATTCCTCAAATTTGACTACTGCGGGTCGGAGCCGCCGAGAGTACCCCACCGCGAATCCGCGCGGGCGTGGTGTGACTGTGGCCTGAGTCACAGTCGGGCGGACGGGGTGTAGCCAGCACCACCTCCACTCCCGGGACAACCCCCACCGTTGACGGGTGGTGGCCCCATGGCCCGTCGGCCTCGCAGCCCCGTACGTTTCAACAGGTCAACGCATCAAGCGCGTTCACCTCACCCCGAGCATCGGCCGACAGACCGGAGACCGACATGCCCCAAGCCACCGCCGCCGCCCCCGTAGCGGAGCCAGTGCCCGACCCAGCCGCGGGCGCCGGCAGTGCCGGCAGCGACTTCGCGCCCCTCCTGCGAGTGGTGAGGGAGCAGGGTCTTCTGGAGCGTCGCGTCGCGTGGTACGCCCGGGGCATCACCGTCAACGCGCTGTTCCTCGCCGCGATAGTCACCGGAATGATCCTGCTCGGCCCCTCCTGGTGGGCGGTGCTCCTCGCGGTGCCGCTGGCCGTCCTGTCCGCCCGGATGTCCTTCGTCGGGCACGACGCCGGCCACGCGCAGATCACCAACGACCGCGCCAAAGGCCGGATCGTGCAGCTCGTGCACGCCAATCTGCTGCTCGGCATGAGCCAGGAGTGGTGGAACGACAAGCACAACAGGCACCACGCCAACCCGAACCACGTCGACAAGGACCCGGACGTCAAGGCCGACGTCCTCGTCCACACCCAGCGCCAGACCGCGGGCCGCACCGGGCTGCGCGCCTGGCTCACCCGCAACCAGGCGTGGCTGTTCTTCCCGCTGACCACGCTGGAGGGCATCGCGCTCAAGGTCGCGGGCTTCCAGGCCGTCCTCTCCCGCCGTGACAACCGGATGTCGACCCGCCAGCGGGTCGTCGAGGGCACCCTGCTCGCCGTGCACGTCGCCGCGTACCTCACCCTCCTGCTGACCACGCTCAGCATCGGCCAGGCAGTGGTCTTCCTCCTGGTCCACCAGATGCTGCTCGGACTGCACCTGGGCATGGCCTTCGCGCCGAACCACAAGGGCATGGAGATGCCGGACCCGGAGACCTCGGCGAGCTGGGGGCATCTGCGCCGGCAGGTCCTCACCTCGCGCAACATCCGCGGCGGAGCGCTCACCGACTGGTTCCTCGGCGGTCTGAACTACCAGATCGAACACCATCTCTTCCCCAGCATGCCCCGCCCCCACCTGCGGCTCGCCCAGCCGCTGGTGCGCGCCCACTGCCGGTCGCTGGGGGTCTCGTACACCGAAACGGGACTGATCGACTCGTACCGTCAGGCACTCGGACATCTGCACGGAGTCGGCGAACCGCTGCGCGCGGACGCATAGTGGAACTGGTGGGCGCTCGTACGCGTTCACTCAGCAGTAGCGGCAAGAGCCGCGGAGGAGGCGTCGAAGATGTCGACAAGGGCAAAGATCGCTATCGGGGGAGTGGCCGTCGGCCTTTTCCTGTGGATATTTCTCCCGTTCTGGGTCGCTCTGCTCATCGTGGTCGGAATTCCGGCGGTGGCATATCTGACGCTGGACCCCTCGCAGCGCCGCAGGCTGCGTCGGATCAACCGCAATCAGATAGGCCGCTGAGCCCCGGCTCGGCGACCGGCCACTGACCACAGCACGACACTGCGGACCTGCGAACAAGCAGGCCCGCAGTGTCGTGCTGCCGTCGTTCGGTGTCCCGGTCCTGCGACGTCGCTCAGGCCGGGCGTACGGCGATCTCGTCCAGTGAGCGCAGCAGCCCCGGCAGCTCCGTGCCCCGGCCGACCGGCAGCACCTCGGCGGGCTCCTCGTCCAGCAGGATGAACGCGATGTCGTCCGTCCTCGCGACGAACGACCAGCCGGGGCCGTCGGCGCGCAGGGTCCGCGCGCCGCCCGGGGCGAAGCTGGAGCGGATCCGGCCGAGTGGGGGCGGCGACGCCAGATAGCCGTGCAGCTCCTTCAGGACGCGTTGTACGCCCGGGTGGGAGGGCTTCGGCGGCTCCTCGGTGTCGGTGGTCTCTGGAGCGCCGTCGGTGTCCGTGGCCGCGTCCTCGCCGGAGTCTTCGGCCTCGGCGGAATCGCCGTCCGCAGCGGAATCGTCGGAATCGGCGGCGTCGTCGGAGGGGTCCGCGTCGGTGTCTTCCTCGGCGGGGGCGTCTTCGGAGCCGTCGCTGTCGAACTGTTCCCGCCAGATCGCCCACTGCAGGGCGATCTCGTCAGCGCCGAGCCGCCGCTGCGCCGGGCCCCAGCTCTCCGCGTCGGGCGGGGTGAGCGGCAGCTCCACGCCCTGAGGGCCGGGTTCGCCGTCCGGCTCGGGATCGTGCGGATCAGGTACGCCGGGTGCGGCGACCGCCAGCGCGACGGGCCAGCCGGGGAGCGCGGAGACGACCGTGCGCTCCGGGGGCGACAGGTCGTACTCCATCCCGCAGTCCCAGGAGGCGATGGCGACCGCGACCAGCGACACGTCGTCCACGGCGACCGTCCAGCGCGCCCCGTCGCCGTCCTGCCCGAAGACGAGACCGTAGCCCCGCGCGTACGGCTCAAGACCGAGGGCGCCGCACGCCTGCGGATAGTCGTCGCCGAGCACGCTCGGGAACTGCGCGGGCGTCAGCAGGACGGCGGTCAGCACATACAGCGCGTCGTCGTCGGCGGACTCCTCCGTCCCGGCCACGGCACCTCCCTGTCCAATCGTTGTCGGCGCACCCTAACCAGTGGGTAACGCGGACGTCGAGACTCCGGATGTTTCCGCAGTCAGCTCGTGATCCGCTGTTCACGTTCGGCCAGGGCGAGGAATCTGCCGTCCTCGTCGGCGTACGACAGCAGGCGCCACCCCGAACCCGCGAGCAGCGGGCGCAAGTTGGCCTCCGCGCGTAGATCGTCATCGGTGAGCGCGCGACCCTGCCGGGCGGCGAGCGCCGCCCGGCCGACCGGATGGAACAGCGCGAGCCGGCCGCCCGGCCGTACGACCCTGGCCAGCTCGCGCAGATTCGCCGCAGGATGCGGCAGGTGGCCGATCAGCCCCGCGGCGAAGACCGCGTCGAGGCTGTGGGCGCGCAGCGGCAGCTCGGCCGCGTCGGCCAGCAGCAGCCGCGCGTCGTGGTGCCGCCCCGCCCGTACGGCAGCGCCCAGCATCTCGGGGGTGAGGTCGGCGCCGAGCACGGTGCCGCGGCTGCCCACGGCGGCCCGCAGGGCCGGCAGGGCCCGTCCTGTCCCGCAGCCCGCGTCCAGCACGGCGTCCCCGTCGCTGACCCCCAGATCGGCGACGGCAGCCGCGTAGGCCGGTCCGTCGTCGGGGAAACGGGTGTCCCAGCCCGTCGCGCGGGGGCCGAAGAACTCCCGCACATGCGTGTGGTCGTCATCCATGCCTCCATCATCCCCGCACATCATCCCCGCGCGCGTCTGCGCTCCCGTGAGGCCCGGAGATTGGCGGCATTGCCGCAGGTGCGCACGTTGTGCCAGACGCCGCTGTTGTTGCGGGACGTGTCGTAGAACGCGGACGCGCACTCCGGGTTACGGCACACCTTGAGGCGGCGCCAGGTGTCCGCACGCTGGGCGAGCAGCGTCTCGGACCACAGGGCGGCCTCCAGCCAGCGCGCTCCCGAGCCGACCGGAACCATGATCACCTGGCCCTCGGCGTCGGTGTCGAGCCGCGCGGTGACGTCGGCGCCGGGGCGCGGGCGCTCCGGCGTTTCCTCCCGGTGCGCCATGGCGCCGAAAGTGGCCCGGAGACCGCGGAGCGCGGCGGGGTCGGCAGCGGTCAGGGTGACGTCCGGAGTGACGAGGTCATGGACCCGGGCCCATTCGTTCGCCACGTCGGACAGCCAGCGCTGGGCGGACTCCCGCTCGGCCAGCAGATCAGGGGCGTACGACGCGATCGCGCGCGTGTTGATCAGCTCCTGCACCAAGGCGAGCCCGGCGGGAGCCGTACGCAGTTCGTATCGTTCACTGGCCGGCCAAGACATAAGTGAATCGTACTTGACTATGTCGCTCGGTGCCAGCATGCTCGACATAGGTAAACGGCAGACGCCTCTGTCGCTGTGAGAATTGAGGAGAACGACCATGACCACCATCAATGGAGCCATCGCACTGGTCACCGGCGGGCAGCGCGGTCTCGGCAAGGCCTTCGCGCGGGAACTGCTGGAGGCGGGAGCCGCCAAGGTCTATGTCACCGCACGCACGCCCGTCCCCGACGACGATCCGCGTATCGTGCCGCTGCCGCTGGAGGTCACCGACCAGCAGTCGGTCACCGAGCTGGCACGCGTGGCGGGCGATGTCACCGTCGTCATCAACAACGCCGGGATCGGCGGGGCCGACCCGCTCATCTCGTCGGAGATCGACGATGTGAAGGCGCTCTTCGACGCGAACGTCTTCGGCGCGCTGCGCGTCGCAAGGGCCTTCGCCCCGATCCTGGCCGCCAACGGCGGCGGGGCGCTCGTCGACATCCACTCGGCGCTGTCCTGGCTGCCGGGCTTCGGGGGCTACGGGGCGACGAAGGCCGCGCTCTGGTCCATCACGAACTCGCTCCGGCTGGAGCTGGCACCCGCGGGCACCCAGGTGCTCGGCGTCCACCTCGGGTACACCGACACGGACATGATCCGCGACCTCGACGTCGCCAAGGGCGACCCTCGCGACGTGGCGCGCGAGGTGGTCGTCGCACTGGAGAAGGGCGAGAGCGAGGTGCTGGCGGACGACACGAGCCGCGCCGCCAAGGCCCTGCTCTCGGGTCCTGTGGAAGGGCTCGCACCCGCCGCCTGAGAGGCAGGGGCGGGGGCGAGCCCTCCGGTGGAGCGGTGCGTCAGTCGGTCAGATCCGCTGTGCCGATGACCTTCTCCATGCGGACGCGCACGAGCAGTTCACCGGGCACGCCGTTGCGCTCGCCGAACGCGCGCCCCCGTTCCTTGCCCATGTAGCGCTCGGCGATCCGGACGGCGGAAGCGAGCAACTCGTCGGGGTCCTCGCTCACTTCGACCGGGCCCTCGACCACCACGAAGGCGAAGGGCGGGCGTTCGTCGTCCACGCAGATCGCGACCCGGCCGCTGCGCAGCAGATTCTTCCCCTTCACCGTCTCCTTCCCGGTGTTGAAGAGGAGGTCGTCGCCGTCGAGCACGAACCAGACAGGTGCGATGTGCGGGGTGCCGTCGGCCCGCACGGTGGACAGTTTGGCGGTGCGGGTGCCCTCGGAGAGGAAGGCCCGCCACTCTTCTTCGTTCATCTTGGAAGCCATGCCCGCATTTTCCGCCCCCGGAGCTGTCCGGGGGCGGTGCGACGCGCCCCCGCGTATCCGTCTGGACCGCTTGCCCGCAGGCGGCCCGTGCGAAAGGCTTACGGCCGTCGCTGCATGGTGAACATATGAACGAGGAGGCATGAATGGTGTTGGAAAAGGGACTGGACTGGCTGCTGGACGACCTGACGGAACGGGTCGAGCACATACGGCACGCGCTGGTGCTGTCCAACGACGGACTGGTGACGGGAGCCAGTTCCGGTCTTGCCCGTGAGGACGCGGAGCATCTCGCCGCCGTCTCGTCAGGTCTGCACAGTCTTGCCAGGGGCTCGGGGCGGCATTTCAGGGCCGGCAGGGCGCGGCAGACCATGGTCGAGTTCGACGACGCGCTGCTCTTCGTCACCGCGGCGGGCGACGGCAGCTGCCTGTGTGTGCTGAGCGCCGCCGAGGCCGACGTCGGCCAGATCGCCTACGAGATGACCCTCATGGTCAACCGGGTCGGCGAACATCTGGGTGTCGCCGCGAGGCAGCCGGGAAACCCCGCGGTCAGCGGCCTCTGAGCGGGCTGCTTCCCGGCGCTTCGCGCCGGACCTCCGGAGTTATCCACAGGCCGCTCGGCGGGAGCGGCGAACGCGCTACGGTCGTCACCGAGAGTAAGGGAAGCTCACGGGGGAGACCACATCATGACTGTTGTCAGCGCCAGCGCCCAGGACGTCGGAGTCGTCAGGGCCGCGCGTGAACTGGAACTGAAACGGGGCGAGTTCCAACTCGCCGTCCAGCTGGGCCACATCCGTACGACCGCCGGGACGGGCAGCGGCCGACGACGGGTGGCCGGGCAGGAGATCGCCCGTCTGCGAGCCGTCGAGGGATTTCCCGACACGCTGCGCGAGCGGGTCCGTACGGTGGGCACGGCTGAGGGGGCCGCGCTCATCGGCATCAGCCCCGGGCGTTTCACCCGGCTGGCGCGGGCCGGGTTTCTGATCCCGGTGCGCTTCTACCTCAACCGCTACCGTGCGGTCGTCTGGCTGTATCTCGCCGCGGAGTTGGCGGAGTTCGGCGCTGCGGAATCCACCCTGCTCACCGGCCCTCTGCCGCCGCCGCTGCGCGCCCTCCTCGACTCAGGCGAGGACCGCAGACCGCGCAACTGGCGGGGCAGGCGTGTCGGCCTCCTGCTGAATGAGCGCGACGACCCCTGGGAACGGGCCGCGTGCGCCGGGAGTGTCCTGGACGACGCGCAGCTGGCGGAGGTCGTGCCCGACTCCTTCGAGCGGGCGTATCTGGACCGGCTACGGCCGGTGCTCGCCCCCGGCGGACCCGCGACCGAGGCCGGACAGGCGGCGCTGCGGGAGTTGCTGGTGGCGGACCGTCCGGACGAGATCGAGTGGCACAGGACCAGTCTGGCCGGGCTGCTGGAAGAGGCCCGCGCGCTACGGCCCGCCCCCGGAAGCAAGCCCGGGCCCGATCCGAGCTCCGGTCCCGCACCGGTGGTCCGCCGTGGTCAGCGGGCGGGGCTGCTGAGCCGGCTGGGGATCAGGAAGGGCGGCAGACCTGCGGGCGCCTCGGTGTGAGGGGGTGCCATCCGTCCATGTCACAGCGTGCCGGGCTGTCTCGTCGTAGGGGTGTAGGCATCGACAACGACGGAGGAGTCCACCATGGATGCCCGTATGAACGTGTTCGGCAACCCGGTCGGAAGCAAGGTCTGGAAGCACATCATCGCGGCGAACCAGGCGATCGTGGAGTCGACGCTGCCGGCCGCGACACAGGAGCTGGTGAAGATCCGTGCGAGTCAGATCAACGGGTGCGCGGGCTGCCTCGACATGCACACGAAGGAAGCGGCCGCGGCCGGCGAGAGCGCCGTGCGGCTCCATCTGGTCGCGGCGTGGCGGGAGGCGACGGTCTTCACCGAGGCCGAGCGTGCGGCGCTGGAACTGACGGAGCAGGGGACCCGGCTCGCCGACGCGGCGGGTGGCGTCAGCGACGAGGTGTGGGCCAATGCCGCCAAGCACTTCGACGAGGACCAGCTCGCCGCACTGATCTCCCAGATCGCCATCATCAACGCCTTCAACCGGGGGAACGTCATCATTCAGCAGCCCGCGGGGAACTACCGGGTCGGCATGCTCGGATAAGGGGTGCGGAAGTGCTGGGGCGGCTGTCAGGTCCGGCCGGCCGGGGTGACGACGGTGCGTTCCGCCGAGAAGGCTCCCCAGTCGCCGTCCGGCAGTTGGGCGCGGATCTTGACCCGGTACCCGACGCCGGGGCCCGCACCCGCGTACACGCTGTAGGTGGCGCGTCCGCTCGGCGCCTCGCCGCCCCAGACGAGCGTCGTGGCGAAGGCGCCGTCGAGATAGATCTGGTAGGAGGTGACGGTGCCGCCGGTGTCGGGCGGCTGCCAGGACAGGTCGAGATAGTGCCCGCCGTCGGCGTCGTGCGTCGTGACCCGGAAGTCGGCCGGCCGGGTGTCCGGATCGTCGGCGGGGCCGTGCGGGGTCGTGACCTCGACGGCGCCGCTCACCGGCGACGCGTTGTCGGCCGCGTCCCTCGCGGTGATCGTGAAACGGTAGCGGGTGCCCGGGCGCAGCCCGGTGATCTGTGCGGAGGCGGCGGCGCCGTCGACGCTGTGGATCTTGGTGCCGGCCTGCTGGATGTCGTACGAGGTGATGTCCCGGCCGTCCTTGGGCCGGTGCCAGCTCAGGCGCGCGCCCCGGGGGCCCGCGCTGCGGCCCTTCAGTCCCGTCGGCCTCGCCGGGGCCGTGGTGTCCTCGGCGACGGCGGCCGGTGTCGTGACGGCCTTCGCGCCGCTGTGCGGTGAGCGGCGGCCTTCGGCGTCCTTGGCCAGGACGGTGAAGGTGTACGAGGTCGACGGCGTCAGCCCGACGATGTCGACCATGGTCTGGCCGGCCGGGACGTTCTTGACCTTCCGGCCGCCCCGGTACACCTCGTACCCGCTGACGTGGGCGGCGCCGGTCGCTCCGCGCCACATGACATGGACGGTGGTGGCACTGCCGGCCTGGGCCGTGACGCCCGCAGGGGCGGACGGGAGCGGGTCCCCGGCGTTGCCGCCACAGGCGGCGAGGCCGAGGACGGCGGCGGCAACGAGTGCGGTGAGGCTGAGGGTCCTTCTCATGGCCGTGTCCTCCGTCGGTCGTCCCTTACGGCGGCAATGGTCTAGACATATATGACACAGTGTCGGGTTCACATCAAGAGGCCCGCAACGATCAGGGCCCTGATCGCGTCGACCGGTCGCGGTGTGTGTACGCGCCACCGGGCTGCCCGGCGGGCCGACATGATCAGATACGGGCCGCCCGCCGCGCGGTGTAGAACGTGACCTCGGCGCCCAGCAGTTCACGCTCGCAGCTGAGACCCGGCACACCGGTCTCGCGGACAGCCGCCTTCGCCACGGCCAACGCCACCGCGTGCGCGGAGCCCTCCTGTTGACTCTTGGTCACCCGACGTCCTGCCTCCCAACTCGGTCGCGTACACGGACCCGTACCTCAGGGCACCCGGCGGCGCGTCGAGCTGCGGACCACCAGCTCCGGCTGGAGCACCACGGAGCTGTGCGTGTGATCGGCCGCGTCCGGACCTGTCTCGTCCATCAGCATCCTGGCGGCCGTACGCCCCATCCGGTCGGCCGGCTGGCGCACCGACGTGAGCGGTACGACAGCGGCGGCGGCGAACTCGATGTCGTCGTACCCCACGATCGACACGTCATCGGGCACATTGACCCCGGCGCCGTACATGGCCTGCAACACACCGAGCGCCAGCAGGTCGTTGGCACAGAACACGGCGGTCGGCCGCTCGGCGAGGCCCAGCAGCCGCGCGCCCGCGTCGATCCCGGACGCCACGTCGAGCCGGGCCGTCTCCACCTGGCGCAGCGCGTCGTCGGACAGGCCGGCCTCGCGCAGCGCGCTCAGCGCGCCGATCCGGCGGTCCCGGCACTGCGGCAGCTCCATCGGGCCGCTGATGTACGTCACCGAACGGTGCCCCGACGCGAGCAGATGCCGCACGGCGAGCGCGCCGCCCGCCACGTCGTCCACGGAGACCGAACAGCCGTCGGCCGTCGGCACCGCCCGGTCCACATGTACGTACGGGATGCGCTGGCGGGCGAACTCCCGCACATTGCCGCCGGTCGGGTCGGCGGGGGTCAACAGCACGCCACGCACCCGCTGTTCGGCGAAGAGCGACAGGTACTCGGCCTCCTCGGCGGCGCTGCCCGCGCTGTTGCAGAGCATCACCCCGAGCCCGGCCTCCCTGGCGGCCCGTTCGGCGCCCTTGGCGACGGCGACGAAGAACGGGTTCGCCATGTCGAGCACGAGAATGGCCAGGATCCGGCTCGTGCCGACCCGGAGCTGTCTGGCTGTCTCGCTGCGTACGAAACCGAGCTCGTCGATGACGGCGCGCACCCGCACCCGGGTTCCCTCCGACACCTTCTCCGGCCGGTTGAGCACGTTCGAGACGGTACCGACCGAAACCCCGGCCAGCCGGGCCACATCCTTGATGCCCACCGTCTGCGTCACGTGACCATCATATGTGCGGCACGGCCGCCGTTCAGGCTCCCCAGCCGGCCTGAACACCGCCGACCCGCTCGGCCACGATCCGCTCGCCGTAGCCCGACGCGTGGTAGGCGGCCACGGGGTCCGCGTCGGCTCCCAACTCGTCCCGTACCTCGGCGACGAGCGGGCGTACGTCGGTGTTGAACGCGTCCATCATGGCCGCGTTGGCCGCGAGGACGTCGCCCGACCGCTGGGCGGCGTCGAGCGCGTCCGCGTCCACCAGCAGCGCCTTGGCCGTGGCCTCCTGGACGTTCATCACGGAGCGCAGGATCGCCGGGATCTTCGGCTCGATGTTGTGGCACTGGTCGAGCATGAACGCCGTGTCGGAGGTGAAGCCGCCGCCGCGTATCACCTCGTACATGATCCGGAACAGCTGGAACGGGTCGGCGGCGCCCACCATCAGGTCGTCGTCCGCGTAGAAGCGGGAGTTGAAGTCGAAGCCGCCGAGTTTCCCCTCGCGCAGCAGCACGGCGACGATGAACTCGATGTTCGTGCCCGGCGCGTGATGGCCCGTGTCGACCACGACCTGCGCCTTCGGGCCGAGCCGGAGGCAGTGCGCGTACGCCGTGCCCCAGTCCGGCACGTCCGTCGCGTAGAAGGCGGGCTCGAACAGCTTGTACTCCAGCAGCATCCGCTGTCCGTCGCCGAGCCGCTCGTACACCGCGGCCAGGGCCTCGCCGAGCCGGCCCTGGCGCGCCGAGATGTCGTCCTGCCCCGGGTAGTTGATGCCGTCGGAGAACCACAGCTTCAGATCGCGCGAGCCGGTGGCGTCCATGATGTCGACGCACTCCAGCAGATGGCCGAGCGCCTTGCGGCGCACCGCCGGGTCCGGATGCGTCACGGAGCCCAGTTTGTAGTCGTCGTCCTGGAAGACGTTCGAGTTGACCGCACCCAGCCGCACTCCCAGTTCGCGGGCGTGCGCCGCGAGTGCGCCGTAGTCGTCCACCCGGTCCCAGGGGATGTGCAGCGCCACGCTCGGCGCGACACCGGTGTGCGCGTGCACCCGCGCCGCGTCCGCGATCTTCTCCTCGGGCGTGCGCGGCACGCCGGGCTGCGCGAACACCTTGAAGCGGGTGCCCGAATTCGCGAACGCCCACGACGCCGTCTCGACGGCCTGTGACGTCAGCGCGGCTTTCACGGCGGGCACATTCGAGGGAGATGTCATGAATCGATTCACGGATGGGAAGTTATGGAGGCGGACAAGGATGTGTCAAGACCCCACGCCCTGGACAGGCCCATTCGAACTGGACTTCCGAACATGTCGGCAAACATTCTGCGCGAACCATTGACGCGGCCCGCGGTTGGCCCTACCGTCCGAGAAACTTTATTGAAACCTTTCATGGCGGTCGGCGCGCCGAACCCCCATCGCTGAGGAGCCCCATGAACCAGCCAGTCACGGGTACCGTCCCGGTTCTGGCCCTGAAGGATGTGAGTAAGTCCTTCGGTGCCGTACGAGCGCTGCGGGACGTCTCCCTGCGGCTTGACGCCGGTGAGGCGCACGCCATCGCCGGCGAGAACGGCGCGGGCAAGTCCACCCTGATCAAAACACTGGCCGGGGTGCACAGACCGGACTCCGGGCAGGTCCTGCTCGACGGCCGGCCCGTGGTCTTCCACGGCCCCGCCGACGCGCGGGACGCCGGCATCGCCGTCATCTACCAGGAACCGACGCTCTTTCCCGATCTGTCCATCGCCGAGAACATCTTCATGGGCCGCCAGCCGCGCAGATCGCTCGGCCGTATCGACCGCGCCGCCGTACGGGAGCGCACGGCGGCCCTGATGAAGCGGCTCGGGGTCGAACTCGACCCGGGCAGGCCCGCGCGCGGTCTGTCGATCGCCGACCAGCAGATCGTCGAGATCGCCAAGGCGCTCTCCTTCGATGCCCGCGTCCTGATCATGGACGAGCCGACAGCGGCGCTCACCGGCAGCGAGACGGCACGGCTGTTCTCGGTCGTCCGGACGCTGCGGGCCGAAGGCGCGGCCGTGCTGTTCATCTCCCACCGGCTGGAGGAGATCTTCGAGCTGTGCCAGCGCGTCACCGTGCTGCGCGACGGGCGCTGGATCTCGTCCCAGGAAGTGGCGGAGCTGACCGAGGACGGCCTGGTGCGTGCCATGGTCGGCCGCGATCTGGGCGATCTCTACCCCAAGCAGGCCGCGGACGTCGGCGAAGTCGCCCTGTCCGTCCGCAGACTGACCCGGGAGGGCGTCTTCCGGGACATCACCTTCGACGTACGGCGCGGCGAGATCGTCGCGCTGGCCGGACTGGTCGGCGCGGGACGCAGCGAGGTCGCCCAGGCGGTGTTCGGTGTGGACCGGGCGGACGCAGGCGAGGTCCATGTCAACGGTCGCAAGCTGGCGGCCGGTTCACCGACCGCCGCGATGTCGGCGGGGCTCGCGCTGGTTCCCGAGGACCGCAGACAGCGGGGTCTGGTGATGGAGATGTCCATCGCCCGCAACATCGGACTGACCGGTCTCGACCAGCTCGGCAAGGGCGGGCTCGTCAGCCGGGCGCTGGAGCGTGGCAGGGCCGCCGACTGGGCCGTACGCCTCCAGCTCAAGTACGGCAGGCTCACCGACCCGGCGGGCGTGCTGTCCGGCGGTAACCAGCAGAAGGTGGTGCTGGCCAAGTGGCTGGCCACCGAGCCCGCCGTACTGATCGTGGACGAGCCGACCCGCGGCATCGACGTCGGTACGAAGGCCGAGGTGCACCGGTTGCTGTCGGCGCTCGCCGCCGACGGGCTCGCGGTGCTGATGATCTCGTCCGACCTGCCGGAGGTGCTGGGCATGGCCGACCGGGTCCTCGTCATGCACGAGGGCAGCATCGCCGCGGAGATACCGAGGGCGGAAGCCACCGAGGAGACGGTCATGGCGGCGGCCACCGGCCGTGGGACGAAGGCGGCGGCATGACGACTGTGCTGGACGAACCCACGGCCACGACGAAGGACGACGGCTCGGCGCGCTCGCTGGTCGACGCGGTCTTCCGGGCCAGGGAGATCAGCATCGCCGGCGCGCTGGTGCTGCTGATCCTCGGGACCTGGATCTCCAACCCGCGCTTCCTCGACGACCAGGGCATCAAGGACCTGCTGCTGAACGCGTCCATCCTGGTCCTGCTCGCCGTCGGCCAGTCGGTGGTCGTCGTGACCCGCAACATCGACCTGTCGGTCGGCTCGGTGGTCGGCCTCTCGGCCTTCGCCTGCGGCAAGTTCGTCGCGGGCACCGATCACGGGGTGCTCGTGGTGATGCTGCTCGGCATCGCGATCGGTGTGGTGTGCGGACTGGTCAGCGGAGCGCTGGTGAGCTTCGGCAGGGTGCCCGCGCTGGTGGTGACGCTCGGGATGCTCTACATCATCCAGGGCCTGGACTACTGGTGGGCGCAGGGTGACCAGATCGGCGCCGCCGACGTGCCCGACCCGATCCTCTCCCTGGGCAGCGGCAGCATCGTCGGCATTCCCTATCTGCCGCTCATCACCGCCGTGCTGCTCGCCGCCACCGCGTACTACCTGCGGGTCTACCGCTCGGGCAGGGAGCTGTACGCGATCGGGTCGAGCCCGGAGGCGGCCCGGCTCGCCGGTATCCCCATTCGGCGCCGGATCCTCGCCGCGTACGTCTTCTCCGGCGCCGTCGCGGGATTCGCCGGGACGCTGTGGCTGGCCCGCTTCGGGACGGTCGTAGCCGACAACGCGCACGGCTGGGAACTGACCGTCGTCAGCGCCGTGGTGGTCGGCGGTGTGGCCATCACCGGCGGCACCGGCACCGTCTGGGGAGCGGCGCTCGGCGCGCTCCTGCTCACCACCATCGGCAGCGCGCTGGTCGTCCTCAAGGTCGACGCGTTCTGGCAAGGAGCCATCACCGGCGCGCTGCTCCTCGCGGCCATCAGCGTCGACCGGATCGTCGGCCTGCGGATGACAGCGGCCTTGAGGAAGAGGAGCGCCCGCCATGGCAACGGTGCCTGAAACACCGGGAAAGCCGGGGACGCCGTCGCTCGACAAGCCGACGGAGCCCCCGAGGTCCGGCACGTCGCGCCCGACGACCGGCGAGTTCGTCAGGTCGGTGGGACTGCGCTGGGACACCGCGGTCGGAGTACTGCTGGTGGCGGTGTTCCTGGTGGGCCTCGGCACCACCGACGGGTTCGCCTCCAGCGGCAATCTGGCCTTCGCCTTCAACGACATCTCCGAAGTCGCCCTGATCGCACTGCCGATGACGCTGCTGGTGGTGGCGGGCCAGATCGATCTGTCTGTCGCCTCCATGCTCGGGCTCGGCAGCGCCCTGACCGGGGCGCTGTGGAACGCCGGCTGGGCCTTCGAGACGATCGTGCCCGTCGTCCTGCTGGTGGGGGTCGCCGGCGGCCTGCTCAACGGCTGGCTGGTGACCCGGGTGGGGCTGCCCTCGCTCGCCGTCACCATCGGTACGCTCGCCCTCTACCGGGGTCTCGCGTCCGTCGCGCTCGGCAGTGACGCGGTCACCGACTTCCCGCAGAACTACTCCCGTTGGGCGGTCGACACCACCACGGTCCCCGGTACGTTCCTGACGTACCCGGTTGTCCTGTTCATCGTCCTGGCCGTCATCACGGCGGTGGTGCTGCACGCCACGTCGTTCGGCCGGTCCCTGTTCGCCATCGGCGCGCAGGAGGACGCCGCCTACTTCGCCGGTATCCGGGTCAAGCGCTTCAAGCTGATCCTGTTCGTCGTCACCGGTCTTGTCTCGTCGTTCGCCGGGGTCGTGTTCACCCTGCGCTACGGCAGTGCCCGCGCCGACAACGGCCTGGGCTTCGAGATGCTCGTCATCGCCTCCGTCCTGCTGGGCGGCGTCGACTTCGACGGCGGCAAGGGCACACTCTTCGGCGCCGTCGCCGGTGTGCTGCTGATCGGCGTCCTGAAGAACCTGCTCACCCTCAACGACGTACCGAACGAGGTCCAGGTCATTGTGACCGGACTGCTGCTCGTCGCCTCCGTGCTCACACCGCGGATCGTCGCCGCCGCCGTCGAACGCCGTCACCGCAGAGCCGGCACCGCACCCGCACCGCCCACGGCACCCAGCCCCGTGTCCAGCACGTCGTCCCGCACCTCCTGAGCCCGAAAGGTCCCGGCCCTCATGATGATCCGTTCCATTGCCCGGCGTCGCGCGGTTGTCACCGCAGCCACCGCCTGCGCCCTCGCCGTATCCCTGACCGCGTGCGGGGGAACCACCAAGGACAGCGCGGACAAGGACACGTCGAGCGCGGGCGCCGGTGCGGGCGACGCCGCCAAGGCCGACCCGAAGGCCCCGCTGAAGAAGGGGCTGAAGCTGGCGTTCCTGCCCAAGCAGATCAACAACCCGTACGAGAAGATCGTGGACGACGCGGGTATCGCCGCCACCAAGGAGTACGGCGCCACCGGCAAGGAGGTCGGCCCCTCCGACGCCAGCGCCTCCTCCCAGGTCTCCTACATCAACACACTCATCCAGCAGCGGCAGGACGCCATCCTGATCGCCGCCAACGACCCCAACGCGGTCTGCGGCCCGCTCAAGCAGGCCATGGCGAAGAAGATCAGCGTCGTCTCGTACGACTCCGACACCGCCAAGGAGTGCCGCCAGCTCTTCATCAACCAGGCCAGCTCGGAGGAGATCGGCCGCAGCCTCGTCCAGCACCTCGGTGAACAGCTCGGCTACAAGGGCAAGTTCGCGATCCTCTCGGCCACGCAGAACGCGACGAACCAGAACACCTGGATCGAGTTCATGAAGGACGAACTCAAGCTGCCCAAGTACAAGGACATGAAGCTCGTCAAGGTCGCCTACGGTGACGACGCCGACCAGAAGTCCTTCCAGCAGACCCAGGGGCTGCTCCAGGCGTACCCCGACCTCAAGGGCATCATCTCGCCCACCACCGTCGGCATCGCCGCGGCGGCGCGCTACCTCGACGACTCGTCGTACAAGGGCAAGGTCGTCCTCAACGGTCTCGGCACACCGAACCAGATGCGCAAGTACGTCAAGGACGGCACCGTCGAGCAGTTCTCCCTGTGGAACCCCGAGGAGCTGGGCTACCTCGGCTCGTACGCGGCGGCGGCCCTGGCGTCCGGCCAGGTCACCGGCGCCGAGGGCGAGAAGTTCAAGGCCGGCAAGCTCGGCGAGTACACCATCGGGAAGGACGGCGAAGTCATCCTCGGCAAGCCGACGGTGTTCGACAAGAACAACATCGACAAGTTCAATTTCTGAGATGACCACGCACACACGCACCCCGGCCGTCGCCCGCCGACCCAGGATCGGACTGGTCGCGGGCGGCCTCGGCGCCTACTGGCCGCAGTTCCCCGATCTGCTGCCGCAGCTGCGGCGCTCGGCGGCCCGGGTGACCGAGCGGATGGGGGAGTTCGACGCCGAGGTGATCGACGTCGGCTTCATCTCCGACGCCCAGGAGGGCGCGGCGGCGGCCGAGAAGCTGCGGGCGGCGGGCTGCGACCTGATCGTCGGATTCCTGACGACGTACATGACGGCGAGCATGCTCGTGCCCGTCGCGCAGCGCAGCGGTGCGCCGGTGCTGCTGATCAACCTCCAGCCCACCGAGTCGATGGACCACGCCACCTTCGACACCGGACAGTGGCTGGCGTACTGCGGCGCCTGTCCGCTGCCGGAGATGGCGAACGCCTTCGAACGCGTCGGTGTGCCCTTCCGCTCCGTCTCCGGCTACCTGGAGGACGAGCGGGCCTGGCAGCGGATCGGACGCTGGATCCGCGCCGCCTCGGTCCGCTCCGTGCTCCGGGGCGGCCGGCACGGGCTGATGGGGCACCTCTACCCGGGGATGTACGACGTCTCCACCGACCCGACGATGGTCACCGCGCATCTCGGCGGCCATATGGAGGTCCTGGAATTCGACGACCTGCGGGTGCGGGTGGACCAGGTCTCCGACAGCGAGCTGACGGTCAAGCTGGACGAGACGCGTGAGCTGTTCACCCTCGCCGACACGGTGGTCGAGGACGATCTGCGCTGGGCGGCGAAGGTCGCCGTCGGCCTCGACAAGATGGTCGCCGACTTCGATCTGGACTCCCTCGCCTACTACCACCGGGGACTGGGCGGCGAGATCCACGAACGGCTCGGCGCCGGCATGATCCTCGGCTCGTCCCTGCTCACCGCCCGGGGCATCCCCGCCTGCGGCGAGTACGAACTGCGCACGTCACTGGCCATGCTGATCGTCGACCGGCTCGGCGCGGGCGGTTCCTTCACCGAGCTGCAGGCGCTGGACTTCACCGCCGGGGTGGTCGAGATGGGCCACGACGGGCCGGGACACCTGGCGATCAGCGCCCGCAAACCGCTGCTGCGGGGGCTCGGCGTCTACCACGGCAAACGCGGCTGGGGCGTGTCCGTCGAGTTCGACGTACGCCACGGCCCGGTCACCCTGGTCGGCCTCGGGCAGAGCCGCGACGGCAGGTTCCGGCTGGTCGCGGCCGAGGGCGAGGTCGTGGACGGGCCCCTGCTGGAGATCGGCAACACCACGTCGCGCGTGGACTTCGGCTGCGACCCGGGGGAGTGGACCGACGCCTGGAGCGCGAGCGGGGTCGGCCACCACTGGGCGCTGGCCACCGGCAGGCTACTGCCCGAGCTGCGCGCCCTGGCCGGCCTGACGGACCTTGAGCTCGTGGAGGTCAGCGTCTGACGAGCGGGTCTCCGCCTCGGCCGCGGACGACGTGGTCGGCGACGGCACGGGAGTGCCGGCGCCGGCCGCCGGCGGCGCGGGCTTCCTGGACCTGGCCAGCTCCGCGTTGAACTGCGCGCCGAACAGCAGCGACAGATTGCTCAGCCACAGCCACACGAGGAAGACGATGGTGCCGGCGAGCGAGCCGTACAGCCGGTTGTACTGCGCCGCGTGGGCCGTGTAGAGCGCGAACCCGGCCGAGACCAGCAGCCAGAACACCACGGCGACCACGCCGCCCGGCAGGGCGCGGCGCAGCCCGCGTGTACCCGGCGGGCCCGTACGGAACACGATCAGCACCAGCACGGCGGCCAGCGCCAGCATGAGCGGCCACTTCAGCCCACTCCACGCCACGCTCACCGCACTGCCCACGCCCAGGATCCGGCCGAGCCCGTCCGCCGCGTCGTCGGTCAGGACCAGCGTGAAGGCGCTCGTCACCAGCAGGGCGAGCAGCGCGCACGCCGCCACCACGATGCGCGGAGCGGTACGCCACGGCGGCCGGTGATCCACCGCGCCGTGCATCATGTGCAGCGCCCGCCGGAAGACCCCCAGATAGCTGGAGGCCGACCAGAGGGCGCCCACCGCGCCCGCCGACGCGAGCACCCAGGCCGCCGACCGCTGCTGCGCCATCCCGTCCAGGATGCCGCGCACCAGCGCCTGCGACTGGGCGGGGACGATGGAGGTCACCTGGGCGGTCAGCTGCCCGTTGGCGCCCGGCCCCGCAAGGCCGATCGAACAGACGGTCACGAGCAGCGCAGGGAAGATCGCCAGCACCGAGTAGTACGTGAGAGCCGCCGCCCGGTCCGTCGCGTCGTCGTTCCACATGGCGACGGGCGTACGGCGCAGCGCACCGACGAGCCTGGCCCGGCGCGTACCCCCGCCCGACCCGCTACGCCCCGCGCTCTCTTCGGCGGACACGCTGCCTCCTGCGTCCTCACGGTGCCGTTTCATCAGTACAGACCCGTCTACCCCGTTCAGGACCGCACACGGCACGCCGAACGTATCGGTACGGCACATGCCGCACGGCCCCGCCTCGGCGGATAACTGTTTCGCCGCCGTCTCGTTGACCGGTTCGGGGCCCTGGCCCTTGTCCCGTACACCGATGAGCGGAGCCGTGATGGCAGTCGGAATCGAGCTGGAGCCGAGAACCGTACCCGTGGCACCGCCCGAACCCCCGGCGGACGCGCCGCCGCCGGCCGGGGGCCGCACCCGGCGCGCGCTGCTCCGTTCGGTGTTCACCCTCGGCGTCGTCACCGCCACCACGGCGGCGCTCGCCCCCATCGTGAACGCGGGCCGCCGGCTCACCGGCGCAGGCCCGCGCCGCACGGAACCGGCGGCGGGAGCCGTCATCGACGAGATGTACCAGGGCCGGCAGATCACCGTGGTGTTCGAGACCCCGGAGGTACGGATCGACGGCCGGCCCCTGCACGTCATGCGCCGCGCCGACGGCAGCTATCTGAGCGTGGTCAACCACTACGAGTCGTTCCCGACCCTGCTCGAAACGGCCCGCGCGGCCGTCGACGACCTGCGCGGAGCCCGGCTGTCGCTCTCGGGACCGATGACACACCACAGCCGACCGCCCGAGCACTCGGACATCTGACAGCGCGACTGCGGGAAAGGCACCCACCGGATGTACACCAGAAAGAACCAGCGGAACCTCACCGCCGCCGAGCGCAGGAGCTTCGTCGGCGCGATCCTGGAGCTCAAACGGCGCGGCAGGTACGAGGACTTCGTCCAGACGCACACCGAGTTCTACGTCCCGGACGCGGACAACGGCCTGCGCGCCGCGCACATGACCCCGTCGTTCTTCCCATGGCACCGGCGCTTCCTGCTGGAGTTCGAAGGCGCGCTGCGCGAGATCGACCCGAAGGTGACCGTCCCGTACTGGGACTGGACGGTCGACCGGACGCCCGCTGCCGCACTCTGGAGCGAGGACTTCCTCGGCGGTACGGGCCGCTCGTCCGACCAGCAGGTCATGACCGGGCCCTTCGCGTACTCGGCGGGGTACTGGACCATCAGCGGCAATGTCACGGACGACAGGTTCCTCACCCGCGACCTCGGCCGCCCCCGCGACCCGATCGTGCTGCCCACCAAGGCCGAGCTGGCAAGCGCGCTGAACGAGAGCGTGTACGACGTGGCGCCCTGGGACTCGACTCCGGCCAAGGGCTTCCGCAACCGGCTCGAAGGATGGACGACCGGCGGCGGCAGACAGCCGTGGCTCAACCACAACCGGGTCCACCGCTGGGTCGGCGGGGAGATGCTGGGCGCCGCCTCGCCCAACGACCCGGTCTTCTGGCTCCACCACGCCTTCGTCGACCTGCTCTGGGACCGCTGGCAGCAGAAGCATCCGAAGGCGACCTATCTGCCGAAGCGCAGACTCCCCGAGGACGATCGGCAGAGCGGCCGGGTCATCAGCCTGGAGGAGACGATGCCCCCGTGGGACGTACGGCCGTCCACGCTCCTCGACCACAAGAACCTCTACCGCTACGAGGTCTGATCCCTGACCGTCGGTGGACAGGGAAACGGCGGCCCCCCGCGCGGGACGCGGGAGGCCGCCGGTCAGCGGGGTGGGGCTCAGCCGCCGTAGCCGCCCTCGTCGCCACCGTGGTCGTGGCCGCCCGAGATGTTGGCGCACTGGTTGCCGAAGGCCGGGTTCAGCAGACCGACGACGTCGACGGTGTTGCCGCACAGGTTGACCGGCACGTGCACCGGCACCTGGAGCAGGTTGCCGGACAGCACGCCGGGGGAACCGACGGCGGCGGCGCCCGCACCGGCGTCAGCGGCGGCCATTCCGGCGCCGCCGGCCAGCACGGCGCCGGTGCCGACCAGGACGGCGGTTGCCTTCGCGATACGCGACATAAAGAACTCCTTGAACGTTTCGAACACGGCCGCCTGTTGTGCGGCCTTCACGCACGTTCAACGCCGCGACTCACGCTCGGTAACGGATCAATGCCGAACCGATCGCGCCAGAGCCCAAACTTCCCCGGATCAGCGCAGCAGGGCGAGCCTGCCGACGAGCCGGTCGACCGTGTTGCGCGGGCCGACCAGGCTGATAGCCAGATAGTCGAGGGTGTCGCTCTCGGCCTCGGCGATCAGACCGAGGTACTCGTCGTAGACGCGCGAGGTCTGCGCCTGCTCGGGCATGTCCACGATCAGCAGCTGGTCCTTGGCCGCGGCCTTGGTACGGATCTGACGCAGCGTCGCGGCGTCGGCCGCCAGGACCGTACAGCCGGCCCACGGCAGTCCCGGGTGCGCGACGCCCGACGCGTCCTCGCCGTCCCTGCCGAGCAGGTCGGGCAGCGCCTTGCCGACGGCCGCCGCCATACAGGCGGCGGCGTTCGTCACCCGGCCCGCGGGCAGGTTCTCGTCGACGACGATCACCCACTTCAGCCGGGCCTTGCGGGTGGACTCATGGGTGGTGACGTCTTCGCTGGTCAATTGGGGAAGAGACATGCGGATACGCTAGGCATACATGCTGGATCTGTCGCCAGGCTCCGCATGTCGTGCGCCGAAAGGGGCTCAACGTGAAATTTGATGCGATTGATCAAGCGATTCTGCGGGAGTTGCAGAACGACGCACGGCAGACCAACCGTGATCTCGCGGCGAAGACCGGTGTCTCGCCCTCCACGTCCCTGGAACGGGTGAAGCTGCTGCGCGAGCGCGGTGTGATCACCGGCTACCACGCGACGGTCGACCTCGACGCGATGGGACGGCCCGTACAGGCGCTCATCTCCGTCCGGATCCGGCCGCCCGCCCGGCCCGTCATCGAGGGGTTCCGCGAGTGGGCGGCGCGGCTGCCCGAGGTGATCGGCCTCTTCGTCACCTCGGGCGCCCATGACTTCCTGCTGCATGTCGCGGTGCCGGACGTGAACGGCGTCTACGCGTTCGTGATCGACCGGCTCACCGAGCGGCGTGAGGTGGCCGACGTGCAGACGACGCTGGCCTACGAACATGTCAGGACCCCTCGCATCGACCCGGCGGGCGAGCCGCGCGCCTCGACGGACACGAACCGTCGATAACAAAAGAGTGTCCGGTCAGCCATGTGGGCCGGTGCACAGACCGGATCATGGATCGGCTCACAGCGCGCCGAGATCCACCGCCTCGGCCAGCGCGCGCATGCCCGCGTCGTTCGGATGCAGATGGTCGCCGCAGTCGAACTCCGCCAGTAGCCGTAGCGGGTCCCGAGGGTCACGCATGGTCCGGTCGAAGTCGATGACGGTGTCGAACGTCCCGGCCGTGCGGATGTACGCGTTGACCTCCTGCCGTACGGCTTCGGCCGTCTCCGACCAGGCCGGCCAGCCGTGGAACGGCATGATCGTCCCGACGGCCAGCCGCAGCCCCGCCGCGCCGACACGGGCGGCGATCTCCTCCAGCGCGGCGGTCATCGACCGCGCCGACGGCGTGGGATCCGCCTTGGTGTCGTTGACACCCTCCAGCAGTACGACGGTGCGTACGCCCGCGTGGGAGAGGACGTCGCGGTCGAGCCGGTGGAGCGCGCTCTCGCCCGATCCGTCCGCGAGCAGCATGTTCCCCGAGATGCCCGCGTTCGCGACGCCGCGCACCGAGCCGCCCGCCGGGTCGGCGAGCAGCCGGCGCGCGAGGAAGTCCGGCCAGCGGCGGTTGGTGTCGTCCGTGGAGGCCGAGCCGTCGGTGATCGAGTCCCCGAGGGTCACCACCGCGGTCGTCCCCGGCTCGGCCCGCACGGTGATCGCGTCCAGGTGCAGCCACGACTGGGTCTGCTCGATGTAGGGGCCCGGTCCGTGCCCGGCCGCCTGGTCGCCCTTGGCGAGGTACGAGGTCTGCCCCGCCCGTACGTGGCCCGTGGCGGTGCCGGCCGCGTCCGGCACGTACAGGCTGACCGCGAGATCGGCCCGCGCGGGGAACCGGCCGGACAGCGGGTCGCTGTGCGCGGCCCCGCCCGGCGGGATCGTGACCGACGGAGCGCCGTCGAAGGTGAGCGGGCGGTTGGTCCCCGCGCCGACCTCGGCCCCGGCGGCGGCTGTTCCGACGTACACCGGACCGATGGTCACGGGACGTTCGCCGAACGCGTTCGACAGCCGGACACGCAGGTCCCGGCCCCCGACGCTGGTGCGGACCACCAGCCGGTGCGTGCGGTCGGCGACGGCCTCGCCGAGCCGGTCGGCGCTCGCCGCCCAGGTGACGACGGTCGGCCGGGGGTCGGGAGCTGTCGGCATGGCGGAGCGTGGTCCTTTCGCGCTGAAGATCGACAAGAGGACCCTACCCATCAGGTGTTAGCGTTAAGTGAGAGGAAAACTATCGCTTAACCGTGAGACGAAGGCAGACATGACTCAGACCTGGCTGATCACCGGTAGCTCCCGCGGTCTCGGCCGCGCACTGACCGAAGCGGTCCTGGAGGACGGCGACAACGTGGTCGCGACGGCCCGCCGCCCCGAGCAACTGGACGACCTCGTACAGAAGTACGGCGACCGGATCAGGGCCACCGCCCTCGACGTCACGGACGCCGAGGCGGCCCGCGCCGCCGTCCGGCTCGCCGTCGACACCTTCGGCAGGCTCGACGTCGTCGCCAACAACGCCGGATACGCCAACTCCGCCCCCATCGAGGAGATGGCGGAGGACGACTACCGCGCCCAGATCGAGACCAATCTCTTCGGCGTCGTCAATGTCACCAGGGCGGCGCTGCCGGTGCTGCGCGAGCAGCGCTCGGGACGCTTCATCCAGTACTCGTCCGTCGGCGGACGGGTCGGCGGCACCCCGGGGATGGGCGCCTACCAGACCGCCAAGTACGCGGTCGAGGGCTTCTCCGAGGTCCTCAGCAACGAGGTGGCCCCCTTCGGGATCAAGGTCGTCATCGTGGAGCCCGGCGCCTTCCGCACGGACTGGCAGGGCTCGTCCATGCGCAGGCACGAGGTCGGCGCCGACTACGACAGCACCGTCGGCGCCATGAACCGCTACCGCGAAGCCAACAACGGCAACCAGCCAGGCGACCCGGCGCGCGCCGCGAAGGCCGTCATCGACGTGGCCCGGCTCGACGACCCGCCGCTGCGGCTGCTCCTCGGGGCGGGTGCGGTGGAGAGCGCGCGGATGTCGGCGGCGACCCGGGCGGCCGAGATCGAGGAGTGGGCCGAGGTCGGCAACTCGGCGGACTTCCCGCAGGACGCGGCCGACAGCTGACGGCGCGGCTGGTGTCCCGCGGCGGACGCACGGCGCTGCGGGGGTCCCGTACCGGCACTTCTGTCCGGTACGGGACCCCCGCCCGCGTTACCCGAGCCTGCGCGGCTGGAGCGTCGTCGCGTACGTGCCGCCGCTCGCCAGCAGCTCATGATGGCTGCCCGCCTCGACGATGCGGCCCTGGTCCATCACCACGATGCGGTCGGCGTTCTGGATGGTGGAGAGCCGGTGGGCCACCACGAACACGGTCCGGCCCCGGACCAGCCGGGTCAGCGCGTCCTGGATCAGTCCCTCCGACCGGTTGTCGAGCGCGGACGTCGCCTCGTCCAGCACCAGGATCCTGGGGTCCCTGATCAGCGCCCTCGCGATGGCCAGCCGCTGCTTCTGGCCGCCGGAGAGCCGCGCGCCGCGCTGCCCCACCACCGTGTCGATCCCGTCGGGCAGCCTGCGCACGAACTCCATCGCGTTGGCCGCCTCCAGGGCCTCGCGCAAGGCGGTTTCGTCGGCGCCGCCCTCCAGGCCGTACGTCACGTTCTCCCTGATCGTCCCCTCGAAGAGGATCGACTCCTGCGGCACGACGGACAGGAAACGCCGGTAGGTGCGCAGATCCAGGGCCGCCATGTCCGAGCCGTCCAGCAGGATGCGGCCCTCGGTCGGCCGGATGAAGCCGATCAGCAGATTGAGGATCGTGGACTTCCCCGCACCCGACGCACCGACCAGCGCCACGGTCTCGCCCGGCCGCACGGTCAGCTCGAAGTCCCGTACGGACGGCTCGGCGGCCTCCGGGTAGCGGAAGCCCATCCCCTGGAAGTCGATCCGGCCGCCGACCTCGGCGACGGACGTCTTACCTTCGTTGCTCTCCAGGTCGGGCGCCTGCAGCACCTCACCGATCGAACGCACCGACTCCAGGCCCTTGGAGATGATCGGGGTCAGATTCATCAGTGTCATCAGCGAAGCGGTCAGCGCGGTGAAGAAGCTGCTGATCATCACCACGTCGCCGGCCGATATGGAGAGCCAGCCGTAGTAGGCGACGAGCGCCGAACCGGTGAGACAGGCGACCGCCATGGTGTTGAGCAGGATCCAGGAGAGCGACCCGAAGCGGCCGTTGAGCACGTCGAGCCGGAACCCGGTGGTCAGCACCCGCTCCAGCGTGTTGTCCACGCGATGCAGGGCAGTGCGCTCCAGGCCGTGCGCGCGGGTGATCGGGATGAGTGTGGTCATCTCGCCGACCCGTGACGACAGCCGTTCGATCTCCAGCCGGAACTCCTCGTTGTTGCTGCGGATGCGCGAGCGCAGTCTGCGCACCAGCAGCGCTGCCAGCGGTACGACGACGAGGAACACCGGCAGCACGATGGGGGTGCGGAAGCCGATCACGACGAGCCCGCCGAGCAGCGTCATGATGGCGCCGAGCCCCAGGTCGGCGCTCTGCTGGGTCATCGTCTCCACCGCCTCGACGTCCCGTACGACCTTGGTCTGCAGAACGCCGGCGCTGACCCGGGCGTGATACCCGATGGACAGGTACTGCATCCGCCGGCACAGCGCCGAGCGCAGTTCCCTGCCCATCCTGCGGATGCTGGCGCTCATCAGGCGCGAGTAGAGGACGGCGAGCGGAAAGTTCAGGACGAGGACGAAGACGAGGGCCCCGGCGTTGTACCAGAGCTCGGCGACCGGCTTGTGGTCCACGACCACGTCGATGATGTTCGCCGTGATCAGCGGCAGCAGCCAGACCGGTATGTGCTTCACGGAGAAGACGGCCACGGCGAGCAACAGCCTGCGGCGGTCGGGACGGAAGAGATAGGCGAGAGTCCGGAGCGGATGCTCCCCGGAGTAGTGGTGGTCCAGCGGGCTGGAACGCGGGGTGCAATCGGGTTTATGCATGGGGAGCGAAGTCCTCTTTCGGAAGCGATGACACGCGCTCGACGTGCAGACAGGCAGTCTCCTCCGTACGGACCCCGGCGGAAAGCGGTTTCGGGCCGCGCTCGACAGGTGACACCGGACAAACGATGAGAAGCTGGGCGCATGGCTGATGGGGGCGCAGGACCGGCTGCCGTGTCCCTGCCGGACGACTGGCCCGCCCATCCGGACTTGAGCCTCGCGCTCAACCGCATGGGCAGTTTCGACTGGGATTACGACAGCGGTCTGCTGCACCTGGACCCGTCGGCGCTGGAAGTCCTCGGCCTGCCCGCCGAGAGCTACGACAGCCGCCCCCAGACCGTCACGGACCAGATCCCGCCCTACGAGGCGGCCCGCCTCGAAGCACACATCAACCGGTCGATCCGCGACCACGAGGACTCCTACGGCGCGTACTACCGGATCCGCGACGCCAGAGGCGCGCTGCGCTGGATCCACGCCCAGGCACACATCAAGTACGACGGCGAGCAGCCGCTGCGGATCATCGGCATCGTGCGCGGCGCCGACGAGGAGCTGGCCGAGGCGGCCGCGCGCAACGAGCTGGACGAGGGGCGCCGCAGACTCACCGACGTGGTGGAGGGGACGACGGCCCTGCTGGCGAGTGCCGGCACGGTCAAGGAGGTCATGGGCGTCCTGCGGGACGAGGACGCGCTCGGCCACCTGGGAGCGGTGAACGTGATCCTCGGGGTGCTGGAGGGCGGCCGGCTCATGCTCTCCACCGAGGGGCGCGCCGACCAGTACGACCCCCAGCTCGAATCCACCAAGGTCGAGGCACCGCTGCCGATAAGCGAGGCGGTCCGCACCGAGCGGCCGATCTTCGTCTCGTCCCGGCAGGAGTACCGCACGCGCTACCCGGAGCTCTGGCCCGTCATCGAACCGCTGCGGGTCGGCTCCGGCGCGTATCTGCCGCTGATCGCCCAGGGCCGGACGATCGGCGCGCTGGCGCTGCTCTACCCGGAGCGCGGCGAGTTCCGCGACGAGGAACGCAATCTGCTGGTCACGCTCGGCAGCAGCATCGCGCAGAGCCTCCAGCGCGCCATGCTCTTCGAACAGGAACACGACCTCGCCGAGGGGCTTCAGCAGGCGATGCTGCCCCGGTACATCCCGAACGTCCCCGGGGCGCGCGTCGCCGTCCGCTACCGCTCCGCGCGGCTCGGCAGGAACGTCGGCGGTGACTGGTACGACGTGATCCCGCTGCCGGGCGGCCAGGTGGGCGTGACGATCGGTGACGTACAGGGACACGACACCGATGCCTCGGTGGTCATGGGACAGCTGCGGATGGTGCTCTGGGCATACGCGGCCGAGGGCCACCCGCCGGCCACCGCGATGGCCCGCACCTCGACGTTCCTGAACGAGCTGGACACCGACCGCTTCGCCACCTGCACCTACGTCCAGGTGGACATGACGACGGGTCAGCTGCGGATCGTACGGGCGGGCCACCTCGACGCCCTGCTGCGCCGCGCCGACGGATCCAGCGAGTGGATCGCGGCGGCCGGCGGACTGCCGCTCGGTCTCTCGGCGGACTTCGCCGGTCCCGGCGGCATCAACTACCCGGTGACCAGCGGGGTGCTGGGCCCCGGCGAGACGCTGCTGCTGTGCACCGACGGTCTGGTGGAACTGCCGGGCATCGATCTGGGCAACCGGCTCGAAGTGCTCCGGCAGACGGTCAGCTCGGGGCCGTCCGACATCGAGGAACTGGCCGATCTGCTCGGGCATGTGGTGGGGGACCAGGGCGGCAGCGACGACGTGGCCATGGTGCTGCTGCAACGCGACGGCGCGGGTGCGCCCGAGCGGATCAGGACCTGGTGAAGCGGCCGCCCCCCTTTTTTTGAGGCTCGGTTCGCCTCCGGGGCGCTGCAAGCCACTGCCCCCCTTTTTTAGGGGCTCGGTTCGCCTCCGGGGCGCCTTATGCCACTGTCGACGGTCGACCGTGCTCGGTCCGCTCGTCCCTCGCGGGCCTGCGCGCGCTCTCCCTTTCGACAGCGGCGCGCCCCTTCGGCTCACTCGCCACGTGATGGGGGCGGGCCGGGACGGTCAACGCGGCGCTTTGAGCCTCCGTGGACGGTCGACCGTCCACGCCCCGCTCGTTCCTCGCGGGCCTGTGCGCGCTCTCTCTCGACAGCGGCGCGCCCCTTCGGCTCACTTGCCGGCGAATCGCAGGTGTGACGGCCGCTCGGTCCCGCTTCGGGCCGATACGGTCGAACCGTGTCACGGCCTGTTCGCCCCGACTTTCCCCTGGCCCCCTGGCCCATCGGTGTGCGCACCGCGATGCTTGCCGCCGACAGCGCTTGCTAGGCCATCCGCATCTGGTCTGGCCTAGGGGCGTAACCCAGCTCATTCCAGGAGAACTTGTGGGCCCAGGCATTGCCGGCAGGTCCGCCGTGCTGTTCGCGGCGGTGACCGCCCTGACGGCGGGGGCCATTTCCCCGTCCTTCGCCGATTCCGACCCCGACCCCCGTCCCTATTCGTCCGCCGAGGTACTGCGCCCCGTGGCGCCGCCGCCCGCGAGTGCCGCCGGCGGAGCGCCGAGAGCGGTCGCCGACGGCGACGGCATCGAAACGGCGCGCAGCTCGCGGCCGGTCGCCCCCGGCATCCGGCTCAGCTCGTACGACCGGCTCGAATCCGACAAGTGGCTGCGGGTCGACGCGCTCGACGTGAACCTCGAAGGCACCGGTGCGCGGGCCGACTACCTCTCGTCGGGCGCGGTCTCGGACCGCCGTACGGTCTCCGAACTCGCCGCGCGGCACAACGCCGGCCGGGGCCGGCGGACCGTCGCGGCGATCAACGCGGACTTCTTCGACATCAACCAGACGGGCGCGCCCGAGGGCCCCGGCGTCCAGGACGGCGCACTCGTCCAGTCGCCGGCCCCCGGTGCGAACCAGGCCGTCGGCCTCGGCCCGGGCGCTGCGGGGCGCATCCTGCGGCTCTACTTCGACGGCACCCTGACCCTGCCGTCGGGCCGGCTCCCGCTCGCCGGCTACAACGCGGCCAACGTGCCCGCCGGCGGCATCGGCGCGTACACGCAAGGGTGGGGGCAGGCCGACCGGGCGCTGACCGTGGACACCGCGACGCCCGTGGCCGAGGCGTTCGTACGGGACGGCGAGGTCGTGTCCGTGACCGGTGAGCCGGGCTCGGGGCCGATCGCGGACGGCACCACCGTCCTCGTCGGCCGCGAGGCGGGCGCCCAGGCGCTCGCCGCCCTGCGGCCCGGCGATCCGGTCTCGCTCGCCTACCGGCCGCGCACCGACAGCGGACCCGTACCCCGCACCGCGGTCGGCGGCCGTGAACTGCTCGTCGTGGACGGCGCGGCGCAGAGCCACGAGGGCGAGGGCAACAACACGGCGGCGCCCCGCACCGCCGTCGGGTTCTCCCGCGACGGCAGCACGATGCAGGTGCTCACCGTGGACGGGCGGCAGGCCGACAGCGCGGGGGTCACCCTCACCGAACTCGGCCTGATGATGAAGAAGGCCGGTTCGTACAGCGCGATCAACCTCGACGGCGGCGGCTCGTCCACCCTCGTCGCCCGTGAACCGGGCAGTGACGCCCTGCGGTTGGAGAACAGCCCGTCGGACGGGAGCGAGCGGACCGTACCCAACGGCCTCGCCCTCACGGCCCCGGACGGCAGCGGCCGGCTGAAGGGCTTCTGGGTCGGGACCGCCACCCCGGCCGGGGACGCGCCGACCGTCGACCCCGTCGCGGGCGGCCACCCCGAGCGGGTCTTCCCCGGGCTGTCCCGGCAGCTCACGGCCGCCGGGTACGACGAGACGTACGGACCGGCGGCCGGTGTCCCGCGCTGGGACACCGGCCGCTCCACGGTGGGCCGGGTCGACAGCCACGGTGTGTTCACCGCGCGGTCCGGCGGTACGACCGAGGTGCGTGCCGAGCGCGGACAGGCGCACGGCAGCACGGAGTTGACGGTGCTGGACAAGCTCGCCCGGATCCGGCCGACCACCCAGCGGGTCGGCCTCGCCGACGCCTCGGCGACCGGCACCTTCGGCATCGTCGGGCTCGACGCGCACGGCACCAGCGCGCCGGTCGAACCCCGTGACGTACGCCTGGACTACGACCGCTCGCTGTTCACCGTGAGCGACGACGGCGCGGGCTCGTTCACCGTCAAGTCCGTGACGGGCAGCGGCGCCGGGCAGATCACCGCGACGGCCGGCGGTGCGACGACCGTGCTCGCCGTCAGCGTCGGCCTCGACGAGCAGCCGGTGTCCGGCTTCGACGACGCGGCGTCCTGGACGTTCAGCCAGGCCAGGGCGAGCGGTTCGGTGGCGGCGGCGCCGGAGAGCCATACCGGCACCGGGCTCACGCTCTCCTACGACTTCACCCGGTCCACCGCGACCCGGGCCGCCTACGCGAGCCCGCCGCAGCAGATCGCCGTACCCGGCCAGCCGCAGTCCTTCAAGCTCTGGATCAAGGGCGACGGCCACGGCGCCTGGCCCACCCTGCATCTGAAGGACGCGGCAGGCACCGACCAGCTGCTGCGGGGCCCCTACATCACCTGGACCGGCTGGCAGCAGGTGACGTTCGCCGTGCCGCCGGGGGCGGCGACGCCGCTGAGTGTGTACCGCTTCTATCTCGCCGAGACCGCGGCAACCGCCCAGTACACCGGGGAGATCCAGATCGACGATCTGACGGCGCAGCTGCCGCCGACCGTCGACCTGCCCGAACAGCCGCGTGTCCCTGACCCGTTGATCGACTCCGCGGCGGGTACCGAGGCCAGGGACTGGCAGTTCGCCGTGATGTCCGACGCGCAGTTCGTCGCCCGCGACCCGGACAGCGCCATCGTGGCGCAGGCCCGGCGCACCCTGCGCGAGATCAAAGCCGCCCGGCCGGACTTCCTCGTGATCGACGGTGACCTGGTGGACGAGGGCTCGCCGGAGGATCTGGCCTTCGCCAGGAAGGTACTGACCGAGGAGCTGGGCGACTCGCTGCCCTGGTACTACGTGCCGGGCAACCACGAGGTGATGGGCGGCTCCGTCGCCAACTTCACGGCCGAATTCGGCCCGGCCCACCGGGTGTTCGACCACGCCGGGACCCGTTTCGTCACCCTCGACACCTCCAGCCTGACCCTGCGGGGCGGCGGCTTCGACCAGATCGCGGAGCTGCGGGCCCAACTGGACGCGGCGGCCCGGGACAACAGCGTCGGCTCGGTGATGCTGATCGAGCACGTACCGCCGCGTGACCCCACCGTGCAGAAGGCCAGCGAGCTGGGCGACCGGAAGGAGGCGGCCCTGGTCGAGCAGTGGCTGGCCGACTTCCGCAGGACGACGGGCAAGGGCGCGGGTCTGATCGGCGGCCATGTCGGTGTGTTCGACGCCTCGCACGTCGACGGGGTGCCGTATCTGATCAACGGCAACTCGGGCAAGGCGCCGTCGGCCCCGGTGGACGAGGGCGGCTTCACCGGCTGGTCGCTGGTCGGGGTGGACCACGTCTCGCGCGGCGAGCAGGCGGCGGCGCGGCTGTCCCCGTGGAAGGGCGGCCCTGACTGGGTCTCCGTCCAGACCCGTGCCCACACCGACGCGCTGGCACTGGACGCACCGCAGAGCCTCGCTCCCGGCGGGACGGCGCGGGTCGCGGCGACGGTCACTCAGGGCAGCAGGCAGGTGCCGGTCGCCTTCCCGATGAGCGCGGACTGGACCGGATCGCCGAATCTGCTCGTGGGCGACCGGTCGGCAGCCGCCCGTCGGCATACGGCGGTCTTCGACCCGGTGAGCGGCACCCTGACCGCGCTACGGCCGGGCACGGTCACGCTGGCCGTCACGGTCGACGGCGTGACCCGGCAGGCCCGCGTCCGGATCGCGGCGTCGGCGACGGGCGAGGTGGCACGGAGACCGGCCGCCTGAGCCGCGGTTCGCCACGGGCACCGTACGACGCGACCCGCTCGCGCCGTGCGGTGTCCGAGGAGTACCGGAGCCGCCTGGTGCGTTTGGTCCTACGCCCACATCTCCTGAACTCCACTGCCTACGGTGTGTCCATGAACAGACGTCCCCGCAGTGTGTCGAGCGCTCTCTGTCCGGAGGTGACCGTGCCGGGCGGCCTGGGAGGGGCGCTGGATCGCGAGGCGGCTCGCCGCGGGGACGGCGCCGAGCCGATGGATCCGGTTGAGGGGTTCGATCCCGCGGTCGCCGCTTGCTGCGCGCGTGGAGAGGCGCGGTTCGCTGTCTACGCGACCAACACCGACGAACGCGAGTTCCGTATCGAGATCTCCACACGCTCCGGCTGGCGGTGGGGTGCTTTCGGCAGCACCGATGACCTCGCCGTGGTCGCCGCCATTTTGCACGCCTGGCGTGACGGCGCGTCCACCGCCGAATTGCGAAGCGAGTGGACGTTGCTCGCGGCGACCCCGCTGGAGGCGGCACCCCCGGGAAGGGTGGTGTCGACGGCGTGGCGGCTGACCCTGGAACGCTCGCCGGTGATCAGGCTGGGCAACGCCGAACTGGCCGAGGCCCTGTATGCGCAGCCGGCCCTGCGCGTGTTCTTCCCGTTCCCGTCGCACGGCGGGTTCAGCCTGCTCAGCAATACCGAGGACCCGTTCCGCGAGGAGGTTCCGCGGGTGACTCCGACGGTGGACGGACGGTGGAACCGTGTCCTGACGCCACTGCGGATACCGGAACGGGTGCTCGGCAGCCGCCTCACCGCTCGCGAGGCCGCGGCACTGGTGGCCGCGAACATCCCCGCCGGCGCCGGCCCGGCCGTCGAGGGAGGGTGGCCGGGCGGCAGTACGGCCTGACCCGCGCCCGCGCGAATCTGACCCACCGACCGGCCTTCGTCACCCCGTGGCCCTTTCGCCGGGCAGCGCCGTCGGGAACGCCGTCGCCGTCAGCCGCTCCGACAGCGTCCACACCTCCCGGGCCAGCGCGTGGTCCTGTGCGACGACGCTGCGTCCGACGAGGGTCGGGCGGCCGCGCTGCTCGCCGCGCCCGTCGGGGCCGACGTACCCGGCGCCCGGGATCTCCTGTGTCGCGGCGAACAGCGCCGGCAGCGCGCCGTCCGGTCCGCTCTGTGCCATCAGCCGGCCGAGCGTCGCGGCCACGAGTGACATGGCGGGGCCCAGATGGCGGTTGAGGCCGGTGGTGGCGGCGCCGGGGTGGGCGGCCACCGCGAGCAGCGGGGAACCGGCCTCCGTCAGCCGTCGCTGCAACTCCAGTGTGAAGAGCAGATTGGCGAGCTTCGACTGTCCGTAGGCGGCGGACGCGCGGTAGGGGCGGTGCTCCCAGTTCGGGTCGTCGAGGTCGAAGGTCGCCCCCTTGTGCGCGTTCGAAGCGACGGTGACCACGCGGTCGGTGAGCTGGGACAGCAGCAGATTCGTCAGCGCGAAATGGCCCAGATGGTTGGTGCCCAGCTGGAGTTCGAAGCCGTCGGCGGTCCTGCGCAGCGGCACGTTGGCGACGCCCGCGTTGTTGACGAGGATGTCGACCGGGCGGTCCCACGCCGTCGCGAACCGGCGGACCGAGGCGAGGTCGGCGAGATCGAGGGAGCGCACCTCGGTGCTGCCGTCGATCTCGGCGCTCGCCCGCAGCGCGGCGTCGACACCTCGCACGGCCAGGACGACATGGGCGCCGGCGCCCGCGAAGGCGCGCGCGGTCTCCAGTCCGAGCCCGCCGCCGGCGCCGGTGACGATCACGGTACGTCCGGTCTGCGGCGGCAGATCGGCCAGATGCCAGGGAGTGTGTGCCGTAGTGCTCATGTCTCCAATGTAGGCAATGAAAACATTGTAGTCAACGACAACATCGCGATAGGGTCTCCACGTGACCTCCCCTCGGCCCTACCACCACGGCGACCTGCGCACCGCTCTGCTGCGCCAGGCGGAGCAGACATTGGCCGCCCACGGCGTCGAGGGGCTTTCGCTGCGCGAACTCGCCCGTGACGTGGGAGTCAGCCACGGCGCGCCGCGCCGGCACTTCGCCGACAAGAGGGCCCTGCTGGACGCCCTCGCCGAAGAGGGCTATGACCGGCTCGGCCGGCGGCTGGACGCGGCGCTCGCCGGGGCGACGGGCGACATCACGGCGCGGCTGGTCACGTTCGCGCAGGCGTATGTGACCTTCGCCGTGGAGCACCGGGCGCTCATCGGGCTGATGCACACGCCCAAGGACGGCTGGGACGAGCGGCTGCGGGCCGCCAACGACCGTGCCTTCGCCGCGCCGGTCGCGCTGCTCGCCGAGGCGCGGGAGCGGGGGGACATCGACGCCGACACCACCGGCCGGGTCGACATGACGGTCCTCGCCGTGCTCCAGGGGCTGACGGTGCTCGTCGCCACCGGCACGGCGGGCGACAGGCCGCTCGACACACTGGTGTCGGACACGGTCCGTACGCTGGTCGAGGGTCTTCGCCCGCGCTGAGCCGCCCGACGCCCGAACGGCCCCGCCCGGCGGCTGCTAGAGCGGTGGCAGCCGCAGTGGGCCGCTTCCGATGTCACGGATCACCCGGAAGCCCCCGACAGGATGTCCTTCCGGGTCCGCCGTGACGGCGACCGCGTGATCGCCCATGCAGAGCCGGCCGTCCGCCCTCGGCCCGTCGCAGAACAGCACGTACCCCCTCAGCCGGTCGACCGTGCCGGGCTCCAGCTGCCAGATGCCGTGGTACGTGCTGACCTCGGCGCGCGGATACGTACGGCGCAGCCGGTCGCCGACCTCCCTCTGGACCGTGTCGCCGAACGCCTTCTCGTACGTGTACGGCCGGGTGATCACTGCCGTGCCCGAGTCCGGGTCGACCTCGCCGTCCCGTACCGGGTAGGTCGCCGTGTAATAAGGGCGCTTCGACAGCGCGGTGAGCAGTTTGCCGTCGGTCAGCCGCATCATCGTCGGCCAGGACGGGTGCCCTGCGGGCAGCCGCGCGGCGACCGCCGGGGACACCAGGTGCACCGACACCGACGTCACCGCTGTCGCGCCGCCGTTCTCGTCCCGGCCGGGTGCCCAGGCCCGTACGCAGGCGCCTGCCTCGGCGAGCACCCGGGTCACGGTGCTGCCGGTCGGCGAAGCGGCGACCCAGACCCGGCCGAGGCCCGGGTCCACGGCGAGCGCCGGATACCCGCACGCGGCGAACGACGACGTGATCCGGCGCAGCGCCACGGCCTGCGCCCTGCCCTCCTCGACCGCCCGGTCCAGCGCGCCGGCGCAGTCCTTTCCCTCGCAGCTCCCGGCGTGCGCGTCGATCCGCAGCCGGACCACCGCGTCGGGGTCGTCGGCCACGGCGAAACTCACCTCGGACCCCGCCGCCTGCGGAAACAGCGTCCGCACCGCGACCACGTCCAGGACGCCCGGATACCGGCGGTCCGCGAGTTCGGCGGCGTGCCTGCGGTCGCCCCCGGTGCCCAGCACGCCGCATCCGCCGACCAGCAGGGCCAGCGTGAGCGCGCCCAGCCGCGCCCCCACCCGCCGTCCCCGGTGCGACCTCGCCCCTGATCCCCCCATGGTGCCCGCCCCTCCCCGCCGCCCCCGGCTCTCGTCCGTCGTGACGATAGAAGGCGGCAGGGGCGGTGCGGATGAGTACGACTACTCAACAACGCCCGCCGTCGAGCGCCCGAGGAAGGTGAGCGGCCCCGGGTCGGGCACCGGAATCACCTGGAACCCCAGCCGGTCGTAGAAGGCGCGGGCGGCGGTGTTGGCGCTCACCATCGACAGATGGACGGCGCCCACCCCCTTGTCGTGGAGGGCGCGCAGGAACGCGTTCATCAGTGCGCGGCCGTGACCCTTGCGCTGCCAGTCAGGCAGCAGATCGATGTGCAGGTGCGCGGGGTAGCCGGCCAGCTCGGGCAGGATCATCCGCTCGGGCGTGTGCAGCAGGACCGCCATCTCCTCGCTCGGCGTGGAGGGCGCACCGGCGGGCCGTGGGTAGCGGTCGGCCACCGTCGGCAGCCAGCGCTCGCGGAAGGCGCCGACGAAGGCGGTGGTGTCCGCCGTCCCGAGGACATAGCCGACGGCCCGGCCACCGCCGTCGTCCAGCACGAAGGTCAGGTCGGGTTCGAGCACCGCGTACGGCGCGGCGAAGATGCTCGGCATCAGATCCGGGTCCGGATAGAGGTGCCGGGAGTCGCCGCCTTCGTGAGCGGTGCGTACGCAGATGTCGTGGAGCGCTGCCCGGTCGGTGGGCCGGTAGGCCCTGACCGTGGCTGAGGTGATGGGCATGCCAGGCATCGTGCCCGAACCGGGAGCGCTCCCACAACTGTGTTCCGCCCCTTGTCAGGCGACGGCGGGCACCCGGTCGAGGAAGCCGAGCACACTGACGATCCGGCCGTCGGCGGCCAGCGTGACGACGTCGGAGCCCGCCACCGGCGCCGCGCCGTCGGCGAGCGAGACCAGCTCCCAGCTGAAGCGCGCCGTGTCGTGATGGCCGTCCACGGCGCCGGTCAGCCGGAACGCGTGACCGGGGAACTGCGCCTGCGCCCCGCCGATCAGCTCGGCGATGGGGCCGTGGCCGGTGACCTCGGCGAGCGGGTCGACGTATCCGCCGTCCTCGTGCCACGCGGCACCCACCGCCGTGGCGCGCGCCGCATCGGACGTCGCGTTCCAGGCCTCGAAGTAGCGGGCGACGGCGGTCTCGTAACGGTTAACCGACATGGAAATCAGCCTCCAACGGCATCGATAAGGGATGGCGGATCGGATCACCGGGGATCGGCCGGAGTGCGCCGGTCGATCCCCGGTGACCGCAACGATGCCGGGCCCGGCCGCACCGGTCGATTACGTCACGGGTAATGGCATCGCGCCCGCCGCCCGCCCGCGCCGTTGCCGCCCCCGGCGGATCGCCCTTAGCGGGGGTAGCCTGCTGAGTACCCAAGTACGTGGGGCTGTGACATGGCACGTATCCAGGTATTCCGAGCGGGCCACGACCACGTGGCGAGACCTCTGCCGCCGGGGGCCTGGGTGAGCCGTGCCGCGGCGATCCTGCCGTTCGTCTTCACCGCGGTGGTCAGTGTGATCGCCGTCGCCGCGGGGCCCGGCCTGCGCTGGCTCTCGATGCTCGCCGCCGCGCCGTCCCTGGCAGCCGCCCGGCACGGACCGCGTACGGTCGTCGCCTTCGGCGTCTTCTCGATCGTCCTCGGCGTCCTGCTCGGCGAGCGCAGCGGCTCACCCAGTGTGGCGTTCCAGGCGCCCGTGCTCTCCGGCGTCGCCGTGGTCACGGTGGTGAGCGCCTGGCTGAGCGCGCTGCGCCAGCGCCGCGAGCGGGAACTGGTCGCGGTCCGATCGGTCGCGGAGGCGGCCCAGGAAGCCATTCTCGCGCCGGTGCCCGAAGAGGTCGGGCCGCTGCGGCTCTCCGTGCACTACACGGCGGCCGCCACCGAGGCCACTGTGGGCGGCGACCTCTACGGCGTGGTCCAGACGCCCTACGGGCCGCGCGCCCTGGTGGCCGACGTACGGGGCAAGGGGCTCCAGGCGGTCAGTACGGCCGCCCTGGTCCTCGGAGTGTTCCGGGAGGCCGCGTACGACGAACCCGACCTGCTCCGAGTCGTACAGCGGATGGAGCACAGTCTCCGGCGCAATCTGGAGGGGGACGACTTCGTCACGGCGGTCCTGACCGGCTTCCCCTGTCCCGGACAGCTCCAGATCGTCAACTGCGGCCATGTACTGCCCCTGCTGGTGCACCGGCGGACCGTGTGCGCCCTGGAACCCAGCTCGCCCGTACCGCCGCTGGGGCTCCTGGACCTCGCTGACGCCGAGCCCACCCTGGACACCGTCGACTTCGCGCCGGGGGACCGGCTGCTCCTCTACACGGACGGTGTGACGGAGGCGCGCGACGACACGGGCACGTTCTTCCCGCTCGACGAGCAGCTCCAGAAGCACTGCGCCGACCCGTTCGACAGCACACTGGACGTGCTGCACGAAGAACTGCTCCAGCACAACGGCGGCCGTCTCGACGACGACGCAGCCCTGCTGCTCATCGAGCGTCCGGGAGTGTGAACACCACCCGCGTGCCGGGGGAGTGTTCCTGGTCGATGCCGATGACACCGCCGTGGTACTCCACGATCTTCTTGCACAGCGCCAGACCGATGCCGTTGCCGGTGTACTGCTCCCGGGTGTGCAGCCGCTGGAAGATGACGAAGACCCGCTCCCGGTACTCCTCCTCGATCCCGATGCCGTTGTCCGACACGGAGAACTCCCAGCTCTCCCCGGTACGGCGCGCACCCACATGGACCACCGGAGACCGGTCGGGGGAGCGGAACTTGACCGCGTTGCCGATCAGGTTCTGCAGCAGCATGCCGAGTTGGGTCGGTTCGCCGTGCACGGTCGGCAGCGGGTCATGGGTGACGACGGTGCCGGACTCCTCGATCGCCATGCCGAGCGAGTCGACGGTACGGTCGAACAGCGCCGCCAGGTCGACGGCGACGTGATCGGTGAGCAGCCTGCCCACCCGGGAGAACGCCAGCAGATCGTTGATCAGGCCCTGCATACGGTTGGCGCCGTCCACGGCGAAGGCGATGTACTGCCGGGCCCGGTCGTCGAGTTGGGCCCCGTACCGCCGCTCCAGCAGCTGGCAGAAGCTGGCCACCTTCCGCAGCGGCTCCTGGAGGTCGTGGGACGCGACGTAGGCGAACTGTTCCAGTTCGGAGTTGGACCGGCGCAGTTCGTCGGTCTGCTCGCTGAGATGGTGCTGCGCCTCGTCGCTGAAGGCCAGTTCGTCGGCGAGCCTGCGGCGCATGGACTCGACGTCCCGCGCGAGCAGCCGCAGATCGGCGGGGCCCGACTCGGTGACCGGATGGTCGAAGTCACCGCCGGCCACCAGGCGGACCTCGGCCGACAGCCGGTCCACATGGGTGGTCACGCCCCTGCGCAGCCCGACGAAGACCAGACCGGTGAGCGCGAGGATGACCGCGGCGATGGCGAGGAAGGTCCAGTTGCGCAGGGACCGGGCGTCCTCCAGATCGCCGCGCGCCTCGACCCGTTCGGCCTGCAGATGCCGCTGCTGGGTGGCGAGCGCGGCGCGGACCGTGTCGAAGGCCTGCTTGCCCCCCTCGGCGCGCTCGGTGGCCACCTTCACCGGATCGGCGGCCGTGGCGACGGGCTCGGCGACCAGGGCCTGCCAGCGCGCCGCGTAGCGGTGCACGGCGGCCAGATCGGCCGCGGCCGCGGTGTCGTCACCGTCGAGCGCCGTGAGCTGGCGCTCCGCCGTGCGCTGCTGGGCGAGCCCGTCGCGGTAGGGCGTGAGGAAGTCGGCCCGGCCCGTCATGCCGTAGCCGCGGATGCCCGTCTCCTGGTTCACCAGCGCGCTCTCCAGCCGCACCGAGGTGATCAGGGCGGGTGAACTCCGTTCGACCAGACGGTTGTTGATCGTCGAGGAGTGCGCGAAGATCCACGCGCCGCAGACCCCGAGCACCAGGAGCACCGACAGCGCG
Organism: Streptomyces sp. NBC_00370; assembly: GCF_036084755.1. Taxonomy (NCBI): domain Bacteria; kingdom Bacillati; phylum Actinomycetota; class Actinomycetes; order Kitasatosporales; family Streptomycetaceae; genus Streptomyces; species Streptomyces sp. NBC_00370. The sequence goes on from NZ_CP107968.1 coordinate 7,954,919, forward strand.
GCGCTCGCGCCGACACTCAGCCAGCGCCGGGTGGTCCACCCGGTGGGTCCCGGCGCTGGCCGGGGCGCGCGCTCGGCGACGGCCGGGGACGTGGCCTGGACTTCTACGGTGCCCACTGCGCTTCTCTTCTCCAGGTATGACGGATACCGGCCGTGATCCGGGCGGCTCCCGTGATCCGGACCGCTCCGGCGGCACAGCGTACCGTCGTCCGACAACGTTTGTTGTCACGGGGGCGTATCGCCCGTAGGGTACGGGCATGGCCCGCGACCTCACCGTTCGTCCTGACCACGACGAGCTGACCGCATCCGCCGAGAGAGCCGTGACCGAGCTCGCCCGGCGGCTGGCCGAAGAAGGCGGACCGCTCGGCCGGCTCCGCGTCCTCGCCTATCTCGACCGGGCCGTCGAGCGCTGCGCCAGAGAGGAAGCGGCCGAGGCCGTGCGGGCGGGCGCGGGCTATCCGCAGCTCGGCACCGCCTGGGGCATCAGCAGGCAGGGGGCCCGCAGACGCTGGCCCGGTCTGGTCTTCACCGCACAACCCGCCACCCGTCCACTGCCCGTCCCCGACAGCAGGAGCCCCGCCATGAACGCCTACGCCCCCGACCGTCCGTACACCGTGCTCCTCGTGGACGACGATCCGGCGGACGCGATGCTGATCGAGGACGCCCTGGTCGAACGCGGCATGGCCCGCACCATCGCCCGCGCCGACGACGGGGTGGCCGCGCTCGAATACCTCCGTGACCCGGCGAACGCGCGCCCCGACCTGATCGTCCTCGATCTCAACATGCCCCGGATGAACGGCAGGGAGCTGCTCGCCGTCCTGAAGGACGATCCGCTGCTCGGCAGCATCCCGGTGGTGGTGCTCACCACGTCGGCCGCCCCTGACGACATCGAGGACGCCTACCGGCAGCACGCCAACGCGTATGTCACCAAGCCGGTCAACCTCGACGAGTTCATCGACTCGGTCCAGGGCATCGACGCGTTCTTCCTCGACACGGCGGCGCCTTCGCCCCGCCCGAAGGACCAGCGCTGAAGGGGGACACGACCTCGGACCGGTCCGCTCACCGCGGGGGTACGCGCGAGCCGAGCAACTCCGCCACCAGCGCGCCGACCTGGCCGGTCTCCACGAGGAAGCCGTCGTGTCCGTACGGCGAGCGGACCACCCGCAGCCGCCCCGCGCCGGGTATCTGCTCGGCCAGGGCGGCTTGTTGGGCGAGCGGGTAGAGCCGGTCGGAGTCGACGCCGGCGATCAGCGCGGGCATCGTGACCCGGCGCAGCGCCGCCGGCACACCGCCGCGGCCCCGGCCGATGTCATGGCCGTTCATCGCCTCCGTGAGCACCACATAGCTGCCTGCGTCGAAGCGGCGCACCAGCTTCGCCGCGTGATGGTCGAGATACGACTCCACCTGGTAACGCCCGCCCCGCCAGGGGTCCTCACCCGGCTGCGGGGCGCCGCCGAACCGGGCGGCCAGTTCCGCCTCGCTGCGGTACGTCACATGCGCGACGCGCCGGGCGAGACCGAGACCGGCCTGCGGCCCCTCACCGGCCGGGGCGTCGTGGTAGTCACCGCCCCGCCAGCCGGGGTCCGACCGGATCGCGGCCAACTGCACCGCGCCCCAGGCGATCTGGTCGGCCGAGGCGGCCGCCGGGCACGCCAGGACCAGCAGTGACCCCGTACGCTCCGGGCGGCTCACCGCCCATTCCAGCGCGCGCATGCCCCCCATGGAGCCGCCGATGACGGCGGCCCACCGGCTGATGCCCAGCGCGTCGGCGAGCCCCGCCTCTGCGGCCACCTGGTCGCGCTGGGTCAGATACGGGAAGGAGCCGCCCCAGCGGCCGCCGCCGGGCCGCGGCGAAGCGGGTCCGGTACTGCCCTGGCAGCCGCCCAGCACATTGGGGGCGACCACGAACCACCGGTCCGTGTCGAGTGGTCGGCCCGGACCGACCAGCGCGTCCCACCAGCCGTCCGTGGGATGCCCGGGTCCTGCGGGGCCCGCGAGATGGCTGTCGCCGGTCAGCGCGTGCAGGACCAGCACCGCGTTCGACCGGTCAGGGGCGAGTTCGCCCCACGTCTCGTAGGCGAGCCGTACCCCGGGAAGCAGCCCGCCCGCCTCCAGCGGCAGCGGATCCGGCAGGCTCACCCAAGCCCGGCGGCCCGGCGGATCCCCCTCCTGCCAGGCCCCGCTGGCCGGCGGCCGTGGCAGGGGGAGGGTGCCCGGTGCTGACTCCGCTTTCAGGACGCCGCCTTGGCCGCCCGGAACCCCGACTCCAGATCGGCCTTGAGGTCGTCCACGCTCTCCAGACCCACCGACAGCCGGACCAGACCGGGTGAGGTCCCCGTCGCGGTCAACTGCTCCTCGTCCAGCTGGCTGTGGGTCGTCGAGGCCGGATGGATGATCAGGCTGCGCACATCGCCGATGTTGGCGAGATGGCTGAACAGCTCGACGGCGTCGACGAACCGCTTGCCCGCCTCCACCCCGTCCCGCAGCTCGAACGCGAGGACGGCGCCCGCGCCGCGCGGCAGATAGCGCTGCCCCGCCTCGTACCAGCGGTTGGACTCAAGCCCGGGGTAATGGACGGCGGAGACCTCGTCGCGCTGCTCCAGCCACTGCGCCAGGGCAAGGGCGTTGGCGGTGTGCCGCTCCACGCGCAGACTCAGCGTCTCGACACCCTGCAGCAGCAGGAACGCCGAGTGCGGGGAGAGCGCGGGGCCGATGTCGCGCAGCAGTTGGACGCGGAGCTTCACCGCGAAGGCGCCGGGCCCGAGGTCGGGCCAGTAGCGCAGCCCGTGGTAACTCGGGTCGGGGGAGTGGAAGTCGGCGAAGCGCTCGGCGTGCGCGCCGAAGTCGAAGGTGCCGCCGTCCACGACCACACCGCCGATGGTCGTGCCGTGCCCGCCGAGGAACTTGGTCGCCGAGTGGACGACGATGTCGGCGCCGTGCTCGATCGGCCGCAGCAGGAACGGGGTCGGCACGGTGTTGTCGACGATCAGCGGCAGGCCGGCGTCGTGCGCCGCGTCCGCCACGGCCCGTACGTCGAGGACGTTGCCCCGGGGATTGCCCAGCGTCTCGGCGAACAGCGCCTTGGTGTTGGGCCGGACGGCGGCGCGCCAGGCGTCGATGTCGTCCGGGTCGTCGACGAAGGACACCTCGATGCCGAAGCGGGGCAGTGTGTGGCGCAGCAGGTTGTACGTGCCGCCGTACAGGGACGTGCTGGAGACGATGTGGTCACCGGCGCGGGCCAGGGTGAGGATCGCCAGCGTCTCGGCCGCCTGGCCCGAGGCGACGGCGACAGCGGCGACCCCGCCCTCCAGGGCGGCGATCCGCTGCTCCAGGACATCCTGGGTCGGGTTGTGGATCCGGGTGTAGATGTTGCCCGGTTCGGCGAGGGAGAACAGGTCCGCCGCGTGCTGGGTGTCCTTGAAGACGAACGACGTGGTCTGGTAGATCGGCACCGCGCGGGCCCCGGTCGTCGGGTCGGGCTCGGCGCCCGCGTGGATCTGCTTGGTCTCGAAGGACCACTTGGCGAAGTCGGCGGGCTGGCTCATGTGCAGGACGGTAGAAGTCGCCCGGGAGCGGCGAAAGGCCGCGGCCGGTATGGCCATGAATCCGCAATGCGGCCGCAACACATGTCTGGATCGTTTCGTCTGCGGCCCGATCCTGAACAATCCTTGACCGGTTCCGGCCACGGTGCCATGCTCCTGCCCATGTCGCGGACCGTTGTTCTGACACACCGCCGTGTGGTCGACCACATGCTGGTCACCAGCACCGCCTGTCACACCCACTGACGTATCTCCCGTCCCCCGAACTCTGCGGTGGGGGACGGCACTTCCTGTCCGAAACCCGTCGAGCCCCCTGTCGTGACCGCGGGGCTCCGGGACTCTGCCGCGCCCGCACCCCGGGCTGCCACCACCTCTGAGGCCGCCGTCGGCCGTGCGCGACGACGCGCGTGGTTTGCGGTGTGCCGCTCCGCCGTACCGTTCCGGGAGTTCCCTGTGCCCACCCTTCGTGACACCCGCGCTCATGTTCCGGGTGGCGCCCCATGACCGAGCCTTCCGCCCCCGTGGTCGACGCCCCGCAGACCCCGCCCGGGCAACCGGCCGCCGAGAGCGCCGATCTCGCCGCCCAGCGCGTCGTCGGACTGCGCCACCCGTGGCGGTGGATCCTCACGGCGATCGTGCTGGTGGTCGTCGCGCAGGCCGTGCACGGCCTGGTGACCAACCCGTTCTACCAATGGGACAGGTTCGGCTACTGGTTCCTGCGCCCGGTGATCCTCGACGGGCTGCTGATCACCCTCAAGGTCGCCGCCTGGAGCGCGGTGCTCGGCCTGCTCGGCGGGGTGGTGCTCGCCCTGGGCCGGCTCTCGAAGAGCCCGGTGCTGCGCTCGGTCGCGTGGGTGTACATCTGGCTCTTCCGGTCCATCCCGCTGATCGTCGTGCTGCTCTTCCTCTACAACGTGAGCGCCCTGTACAAGACACTGAGCCTCGGCATCCCCTTCGGCCCCGGCTTCGTCCACTTCAGCGAGTCGAGCCTCGCCACCGACATGGTGGTGGCGATCGTCGGACTCAGCCTCAACGAGGCCGCCTACGCCGCCGAGGTGGTCAGGGCCGGTGTGCTCTCCGTCGACCAGGGCCAGCACGAAGCGGCGTCCGCGCTGGGGCTGCCCAAGGGCTACCAGTTCACCCGGATCGTCTTCCCGCAGGCGCTCAGGGCGATCGTGCCGTCCTACGTGAACCAGCTGATCGGGCTGATCAAAAGCACCTCACTGGTCTTCTACGTCTCCCTGCTGGACCTCTTCGGCCAGGTGCAGAGCATGGGCAGCACCTACCCCGGCGACATCGTGCCGCTGCTGATGGTGGCGACGCTCTGGTACGTGATCCTGACCAGCGTCGTCTCGGTCGTCCAGTACTACGTGGAGCGGTACTACTCCCGCGGCGCGCTGCGGACCGTACCGCCGACCCCGCTGCAGAAACTACGCGCCGGCATCAAGGCGTTGCGCGCCCGCATCGAGATCGGATCAGCGACATGACGAGCGTGACACCCGCGGCCGTGGAGATCCACGGGGCGCACAAGTGGTACGGCACGCACCGGGTGCTGACGGACGTCGATCTCACCGTCCTGCCGGGACAGGTCACCGTGATCATCGGGCCGTCGGGGTCCGGCAAGTCCACACTGCTCCGGGCCGTCAACCACCTGGAGAAGCTCGACATCGGGTATGTCAGTGTGAACGGCGAGCCGATCGGCGTACGCCACCAGGGCGGCCGGCTCAAGGAGATCAGCGAACGGGCGATCCTCGCCCAGCGCAGCCGGATCGGCTTCGTCTTCCAGAACTTCAACCTCTTCCCGCACCTGACCGTGCTGGACAACGTCGCAGCGGCCCCGGTGGCGACCCGGCGCAAGAGCCGTCCGCAGGCCCAGGAGCTGGCGCGGACCCTGCTGGAGCGGGTGGGGCTCGGCGACAAGGCCGACGCCTACCCGCGGCAGCTGTCCGGCGGCCAGCAGCAGCGGGTGGCCATCGCCCGGGCGCTCGCCCTGGAGCCCGGCGTCATCCTCTTCGACGAACCCACCTCGGCCCTCGACCCCGAACTCGTCGGGGAGGTGCTGGCCGTGATCAAGGATCTCGCCACCGGTGGTACGACGCTGATCGTCGTCACCCACGAGATCGGCTTCGCCCGCGAGGTGGCCGACCTGGTCGTCTTCATCGACGGCGGCCGCATTCTCGAACAGGGCACCCCCGACGAGGTGTTGGGCAATCCGCAGCATCCGAGGACCCGGGAGTTCCTGAGCCGCGTGCTGTGAACCCCGCCGCCCCCGACCGACCTTCCCCGTCCACCGAGCTCCAACTGAACCGACCGAGGATCATCATGCCGCAGACCCGTTCCAGACTCTTCCGGAGTGCCGCCGCCGCAGCGGCCGTCGCCGCCATGGCCACCGGCCTCGCCGCCTGCGGCAGCGACAGCGTCTCCGACGCGGGCTCGTCCGCCGCCGGCGCCGGTGCCAAGGGGAAGGTCGTCATCGGCGCGCTCTCCAACGGCGCGGCGCGGGAGACCACGCTCACCGTCCCCGAAGTGGCGTCCATCCGCGCAGGACTCCCCAAGGACCTGGTGAAGCGCGGCGAACTGACCATCGGTCTCGGCCTGCTGCCGTCCGGCTCGCCGCCGCTCGGCTACACCGGCAACGACCAGAAGACCCTGACCGGCTCGGAGCCGGACCTCGGCAGGCTCGTCGCCGCGGTCTTCGGGCTCAAGCCCGTGCTCGCCAACGCCACCTGGGACAACCTGTTCGTGGGCATCGACAGCGGCAAGAGCGACGTCGGCTTCTCCAACATCACCGACACCGAGGAGCGCAAGCAGAAGTACGACTTCGCCTGCTACCGGCAGGACAACCTCGGCTTCGAGGTGGTCAAGGACAGCACCTGGAACTTCGACGGCACCTACCGCAGCCTGGCAGGCAAGACGGTCGCCGTGGGCGCGGGCACCAACCAGGAGCGGATCCTGCTGCACTGGCGGGACCAGCTCAAGGCGGAGGGGAAGAAGCTCACCGTCAAGTACTTCCAGGAGAGCAACAGCACGTATCTCGCGCTGGCCTCCGGCCGGATCGACGCCTACTTCGCACCGAACCCGAGCGTCGCCTACCACACCGTGCAGACGGCGAAGACGCCCAAGGCCACCCGCAGCGCCGGCACGTACTCCGGCGCCGGCGCCACCCTCCAGGGGCTGATCTGCGCGACCACCAAGAAGGACAGCGGACTTGCCAAGCCGCTGTCCGAGGCGATCAACTATCTGATCAAGAACGGTCAGTACGACAAGTGGCTCGACGCCTGGCACCTGGACAACGAGGCGGTGCCCACGTCGAAGGTCAACCCGCCCGGACTCCCGAAGACCGACTCGTAGTCCGCGGGCACGGCCCCGGGCCACGAGAGGAGAACAACGCCATGGCACGACGGGTAGTCGTCATCGGCGGCGGTGTCATGGGGTCGTCAGCGGCCTGGCACCTCGCCGCACGGGGTGACCGGGTCACCCTCCTGGAACAGTTCCGGCCGGGCCACGACCGGGGCAGCTCGCACGGCAGCTCCCGGATCTTCCGCATCGCCTACGCGGACCCGTTCTACGTCTCGCTCGCGGTACGGGCGCTGCCGCTGTGGCAGCGGCTCGAGGAGGAGACGGGGACGTCCGTACTGACCCTCACCGGCTGCGTCGACCACGGTCCCGAGCAGGCGACCTCGGCGCTGCGCGACGTGCTCACCCTGGCCGGCCGGCCGAGCGAGACACTGAGCCCGGAGGCCGCGGCCGAGCGCTGGCCCGGCATCCGGGCCGACTCGACGGCGCTCTTCCACCCGGAGGCGGGACGGCTGAACGCCGACGCGGCCGTGGCGGCGCTCCAGCGGGCCGCCGAGCTGAAGGGCGCCGAGATCCGGCACGGCGTACGCGTCACCTCGCTGACCCACCGCGGTGGCGGTGTGGAATTGGTCACCGACCAGCAGGAGACATTCGCGGCGGACGCCGTCGTGTGCGCCGTGGGAGGCTGGGCACCGGCCACCCTGGGCCCCGTCGTACCGGGCCTGCCGCCGATGCGCGTCACGCAGGAGCAGCCGCTGCACTTCCCGGCGGCCGACGCGCTCGACTGGCCGAGCTTCATCCACCACGAGGGCGCGGGCCTGACCGTCGGCGGCGGTGTCTACGGACTGGGTAGTGTGGACGGTGTCAAAGCCGGATTCCACGGAGTGGGGCCCGTCGTCGACCCGGACCACCGGGACCGTACCGTCGACCCCGCGGCGCGCGAGCGCCTGGCGGAGTACGCGGCGAAGTGGCTGCCCGGGGTGGACGCCACCGCGCCGGCCGCCACCACCTGTCTCTACACCACCACCCCCGACCACGACTTCGTCATCGACCGGGCGGGTCCCGTCACCGTGCTCGCCGGCTTCTCGGGACACGGCTTCAAATTCGGCTCGGTCATCGGCGAACTCGCCGCAGGGCTCGTCCACGGCGAACCCGGCTCCCGCCGGTTCGCCCTCGGCAGGCACAGCGGCTGACCTCAGCGCGCAGCCGACCCCATCGAACGGAGTGTCACCACAGTCATGGCCACGACCACAGAGCCGCACATTCTCGACAACCCGGCCTGGGCCGCGCTGTCGGGGCCGCACGCCCACCTCGCCGAGCGCATCGGCTCGGCCGCACGCTACCCCTCCGACGTGTCGCCGTTCGTCGCGGTCGGCGACCCGCAGGAGCCGCACAGCTGGGCCGATCTGGCCGCGCTGATCGGCCCCGGCGGTACGACCGTGGTCACCGGCGTCGGTGACGTCCCCGACGGCTGGGAGACCCTGGATTCGGTGGCCGGCGTCCAGCTCGTCGCCACCGGCCTGCGCACCGAGGCCGACCCGGCGGCGGTACGGCTCGGTCCCGCCGACGTGCCGGACATGCTCGACCTGGTCGACCGCACCCGGCCCGGTCCCTTCCTGCCCCGCACGATCGTCCTCGGCGCGTACTACGGCATCCGCGAGGACGGCAAGCTCGTCGCGATGGCGGGGGAGCGGCTGCGGCTGCCCGGCTGGACCGAGATCAGCGCCGTCTGCACCGACGAGGCGTACCGGGGGCGGGGCCTCGCCGCCCGGCTGATCCGGCACGTCGGCGCCGGGATCGTCGCCCGGGGCGACACGCCGTTCCTGCACACGGCCGCGGGGAACACCAACGCCATCCGGCTCTACGAGGCGCTGGGCTTCACCCAGCGGCGCAACCCGCTGTTCCGTACGGTGCGGGCCCCGCAGGCCGGGTGACAGCCACCCCATACACGATGCGGCGAGGCGCCTGAGCGCCTCGCCGCTTTGTCGTTCTGTTGATCTGTCGTTCTGTCGCTATGCCGTGCGGAGCCGGCTCAGAAGGTGGCCGGCGGGTTCAGCTCGGACTTGGCGATGCCGGTGCCGGGCACGCCCCACTTCTTGAAGATCTTGGCGTAGTCGCCGTCGGCGATCAGCTTGTTGACGGCGTCGGTCAGGGCCTGGGCGACGGGGGAGCCCTTCTTCGTGACGAAGCCGACCGGGGTCGTGCTGACCTCGCCGAGGAACTTGGTCCCCGGCAGCCGCTTCTGGTCGTACTTGACCCCCAGCGTCGGACCGAAGTAGATGTCCACCTTGCCGTTGGCGAGCCCCAGGAAGATAGGCGCGGTGTCGGCGAAGTACGTCACCTTGTACGGCTTCTTGCCGGCCGCGGCGCACTTGGGCGCGCCGGTGGTGAGGATCTGCTGGAAGGTCGAGCCGGAGCTGGTCGCGATGTTCAGCCCGCACACGTCGGTGACGCTGGTCGCCTTGTCGATGTCCGCGTCCTTGGAGCCGAGGAAGGCCTGCCCGTCGCTGAGGTACGTGGCGAAGTCCACGACCTTCTCGCGGTCCTTGGTCACCCCGAAGTTGTCCTGGCCCACGTCGTACTTGCCGTTCTGCACACCGGGGATGACGGTGGGGAACGTGCCGTACCCCACCTTCCAGGTGATGCCGAGCACCTTGGCGACGGCGTTGCGCAGATCCACGTCGAGGCCGATGTCCTTGCCGTCCACCTGACCGCCGTGCGGCAGGTTGTTGGTCCCCGGCACGAGTGTGGTGCCCAGGGAGAGCGTGCCGCTCTCGCGGACGGCGGCCGGCAGTTTCGCGCTCAGCGCCGGGTCGGCCTTGATCGCCGAGACGACGTCCTCCTTCGGCACCGGCACATCGGCCGGCGCGCCGGCCTTCACGTCGGCCGCGGGCGAGCTGCCCGGGTCGGACGAGTCGCCGCAGGCGGCGAGCAGGGCGAGGGCGGCGGCCCCGGCGACGGTGGTGGCGGCGAGGCGCGGGACACGGCGGGCGAGCAGTCTTTCGGTGGTCACGATGTGCCTTTCGGAGGGTGGTGCCACAGCACAGGGGGTGGTGGCCGACGCGCGGAGCGGCCGGCGGAGACGATCGGGGGAGGTGTCAGAGGACCGCGGAGAGGAAGGTGCGGGCCCGCTCGTGCTGCGGGTTGGTCAGCACTTCGGCGGGGGGCCCCGATTCGATGATCCGGCCGCCGTCGAGGAAGACCATCGTGTCGGCGACCTCCCGCGCGAAGCCCATCTCGTGGGTGACCACGATCATGGTGTTGCCGCTGAGCGCCAGGTCCTTCATCACGGCGAGCACCTCACCGACGAGTTCCGGGTCGAGGGCGCTCGTCGGCTCGTCGAACAGCAGCAGCCGCGGCTCCATGGCCAGCGCGCGGGCGATGGCCACCCGCTGCTGCTGGCCGCCGGACATCTGCCGGGGGTACGAGTTCTCGCGGCCGGCGAGGCCCACCCGCGCGAGCAGTTCACGGGCCCGCTCGGCGGCCTGCTTCCTGCCGACACCGCGTACGGCCACGGGGGCCTCGGTGATGTTCTCCAGCACCGTCATGTGCGGGAAGAGGTTGAACTGCTGGAAGACCATGCCGACGTGCGCGCGCTGCTTGGTGATCGACCGCGCCCGCAGCTCGTGCAGCTTGCCGCCGTCGTGCCGGTAGCCGACGATGTCGCCGCCCACCTCGACGAAGCCGGCGTCGGGCCGCTCCAGATGATTGACGCAGCGCAGCAGGGTGGACTTGCCGGAGCCCGAGGGGCCCAGCATGACGGTCACTTCCCCTTCGCGCACGTCGAGGTCGATACCGTCCAGGACGGTGTGCGCGCCGAAACTCTTGCGCAGCCCCCGGATCCTTACGAGGGGTGTCTCGGCCCCGGTCATGACAGACCTCCCAGGTCGGCCTTGGTCCGTCCGAAGAGCGGAATGTTGCCCCGCGCGATCTGCCAGAAGCCGCGGCCCGAACGGCCGCCGCCCTGGCCGCGCTTGCTGCCGCGCGCGTAGTAACGCTCGACGTAGTACTGGCCGATCGACAGCAGGGTGGTGAGGATGATGTACCAGATGGTGGCGACCAGCAGCAGCGGCATGATCAGGTAGTTCTGGTTGTAGATCAGCTGCGCCGAGTAGAGCAGGTCCTGCACGGCGATCACGCTGACGATCGAGGTGGCTTTCAGCATGCCGATGAGCATGTTTCCCGAGGCGGGGATGATCGCCGGCATCGCCTGCGGCAACACGATCTTGCGGAAGATCCGGCCGCCGCCGAGCCCCAGCGCCTGCGCCGCCTCGGCCTGGCCCTGGTCGACGGCGAGGATGCCGCCCCTGACGATCTCGGCCGAGAACGCGGCCACGTCCAGCGTCAGCGCCACATACGCGGCGAGCACACCACTGAACAGGTGCGCCGTCTTGACCGTGACGAACTCGTGGCCGAAGGGGATGCCCAGCGACAACCGCGGGTAGAGCGAGGCCAGTTCGTACCAGAAGAGCAGCTGCACCAGCGGCGGCACCGACCGGATCAGCCATACGTAGCCGAAACTCAGGCCCCGCAGCACGGGGTTGGTGGAGAGCCGCATCGCCGCGATGCCGATGCCCAGCAGGTAGCCGCTGACCATGACGGCGGCGGTGAGCCACAACGTCAGCTCAAGGCCGCGCAGGATCGAGCTGCCCAGGAAGTAGCTCCCCACGACGTCCCACTGGAACCTCTTGTTGGTCACCAGTGTGTTCACCAGCATCGCGAACAGCACGAGCAGGACCAGGGCGGAGATCCACTGCCCGGGCCGGCGCAGCGGGACCAGTTTCGCCGCGAGGAGCTGCTGGTCGGTGGGTTTTTCGGCCAGTGCGGCGGTGGGTTCGCGTTGGAAGGTGTCCGGACTTGCCATGTCTCGTGCTTCCCGTCTCGTCGGGTGGCGCGACAGTGCGCAGCGGCGGGGATGGTGTGGGTACGACCGTGCGCGCCGCGGCGCGTTGCTACGCGTGCGACGTCGGGAAAGCGTGCCGTGTGCGTCTTCGGGCACGGCAGGGTGGGCGCTCGGCGCCTGAAGCGGGATGTGCGGTGCGGCGGTGGGTCAGTGGAGCCGGGAGATGCCCGGACACAGGGCGCTGTTCACGCGCAGCAGGTCAACATGGCGCCGCGAGACGCGCGACTGGAAGGATCCGGGACAGCGGGTGCGGCCACGCTCGTGTGTATGCATCTCCGCCTCCTCGGTCCGGTCCGGCTCCGCACGGGAGCACACAGTCAAAATCTCTGGCCAACGGTAACTGCCCGGTGACTTCCAGACAATCCCCGCTCAGGTGATCGTGCTCGCATCGTGCCCGGACGTCGGGGGATTGTGCCGGACGCCGATACGGAGTTACGGTTTGAGCAGGTTATGAGTGTCGGCAGACGGCTCCGGACGGGTGTCCGGACCCTACGGGCCGACCGGCAACCCCTCGGCGCTGCGGGGTGCTCCAGTCGAGGGTGGAGGTGACGGCAGTGCGAGCAGGATCCGACCGGGCCGTGACCGGCATCTTCCGCATCCGCGCCGTCGCGATGTTCTCCCGGCGCCACATCGATCTGCAGCGCGTCGCCGGCGCCCTGTGTCCGGCGTACGAGCACGCCGTCGCGCACAGCGCTCAAGCCTGAGCCTGAGCCGGACAGCTCCCCGCCGAGCGGCGCGGGGCTGAGCCGCGCGCGACCCACGGACGCACAGCGCCTCCCGGATTCCCGTTTCGCCGAACTCCGCCCGGACCCGTCACCGGCGCGGACGCCCTTCGGCGTGTTCCCGGTCGTCCGGTCACACGAGATTCCCGTTCGAGCAGGAAGCGGTACGCCATGCCCCGATCACCCTCAGCCCTCCATCTGGCCGTCGCACTCGACGGCGCGGGCTGGCATCCCGCGGCCTGGCGGGAGCCGGCCGCCCGGCCGGGCGAACTGTTCACCGCGCGCTACTGGGCCGATCTCGTCACCGAGGCCGAGCAGGGCCTGCTGGACCTCGTGACCATCGAGGACGCACTGAGCCTCCAGTCCACCGACCTGGACGGCCTCGACGGCAGGACCGACCAGGTACGGGGGCGGCTCGACGCGGTACTGATCGCCGCCCGGATCGCACCGCTGACCCGGCACATCGGCCTGGTGCCGACCACGGTGGTGACCCACACCGAGCCGTTCCACGTGTCCAAGGCGATCGCCACCGTCGACTTCGTCAGCGGCGGCCGCGCCGGCGTCCGGGTGAAGGTGTCCGGGCGCGGCGACGAAGCCGCCCACTTCGGCCGCCGTACCGTGCCCCGCCTGCGCGTCGATGAGCTGGACACACCGGCGGGCCGCGCCGCGCTCAAGGAACTCTTCGACGAGGCCGCCGACTACGTCGAGGTGCTGCGCAGACTCTGGGACAGCTGGGAGGACGACGCGGAGATCCGTGACGCCGCCACCGGTCGCTTCATCGACCGCGAGAAGTTGCACTACATCGACTTCGAGGGCGACAGGTTCAGCGTCAAGGGACCCTCCATCACCCCGCGCCCGCCGCAGGGCCAGCCGATCGTGTCGGCCCTGGCACACAGGACCGAGCCGTTCCGGCTGGTCGCCCGCTCGGCCGACCTCGGATTCGTCACCCCGCGCGACACCGCGCACGCCACGGAGATCGTCACCGAGATCCGCGAGGCGCAGACCGCCGCCGGACGGGCCGACGAGACGGTCCACGTCTTCGGCGACCTGGTGGTGTTCATCGACGACGACCCGGCGGCCGCCGCCGACCGGAAGGCCGCGCTGGACGAGCGCGCCGGCGCCCCGTACACCAGCGACGCGCGGGTCTTCACCGGTACCCCCGCCCAACTGGCGGATCTGCTCCAGGACTTGCAGCAGGCGGGACTGACCGGATTCCGGCTGCGGCCCGGCACCCTGCCGCACGACCTGACCGCGATCACCCGCGGGCTCGTGCCCGAACTCCAGCGCCGTGGTGCGTTCCGCACCGAATACCGGGCGGACACCCTGCGCGGGCTGCTCGGCCTCACCCGTCCCGTCAACCGCTACGCCGACGTCTGAGGCCAGGCCACGCCTCGACGAGACACCGCAGTTGAGACGACCGCAGCGCAGACGCCCGCAAAGACGAAGGACGCACCTCGTATGAGCAAGCCCCTGAAGCAGATCCATCTGGCAGCGCACTTCCCCGGAGTCAACAACACCACCGTCTGGACCGACCCGGCGTCCGGCAGCCAGATCGACTTCAGCTCTTTCGCCCATCTCGCCCGCACCGCCGAACGCGCCAAGTTCGACTTCCTGTTCCTCGCCGAAGGTCTGCGGCTGCGCGAGCAGAACAACCAGATCTACGACCTGGACGTGGTCGGCCGGCCCGACACCTTCACCGTGCTGAGCGCGCTCGCCGCCGTCACGGACAAGCTCGGCCTGGCCGGCACCATCAACTCCACCTTCAACGAACCGTACGACGTGGCACGGCAGTTCGCGTCCCTGGACCATCTGTCGGCCGGCCGCGCCGCGTGGAACGTCGTCACCTCCTGGGACGAGTTCACCGGGCAGAACTTCCGCCGCGGCGGCTATCTGGCCCAGGAGGACCGCTACGAGCGTGCCCGGCAGTTCCTCGCCGCCACCTGGGAGCTGTTCGACTCCTGGCAGGGTGACGAGATCGTCGCCGACAAGGAGTCCGGGACCTTCCTGAAGAACCCGGCGCCGGGACGATTCGACCACCACGTCAGCCAGTTCGACATCAGCGGTCACTTCGACGTCCCGCGCAGCCCGCAGGGCCGGCCGGTGATCTTCCAGGCGGGGGACTCCGAGGAGGGCCGGGAGTTCGCCGCCGCCGGCGCCGACGCCATCTTCACCCGGCACGGCACCCTGGAGGACGGCCGGGCGTTCTACGCCGACGTCAAACGGCGCCTCGCCCGCTACGGCCGCTCGCCCGACGACCTGAAGATCCTGCCCGGTGTCACCTACGTGCTCGGTGACACCGACGCCGAGGCGCGGGAGCGCGCGGACGTCGTCCGCCACCAGCAGGTCAGCGGGCAGACCGCGATCAAGTTCCTGGAACAGCTCTGGAACCGGGACCTCAGCTCCTACGACCCCGACGGGCCGCTGCCCGCCATCGACCCGCTGGTCGGCGAGAACACCGTCGCACGCGGCCGGGCCAGTGTCCGGATGCACCGCGATCCGCTCGCCACGGCGGCGCAGTGGCGCGCCCTGGCCGAGGAGAAGAAGCTCTCGATCCGCGAGCTGATCATCGAGGTGACCGGCCGGCAGTCGTTCATCGGCAGCCCCGCCACGGTCGCCGACGCGCTCGACGAGTTCGTGCAGACCGACGCGGGCGACGGCTTCATCCTCGTACCGCACCTGGTCCCCGGCGGCCTCGACGAGTTCGCCGACACGGTCGTACCGCTGCTCCAGGAGCGCGGGGTGTTCCGCACCGAGTACGAGGGCGACACCCTGCGCGACCACCTCGGGCTCGGGGAACTGCGCGCCGGGGACGCCGACAGGAGGGCGGCCTCGTGAAGTTCCTGGCCATCACCCTGATCGTGCATGCCCCGGACCCCACCACCGGTGTGCGCAAATCCACCCAGGACCGGTTCCGCGAAGTGATCGGCAACGCGCTGCTCGCCGAGGAGCTGGGCTTCGACGGCTTCGGTGTCGGCGAGCGGCACGAGCGCCCGTTCATCTCGTCGTCCCCGCCGGTGGTGCTCAGCCATCTGGCCGCGCTGACCAAGCGGATACGGCTGTTCACCGCGGTGACGACGCTGAGCCTGCTCGACCCGGTGCGCGCCTACGAGGACTACGCCACGCTGGACCATCTGTCCCAGGGCCGGCTCGAACTGATCATCGGCAAGGGGAACGGCGCGGCGCAGCGCGAGCTGTTCCACGTCACGCCCGACGACCAGTGGGACCGCAACGCCGAGTCGTACGAGCTGTTCCGGCAGATCTGGCGCAACGACAAGGTCACCGCTTCGCCCCGGTTCCGCGGCTCGTTGGAGGACGCCGAGGTCTGGCCCCGGCCGCTCCAGCAGCCGGTACGGGTCTGGCACGGCAGCGCGACCAGCCAGGAGTCGGTGGATCTCGCGGCGCGCTACGGCGATCCGCTGTTCTCCGCCAACGTCACCAACCCGATCGAGCCGTACGCGGAACTGGTCCGGTACTACCGCGAGCGGTGGGCGCACTACGGGCACGACCCGGCGCTCGCCACGGTCGGCGCCGGGTCGGCCGGGTCGTACACGGCGCGTACGTCGCAGCAGGCGCTCGCCGACTACCGCCCCGTCTTCGAGGGCCAGTTGGCCATGCAGAAGCGGCTCGGCGCCGATCCGGTCTTCACCACGCTGGAGGACTTCGTCGAGCGCAGCTCCGCGCTGGTCGGCAGTCCGCAGCAGGTGATCGAGAAGGTGCACCGGTATCACGAGCAGTTCGGCCACACCGTGCTCCATGTGCACGCCGACGCGAGCGGGCTCACCGACGCCCAGCACCGCGACAGCCTGGAGCTGTTCCAGTCGGACGTCGCCCCCGTCCTGCGCCGCGAGATCCCCGACCCGCCGTGGAACTGGGGCCCGGTCGTGCCCGAACTCGCCGCCCACTGACGCCGCCCACCGACGCCGCCCACCGACAGGGAGTATCCCGTGGCCAACACACCTCTCGCGGTACTGGACCTCGTGCCGATCTCCTCCGGCTCGGACGCCGCCCAGGCACTGCGTAACAGCATCGACCTGGCGCGGCACGCCGAGCGGCTGGGCTACGCCCGCTACTGGTTCGCCGAACACCATCTCAACCCCGGCGTCGCCGGTACGTCCCCCGCCGTGCTGCTGGCCCTGACCGCCGCGGCGACCTCCACCATCAGACTCGGCTCCGGGGCCGTGCAGCTCGGCCATCGCACCGCGCTCGCCACCGTCGAGGAGTTCGGGCTGCTCGACACCGCGTACCCCGGCCGGTTCGACCTCGGCCTCGGCAGGTCGGGCGGCAAACCGCCGGCCACGACGGACGCCCCGCCGGTCGTGACGGACGTCGTCGACGGCCGCACCCCCGGCGGGCTCAGAATCCCGGCCAGGTTCTCCTTCGAGCACCTGCTGAAGTCGCCGCGCTTCGTCCTGCACAAGAAGCTGCTCCAGCAGCCGGGCGCCGAATCCCAGCCCTACGACGAGCAGATAGCCGACATCCTCGCGCTGCTGGACGGTACGTACACCGCCGACAACGGCGTGGAGGCGCATATCGTGCCCGGCGAGGGTGCCGACCTCCAGGTGTGGATCCTGGGCAGCAGCGCGGGGATCAGCGCACAGGTCGCCGGCGCCAACGGGCTGCGGTTCGCCGCGAATTACCACGTCAGCCCGGCCACCGTACTGGAGGCGGCGGCGGGTTACCGCGCCGCCTTCAAGCCGTCGGCCGAGCTGGACCGGCCGTACGTCAGCGTCTCGGCCGACGTGGTCGTCGCCGAGGACGAGGCCACGGCGCGTGAGCTGGCCACCGGCTACGGCCTGTGGGTGCGCAGCATCCGCAGCGGCGAGGGCGCCATCCAGTTCCCCACCCCGGAGGAGGCACGCGCCCACCCCTGGACGCCGGAGGACACGGCGCTGGTCGCCGACCGGGTGGAGACCCAGTTCGTCGGCACACCGGGGCAGGTCGCCGACCAGCTGGAGATCCTCAGGGACGCCACCGGCGCCGACGAGCTGGTCATCACCTCGATCACCCACGACCACGCCGACCGCGTCCGTACGTACGAGCTGCTCGCCGAGGAATGGGGCGGGCGATGAGCGTGACCCGGACACGATGCCTGGACGCGGCGCCGCCGGCGCTGCAACCCGCCGAGTTGCGCCGGGTGTTCGGCGCTTTCCCCACCGGGGTCACCGCGATCGCCGCCCTCGCCGACGGGGCGCCGGTCGGCCTCGCCGCGAGTTCGTTCACCTCCGTGTCGCTCGACCCGCCGCTGGTGTCGGTGTGCGTGGCCCACAGCTCGACCACCTGGCCCGTGCTGCGCGACCGGGACCGGCTCGGGGTCAGCGTGCTCGGCGCCCACCAGGAGGCCGCCGGACGGCAGTTGGCGGCGCGCGGCGCCGACAGGTTCGCCGGGCTCGGCTGGCGCGCGACCCCTGCGGGGGCGGTGCTGATCGACGGCGCGAGCGCCTGGTTCGACTGCTCCGTCGAGCAGCACATCCGGGCGGGCGACCACGACATCGTCCTGCTGCGCGTCCACGCGCTGGACGCCGATCACTCGGTGGTGCCGCTGGTGTTCCACGCCAGCCGGTTCCGCCGGCTCGAAGCAGATCTCTAGGGAGCCGACATGACCATCCAGGACACCGACCGGGCGGGCTTCGTCCAGCAGTGGGAGAAGTGGCACGAGGAACACGAGCGGTCGCTGGCCGACCCGCACGGCTTCCTCGCCGTCACCAGCCTGCGCTGGCTGGACGCCGAGCCCGCCCGATTCCCCGACGCGCCGGGCGTCTGGTCGACCACCGAGGACGGCGTGGTCGTCGAGCTGGCCGAGGGGGAGGAGCTGACCGTCGACGGCGAGGTGGTGCAGGGCAGGCACAGCTTCGGCGTCATCGCCGAGCGGGGCAGTGTGTACGCGGTGGCCGGCGACGCGGTGATCGAGGTCGCCAAACGCGGCGGCCACGACATCGTGCGCCCGCGCCACCCGGAGAACCCGCTGCGGGTCGAGCACACCGACACCCCGGCCTACGCCCCCGACCCGCTCTGGGCGCGCACCGGCCGCTACGTCCCCTTCGACGCACCGCGCGCGGTGACCGTGGGGGCAGCGGTCGAAGGGCTCCAGCATGTCTACGACGCCCCGGGCCAGGTCGAGTTCGAGGTGGCCGGTACCACACACCGGCTGACCGCCTTCAACGGCCGCGCGCCCGGCAGCCTGCTGGTGCTCTTCACCGACGCCACCTCCGGTGTGACGACGTACGCGGCGAACCGAGCCCTGGCGGTGGACGCCCCCGACGAACAGGGCGCGGTGGTCGTGGACTTCAACCGCGCGACGAACCTGCCCTGCGCCTACACCGACCTGGCCACCTGCCCGCTGCCGCCGGCCGAGAACCGGCTGCCGGTCGCGGTCGAGGCGGGCGAGAAGATCCCGCTGGAGCGCATCGGCTGACGAAGCGGCGTACGGCCCGGGTCAGTGCACCGACTCGGGCCGCAGCCCGCTGATGAGGAAATTCACGAGCCGATCCGCCTGTTCCCGCGGCACCTGCTCGCTCGCCCAGGCCGCCGCGTTCATCAGCGCCGACACGTCGTCGCCCGTGGCGTCGTCCCGTACGACCCCCGCCTCGTGCGCCCGCGCCACGAGCCGGTCCGTGAGGTCGGCCATCCGCAGACAGGACGCGTGCAGCTCCGACGTCTCGTCGCCCCGTCCTTCGGCCAGCAACCCGGCCAGCCCCCGGTACGCGGCGGCGTGGGCCACCACCGCGCGGATCCAGCCGCTGAGGCCTTCCTGCGCCGACGCGTGGGTGAGCAGTTCCTCCCCGAACGCGAACAGCGTGCCGTGCCGCTCGCGCAGCAGCGCGCCGGCCAGGGCCACCCGGTTGGGGAAGTGCCCGTACAGCGTCCCGATCGCGACCCCCGCCTGACGTGCGATGCCGTCCAGCGGCGCCGCCGTGCCGTGTTCCCTGAAGGCGGTGTCGGCCACGGCCAGCAGGCGCTCGTAGTTGCGCCGGGCGTCGGCCCGTGGGCGCCGTGGGCGGGGCGTGCTCATACGCGGTACCTCTGTTAATTCGAGGGTGCCTCGACATACTATTTCGAGGAGGGCTCACTTTAGTCGATGCCGGGGAGAAGCGATGATCTTGGTGACGGGTGCGACCGGATCCGTCGGCGGCCATCTGGTGCGACGGCTGCGGCAGGACGGCGTGCCGTTCAAGGCGCTGGTGCGGGACGCGGCCAAAGGGCGCTCGCTGGGCTGCGACACCGTCCTCGGGGATTTCGACGACCCCGGCTCGATCGAGGCGGCCCTGGCGGGAGTTGACCGGCTCTTCCTGAACACGGCGGGCGCCGAGCCGGTGGAAGGCGAGCAGCCCATGGTGCGCCGGCAGAAGGCGGCCGTGGACGCCGCGGTGCGGGCCGGGGTGTCGAGCGTCGTGAAGGTGTCGGTCTGGCACGCCAGGGAAGGCGGCAAGCTCGCCGAAGGGGCGCACTGGCCGGCCGATCAGCATCTGAAGGCGTCCGGCCTGGGCTGGTCCCTGCTCCGGCCCAGCGGATTCATGCAGAACTTCCTGGCGCGCGGGGGTGTCTTCACCGCCGGAGGCGACTTCATCGGCGCGCCAGGCGACAGTCGCGTCTCCTACATCGACTGCCAGGACATCGCCGACTGCGCTGCGCGATTGCTCGTCGGCCCGGACCGCGGCAATGCGGCCTACGTGCTCACCGGCCCGCAGGCGCTCAGCCAGAGCGAGATCGCCGAGGAGCTGTCCGTCGCGTTGGGCAGGCGCGTACGGTACGTCGACCTCGCGCCTGCCGACCTGGCGGCCTCGCTCACCGTGCGGGGTGTGCCGGCACGCTTCGCCGCCGATGTCGCCGAGTTGTGGGGCGCGGTGGGCAGGGGCGCGCAGGCGACCACGACGACGGCGGTGCGGGAGCTGACGGGCCACGAGGCCCGGACGTTCGCGGAGTTCGTGCGCCGCCACCGCGACGCCCTGCGTGCGGTGTCAGGGCGCTGACGGCGGTTCGACGCTGGCCAGCCAGCGGGTGAGCAGCGTCTCCAGCTGCGCCGCCTCCTCCGGGGTCAGCGCGTCCAGCAGACGGCGCTCGCCCAGCATGTGCTCGGTGAACGCCCGGTCGATCAGCTCCCGGCCCGCCGGGGTGAGCGCGACCACCCGTCCCCTGCCGTCGCCCGCCGAGCGGCGGCGGGTGACGAGACCGCCGCGCTCCAGGCGGTCGACCCGTTTGGTCATGGCGCCGGTCGTGACCATCGTGTGCGAGGCCAGCTCGCCGGGGGCCCGCTCGTACGGCTCCCCGGCCCGTCTGAGCGCGGCCAGCACGTCGAACTCCCCCTCGCTCAGCCCGTATCGGCGGTAGACGAGGCAGAGCTGTTCGGTGAGCAGCGCGCCGAGGCGGTGCAGCCTGCCGATCACCCCCTGCGGGCGCACATCGACGTCGGGGCGCTCGCGCGCCCACGCGGCCTGGATACGGGCGACATGGTCGAGAGAATCGGACACCCCCGCACTATATCTTCCGGGGAAGTTATAATGGCTTCCATGGAAGCTACTTTGCGATGGGCGCTGATCACGGCGATCGCGCCCGTGGCCTGGGGCACGAACTACTTCGTCACCCACGAGTACCTCCCGGCCGGCGCGCCGCTCTACGGGGCCGCCGTCAGGGCGCTGCCTGCCGGGCTGCTGCTCCTGCTGGTCCGCCGTCAACTGCCGCACGGCTCCTGGTGGTGGAAGTCGCTGGTGCTCGGCGTGCTCAACATCGGCGCGTTCTTCGTCCTGGTCTATCTCGCCGCCCAGCTGCTGCCGACCAGCATCGCCTCGTCCGTCATGGCCACCTCGCCCCTGGTCATGACGGCCCTCGCCTGGGGGCTGCTCGCCGAGCGCCCACGGCTGCCGCAGCTGGCCGGCGCCGGGGTCGGGATCGGCGGGGTGTGTCTGATGCTGCTCGCCGGTACGGGGGACGTGGACGGCGCGGGCGTCCTCGCCTCCGTCGGGGCCATGCTCATGTCGTCACTCGGCTACGTACTCGCCAAGCGGTGGAGCGCCGAGGTCGACGTCCTCGCCTCGACGTCCTGGCAGCTCCTCGCCGGCGGCCTGCTGCTGGTCCCCTTCGCCGTCGCCACGGAAGGCGCGCCGCCGGCCCTCGACGGTCCGGCGCTGCTCGGCTTCGGCTACGTCACCTTCGTGGCGACGGCGCTGGCGTTCGCCGCCTGGTTCGCCGGACTGCGCCGGCTGCCTGCGGCGACCGTCGGCCTTGTCGGGCTGCTGAACCCGGTCACCGGCGTACTCCTCGGCATGGCCGTCGCCGGTGAGGTGCTCACGGGACGGCAGTGGTGCGGCCTCGCCCTGGTCCTGGCCGGCATCCTCCTGGGCGGTTCGCGCCGTTCGCGCCGGACGCGTGACGTACCCCGTACGGCGCCGGAACCGTTCTCACCATACGAGATGACTGACGGCAAGCAGCCGGGCACTCTTGACGGGGCGGCCAGGACGGCCGGAGACTCAAGGCTGGGACTCTAGCGAACGGGTAGGGCGACATGGGACGACCGGAGCTCGGCATCGACCGCACCTCCGCCATCGACCCGTCCATCCTGCTGACGTCCCGCCGCCACATCGACCTCCTGCGCGTCTGCAGCGCGGCAGGTCCCCTCGTCTGACGCGGCAACGGCGCCCCGTCGCCGTTCTGCACCGTGCGCGCGATCCTCGCCGGCCCGCAGAACGTGCCTCTTCCCCGCACACCCTCCATCACGTACGCGTTCGCACACCCACGCGTTCCGTCACGTACGCCTGCCCGCAGCACCAGCCTCCGGACCGAGGGAGACGCATGTCCGCCACATCTCCGACAGCAGAGCCGTCAGTCATCCGCGGAAGGATCGGGTGCGACGCGCGCAGCGGCCACTACCCGGTGCCGCGCCGCTACCGCCTCCACCTCTCGCCATCCTGTCCCTACTGTCTGCAGATCGCCGTCACCCACAGCCTGCTCGAACTCGGCGACGCCCTCCCCGTGACCCTGCTCCCCGCCGTCCCCGACGCGCCCGAAGGCGGCTACACCGCGCTGCGCCCCCTCTACGAGGCCAGCTCGCACCACTATCCGGGGCCCGTCCTCGCCCCGGTGCTCAGCGACACCTGGACGGGGCGGCTGGTCAGCACGTACGCCCCCGACATCCTGCTCGACCTCGCCGAACGCTTCGGCGGCGCGGCTCCCGCGCTGCGCCCGCGCGGCACGGAGCGGGAGATCGACGAGCTCACCCGGCTCTGCGAACAGGACATCAACCAATCGGCGCGCCGCGCCGGCCGGCGCGACGCCGACTGCGCGACACGGGACAGCGCCCTGCGGACCCTGTTCCGCGCCCTCGACACGCTGGAGGAGCAGCTGGCGGGCCGTGCGTACGTGCTGGGCGACGACGGACCGACCGCCGCCGACGTGCAGGTCTGGGTGGCACTGCTGCTCCTCGACACCGTGCACCGCCCGCACCTGGGCGCCGCTGCCGCGCAGTGCGTCGCCGACTACCCGAACCTGTGGGCGTACGCCGAACGGCTCTCGGCCCACCGGGAGTTCGGCGCACAGCTCCATCTGGACGCCATCCAGCAGCGGCACCACACACACCACGGCTGCCCGCCGCACACCGACACCACCACACTCGTCGACTGGGCCGCCCACGAAACGCGGTACGCGCCCGCCGGCAGCCCGGTCGAGTCGGGCTGCTGACAGGCGCGCGGGCGGGCGCGGACGGACAACCGAGAGCGGGGGAGGGCCCGGTGACGATCCGTCAGCCGGTCGCCACCAGGGCCTGCGGACCCCGCGCCCTGCCCTCGGCGTCCCGCTTGGCCACCTCTTCGCGCACCAGCGGAATGACATACCTGCCGAAGTCGATCGCGTCACCCAGCAGGTCGTAGCCACGGGCGGAGAGGATGTCCACACCGAGGTCGTAGTAGTCGAGCAGCGCCTGCGCCACCGTCTCCGGCGTCCCCACCAGGGCGTTGGAGTTACCGGCGCCCCCGGTGGCGGCCGCGGTCGGCGTCCACAGCGCCCGGTCGTACCGCTCGCCCTGCTGGGCGATGGACAGCAGCCGCTGCGAGCCGGTGTTCTCCGGGGCGCCGCGCCGGTGATGGCGCACCACCGTCGCGTCGCCCTGCTCCTTGCGGGCCTTGATGGTGTCCACCGTGCGGTGCGCCTTCTCCCAGGCCAGCTCCTCGGTCGGCGCGATGATCGGCCGGAAGGCGACCTGGATACGGGGGGCCGTGGTGCGCCCGGCGGCGAGCGCCGCGGCCTTCACCCGCTCGATCTGCTCAGCGGTGCGCTCCAGCGGTTCGCCCCACAGGCAGTAGATGTCCGCCTCCGCGCCGCCCGCCTCGTACGCCGCGTCCGACGATCCGCCGAACGACACGTCGGGCCTGGGCTGTTGGACGGGAAAGACATCGCTGACGAAGTCGTGGAACCGGTAGTGCTCACCCTCGTGGTCGAACGCCTCGTGGGTGGTCCAGATCCGCTTGACCAGCTCGATGTACTCACGGGTCCGGGAGTACCGCTGGTCCTTGGAGAGGGTGTCGCCCTCGCGGCCCTGCTCGTGGTCGTTGCCGCCGGTGATGAAATGTACGGTCAGCCGGCCCTCGCTGATCTGGTCCAGCGTCGCGAAGGTCTTGGCCGCGTACGTCGGGTACGAGACGTTCGGCCGGTGCGCCAGCAGGATCCGCAGCGTCTCGGTGCGTGCCGCGATGTACGCGGCGGCGGGCGCCGGGTCCGGCGATCCCGAACCGTACGCGAACAGGACCCGGTCCCAGCCGTGTTCCTCGTGGGCGCGGGCGAGCCGGAGTGTGTACTGCTTGTCGAAGGCGGCCCCCGAGCGGGCCGTGGTCTCCGATCCGTCGTTGGTGGCGGCGATGCCGAGAAACTCCACAGGCATGAGGAACCCTTCGCACGGCGTTGCGGGAACGGCGTCGAGAAGAAGTGGACGGGCGTGATGTGCGTGTGGGTGATCGGCAGCGTGCGCCCGGCGGGATTCAGGGAATCCGGCCCGCGACGGGGGGAACCGAGGGAGGGAAGGGCCGGTCAGGCGGCCCGCTGCCGGGTCAGGCGCAACACGATGCGGACCACACGCGACCGAAGTCGATGTGGTCACGGGTGACCAACGGCAGCTGTTCGTACATGCTGCCAATTGAGCACCCGACGTCGCACGAAGTCAACCGGTGCCCGCACTGTGGGCGGTGTGCCGTGGCCGACAGGCGCACCTTGACAGCCGGGCGGTTCGCGCGCGTACGATCGAGAGGTGTGCGGCGGCGGTGTGAACACCGCGTCGCACCGGCCGTGTTGAGGGACACGGTGCGCGTGATGACTACCGCTGCCCATGCCCCGCCGGAAGGCGCGGCGTCCGGAGCGGCCACCGACCGCACCCTCCGCCGGAGCCCTCATGCCCGCGTCACCGTCCGCGTCCCCCGATGTACCGCAGCTCCTCGGCGCCCCGCGCCCCGAGCCGGGCGCCGTGTCGGTCGTCATCGTCGGCGCGGGGCCCCGGGCCACCGGACTGCTGGAGCGGATCGCGGCGAACGCGGACGAACTGTGGCCCGGGGGACGGCGGTTGGAGATCCAGCTGGTCGACCCGTACCCGGCGGGACCCGGCCGGATCTGGCGGCACGACCAGTCACCGCTGCTGCGGATGAACTCCATGGCCGAGGACGTCACCATGTTCACGGACAGCAGCTGTGACATCGAGGGCCCGATACGGCCCGGACCCTCGCTCGCCGAATGGGCGGCCGCCGTCTCGGGGCGCGCCGCCCGCCGGCTGCCGCACACGCCGCCCGCCGACCCGGGCGTGCGCGCCGAACTGGCCCGGCTCGCCCCCACCGACTTCCCGACCCGGCGCACCCAGAGCGCCTATCTGGACTGGGCCCTGCGCCGGGCGCTCGCCGAGCTGCCGCCGCACATCACCGTTCGCGTCCACCGCACCACCGCACTCGCCCTGGACGGGCCGCCCGACGGGCCGCAGACCGTCACCCTCGCCGGGCGCCGGGCCCCGCTCACCGCCGACCTGGTGATCCTCACCCAGGGGCATCTGGGCTCGCTGCCCCGCCCCGAACACAGCGCGCTGGAGGCCTTCGCCCGGCGCCACGGGAGGGTCTACGTACCGCCCGCCTTCACCGCCGACGCCGACCTGTCCGCGATCGCCCCCGGCGAGCACGTCGTCCTGCGCGGGCTCGGACTCGCGTTCGTCGACGTGACGTCGCTGCTCACCGAAGGCCGCGGCGGACGCTTCCGGGAGGAGCCGGACGGCACCCTCAGCTACCTCCCTTCGGGACGTGAACCCGTACTGCACGCCGGGTCGCGGCGCGGCGTGCCGTACCACTCCAAGACGGACTACCAGCTCCAGGGCCCCCGCCCGCCGCTGCCGCGCTACTTCGGCCCCGACACCCTGGAGCGGCCGGCCGCCGACGGCCGCCCGGCCCCGCTGGATCTGCGCGCCGACCTGTGGCCGCTGATGGCGAAGGAGATCGGGTTCGGCCACTACCACGAACTCTTCCACGCCCACCCGCACCGCACCGCGTGGAGCTGGGACGACTTCCTCGCCGCCTACGACAGCCACGACTGGTACGGGCAGCCGATGCGCGACCTGATCGCAGCGGCCGTCCCCGACCCCGCCGACCGGCTCGACTTCGAAGCACTCGACCACC
Organism: Streptomyces sp. NBC_00370; assembly: GCF_036084755.1. Taxonomy (NCBI): domain Bacteria; kingdom Bacillati; phylum Actinomycetota; class Actinomycetes; order Kitasatosporales; family Streptomycetaceae; genus Streptomyces; species Streptomyces sp. NBC_00370. The sequence continues at coordinate 7,981,004 of NZ_CP107968.1, forward strand.
CGCTGGCAGGCCTCACCTTCCCCACGCCCGAGGCGTTCCAGCAGCACATCCGGCAGTACGTCACCGCGGACATCGCCCGCAGGGCCGACCCCGCACACAGCGCCGACCTGGGCGCCTTCCTCGCCCTGCTGTCCGTCTACGGCCAGCTGCCGGGGATCGTGGCCGCCGGCGGACTCACCGCCCACTCCGTTCGTGACCATGTCGACGGCTGGTGGCAGGGCTTCTTCAGCTTCCTCGCCTCAGGGCCCCCGGGCTTCCGGCTGCGTGAACTGCTGGCCCTGTCCCGGGCGGGCGTGGTCCGGTTCACCGGCGCGGAACTGCGCGTCGAGACCGACGAACACACCGGCACCTTCCTGGCGTCCGGCGCCTCCGTACCCGGACACACCGTCAGGGCCACCGCGCTCGTCGAGGCGTACCTGCCGACCCCGTCCCTCGACCGTACGGAAGACCCGCTGCTGCGCCGGCTGTACGGAGCGGGCGAAGCCGGTGAGGAGATCATCGAGGACGCGAGCGGCGGCTACCACTCGGGCCGGCTCGCCACCGTACTGCCCGACGGGCGGATCCTGGCCCCCGGCGGCGGACCACACCCCCGCCGTATCGCGCTCGGCCACGCCACCAACGGGCGCGCCGTCGCCGCCTTCGCCAGGCCGCGCACCAACGCCCCGGCGTTCCGGCAGAACGACTCCGTCGCCCGCACCCTGCTGCGCACCCTGTCCGCACCGCGTTCCGGCAGCGGTATGCCGGCGCCGTCCGACGCACTGCTCCCCGGAGGCACCACGTGACCCCGAAAGCCGCGAAAGTGAACTGGCCGCGCGTCACCCGCGAGGTCGCCGACGACCTCGCCGTGGACGCGTCAGCCCGTGACCAGGCAGGGAAACCGCCGCTCGACGAGGTGGCACGGCTGCGCGAAGCGGGGCTGCTGTCCCTGCTGACAGCGCCGGGCCCCGGCGGCCGGGGCACGGACTGGAGCACCGGCTGCGCCGTCATCAGGGAGATCGCGGCGGCCGACGGATCGGTCGGTGAACTCGTCGGCCGGCACTACGCGTTGTCCTGGAGCGGCCGCTTCTTCGGCACCGCCGACACGGCGGAGCGGCTGGAGAAGAAGGCGGTCGCGCGGCAGTGGCTCTGGGGCGGTGCGCTCGACCTTCCGGAGGCCGATCCCGGCCTCGCCCTGACTCCGGCGGACGGCGGCTATCTGCTGCACGGGCGCGAGACGCTGGGCGCCGGGGTGGGCGTCGCCGACCGGCTGATCCTCGGCGCCACCCTCGACAGCGGCGACGTCCTCGTCGTACAGGTCGACCCCGCCCACCCGGGCGTCACCGCCGACCGGCCCGCCGAGCGCTACGGGCAGCGGCTCGTCGGCGGCGGCAGTGTGGAGTTCGACGCGGTGCCGGTGGCCAGCGCGGAGCTGATCGGGGCCCTGCCGCGGGACGAACACGCGGTGCCGCCTGCCGCCACGCTCGCCTCGCTCGCGATCCGGCTGGTCCTCGTCCACACCGCGCTCGGGATCGCGGAGGGGGCGCTGGCCGAGGCCAGGGACCTGCTGCGGTCGGCGCCCGGCAGCTGGCAGCCGGCCGGCGAGGACGGCGAGGAGAGTGTGGTCCGGCCCAGCCACGACCCCTATGTACTGCTCGCCTACGGCGAGTTGGCGACCCTGGAGCGCAGCGCCGCCGCCGTGGTCGACCAGGCGACCCGGGCCCTCGCCCACGGGCTCTCCGCAGGACAGGAGTTGGGAGTCGAGGAACGCGGCGACATCGCCGTCCATGTGGCGGTGGCCGAGGCCGTCAGCGCGGAGGCCGCGACCGGCATCACCACCCGGCTGCTCGAACTGACGGCGGGCGCCGAGGCGGCGGCGCCCACCGGCCTCGACCGGTTCTGGCGCAACGCCCGGATGGTGACGGCCCGTCAGCCGGCGGCGCGACGGCTGCGGGACATCGGGGACCACTACCTCAACGGCACCCATCCCCGACTGGCCTTCCCCGTCTGACCCGGCCGGTTCGCCGCCGCCTCCGCCGGGGCGGCGACGAACCGGGAGCGCGGGTCAGCCGGCGTCGAGCGGTCAGCTCACGTCGAGCGCGGCGTCGTCCACCACGAACGAGGTCTTCAGCTTCGTGCCTTCGGTGCCGGTGAACTTCACCGTGACCGTCTGGCCCGCGTAACCGCTGAGGTCGAAGGTGCGCTTGGTGTAGCCACTGGCGGCGTTGGTGTTGGAGTACGTGGCCAGGGTGGAGAGTACGGTCCCCGAGCTGTTCACCACCTGCGCCTTGAGGGTGTCGTAGGCGGTGCTGCCGGTCTCCGCCGAGTCGATGTGCAGCCAGAAGCTGAGCGAGGCGGCGCAGCCCGCGGGGATGGTCACCGACTGCGCGAGCGTGTTGGTGTTGGCCGTGCCGTGGCCGTTGAGCCAGGCCTTGTACGAACCGCCGTGGGCCGCCTCGCCGGTGCTGGACGTGATGACGCCCGAGGTGGCGCTCCAGCCCGAATTACCCGACTCGAAACCGGGGTTGGCCAGCAGCTGACCCGCGGCGCAGTCGCCGTTCCCGCCGCCTCCACCGCCACCGGTCGACCCCTCGCCGGACAGCCACGCCGTGGCGTTGAGCGCGAGGGCGGCGTTGGTCGCCGACGAGTCGTTCCAGCCGTCGTACAGCGTGTCGCCCGACGCGCCCGTGCCGTCGTCGACCGGCGAGCTGTCGCCCCAGATCGCCACCCGGCCGCTGCCGAAGGTGCTGGTCACGAAGAACGCCCCGGTCGTGCCGGTCTGGCTGGAACCGGAACGCCAGACCAGGCCCTTGACCGCCGAATTGTCGGCCGGCTTCAGGGTGAACGTCGTGCCGTCGGCGATCAGACTGCCCGTCACCTTGCCGAAGGCACCGTTCAGTACGGGGTTGGAGCTGTCGGTGATCGCCTTGGGCGTACCGGAGCTGACGTCGAGCAGATCGACGGAGAAGCCGAACGGGTCGGTGTTGTCGACGCCGTTGCTGGTCATCAGGTCGTTGATGACCTTGGGGGAGTCGTAGCCGTCGTTGTTGCGGTCGCTGTTGTTGTGGTCGGAGATCAAGAAGAGACCGCCGCCCGCCTGGACGAACTTCAGCACCGCGGTCTTCTCGGCCGTGCTGAGCCGGATGTTCGGCTCGGGCAGCACGAACGTGTCGAAGTTCTTCAGGTCGAGCGCGCCGGAGCCGCCGTAGGTGATGGTGCTGCCGCTGGGCAGCGTCTTGAGGCTGTAGTCACCGGTCTTCTGGAGCGCCACGCCCCAGGAGGACAGCCCGCCGGTCCAGTCCGTCTCGCTCGACGGCGAGGAGTCCTGCGACAGCGGGTCGGGCTGGCTGCTGCTGATGACCCAGTCGGCGTTACCGGCCTGTTCGGCCTTGGAGTTGTCGAAGAGCACCCGGTGCGTCGCCGCGGCAGCGGCGGGCGCCGCCGCAGAGGCCGCCACGGGGGCCGCCGCTGTGGCCGAGAGGCCGGGTCCTGCCGCGACGACGCCGAGCGCCGTGGCCGTCGCGGCAAGCAGCAGGCGGGACTTCCTTGATCTGAGTATCCGCGTTCTGGGCATCCGTCAACCTCCGTATGGGGGTGGGGTGAAGAGGGTGCGGGGCAGTTGCGAAAGATGATTCTGCGCGCGTAGACCCCGGAAGCGGAAGACCGCAGCGCTACAGATCGATGAACATTGTCCGGCCTCCGCCGCCCGACCCGTCGTACGGCGGCCACGCCGCCGTCACGCACGCCGGACGGTCGGTGACGGAAGGTAATGTGCTGACGATGAACACCACAGCCGGTTCAGGACCCACGGTCGAGCGCCTCGACGTCTCCGTCTACACCGTGCCCACCGAGCGCCCCGAGTCCGACGGCACGTACGCGTGGACCGCCACCACGCTGGTCCTCGTCGAAGCCGTCAGCGGCGATGTCACCGGCCTCGGCTGGACGTACGGCCCGCCGGCCGTCGCTTCCGTGATCACCGGCCAGCTCGCCGGGACCGTAACCGGAAGCGGAGTGTACGACGTGCCCGCGGCCCACCGGGCGATGAGCCGCGCGCTGCGCGACACGGGCCGCTCCGGGATCGCCGGCTGTGCGCTCTCCGCCGTCGACATCGCCCTGTGGGACCTGAAGGCCCGGGTCATCGGCCTGCCGCTGGCCGCCCTGCTCGGCTCGGTACGGCCGCGGGTCCCGGTCTACGGCAGCGGCGGCTTCGTCGGCGACGGCCTGCGGCAGCTGGAGGAACAGCTGCGCGGCTGGACCGAGGAACTCGCCGTCCCACGCGTCAAGATCAGGATCGGCGAGTCCTGGGGCGGCGCGCCCCAGCGCGACCTCGACCGGATCCATCTGGCACGCCAGATCGTCGGCGACGAGTGCGAACTGTACGTCGACGCGGCCGGCGCGTACAGCCGCAAGCAGGCGGTCAGGGTCGCCGAGGCGTTCGCCGACGACGTCGTCAGCTGGTTCGAGGAACCAGTTCCTTCGGACGACCTGCCGGGGCTCCGCGAGATCCGTGACTCCGTCACCGCCGAGGTCACCGCCGGCGGACACGGCCACGACCTGCCCTACTTCGCCCGGATGGCCGACGCACGCGCCGTCGACTGCCTCCAGGCCGATGTCACCCGCTGCGGCGGCATCACCGGCTGGCTTCGCGTCGCCGCCGTCGCCGAGGCGCACGGCCTGGAGATCTCGGGCCACCGCGCGCCCCAGCTCCACGCGCAGGTGGCGGCGGCCGTCCCCAACGTCCGGCACCTGGAGTGGTTCCACGACCATGTGCGCGTCGAGAGCGACTTCTTCGACGGAGTGCTCGACCCGGCGGGCGGTGCCGTCAGCCCCGGCGCCTCAGGGGCGCCGGGGCTGGGACTGACCTTCAAACGCGTCGACGCGCAGCGGCACAGGACCGGCTGACCGGCGCGGCGTACCCGGTCAGCACAGCTCGCGCGGGAAGGCGAGGCTCCAGTTCCGCGAGAACACCCGCTGGGCCCCCTCGTACGCGTCGAGCGTGGCATGCAGCCGGAACTCGTGCTCGTCGGAGGTGAGTTCCGTGCTGGTGACGGTACGCGTCTGCCACTCGTCGCGGCCGAACGTCATCGTCCACGTCGACTCGCCCCGTACGGAGGAGAAGTCGTCGGCGACCGAGGAGTACCGCTCGAAGGCCCGCTTGCCCGCGTCGAGGTTGATGTCGTCGTAGTGGGTGACCCCGTTGTCCTTGACGATCTCCAGCGCCGAGTGGTAGTTCACCAGGTCACGGGAGACCGTCCAGCGCTGCTCCGGCGGCTGCTTCAGCGTGGTGGTGATCGGCGGCGCCCCCTCGGGCTCGCCGAACGGCCGTCCGCCGTCGTGGTCGGCGCCGTCCACGGGACGTACCGGCAGCGACAGCGAGCTGTGCCCCGTGTACACGGACAGCCGCACGGGCCGGGGCGGCGGCCAGGCGAGCGGCCAGTACGACGTCGAGAGCGAGAGCCGGACGCGGTGTCCCGGCGGGAACGCCTGAGCCACACCGTTGAGTTGCACCTGCACCCGGTAGCGGCGGCCCGGTTCGAGCGGCTCGGGCGCGTCGAGTCCTGAGCGGTGGGTGAGGTTCAGCAGCCCGTAACTGACCCTGGTCGCCCGGCCGTCCGGGGCGACGTCCGACAGTCGCGCCGCGATCATCGCGACCGGCTCGTTCACCGCGACGTCGAGCTCGACGGTGGGTGCGCCGAGGATCTCCAGCCGCTCCGTCAGCTCGTCGCTGTCGAAGACGAGCGAACCGCCGTCCTCCTCGCGCTGGTCGTAGGGCAGGTCCGGCGGCGCGTTGTACGACGCCCACTTGCCGGCGAACTGCCCGACCGACAGCGGCGACTGGACGGACAGGACCGACTCGGGGACCTCCTCGTCGGGCCCGGCGATCCGGTGCGGCGCCAGCGAGGTGCTGATCCGCTCGATCTTCGGCGACGGCCACTCGGCCTCGCTCACCCAGCGCCCGGGACGCTCCTCGTACGAGGTCGAAGGCGGCACGCTGTCCTGCATGTACGTCCGCAGCATCGGACCGTCCATGGCCCCGTTGTCAACGTCCTTCAGCCAGTGGTCCCACCACCGCACGACTTCCTGCAGATAGCCGATCGCCGGGCCCGGCTCCCCGAGATGGGGGAACTTGTGCGACCACGGACCGATCAGCCCCTTGCGCGGCGCGTCAAGATGCTCCAGCACCCGGCTCACCGCGTTGGAGTAGCCGTCCGCCCAGCCGCTGGACGCCAGCACGGCGCACTCCACCGCCGGGTAGTCCTCACACACCGAGGCGTGGCGCCAGTAGTCGTCGCGCTGCTGGTGGCGCAGCCACTCGGCCACCCACGGACCGCTGCCCTCCAGCCGCTCCAGCCACATCTCCCGCCACCGGTCACCCACCAGTGCGGGGTCGGGGGGACAGGTGGCGTAGGCGAACATCGTGCCCGCCTCTGCGAGGTTGTCGGACAGCATGCAGCCGCCCATGTAGTGCATGTCGTCGGCGTACCGGTCGTCGGTGAACGACGCGATGACGATCGCCTGGAGCCCCGGCGGGCGCCGGGCGGCCACCTGGAGCGCGCTGAAAGCACCCCAGGAGATGCCCATCATGCCGAGCCGCCCGTCGCACCACGGCTGCTCGGCGAGCCAGGCCAGCACATGCTCGGCGTCGCGCTGCTCCGTCTCCAGGTACTCGTCGAGGAGGACGCCCTCGGACTCGCCCGTGCCCCGGATGTCGACCCGGACACAGGCGTACCCGTGCCCCGCCATGTACGGGTGGTGAATGGAGTCCCGGACCGAGGACAGGTCCCGCTTGCGGTACGGGATGTACTCCAGCACCGCGGGCACCGGGTCGTCGTCCGACGACACCGGCCGCCACACGTGCGCGGAGAGCCGGATGCCGTCCGAGACGGGGATCCAGACGTGCTCCTCTTCCTTGACGGGGTGGGGCAGGTCGGTCACCGAACGCATTACCGTGACTCATCTCCTTCTGTCGTTCCGCCGTCGATCTCGAAATTCATCATTTCGACGCACCGTTCGTACTTGGCGCAGAGATCGGCCTCGCTCGCCGCGCCGATGAAGAGGTGCGCCAGCTCGAAGCTGTAACTGTCCTGTCCCGGCATGTCGGAGAGTCGCTGGCCCGGCTCAGGAACGACGTCGATGGTCACGCCGGGGATCTCCGCCTCGATCCGCTTGATTTCGTCGGCGTCGGGGACACGGCGCGCCACGCCGTCCTCGAACCGGCGGTAGTACCACTTGGCCGCGACCTCGTACGGCCCCTTCTCGTCCGGCATATGAGGAGCGTCACCGAGGGCGAGCCGCAGCATGCAGTGATGGTTGGACACACCGTCCACGTACTCGAACATTTCGGCATGTGACTGGGAATGCCGGGGATTGATCTCCAGCAGACCGATCTCGTCGGTCTCCGCGTTGTAGAAGTACTCGATGCTGAAGGTCACCGAGTTGAGTCCGATCTGCTGGATCACCCGGACCGAGATGTCCTTGAGCCGCTGGACCACACCGTCGGGCAGGCTGGACGGATACTGGTGGCGCAGAAAGCAGGCGCTGTCCGGATAGGTGAGGGAGTCGAGCGCCCCGTACACCGTCACCTCGCCGTCGTACACATACCCCTCGACCGCCACCTGTGCCCCCGTCAGGGCTTCTTCCGCCAGACAGGCCTGACCGCCGACCTCGGAGATCTCGGCGGGAATGTGCAGATGGCTCAGGACCGTCTCGAAGGGCTCGCCGATACGGGAAATACCGTCACGTATCTCGGCGACGGCCTCCTGGAACTCCTTCTCGTCGTCGACCCCGAAGGCCAGATCGGAGGAGAAGGACTTGACCGGCTTCAGCCAGAGCGGATAGCGCAGCCCTTCGGGAACGGCCGCCTCGCCTTCGAGGTCGACAATCCCGAAGCCGGGGATCTCGCTGATGACCTTTTGCTGTTCGAGGCGGCTCCAGTACTTGTGCTCGCACTTGATGATCGACTCCAGGCTCGTGCTCCGCAGCCCGTACTTCTCACACAGGATCGGGACCAGCGAACTCACCGGGAAATCCCAGTAGCCCACAATGGCGTCGACCGGGCCGTCGAAATCATCCAGCTGCTTCTCCGCCTTGGCCAGCAGTCCGGCGATGTCGATGTCGCCGAACTGCAACTCCTCGATCGTCAGCAAGGGCCGGAAACGGTACCGGTCGGCGCCCGGCACCCTTTCCAGCGTCTCCTTGTTGAGGTCGTCGAGCCCCATGACGAATATGTTGGCCGGAACCATCAAAAACTCCCTGTCGGCGGCGAACAGCCCGGCACGGCGTACCGGGCTAAATTTTCGGGTGCCCGACCGATCCGTTCTCACACCGCGCGTGGAGTTCCGCCTCCCGGCTACCAGCTGACCACCAGTGATTTCGGCCCGCGGATGAGCCCCTTGCGCTGCCAGGGCGTACTCCCGGCAGGACCGGTCAGCCGCAGCTCCGGGAAGCGGGTCAGGAGACCGGCGATCATCACCTCGGACTCCATCCGGCTGAGCATCGCGCCCATGCAGTGGTGCGGGCCGTGGCCGAACGCCATGTGCGCGACGCCCTGCCGGTCGAAGTCGACGGAGTCCGGCTCGGCGAAGACCGCCGGATCGCGGTTCGCGGCCAGGTACGACGCGTACACGGCGTCACCCGCCCGGATCAGCACCCCGCCGATCTCCACGTCCTCGGTGGCGATACGCGGCAGCCCGACCCCGTTGCGGTGCGGGATGTAGCGCAGCAGTTCGTCCACCGCCTGCGGCAACAGTCCGGGTTCGGCCCGCAGACGCGCCATCAGCTCCGGCCGGGTCAGCAGCAGATACACCATGTTGGCGCTGTTGTTGCGGACCGCGTGCGCGCCGCTGACCAGCACCGCCGTCGCCAGCGACACCGCCTCCTCGGCCGTGATCTCACCCTGCGCCAGCGCCTCGGCGAGCACCCCCGCCAGATCCTCGGCCGGCTCCGCACGCCGTCTCGCCAGCAGCTCCTCGACGTACTCCTTGATCTGGGCCTTGGCCGCCTTGCTGCGCTCGGGCCCTGGACCCGACGAGAGGACCAGGTCCGGCCACGCGGCGAACCGCGCCCGCTCGTCGTGCGGCACACCCAGCAGGTCGCACACCACGGCCAGCGGGAAGGGGCCGTGCAGCCGCTCCATCAGATCGGCCGGCGGACCCTGCCGCTCCATCGCGTCGAACAGCTCGTCGGCGGTGCGCTGCGCCAGCGGCCGCAGCCGCTTGGTGTTGTGGCCGGTGAAGGCCCGGGTCACCACCTTGCGCAGCTTGGTGTGGTACGGCGGATCGGCGTAGTTCAGCGCCGCCTTGGACGCCACCCGATGGCCCGTCGCGCCGGTCACCTCGCGCTCCAGCAGGGCGCTGCGGCTGAACCGCGGGTCGGACGTGACCGTTCTGACGTCCTCGTACCGCGTCACCAGCCATGCCACGCGCTCCGCGCCGAACGGCAGACTGACCCGGGCGACCGGCTCGTGGGCGAGCAGGTCGGACAGCAGCGGATCGAAGTCCAGCGCCGGCAGGTCGTCCAGGGGCCAGCTGTGTGCGGCGGGCCGGGTGTGCGCGACGGGACAGGAGACGGCGGCGGGTCCCTCCGCCGGCACCTGCTCGGTCATCGGTTCACTCGTCATGGCTGCGGGTCTCCCGGTGCTCGGTGACTGCGGTCGCCCGGCGGTCACTCTGCGTGCCGGAACCACTCGTGGGGATGGCTGGTCGGATCTCCGTCTCCATGTCTTACCTGGTGTCACGCCCGCCACGCGCGCACGCTGCGTAGTCACCCGAGCGGAGCCGTACCGGCACGAGCCCCGGGTTGCGGGCTGCCGGAGCAGCCCGGAGTGTGGGCCGGAGTCGGGCCGCAATTCACCATGAACCAACGAAGGAGAGCGTGTCGTGGCGACCCTGTGCAAACCCGCAGTCTCTGTTCCTGAGCATGTGATCACAATGGAAGACACGCTCGACCTCGCACGCTCGCTGCATCCGGACCACCCTCAACTCCCGCTGGCGCTAAGGCTGATCGCCAACACCGGAGTAGCGAAGCGGCATCTCGTGCAGCCCATCGAGGAGACGCTGAAGCACCCCGGTTTCGAGGACCGCAACCGGCTCTACGAGGCCGAGGCGAAGTCGCGGGTGCCCGCCGTCGTCAACGACGCACTCCGCCATGCCGAGTTGCGTGCGCAGGACATCGACATGATTGTCTATGTGTCCTGCACGGGTTTCATGATGCCCTCGCTGACGGCCTGGCTCATCAACACCATGGGCTTCCCCAGCCACACCCGTCAGCTCCCGATCGCCCAGCTCGGCTGCGCGGCGGGCGGCGCCGCCATCAACAGGGCGCACGACTTCTGCGCGGCCTACCCCGAGGCCAACGTCCTCATCGTGGCCTGTGAGTTCTGCTCCCTCTGCTACCAGCCCGCGGACCTCGGCGTCGGCTCGCTGCTGTCCAACGGGCTGTTCGGGGACGCCGTCGCCGCCGCCGTCGTACGCGGCAAGGGCGGCACCGGAATCGCGCTGGAGCGCAACGCCTCCCACCTGGTGCCCGACACCACCGACTGGATCGCCTACAGCGTCCGCGCCACCGGCTTCCACTTCCTGCTGGACAAGCGGGTGCCCGGCACGATGGAACCGCTGGCGCCCGCGCTGCGCGCGATGGCGGCCGAACACGGCTGGGACGCCACCGGACTCGACTTCTACATCATCCACGCAGGCGGCCCGCGCATCCTCGACGACCTCAGCCACTACCTCGAAGTCCCTCCCGAGGCCTTCCGGTTCAGCAGGGCCACGCTCACCGAGTACGGGAACATCGCCAGCGCCGTCGTCCTCGACGCCGTCCGCAGGCTCTTCGACGAGGGCGGCGTGAGCGACGGGGCCCAGGGCATCATCGCCGGCTTCGGGCCCGGCATCACCGCCGAGATGGGCCTCGGCAGGTGGACCACGGACACCGCGGCAGGACTCACCCTGACGGACCGTCAAGTTCTGACCACGCCCGTCCGAAGACCAGAAGAGACCCCCGCGACCGAACCGGTGAGCTGACGATGACAAGCACGACCGACGAGACAACCCCGACCGGAGAGACGGCGCCGGTACGCTTCTGGGCCGTACCCGACCTGCCGGGCCTCGACTTCGACCCGTTCCTCGACGACATGCTGCGCGAGGATCCGATCACCCGGATCCGGCTCCCCAACGGGGAGGGGTACGCCTGGCTCGTCACCCGCTACGAGGACGTCAAGGCCGTCACCAACGACCTGCGCTTCAGCCGGCAGGCCGTCGTCGGACGCTCCGTCACCCGGCTGGCCCCGCACTTCATTCCGCTCGACGGCGCCGTGGGCTTCGCCGACCCGCCCGACCACACGCGGCTGCGCCGCTCGGTCGCCAAGGCGTTCACCTCCCGCAGCGTCGCCCGGGTCGAGCTGCGCGCCCAGCGGATCATGGACGAGCTGGTGGACGCCATGGAGCGCGAGGGCGCGCCCGCCGACCTGATGACCCATGTCAACGGGCCCTTCCCGCTCGCCGTGGTCAGCGAGATCATGGGCGTCCCCGAGCAGGACCGCCACCTGATGCGCGGCTGGACCTCCTCGATCCTGTCGTCGGCGCACGGCCGCGCCCACAGCGACCAGGCCAAGGAGGAGATCGGCGGCTACTTCACCGAGCTGCTGGGCCGCCCCCGGGCCACCGAGGACGACGATCTCGCCGCGCAGCTCTCGCAGGCCGTGGCGGCCGACGAGCTGACCCTCGCCGAAGCCGTCGCGCTGGCCGTCCTCATCCAGGTCAGCGGCGCGCACGCGGTGACCAACAACAGCGCCAACATGCTCTACGCCCTGCTCACCCACCCCGAGCAGCTGGCCCGGCTGCGCGCCGAACCAGCCCTGATGCCCGCGGCCATCGAGGAACTCCTGCGCTTCATCCCGCACCGCAACGGAGTGGGCCTGGCCCGTATCGCCATGGAGGACGTCACCGTCAGCGGCGTACGGATCAGCCCTGGCGAGGCCGTCTACGCCTCGTACCTCACCGCCAACCGGGACCCGGACGTCTTCGCCGACCCCGAACGGCTCGACTTCGACCGTGGTCCGACCCCGCACCTCGCCTTCGGCCACGGCCCGCACTACTGCGTGGGCCCGATGCTGGCCAGGCTGGAGTCGAGGATCACCCTCGCCACCCTGCTGGACCGGCTGCCGGGGCTGCGCCTCGCCGTACCGCCCGAGGAGGTCCGCTGGCGCAGGGGCGCGCTCATCCGGGGCCCCGAGACCCTGCCCGTCACCTGGGACACCGCGGGGAGCGCCGGATGACCGACCTGACAGCCACCCGTCCCACACCGACCGGAGCGACGACAGGGGCTCGCGCCACCGAGGGGCTTGTGGTGCCGCCGGGCGCCGGAACCACCATCCGGACGGCGGCCCAGGAAGTGACCTTCAAGGTCACCGGCGAGCACTCCCGGGTCTCCTCCAGCTTCGAGGTCGTCGTCCCCCCGGGCTTCGACGTCGGCGCCCACCGGCACACCCACAGCGAGGAACTGTTCTACGTCCTCGACGGCGAACTGGACGTACTGGCCTTCGAGCCGCGCGTCCTGACCGGCGACTGGCGGCACTGGGAGTCGGAGTCAGGACTCAAGGCGGTACGGGCCACCAGGGGCACGGTCATCGTCGTACCGCCGGGCTGTCCGCACGCCTTCGCCAACCGGGGCGACAGCCCGGCCACGATGTTCTTCCAGGCGTCACCGCCCACCGACCACGAACGGTACTTCGAGGAGCTGCTGGACATCCTCAAGGAGGACCGGCCGCCGGATCCCGAGGCCATCGCCGACCTGCGGGTGCGCTACGACATCGAACAGCTCACCCCGCTGCGCCACGACGCCTGACGAGGGCCGGGCCGCCGCCGGCAGCCGCGTGGACGCACGCGTATGGAGCTGAGCTTCGTGGCCATGGGCCGCCGGGCGGCCCGGCACTTGACTGGACGCATGACCGAAACACAGCAGATTCCGAACACCGCACACCACACCCACACCCTGGTGATCGGCGGCACCGGCAAGACCGGTCGCCGGGTCGCCGACCGCCTCACCGCGCGGCACATCCCGGTGCGGATCGGCTCGCGCGGCGCGGCGCGCCCCTTCGTCTGGGAGGAACCGGACACCTGGGCTGCGGCGCTGGAGGGCATCGGCGCCGTCTACGTCACCTACTACCCGGACCTCGGCTTCCCCGGCGCCGCCGAAGCGGTCGGCGCCTTCGCCGAACGCGCCGTGGCGAGCGGCGCCCGCAGGCTGGTGCTGCTCTCCGGCCGCGGCGAGGAGGGCGCGCACGCGTCGGAGGACCGGATGAAGGAGTCCGGCGCCGACTGGACGGTGGTCCGGGCGAACTGGTTCGCCCAGAACTTCAGCGAGAGCTTCTTCCTGGAGCCCGTACGCGCCGGTGAGCTGGCCCTGCCGACCGGGGACGCCGTCGAGCCGTTCGTCGACGCCGACGACATCGCCGACGTCGTGACGGCCGCGCTCACCGACGACCGGCACATCGGCAGGACGTACGAACTCTCCGGGCCCCGGCTGCTCAGCTCCGGCGACGTCGCGGCCGAGCTGTCCAAGGCCACCGGACGCGACATCACGTACATCCCGGTCACCCTCGACGACTACCGGGCCGAGCTGGTGCGGAACGGGCTGCCCGCCGACTTCGCCGAGCTGTTCGGGCTGATCCTCGACGGCCGCAACGCTCACGTCACCGAGGACGTGCGCGAAGTCCTCGGGCGCGAGCCTCGTGACTTCGCGGACTTCGCCCGCGACGCTGCCGCCACCGGGGTGTGGCACGGCTGACCGGGTGCCCCACGGCGCCCCCTGGAGCCCGTACGGTCGTTCCCGGGCCACCGGGAACGACCGTTTCTGGACAGCTCCGCTGCCCGCGCGCCCATCACGGTTAGTGTGTGCGCACGAGCACCGTCCGAGACGGCGGAGCGCGGCGCGAATCCAGGGAGGAACCCTGCCATGGCGGCAGAGACCACAGACCGTCCGCACGACCGGGGGCCGGGGCTGCGCGCCCTGCTGGCCGGGGGCGGGCGCTCGTACTCCTTCGAGTTCTTCCCGCCGAAGACCGAGGCCGGCGAGCGCACGCTCTGGAACGCGATCCGGCGCATCGAGCCCCTCGCCCCTTCCTTCGTCTCCGTGACCTACGGCGCCGGCGGCTCGTCGCGTGACCGGACGATCGACGTGACCAAGCGCATCGCCGCCGAGACCACACTGCGCCCCGTCGCCCACCTCACGGCCGTCGGCCACTCCGTCGCCGAACTGCGCCATATCGTCGGCCAGTACGCGGACGCCGGCATCCGGGATGTCCTCGCCCTGCGCGGCGACCCGCCGGGCGACCCGCGCGCCGAGTGGGTGCGCCATCCGGAAGGCTTCGCCCAGGCCAGCGAACTGGTCACCCTCATCAGGGAGTTGGGCGACTTCACGGTCGGCGTCGCGGCCTTCCCCGAGCGCCATCCGCGCTCGCCCGACTGGGACAGCGACGTGCGCCACTTCGTCGCCAAGTGCCGGGCGGGCGCCGACTACGCCATCACCCAGATGTTCTTCGACGTGGACGACTACCTGCGGCTGCGGGACCGGATCGCCGCGACGGGCTGCACGACCCCGATCATCCCGGAGATCATGCCGGCCACCGACGCGCGGCAGATCAAGCGCTTCGCCGAACTGAGCGACGCGCGCTTCCCCGCCGAGCTGGCCGAGCGGCTGGAGGCGGCGCGCGGCGACGCGGAAGCGGGTCATCGCATCGGTGTGGAGTACGCGACGGCCATGGCCGAACGGCTCCTGGCCGAGGGCGCACCCGGGCTGCACTACATCACCCTGAACCGGTCCACGGCGACGCTGGAGATTCACCAGAATCTGGGTGTGAGCGCGCCGCGCGGCAACGCGCAGGTGCTCGCCCCGCGCTGACGGCGGTCCCGGCCGGCACGACGGGGCTCCGGACGCGGTTGGACATGCGGGCGGTTGGACGCGGGAACATGGACCTGAGATCCGGGGCCATGTTCCCGCGTCCCGGGCCGCACTTGACTGGCTCCATGAGCTTCGACCGGACGACCACGCCGACCACGCCCACCACCACCCCGCGACGGCAGGCCCGCGCCACCGTGCCGCTGCTGACGATCGCCACCGTGACGACGGGGCTGATGGCGGGCCTCTTCTTCGCCTTCGACATTTCCGTGATGCCCGGCCTCGCGCACACCGACGACCGTACGTACGCCGAGGCCATGCAGAACTTCAACGCGGCCATCGACGGCAGCGGACTGTTCATGCTGGTCTTCAGTGCCGCGCTGGTGGTGACGGCCCTGGCGGCCGTGCTGGCACACGTCGGTGGCCGGCGTCCGGTCGCCCGCTGGGCCGGGGCGGCGGCCGCGCTCTATCTCATGGCCCTGATCATCACCTTCGCCGTGGACATCCCGCTCAACGACGAGCTGGCCGCCGCCGGAGACCCCGGCCGGATCACTGACTTCTCCGTCGTCGACGACTTCAGGTCCACCTGGGCCACGACCAACATCGCCCGCACCCTGCTCTGCACCGCGGCCCTCGGCGTCCTCACCCGCGCCCTGCTGCTCGCGGGAGCCGGCGGCCGGACAACTCGGCTGCCCGGCTGAGCGTCCGAGCGTCCGAGCGGGAGTCAGCCGCTGTCCGGACGCGGCCGGCGCATCGTCAGCGAGGCCCGGCTGCGCCGCAGGAAGTCCCGCTCCGCCGCGTTGCGTGTGTGCGCACGCGCCGCGTCGTACGCGGCCGCCGCCTCCGGGATCCGGCCCAGCCGGCGCAGCAGGTCGGCGCGGACGGCGTGGAAGGCGTGGTAGCCGTCCAGATCGAGGGCGTCCACGAGCGCCAGCGCGGTCCGCGGCCCTTCGACCTCGGCCACGGCGACTGCCCGGTTGAGCGCCACGACCGGGCTCGGGCTGAGGACCAGCAGCTGGTCGTAGAGCCGCAGGATCTGCTCCCAGTCCGTGTCCGCCACGGTGGGTGCCTCGCTGTGCACCGCGTTGACCGCCGCCTGGATCTGGTACGGGCCCGGCCGGCCGCCCTCGACGCACCGCCGCGCCAGCGCCTGGCCCTCGGCGATCAGCGCGCCGTCCCACCGGCTCCTGTCCTGCTCGGCCAGCGGCACCAGACCCACGTCAGGGGCGGTGCGGGCCGGCCGGCGGGACTCGATGAGCAGCATCAGCGCCAGCAGGCCCATGACCTCCGGGTCGTCCGGCAGCAGGTCGGCCAGCAGCCGGCCGAGCCGGACGGCCTCCGTGGACAGGTCCTCGCGGATCAGGTCGTCGCCCGAGCTGGCCGCGTAGCCCTCGTTGAAGATCAGGTACACCACGGCCAGCACGCCGCGTACCCGCTCGGGCAGATCGGCCTCGGCCGGGATCCGGTACGGGATCCCGGCGTCCCTGATCTTGGCCTTGGCCCGCACCAGCCGCTGGGCCATGGTCGGCTCGGGGACCAGGAACGCCCGCGCGATCTCGGCCGTGGTGAGCCCGCCGAGCAGCCGCAGCGTCAGCGCGACCCGGGCCTGCTCGGACAGGGCGGGATGGCAGCAGGTGAAGATCAGCCGCAGCCGGTCGTCCCGTACGGGCCCCTCGTCGGCCGGTTCGTCGCGGGCGTGCAGCAGGGCCGCCTGGAGGTGCCGGTCGGTGCGGGACGACTCGCGGCGCAGCCGGTCGATCGCGCGGTTCTTGGCGGTGGTGACGATCCAGCCGGCCGGGCTCGGCGGCAGCCCGTCGGCGGGCCACCGTTCGAGGGCCGTGGTGAACGCGTCCTGGACCGCTTCCTCGGCGATGTCGATGTCACCGAAGACCCGGACCAGGACGGCCACCGCGCGGCCGTAGGCGGCCCGGAAGACCCTTTCGGCCTCCCGGGCGCCCACCGCCCGACCGGATGCCATCAAGCCCCGGTCCCGCCGTGGAACGGGCGGACCTCGATGGGCAGGGTGGTCGCGAGCGCCGCCTTGCGTCCCCAGGCCAGCGCGGCGTCGAGATCGGGCGCGTTGACGATGCACAGGCCGCCGAGGAATTCCTTGCTCTCGGTGTACGGGCCGTCGGTGACCAGGGTCTCCGTGCCGTGCGACCGTACGACGGTCGCCGTCTCGGGGGAGTGCAGTCCACCCGCGAAGACCCACGCCCCCGCGGCCTTCAGCTCCGCGTGGAAGGCGTCGAGATTACGGCCGATGTCCGCCAGCACCTCGGGCGCCGGCGGCTCCCCTCCGGGCTGCATGACGCTGAGCAGATACTGCTTCATGGTGGTCCTCCTCCGCCGTGGTGCCGGTTTCTCCGGCTCTCACCCTCTGTACGAACGGACCACGGCCGGATCGACGCCCTCAGCCTACTGGCGCCGGCGGAGCGGTCTCCGCCTCCTCCTCGGCCAGCCGCTGCATACCGTTGGTGGTCTTCAGCGGCTTCTCCTTGATGAAGACCACTGTGATCAGGGCGAGCAGCGCGAACGGCGCCGCGACCAGGAACAGATCGGCCGTCGCCACACCGTAGGCATGCTCCACGATCTCGCGCATGGCGGCGGGGAGCTTGGACAGGTCGGGCACGGCGCCGCTGCCGGAACCGCCGGACTGCGTCTGTCCCGACTCGCCGAGGCTCTTGGCCATCTCGGCCGACACCCGGTTGGCGAGCACGGCGCCCAGCACGCTGGTGCCGATCGTGCCGCCCATGCTCCGGAAGAACGACAGGACGGACGTGGCCGAGCCGAGCTGGGCAGCCGGTACGTCGTTCTGCGCCGCGAGCACCAGGTTCTGCATCAGCATGCCGATCCCGATGCCGAGGATCGCCATGTAGAGGCTGAGGGTGCCGAAGCCGGTGTCGGCGCCGATGGTCGACAGCAGTCCGAGACCCACGGTCATGATCACGGCGCCCGCGACCAGGTACCGCTTCCACTTCCCCGTGGCGCTGATGATCTGCCCGGCGACGGTCGAGGACACCAGCAGACCGAGGATCATCGGCAGGCTCATCAGCCCGGCCACCGTCGGGGACTTGCCCAGCGATATCTGGAAGTACTGCGAGAGGAAGACGGTGCCGCCGAACATGGCCACACCGACCAGCAGGCTCGCGACCGTGGTCAGCGTGATGGTGCGGTTGCGGAAGATGGTCAGCGGGATGATCGGCTCGGGGACGCGCATCTCCACCAGCACGGCGGCCACCAGCAGGACGACACCCGCGCCGGTCAGCGCGGCCGTCTGCCAGGACGCCCAGTCGAACTGGTTGCCCGCGAGGGTCGTCCAGATGAGCAGCGAGCAGACCCCGGCGATGATCAGGAAGGCACCCAGGAAGTCGATCTTGACCTCGCGCCGGGTGGTGGGCAGCTGAAGCGTGCGCTGGAGCAGCAGGATGGCGGCCAGCGCGAAGGGCACGCCGATGAAGAAGCACCAGCGCCAGCCCAGCCATGACGTGTCGACCAGCACCCCGCCGATCAGCGGGCCGGCGACGGTGCCGACGGCGAAGACGGCGCCGAAGATGCCGGAGTACTTGCCGAGCCGGCGCGGCGGGATGACCGCCGCCATGACGACCTGGGCGAGCGCGGTGAGACCGCCGGCGCCCGCGCCCTGGACGACACGGCTGAAGATGAGCAGCCCGACGCCCTGCGAGAAGCCGGCCAGCAGCGAACCGGCGACGAACATGCACAGCGACAGCTGCAGCAGCAGCTTCTTGTTGAAGAGGTCGGAGAGCTTGCCCCACAGCGGCACGGTCGCCGTCATGGCCAGCAGCTCGGCGGTGACGACCCAGGTGTACGAGGACTGGCTGGCGCCGAGGTCGGCGATGATCCGGGGCAGCGCGTTGGCCACGACGGTACTGGCCAGGATGGCGACGAACATTCCTGCCATGAGTCCGGACATCGCCTGGAGTATCTGGCGGTTGGACATGGCGGTAGGCGTCTCTTCCGGCGCCTCGATAGCGGTCACGTTGTCCTTCTTCTTCGGTCCATGGTCGGGTGCGCGGGAGAGCGCGGTCAGGGGGTGAGACCGGCGGCCAGCCGGTCGAAGGTCTCCTGGAACACGTCCGGGAAAGCGGCGTCGGGGGCGCGCGCCGACCAGTGCTCGACGCTGACCCGTACGGCGGTGCCGGCGACGGCGGCCAGCAGCCTCGGATAGAGATCGGGCGCCGTGGGACCGGCGTCACCGAGCCGGGTCTGGATCGCCTCGGCCAGCTCCAGCTCCTCGGCCATGTGCACACCGAGCCCGCGCACCAGCAGATGCGGGGAGCGCTGGAGGACCTGGGCGCGCAGATTCCATATCTCGTGGCGCTCCGCCACGTCGGCCAGTTCGGCGGCGAACGCGCCGCGTACGGCTTCGAGCGGCGACAGCGCCGCCGGCGCATCGCGCACGGCGCGCCGGATCCGCTCGCCGACCTCGCGGTCGATCATCACGAACGCGTCGTCGTGGCTGTCGAAGTAGTTGAAGAACGTGCGCGCCGATACGCCGGCCGCCTCGCTGATCGCCTCGACGGTCACGTTCTCCGCGCCGTGTTCCGCCGCGAGCCGTACCGCCGCCTCGGCGAGAGCGGTACGCGTCGCGAGCTTCTTGCGCTCGCGCAGACCGGGTCCGGGCCCCTTGTTCACCACATGTTGCAGAGTACGCAAAAGTGCAGAGCCTGCAAAATCAATGTCGGCCGCCCGTTCGGGCGGCTGCTTCCCGGCCACGTAGGCTGCCCGCCATGGAGCAACGTGTACTGGGCAGGACAAAGCGTGATGTCTCGGTCGTCGGACTGGGCACCTGGCAACTGGGCGCCGACTGGGGCGATGTCAGCGAGGCGGACGCCTTCGCCGTCCTCGACGCCGCCGTCGAGTCGGGCGTGACCTTCTTCGACACCGCCGACGTGTACGGCGACGGCCGCAGCGAGCAGCTGATCGGCCGCTACCTCAAGGAGCGCCCGGACGCCGGGATCTTCGTCGCCACCAAGATGGGCCGCAGGGCCGAACAGCTGACGGAGAACTACTCCCTCGACAACTTCCGGGCGTGGAACGACCGCTCACGGACCAACCTGGGCTTGGACACCCTCGATCTGGTGCAGCTGCACTGCCCGCCCACGGCCGCCTACGCGACCGACGCGGTCTTCGGCGCGCTCGACACCCTCGTCGCCGAGCGGCGGATCGCCGCCTACGCGGTCAGTGTCGAGACCTGCGCCGAGGCGCTCGCCGCCATCGCCAGGCCGGGCGTGGCGAGCGTACAGATCATCCTCAACCCGTTCCGGCTCAAGCCGCTCGAAGAGGTGCTGCCCGCGGCGCGCGCCGCCGGCGTCGGCATCGTCGCGCGCGTCCCGCTCGCCTCCGGGCTGCTGACCGGGAAGTACACCAAGGACACGGTCTTCGCCGCCGACGACCACCGCACGTTCAACCGGCACGGCGAGGCCTTCGACCAGGGCGAGACGTTCTCCGGCATCGACTTCGAGACGGGTCTCGCAGCCGCCGCCGAATTCGGCGAACTGGCCCCCGAGGGTGCGACCCCGGCGCAGACCGCGCTGCGCTGGATCATCCAGCAGCCGGGCGTCACCAGCGTCATCCCCGGCGCCCGTTCCGTGGCACAGGCACGCGCCAACGGAGCGGCCGCCGCGCTCGCCCCGCTGCCGGAGGCGACGCTCGACGCCGTTCAGGAGCTGTACGACCGACGGCTGAGGGCGTCGATCCATCCGCGCTGGTAAAAATCCGAATATTCGGACGATACGGATGGCTGGACGGGGCTGGAAGTGGCCGGACAGGCGGCACGGACGCAAGAGTTGGTCGTTTCTGTGGCTGTATCGCGTCCGGCCATGTAGCGTCTTGATCAGCTGTCGTGGTTCCGAAGTACCGCTCGCCCGTGACGTGCAGTCACGGGCGTTTGTGCTGTTCAGCGTCTCTGCGGACCAAGGCGATCACCTCCGGGTTTCCGTACCGTGCGGGAACCTTGCGTCCCAGATTCGGAGTTTTCGGCATGGCCAGTGGCACAGTGAAGTGGTTCAACTCGGAAAAGGGCTTCGGCTTCATCGCGCAGGACGGCGGCGGCCCCGACGTCTTCGCGCACTACTCGAACATCGCGACGTCGGGCTTCCGTGAGCTCCAGGAAGGCCAGAAGGTCACCTTCGACGTCACGCAGGGCCAGAAGGGCCCGCAGGCGGAGAACATCCTCCCCTCGTAACACCGCAGTCGGACCACGCCCCCAGGGGCACGGACGACAGGGCGCCGGCCCGGTGGGAATCCCCACCGGACCGGCGCCCGCCGCGTTTCCGGCACACGCCCCCGGCACACGCCCCCGCCACACCCCGCAGGAAGGCGGCCGTTTCTCCAGGTCGGCGCCCTCACGCCCCTCTTATGCCTGTCCCAGATGGCGCAATGGTGCGGTACCGGGGTGTTATGTAACAAAGCGTGCGTCCTCGCGGACGTGCGGTGACCAACAGGGTGTGTGCCACCCATGGAGTTCGGCAAAGGGAGCCGCGCCATGTCTCTTGACCCCCAGCCCGTACAGAACGACGATCTGCCCGTGGAGCCCGGCAACGAGCCCATACGAACCCTGCTCTGGACGGCGGCCACCATCCGGCCCCTGGACGAGGTCGCCGCGCTGGTCAGTCTCCTCAAGCGCACCGGAGAGTTCCCCAGCCCCGGTGACGAGGCGCTGCGGGCCGCAGCGGTGTCCCGCCCGGTCGACGAGGTCAGGCAGCTCGTCGCCATGCTCAACGAGCCCCCGCACGAGACCGACGAGGCCGACACGGCGCTGCGCGCCGTCGCGGTCGGCCGGTCCATCGAGGACGTCGCCCAGCTGGTGAACATCCTCGGTTCCGAGGAGGACGAGTCGGGCGCCACGGCCGCTCCCCGCAGCGCGCCCCCGGCGGACGGCCACGCCGATGAGAGGCCCGGCGCGGGCGCCGAGGAGCAGCGGTTCGCCGAGCGTGCGGCGCAGGAGCGGCAGCCCGAGCCCGCCGCGCGGCTGGAAGCGCCGGTTCCGCCGGTCGGGGCCGCGCGTACGAGCACGGCCTCCGGCGCGCCCGCGGCTCCCGCGGCCCCGCGGCGGCGTACCAACCCGGTCGTCGGCAGGACGGCCGACCGTACGGTCTCGCCCGCCCTGCGCTCGGTGCTGCGCTGGCCCGCCGCCGTCGCGCTGCTCGTGATCGGCGTGATCCATCTGCCGACCGACTTCGCCGGGCTGCGGTCCGGCGGGTACGCCAACGGCGTGTCGCTCGTCGTCACCGTCCTGTGTCTGGTGCTGGCCGTCCTGCTGGCGGTCCAGGACACGGTCTGGGTCTGGGCGGCGAGCGCCCTGGCGGCGGTCGCGATCGTGGCGGCCCACTCGGTGGCGGCCGGCTTCGGCACCGTCCACCTGCTGGCGAACAGCCTGGGCGACTCGTTCGGCTGGGCGACCACGGCCGCCGTGGTCTGCGCCGTACTCGCCGCTGTCCTGTCCGGCTCGGCGCTGAGCCGCCGGCAGAAGACGGCGGGTGCCCCCACCGACGCCTGACCCGCGCGAGCGGTACAGCGGCGCGCCCCCCGACGGATCCGTCCGTCGGGGGGCGCGCCGCTGTACCGAGACCGCTAGGCCGTCGGGGTGTCGCCGTCGGTCGGTTTACGGGCGGACAGTGGCGCCGCGATGTCTTCGAGGGACTTGCCCTCGGCCGCCACCGCGAAGACCACGGCGACCAGGCCCGCGAGCACCATCAGGGAGGCGCCGATGCAGAACGCGATGACCGCGTCACCGACGTTCCCGCTCGACGTGAGGCTGGAGAAGAGCAGCGGGCCCGAGATACCGCCGGCCGCCGTGCCGATCGCGTAGAAGAACGCGATGGCCATGGCGCGGGTCTCCATCGGGAAGACCTCGCTGACCGTCAGATACGCGGAGCTGGCGCCCGCCGAGGCGAAGAACAGCACCCCGGCCCAGCAGATGGTCATGGTCGTCGCGTTGAGCCAGCCGCTGTTGAAGACCCAGGCGGTGACGAACAGCAGCAGGCCGGAGAGGATGTAGGTGCCCGAGATCATCTTCCGGCGGCCCACGGTGTCGAAGAGCCGGCCGAGCAGCAGCGGGCCCAGGAAGTTGCCGAAGGCGATGGCGGCGAAGAAGTAGCCCGTCGAACCGCTGGAGACGTCGAAGAAGTTCACCAGGATCGAGCCGAAGCCGAAGGTGATGGCGTTGTAGAGGAACGCCTGTCCGACGAAGAGCGAGAAGCCGAGAATCGCCCGCTTGGGGTACTGCTGGAAGAGCGACGTGGCGATCTCGCCGAACCCGACGGAGCGGCGCTGTTCGATGGTGATGGCCGATCCGGGCTCGGGCAGCGGCTTGCCCTTCTCCGCCTCGATCTGCCGCTCCACGCCGTCGACGAGTTCGTTCGCGCCCTCCGACTGCCCGTGGATGAACATCCACCGGGGGCTCTCCGGGACATGCCGCCTGACCAGCAGGATGACCAGGCCGAGTACGACCCCGAGGGCGAAGGTGAGCCGCCAGCCGACGTCCTTCGGGAAGATGTCGGTGTTCAGAGCCAGCACGGAGAGCAGGGCGCCGCCCATCGCGCCGAGCCAGTAGCTGCCGTTGATGATGAGGTCGACCCGGCCCCGGTACTTGCTCGGAATCAGCTCGTCGATCGCCGAGTTGATGGCCGCGTACTCGCCGCCGATGCCGAAGCCGGTGAGGAAGCGGAAGAGGAAGAACCACCAGACGGAGAAGGAGAGCGCCGTCGCCGCCGTCGCCGCGAGATAGACGGCGAGGGTGATGAGGAAGAGCTTCTTGCGGCCGAACCGGTCGGTGAGCCAGCCGAAGAACAGCGCGCCCGAACAGGAGCCCGCCACATACAGCGCGGCGGCCAGACCCGTGACCTGCGAGTCGGAGATCGGCAGTCCGCTGCCGTCCTCCGACAGCCGGCTCGCGATGTTCCCGACGACGGTGACTTCGAGACCGTCCAGGATCCAGACCGTCCCCAGTCCGATCACGATCATCCAGTGCCATCGGGACCACGGGAGGCGGTCGAGCCTCGACGGGACCTTGGTGGTGATGGTCCCCATCGTGGGGGCTCCGGAACGGCTCATACTCTGCCTCCTGCTGGACAGCGGCTCCACCGGCGTCAACGGTGCTGGCTGCGGGTACCCGATGATCAAACTGCATAAACGGGGTACTTTCCCGCAGCGCCGTGCCGAACGAAGGGGGCGAAGGGAGCGAAATCGAGGCCGTTCCGGGTCAGGCCACGTCCGCCTTCTCCTGCTCGGCCGAGCGCTGGAGATCCTGCGGGATCTCCACGTTCCACGCGGTCATCACCGGGCGGTCGTGCTCGGTGCCGAGCCGGGAGATCGTGCCGGTCTCCAGCTTGAAGTACCCGCCGCCGGCCGGCGCGAGACCGAGGTAGCGGGCGGTGAGCACGCGCAGGAAGTGGCCGTGCGACACGAGCACGACGTCGTCGTCCGAGGTGCGCAGCGCCTCCAGGACCCTGGTGAGCACCCGGTCGGCGCGCTCACCGACCGCCGCCGGGCCCTCGCCCGGGTGGTCGGCGGGGCCGGGCGTCACTCCGTCGGTCCACAGGTCCCAGCCGGGCCGGGTCTCGTAGATCTCCTCGGTCGTGACGCCCTCGTAGCCGCCGTAGTCCCACTCGTGCAGATCCGGTACGACCTCGTAGGGGTCGAGACCGGCCAGCTCGGCGGTGCGCCGGGTCCGCTGCGCCGGGCTGACCAGCGTCAGCCCGATTTTGAGCCCCGCCAGCAGCGGCACGACGGCGACGGCCTGTCTCTCACCGTTCTCGGTGAGCGGGAGGTCGGTGAGGCCGGTGTGCTGCCCGGAGAGGGACCAGGCGGTCTCGCCGTGCCGTACGAGGATCAACTCACCCATCGGTGCCGCCCACTTCCCGCTGTCTGACCGTCCTGCCGCCGGAGTCCCCGGCGGCCTGCTCGCCACCAGTGTCCCCTGTAACGGCGGACGGGACATGGCGGGAATGCCACCGGGGGTCGTCGCGTTACACCGCATGTACCGCTTGATGCAAACGAAACCCATTCCCGGCTGAGGCCGGGGGTGGCGTTCACAGACAGTGTCTGGAGATGTTCATGGCACGCAGCGAGATCCGCCCGGTCATCACCCTGCGCTCCACCGCGGGTACGGGACAGACCTACGTGACGCGCAAGAACCGTAGGAACGACCCCGACCGGCTGGAGCTGCGCAAGTTCGACTCCGTGGCCGGCGAGCACGTCGTGTTCCGCGAGACCCGCTGACCGCGCGGCGGCCCGTTCCGGGCGCCCGAGACCGTCACTCCGCAATCGTCGTTCCGAGGAAGGATCACGTAATGAAGCCTCGTATCCACCCCGTTTCCCGTCCGGTCGTCTACCGCGACCGCGCCGCGGGAGCAGCCTTCCTGACCCGTTCCACCGCTGACTCGACTCAGCGGGTGGAGTGGGAGGACGGCAACACGTACCCCGTCATCGACGTGGAGATCTCCTCCGCGAGCCATCCGTTCTACACCGGCAAGGGCCGGGTCGTGGACACGGCAGGACGCGTGGAGCGCTTCGAACGCCGCTACGGGACAGGCCGCGGCTGACCTGACACCGGCCGGACGCGCCTGAATGCCTGACACGAGAACCGGGCAGCACCCCAGGAGGGGGCTGCCCGGCTCTTTCGCGTACTGGTGCGGGACGCGGTCCGCTCAGCCGACCGGCGCTTCGAGGGATTCCAGGGTCCGCACCAGCGGAGCCAGCTGCGGCAGCCGCGCCGCGGCGTCCAGCGCCTCGCGCAGCGCCGCGGCGTTGGTCGGCCGTGCCTCGGCGAGCAGGTCGAGACCCGGGGCGCTCACGTTGGTGTAGATGCCCCTGCGGTCGGTGGGGCAGAGATAGCGGACCAGCAGGCCGCGGTCCTCAAGGCGGGTCACCAGCCGGGTCGTGGCGCTCTGGCTGAGCACCACGGCCTCGGCGACCTGCTTCATCTGCAGATGGCCGCCCTCGCCGTCGTGCTGTCTGCTGAGCACGTCCAGCAGCGAGTACTCGCGCGCGCTCAGCTCGTGGGCCGCCTGAAGGGCGCGCTCTATGTGGCTCTCGATCCTGTCGTGCAGCAGCGAGAGGGCGCACCAGCCCTGGGCGAGGCCGGTGAGCGCGGGGTCGGTGGCGGTCATGCGTGCTCCTGCGGGAGGGGGTGCGGCCGGTACGGGTGCTGCTGTCCAGGATAGGGCACGACTGCAATAGAGTGCGCTTGCAAGTAGTCGGCGTGTGCAAGTATTGTCGACGCTTGTTAAGCGCACGTGCAATCATCCTCGGAAAGGCGACAGCCCATGCCGCTCGCACTCATCGCCCTGGCCATCGGGGCCTTCGGTATCGGCACGACCGAGTTCGTGATCATGGGGCTGCTCCCCGACGTCGCCGCCGACTTCGGTGTCACGATCCCGACCGCGGGGCTGCTGGTGACCGGCTACGCGCTCGGGGTCGTCGCCGGCGCACCGCTGATGACGCTCCTCGGCACCCGGATCTCGCGCAAACGCATGCTGATGCTCCTGATGGGGTTCTTCGTCGCCGGTAACGTCCTGTCCGCGCTCGCCACCGGCTTCGGCATGATGCTGGCCGGGCGTGTCGTGGCATCCCTCGCCCACGGAGCGTTCTTCGGGATCGGCTCCGTCGTCGCCGCGGGACTGGTCGCGCCGCACAAGAAGGCCGGCGCCATCGCCATGATGTTCACCGGACTCACCGTCGCCAACGTCGTCGGCGTACCGCTCGGCACCTACATCGGACAGAGCGTCGGCTGGCGCGCCACGTTCTTCGTCGTCGCCGCCCTCGGCGTCGTCGGTCTCGTCGGCATCGCCAAGCTGGTGCCGGAACAGCCGAGGCCGCAGGGTGTACGGCTGCGCCACGAACTGGCCGCCTTCCGCAACGCGCAGGTGCTG
The DNA here is from genome assembly GCF_036084755.1 of Streptomyces sp. NBC_00370. Taxonomy (NCBI): domain Bacteria; kingdom Bacillati; phylum Actinomycetota; class Actinomycetes; order Kitasatosporales; family Streptomycetaceae; genus Streptomyces; species Streptomyces sp. NBC_00370. The sequence goes on from NZ_CP107968.1 coordinate 8,007,766, forward strand.
CTCGCCATGGCGATGACGGTCCTCGGCTTCGGCGCGGTCTTCGCCGCGATCACCTACATCGCGCCGATGATGACCGAGACGGCCGGCTTCGCCGACTCCTCCGTCACCTGGCTGCTGGTGCTGCTCGGCGTCGGCATGGTCGTGGGCAACCTCGTCGGCGGGAAGTTCGCCGACCGCCGTCTGATGCCGCTGCTCTACGTCTCGCTCGGCTCGCTCGCCGTCGTCATGGCGCTGTTCACGCTCACCGCCCACAACAAGGCCGCCTCCGCCGTCACGATCCTGCTGATCGGAGCCCTCGGCTTCGCGACGGTACCGCCGCTGCAGAAGCGGGTGCTCGACCAGGCGTCCGCGGCACCGACCCTGGCGTCCGCCGTCAACATCGGCGCCTTCAACCTCGGCAACGCACTCGCCGCCTGGCTCGGCGGCATCGTCATCTCCGCCGGATTCGGCTATACGGCGCCCAACTGGGTCGGCGCGGCACTCGCCGCTTCGGCGCTCGCGCTCGCCCTCGTCTCCGGCGCCCTTGAGCGCCGTACCCACCCGGCGGGCCGTCCGGTCGCCGGGTCGCCCGTCGTGGCCGGGCGGCAGGAGGAAGGTGTCCCCACCGCCACCCGGGGCTGACTTGCGGTGGCACAGCTCACACGGGGGAGTACGGGCGCCCTGGAACACCGACCTATGGTTGAGCGTTCATCCATATGTGGCTGAGCGGCCACCCAGGAACGGCCCCGACTGGAACCCCCCGAACCAGTCGGGGCTTTCCCGTGCGTGTGCCAGGCTTCGTGTCGACCGGCCAGACTCGTCGACACCCCTGGAGAACGACGCGTGTCCTCTCTTTTCCCAGCCCTGGCAACGGGCTCGGACCGGCCCGCCCTGCGATTCGGCGACCGCACGCTCAGCTACGACGAGCTGGCCGCTACGGCGACCGGCGTCGCCGCCCGGATCGCGGGCAGCGATCGGGTCGCCGTGTGGGCGACCCCCACCCTGGGCACAGCGGTGGGCGTGGTGGCAGCGCTGCTCGCCGGGGTGCCCGCCGTACCGGTCAACCCCGGCAGCGGGGAGCGCGAGCTGGCCCATGTCGTGACCGACAGCGCGCCCTCGCTGGTCATCGCGGAGCAGGACGCCGAACTCCCGCCCGCGCTGGCCGGGCTGGAACGCGTCGACCCGCGGGCGTCAGGACCCGGCGCCGCACTGCCCGACGAGCCTTCTGCCGAGTCACCCGCACTGATCGTCTACACCTCCGGCACCACAGGCCCGCCGAAGGGCGCCGTCCTGTCACGGCGCGCCGTCGCCGCCACCCTCGACGCGCTCGCCGACGCCTGGCAGTGGACCGCCGACGACGTCCTGGTCCACGCGCTGCCGCTCTTCCACGTCCACGGACTGATCCTCGGCATCCTCGGCCCGCTGCGCCGGGGCGGCTCCGTCGTCCATCTGGGCCGCTTCGAGAACGGGGCCGTCGCCCGCGCGCTCGCCGGGGGCGGCACGATGCTCTTCGGCGTACCGACCATGTACCACCGCGTCGCGGAAGCGCTCCCCGACGACCCCGCGCTCGTGAAGGCCCTGGCCGGTGCCCGGCTGCTGGTGTCGGGGTCCGCCGGGCTGCCCGTCCACGACCACCGGCGTATCGCGGCGGCGACCGGGCGCGGCGTCGTCGAGCGCTACGGCATGACGGAGACGCTGATGAACACCAGCGTCCGCGCCGACGGCGAACCGCGCACCGGAACGGTCGGACCGCCGCTCCCCGGTGTGGAGCTGCGGCTCGTCGACGAGTCGGACGCGCTGCTCGACGCGTCGGACGGCGAGAGCATCGGCGAGATCCAGGTACGCGGCCCGAACCTGTTCACGGAGTATCTGAACCGGCCCGACGCGACCGCGGCGGCCATGACCGACGGCTGGTTCCGCACCGGCGACATGGCCACCCGCGACGCGGAGGGCAACATCCGGATCGTCGGCCGCAAGGCCACCGACCTGATCAAGAGCGGGGGCTACAAGATCGGCGCGGGCGAGATCGAGAGCGTCCTGCTCGAACACCCGGGTGTGCGCGAGGCGGCGGTGACGGGGGAGCCCGACGACGACCTCGGCGAGCGGATCGTCGCCTGGATCGTCCCCGAACAGCCCGGCCAACCACCGACCCCCGAAGCCCTCGCCGCGCATGTGACCGCGCAGCTGTCGGCGCACAAACGGCCGCGCGTCGTGCGCTATCTGGATGCCCTGCCCCGCAACGACATGGGCAAGATCATGAAGCGGGCGCTCCATGACTGACAGCGGAGCGGCCGACGGGACCAGTGGCAGAGCCGGCCGCCTGACGGCACGTCAGGCGATTGCCGCCGTCACCGGCGGCGCCCCCGGCACCTTCACCGAACTGCCCGCCCCGCGCCGCGAATCGGCGCCCGGCGGACCGCTCGGCTGGAAGGGGTACGACGAACAGCGCGCCCGCGCCGCCGAACTCACCGGCGAGGACGAATCCGTCGTCTGCGGTCTTGCACGCATCGGCGGCGGCCAAGCGGTGCTGATCTCCTTCGAGTTCGGCTTCCTCGGCGGCTCGCTCGGCGAAGCCACCGGCGACCGGCTCGAAGCGGCCTACACCCACGCCCGCGAAGCACGGCTGCCCGTCGTCTCACTGATCGCCACCGGCGGCAGCCGCATGCAGGAAGGCATCCGCGCGCTGCTCCAACTCCAGCGGGTGGCACGGCAGTCGGCGCTCAACCGGAGCGCGGGGCTGCCGCAGCTCGCGGTGGTGCGCGACCCCACAGCCGGCGGCGGCTGGGCCACGCTCGGCGCGGGCGCCGATGTCGTACTGGCGCTGCCGGGCGCCCAGATCGGCTTCGCCGGATCGCGGGTCCGGCCGGCCGACGCCGACCCGTACGCGTACACGGCCGAGGCCCAGCTGGCGGCCGGTCATATCGACGGCATCGTGGCCGAGGGCGACCTGCGGGCAGCCGTCGCCCGCTGGCTGACTCTGCTCACCGGAGCCTCCACCGAGCCCGCGCCACCGCCCGTGGGGCTCGGTCACACCGGCCTGCCCGGCAGCGGCTGGGACGCGGTCGGCCAGGCCAGATCACCGCTGCGGCCACGCGCGGCCGCCTACCTCAACGCGTACTTCAGCGGATCCGAGCCGGTCAACGGCGACCGCTGCGGCGGCACCGACCCCGGCATGCTCTGCGGCTTCGGACGGCGCGACGGGCGTACGGTCGCCTACGCGGCGCAGTGCGGCACCCCCACCCTGCCGGCCGGCTACCGGACCGCCGCCCGGCTGATCCGGCTCGCCGACCGGCTCTCCATCCCGGTCCTCACGCTCGTCGACACACCCGGCGCCGCCAACGACGCCGAGGCGGAACGCACCGGCGCGGGCGCCGCCATCGCCGACTGCTTCGCCGCCATGGCCACCGTCCGGGTCCCGGTCACCACGCTGCTGATCGGCGAAGGCGGCTCGGGCGGCGCACTGGCCCTGTCCGCTCCCGGCAACACCTGGGCCACACCGGACAGTTACTTCTCCGTCATCGCGCCCGAGGCCGCCGCGTCGATCCTCAAACGCCCCCCGGAGGAGATCCGCGCGACAGCCGACCAGCTACGGCTGCGGCCCCAGGATCTGCTGGAACTCGGAGCCGTCAGAGGGGTGGTGCCGTCGTTATTCTCATGAGCCTCTCACCGGCCTTTCAGACAAGGTGTTTAAGGTGAAGCCGTGACGTATTCGACTCCGCCAGGCTGGCATCCCGATCCAGGACACACAGGTGACGGCCCCCGTCAGGAACGATGGTGGGACGGATCGGCGTGGACCGATCAGCTCCGCTCCGCCGACCCGGCGGCCTGGGGCGCCCCCGGAGCGCCGCCCTACCCGGCGGCGCCCCCACCGGCCCCCCGCAGGCGCGGCCGGCGATTCGCCATCGGTGCCACGGCCGTGGTGGTGGCCGCGGCGCTGGCCGGCGGTTTCTATCTGCTCGGGCGGAGCGGCGGCGACGACGACAACGCGAGTTCCGCCCCGTCCGCGGCCTCCTCACAGCCCGGTGGCGGAGGCGACAACGGCGGCCTGGGCGGCGACGGCGGTCTCGGTGGCGGGAACGGCGGTCTCGGCGGCGGTGGCAACGGCGGCGGGGACACCGGAGGAAGCGGCGGCGGGGACGACGGCGGTGGCAGCACCGGCGGCGGCCAGAACGGCGGACCGCAGCAGCCGCAGACCGAGGCGGGCTTCGCCACCGACGCGGCGAGCGGCATCAGCATCCCCGTGCCGGACGGCTGGAAGGGCCAGTCGGGCACGGTCGGCGCCGCCGTCTCGACCGGCGACTACAAGTGCCCGGGCGACGCCTCCAAGATGTGCGAGCGCGGCGGGGTCTCCTCCTCGCCGGCCGCGGCCCTGAACAACCAGGCGACGACCGCCAAGGCGACCGCGGAGAAGGACATCGCCGCCAACGCCAAGGAGTCGTACGGCGGCTCGGTCTACGGAAAGATCACCTCCCACCAGCAGCTCAAGTCCGAAGCGGTCACCGTGGCGGGCCAGCAGGGCTATCTGGTGCGGTGGAAGGTCGTCACGGCCAAGGGCGACGACGGCTATGTGCAGTCGCTGGCCTTCCCGTCACCGTCCAGCCCCAAGCTGCTGGTTCTCGTCCGCTCCGGCTTCGACGTCAACACCAAGGCGCCCAAGCTGACAGTCATGGACCAGATCACCAAGGGCATCAAGGCGGCGTCCGGCGCGGCCGGCGGCAGCGGCCAGGGAGCCTGACGGCACAGCCACAATCACCCGGCTCAGCACGTAGTTCCGAAGGGCGGTCCGCATCGGCGGGCCGCCCTTCGAGATCTTTCCGGGGTGCGGACAGGGCCGGGAGGGCCCCATCGCACGTACACTCCTCTTATGGGTTGTACACGTGCGATGAGGGAGTGCCTGCGACAGGCCGTGCCCTGCGCGTTGTGTTCGGCCGCCGCTCACGCGGTGGCGAACGGCCCCGGCCCGGTGTCCGCACCGGAAGCCGGCTGCCGCGCCCTGCACGGCCACGGCTAACACGTCCCGAGGTATCCCGGACGGCAGCGCGGCCCTGATCCCGCCGTACGCCAGGACCGGCATCAGCCAGGTCCGCCCCGGCCCCAGAGGCACCGGCGCCCCCAGGCGCGGCATCCCACCATCCGCACTTTCCCGTACGGCGCACGTCCCGTATCTCCCCACACCCCAGCGACGCCACGGCGCGCGACGGGCGCCCCTCGGTGCCCGCCGTACGGCCGGTGACGCCGCACCTTCGAGAGGATCCCTGTGAAGCTGAGCGAGTTGCTCGCCGGACACGACCACCAGATTCTGCAGGGCGACACGGAGACGGCGATCACCGCGGGCACCTGCTTCGACGCCCACCGGGCCACCCCGGGCTCGCTGTTCATCGCGGTGCCGGGACACCGGGAGGGCGGCCCCGAGTCGGTCGGCCCCGCGCTCGCCCGCGGCGCCGTCGCCGTACTGGTCGACGCGGGCTCTCCCGACCTGCCGGCGCCCGCCTGGGCCGCCGACGAGAACGTGTGCGTGGTGCGGGTACGCGACACCCGGGTGACCGCGGCCGTCGTCGCCTCCCGCTACTACGGCGAACCGGGCCGCGCGATGGACATGGTGGCCGTCACCGGTACCAACGGAAAGACCTCCGTCTCCTACATGGTGGAGTCCGTGCTGCGACTTGCCGAAGGCGCCCACGTCGGCGTCATCGGCACGGCCGGCAGCCGGATCGGCGACGAGCTGATCCCCATGCCGAGATCCGTGCTGACCACACCCGAGTCGCCCGACTTCCAGTACCTGCTGGGCGTCATGCGGGACCGCTCGGTCGGCACCGTCGTGCTGGAGGCCACCTCGATGGGGCTGCTCACGCACCGCGTCGACCACTCCTTCATCGACGTCGGCATCTTCACCAACCTGACGCAGGACCACCTCGACGACCACGGCACGATGGAGAACTACCGGGACGCCAAACTCCGGCTGTTCCAAGGACTCTGCCGGCGCGCCGTCGTCAACGCCGACGACCCGGTGGGCGCCGGGATCGCCGCGATGATGCCGGGGAACGTCAAGACGTACGCCCTGGACGCCGAGGCCGACTACCGGGCGACCGATCTGCACATGGACGCCTTCGGCACCCGCTTCACCCTGCACCACGCGGGACACAAGTACCCGGCGGCGATCCCGGTCCCCGGCCGCTTCTCGGTGGCCAACGCCCTCGCCACCCTCGCCGCCTGCCACCAGCTCGGCCACGACCTGCGCGGGCTGGTGGGCGCACTCGACCGGATGCCGCCGATCCCCGGCCGGTTCGAGCGCTTCGAGACCCCGAAGGGCACCGCCGTCATCGTGGACTACGCGCACTCGCCCGACTCGCTGGAGAAAGTCCTCACCACCATCAAGGACTTCGCGCGCGGCCGGGTCCTCACCGTCTTCGGCTGCGGCGGCGACCGCGACATCACCAAGCGCGCCACCATGGGCGAGATCGCCGGCACACACTCCGATCTGTGCGTGCTGACCTCCGACAACCCGCGTGACGAGGACCCGGAGGCGATCCTGGACCAGATCGCCCCCGGCCTCGCCGCCACCGGCACCCCGTACGAGCGGCTCGCCGACCGCCGCGAGGCCATCGCCTTCGCGCTGGCCTCCGCCGGGCGCGACGACATCGTGCTCATCGCGGGCAAGGGCAGCGAGCCGTACCAGATCGTCGGCGAGCAGCTGATCCCGTTCAGCGACATGGCGACCGTGCGCGAACTCGCCGGTTCCTGACCGGGGCCCGGGCGGCGGGTGGACTTCTGCGATGCTGGCCGCGTGCCGCCCACCGCCAGCGCCCCCGAACCGGTCACGCCCGAGCCGGTCACCCCCGATCCGCCCAGGCAGGAGCCGAGGCCCCTGCTCACCCAGTCGTGGCTGGACCTCGCCTTCCTGCACTGGGCCGCCGACCCGGCGACGGTGGCTCCGCTGCTGCCGCCGGGGACCGTCCCCGACACCCTCGACGGGACCACCTACGTGGGACTCGTCGCCTTCCGCATGCACCGCATCGGCTGGCTCCGGCTGCCCGGCATCCCGTATCTGGGCAGCTTCCCCGAGACCAACGTCCGGTTGTACTCCGTCGACGGACAGGGCAGGCGCGGTGTGGTCTTCCGCTCGCTCGACGCCTCCCGGCTGATCCCCGTCGCCGTCGGCAGGGCCGCCTTCGCGCTGCCGTACGTCTGGTCCCGGATGACCGTCGAACGCGACGGCGACACCCTCACGTACACCAGCCGCAGGCGGTGGCCGGGACCGCGCGGCGCGGCCAGCAGGATCCGGCTGCGGGTGGGGGAGCGCGTCGAGGAGCCCACCGCGCTCGAACACTTCGTGACGGCCCGCTGGGGGCTGCACAACACCGTGCTGGGACGCCCGCTCTTCCTGCCGAACAGCCATCCGCGCTGGGACCTGCACCGCGCCGAACTGACCGAGCTCTCCGAGGACCTGCTGACCGCCGCCGGGCTGCCCGCACCGGCGGACGGTCCGGTGAGCGTGCTCTACTCGCCCGGCGTGCCGGTACGGTTCGGCCGCCCGCGTCCCGCCCCCGCCGAACAGGTGACATGATCGGGCTCTTCAGCGTGAGGAGGAACCACAGTGCTGGTTCCGGCATCCACCGTGCACCTGGCCGACGGTCCGGGGGACTGGGCGGTGGTCGTGCTCGCGGGAGAGGTGGACCTGGGCCTGGTGCCCGAGGTACGTGAGGCGCTCGACGCGCTGCTGGCCGAGAACAGGACCCGGATCGTGCTCGACCTCGCCCTCGTGTCGTTCATGGACTCCGCCGGTATCGGTGTGCTGGTGTACGGAATGCGCCGGGCGGAGGCGCGGCCCGGCGGCGGGCTGCGGATCGCCGCGGCGGGCTCACAGGTCAGCAAACTGCTTGAACTGACCGGACTCTCCGAGGTCATCCCCGGGTACGCGGATCGGAAGGCCGCCTGCGAGGGGCGGTCCGGCTGACCTCGTGACGGGGCCGCCGAACCATGGTCCGCAAGGCCCTGCCGCCGGCGCGCGGCAGACACACTACGTGGGGGAGATCATGTCCGACGTCAGCTCAGACGTCAGCTCCGACCTCGGCCTGGAACCGGGCGGGTACGCCGACGGCGACCTGCTGTCCGCGCTGTTCGACCACGCGGGGGCCGGTATGTACGCCGTCGACGCCACCGGCCGCGTCATCGCCTGCAACCCCTGGGCCGAACACCTTCTCGGCTACGCCCCCGGCGGCCTCGTCGGACTCGACGCGCAGCTCGCGCTGCACCCGCCGCGCGCCGGCGAGCACGGCGTGCCCGTCCAGCAGCCCGCCCACAGCGTGGTCGCCGCCGGACGCCGGGTCAGCGGGGACAGGGCCGTACTGCTGCGCGCCGACGGCACCCAGCTGCCCGTCTGGTGGTCGGCGGCGCCCCTGCCGCGCGGCAGGGGCGCGGCGGACGGCCCCGGCGGCGCTGTCGTGGTGTTCCACGACACCGGCGCCGAGCGGGAACGCATCGACCGCAGCGCGGACCGCTACGCGTACAGCGAGATGGCCCGGGAACAGGCCGAGTACGAACTGGCCGAGGCCACCTGGCTCGGCGATCTGACGCTGGCCCTGGTGAGCACCCTGGAGGCGGACGAGGCCCTTGCCCGGGTCGCCAGGCTGCTGGTGCCCCGGCTCGCCGACGCCGCCGTCATCGACCTCGTCGTCGACCGGGGGCGGGTACGGCGAACCGCCTGGACCCACCAGGACACCGACCAGGTCCCCGCCGAAGTGCTCGAAGCCGACCCGCCCGCGTACGCGGAGGCCTCGGCGGCGCCGCTGGCCCAGGTGCTGACCGGCGGACCGACCCAGTATCTGAGCGCGCCCTTCCACACCGGGGACCCGGCGCCGCCCGCCGAAGGCGACGCACTCGGCAGGGCCACGACAGCCATGCTCACCGAACTCGCGGCCGAGCACGTCCTGATCGTGCCCGTGCGGCTGCGCACCAGCACCTTCGGCGCGCTGACCCTCAGCCGGGGCGCGGCGGGCCCGCCGTTCAGCGCCGCCGACCGGGTGCTCGCCGAGGAAGTGGCGCGCCGTACCGCGCTCGGACTCGACAACGCCCGGCTGCACGCCCAGCAGGCCGACATCGCGGCCACCCTCCAGCGCGCCCTGCTCACGGATCTGCCCGACGTCAGCACGCTGGAACTGGCCGCGCACTACCGGCCCGCCGAGCGGACCGCCGAGGTCGGCGGTGACTGGTACGACGCGTTCCCGCTGCCCGACGGGGACCTCGCCCTGGTGGTCGGTGACGTCACGGGCCACGACATACAGGCCGCGGCGCGGATGAGCGAGCTGCGCAACATGCTGCGGGCCCTGGCTGTGGACCGGCCCGACGAGGACCCCGGCACCATCCTGCGCCGCCTGGACAACGCACAGGCACATCTGGGGCTCGCCGACTCCGCCACCGTCGTACTGGCCCGGCTGCACGCCCTGCCGGACGGCGCCTGGCAGCTCAGCTGGTCCACGGCGGGCCACCCGCCGCCGCTGCTCATCACCGCCGACGGCAGGACCCGGTACCTGACCGACGCGCACTCCATGCTGATCGGGCTGCGCCCGAACACCGTCCGCCCGACCGCCACCACCGAACTGCCGCCCGGATCGACCGTCCTGCTCTACACCGACGGCCTGATCGAGTCCCGCACCCAGGACATCGACACCGGTATGACCCGGCTGCGGCAGCACACCGCCGTCCACCACGCACAGCCGCTGGACCGGCTGTGCGTCACCCTCGCCAGGACGCTCGGCGACATCAGGGACGACATCACCCTGATCGCCGCCCGTATCCCGCCCGCGCCGTGACCGCTGTATCCGCACGGCCGCCGACGGGCGCCGTACGCCCCGCTCAGCGCCGCTCGGCGGCCACCGCCGTGCCCAGGGTCTCCGGGGCGCTGCAGTACGCCTGATCGTCCAGCGGACGGTCCGTGCAGAACCGCGCGACGAGATCCGCGAAGTCGGCGATCCGCTCCACCGGCGCCAGATGGTCCGTCTCCTCGATGGTGAGGAACCGCGCCTCGGGCAGCCGCGCCGCCACCTCGCGGCCCATCTCCGGGGTGCACAGGGTGTCGTGCTCACCGGTCACGACCAGGCTCGGCACGGCGGGCACCGGCTCGGGGCGGTACCACTCGTGGCGCATCAAGCGGGTGTTGTGCTCGGCCGACATCCGCAGCTGCTCGGGCGTCTGTCCCGCGATCTGCTGGTAGACCAGCCGGGACACCGCCGCGTGCTTGCGCACCCGCCCGGTGCCGGGCGGGGACATGAACCGGTCCGCCAGCTCGCGTGCGATGGTCTCCGTCTCACCACGCTCGATCATCACGGCCCAGCGTTCCATCGCCGCCGCGTAGTCGGCCGGGATCCGGGTCGTCATGCCGACCAGCAGCAGCCGCGCCAGCATCCCCGGGTAGTGCTGGGCGAAGCGCACCCCGACGGCGCCGCCGTAGCAGGCGGCGACCAGATTGATCCGCGCCACCCCCAGCTCCGTCAGCAGATGCCGGACCGCCGCGGCCAGGAAGTCGACGCCGTACGAGGCGGGCAGGAAGTCGGCGGTCCCGTAACCGGGCAGGTCGACGGTGATCACCTGCCCCAGCGGGGCGAGCCACTTCTCGTGCCGCTGCCACGAGTTGCGGTCCTGCGACGACCCGCCGAGCACCAGCAGGGGCTCGGTCACCGGCGTCTCGTTGTGCACGATCCGGCAGGTGTAGCGGAACCCGTCGAACGTGAGATCCCGCTCCTCGACCCGGCCGGGTACGCCGTCCCGGTCGGCCGCCTGCTCCGGGACGGTCCGGTGAGCACGCGGCGATTGCTGGTCCTGGGCGAGGACGGCATCGATGGTCATGGGTGGCTCCAGAGCTCCGAAACGGGCAACGACGTCCTTGCCTAGCAGTACGCGCGAGCCGACCGGACATCATTGCCCCGTACGAGGGCGTTTCGCCCGCCGGGACCCGCTGATGGATTCGACACTCGTTCAGCCGGGGGACGCTTGACTTCGAGCGCGCTCGAATCCGTAGCCTGAGATGTATGACAACGCCGCAACACACGATCGGATCAGGGTTCGGAGCCCGCACCACGGCGGCCGAGACGCTGCACGGGATCGACCTCACCGGGAAACTCGCCGTGGTGACCGGCGGCTACTCGGGCCTCGGCCTGGAGACGACACGCGCCCTGGCAGGCGCCGGCGCCCACGTCGTCGTACCGGCCCGCCGCCGTGAGGTGGCGCAGGAGGCGCTCGCCGGCCTCGACGGGGTCGAGGTGGACGAACTGGACCTCGGCGACCTGGAGAGCGTACGGGCCTTCGCCGACCGCTTCCTCGCCTCGGGCCGTGCCATCGACATCATGATCAACAGCGCCGCCGTGATGGCCTGCCCGGAGACCCGGGTCGGGCCGGGCTGGGAGGCGCAGTTCGCGACCAACCACCTCGGTCACTTCGCCCTGGTCAACCGGTTGTGGCCGGCCGTCGCCCCGGGCGCGAGGATCATCTCCGTCTCCTCGGCGGGCCACCGCAACTCGGCCATCCGCTGGGACGACCTCCAGTTCGAGCACGGCTACGAGAAGTGGCAGGCGTACGGCCAGGCGAAGACGGCCAACGCGCTGTTCGCCGTGCGGCTCGACGCGCTGGCCCAGGAGAAGGGCGTGCGGGCCTTCTCGCTGCATCCCGGCGGCATCCTCACCCCGTTGCAGCGCCATCTGCCCAAGGCGGAGCAGATCGCGCTGGGGTGGATCGACAAGGACGGCAATCTGCTCAACAACTCGTTCAAGACGCCCGAACAGGGCGCCGCCACCCAGGTGTGGGCCGCGACCTCGCCGCAGCTCGCCGGGAAGGGCGGGGTGTACTGCGAGGACTGCGACATCGCGGAACCCGCGGACGAGGGCGAGTTCAAGGGCGGCGTGCGCGCGTACGCCACCGACCCCGAGCAGGCGGCCCGGCTGTGGGCGCTCTCGGCGGAACTGACCGGCGTCGACGCCTTCGCCGCCACCGCCTGAGCGGGGCGCGGCAGTTCGTGACGCGGCGCCGTACGTGGCGCCGTGAACGCACGACCTCCCCGGCCGGACAGGTGGTCAGACTGTCGGGCCGGGGAGGAGTGTGACGACAGGGGAGCGCCCCCGCTTCGTACTGTGCCGCGCCCCTGTTTCCGCTGCGGTGCTAGTTCTTCGCTGCGCCCGGCAGGGCGTTGGCGAGCTTGGCGCAGTTGGTGCCGTTCTTGCCCGCGGTCGAGTCACCGATGGTGCCCGACCAGCTGACGCACTGTCCCTTGGCGGCCAGGTAGACCGGACCCGCGTACGACGTGTAGTTCCCGGCGTCGACCACCGGAACGCCGCTCGGGGCCAGGCGGATGCTCGCCACCATGTACACCTTGGCGCCGGTCTTGGCCCGCTGCGTCACGACGCAGTTCTTGCCGGTCTTCGCGTTGTACGTGAGGAAGACCGTCCCCGCCGTACCGATCGGCGCCGAGTTCACGACCCCGTAGCCGGCGCCACAGACGCCGTTGTAGACCGCCGCTGCCGCTGCCTTCGGAACCGGCTTGGCCGCGGCCTCGGTCCGGGTGGCGGCCCCTGCCTGCGGTGCGAGAATCGCCGCCCCGCAGACCAGGGTGGTGGCGAGTGCGCCGATCGCGGTGGCACGCTGAGAGAAGATCATGTCTTGCCCCGTTTCCTCGATTGAGTGACGCTGGTCACGCGTCACATTCATTACGACCCGTGAGGCCGGGCAGGAGTTGTAGGGCCCGCTGCCTGTTACAAAATCGGGACACTTCACGACAAGGAAGGTCATCGGAGATGGCGAAAGCGCCGCGAATGACCCTGACGGGCACGGTTCTGTCCGCCCCCGATGTGCCGCTGCTGGCGGGCTTCTACCGGGAACTCCTCGGCTGGGACGTCGCGCAGGACGAGCCCGACTGGGTCAAGCTGACACCGCCGGGCGGCGGCGCGAGCGTGGCGGTCCAGCACGAGGAGTCCTACACGCGGCCCCGTTGGCCCGCCGAGGACGGCCGTCAGCAGATGATGCTCCATCTGGACATCGAGGTGGACGATCTGGTGTCCGCCACGGCCTACGCGGTGTCGCTCGGCGCCGAGGTCGCCGCGTTCCAGCCGCAGGACGACGTACGGGTCTGCCTCGACCCGGCGGGCCACCCGTTCTGCCTCTGGGTGGCGACGGACTGACGGACTGACGGGCCGTCGGGTCAGCGGGCCTCGCCGAGCCCGAGATGCTCCTCCAGTCGGCCGATGCGCTCCGTCAGCGGCTGGATCTCCCGCCGGACGGCGGCGGCGAGTGCCTGCTGCCCCGCGGCCGGCGCCGCCGCACCCTCCTGGGACGTCACCTGCGCGCGCAGATGGACGTAACCGGCCAGCGCCGCGGTGACGGCGCGGCGCACCAGCCGGGGCTCGGCGCCGAGGCCGCGCAGCACCTGACCCGCCGTGCCGTCCGGCTCGGCGGCGAGGCCGAGCAGCAGATGCTCACAGCCGACGTAGTTGTGACCCAGGGAGGTGGCCTCCGTGACCGTCAACTCGAGTGCGGCGGCGGCCTCCACGCTCAGCTGAGGATCCCCGCCGTCGCCGGCCCGGCCGTCCTGCGCCGTCCCGGCGCGCCGCAGGCCGAGGTCGCGGGTGACCTGGGTGGGGGGAATCTCCATGGCGCGCAGCACCTGAAGCGCGAGGTTGCCGCCCTCGGCCAGTACGGCGGCGAGCAGATGGCCGGTGCCCACCTGCTCGCCGGACGAACGCGCGTCCGCCACGGCGAGCTTGAGCACCGTGCGGGTGCGTGAGGTGAAGTGGGAGAGGGCTCCGACGGGTTCCTCGATGTCCAGCCCGCTCAGGACGGTTTCGCGGATGGCGGTCACCCGCCGAACCGCCTGTTCGAGCGCACGCTGGCAGACGGCCGACACCGGCACCCCGGCGTCCTTGACCGCTTCCGCCAGGTCGTCCGGCAGATACACATTGATTTTGGGCATGACAGACCGCTCCGATGCTGGATCGACAATGTACCCCCACCGTAACCCCGGAGGGGTTATGGTGTAAGGGGTCAGGTCGGTACGGGCGGTCTCGGCGGCCGGATCAGGCGGTGCCCCGGTGGGTGAGGGTGGTCGGGAGCGTCAACTGGCGGTGGCTCTTGGCCGGGTCGCGGATCTCGTCGAGCAGCAGCCGGGTGATGGACCGTCCGATGTCCTCGGTCGGCTGGCGCACACTCGTCAGGGGCGGCACGGTGTGGTGCGCCACGATCGAGTCGTCGAAGCCGACGATCGCCACGTCCTCGGGGACGCGCCGGCCGCGCCGGCGCAGCTCGGTCATCGCACCGGCCGCCATCACGTCGGAAGCGGCGAAGACCGCGTCGATGTCGGGCCGCCGGTCGAGCAGTTCGCCCATGGCGGCCCGGCCGCCGTCCTCGGTGAAGTCGGCGGGGGCCACCAGCGTCTCGTCCGGCCGTACGCCGAGTTCGGTGTGGGCGTCGCGCCACCCCTGGAGACGGCTGTGGCCCACGTCCATGTCCAGCGGTCCGGTGATCGTCGCGACCGTACGGCGCCCCTTGCCGAGCAGGTGGCGGACGGCGGACGCGGCCCCGCCGAGGTTGTCCGCGTGCACATGGCTGAGGGCCTCGGCCGGTGAGCGCCGGCCGGCGAGCACGGTCGGGATCTGCATCTTCTCCAGCAGCGCCGGCAGCGGATCGTCCCGGTGCACGGCGACCAGCAGCACCCCGTCGACCCGCTGCGCCTCCAGGAACCGGGTCAGCCTGGTCAGCTCACGCGGGTTGCGGACGAGGATCAGCAGCAACTGCATCTCCGTGTCGGCCAGTTCCGTGCTCACCCCCCTGATGACGGCGGAGAAGTACGGCTCGGAGGCCAGCCGGCTCTCCGACTCGGGGATCACCAGCGCGATGCTGTCGGTCCTGCTGGTGACGAGGCTCCGCGCCGCCGGGTTGGGCACGTAGTTGAGCTCGGCGATCGCTGCCTCGACGGCCTTCCTGGCCTTCGGGCTGACGCCGGTCGAGCCGTTGACGACCCGGGAGACCGTGCCCCGGCCCACGCCGGCCAGCGCGGCGACGGCCTCAAGGGTCGGTCTCTGGCCCTGCCGGTTGCGGGGGTTCATCTGTTCTCCTGCTCCGTGATGTCTGTGGAGAGTCTTCCATAATCGACTGGGAGCGCTCCCAAGGTGCACGGGAATGCCGCTGGCCGGTTTCCGTGCGTGGACGCAAGGCGTCTTTCCCCGACATGACGGTCCGTTGCCGGACATAGCGGCGATGTGCCCGCTTGACCTGGGCAGTTGGTGGGCGCATGGGCGGCCTTTGGGGTTCCTTTGGCCAATGCATGTACCCCATATGAACAGTTGATCGACAGAGTGGCTCATTGCGTGTGGCCACCAACTACCTCGCCCCGCCACGCGCGTTCACTAGCAACGCAGGGGGTTCTATGAGATCCAGCCGACCGCGCCTGCGGGCCGGACTGGCCTGGGCAGCGACACTGTCCATGGCCACCGGTGCCCTGGCGCTCGGTATCCAGTCCGCCGGAGCCGACAGCGGCCCCGCCGGACGCGCCGCCCTCCACGGCATCAAGCCGCTCTGGGCGACGCAGCAGGCGGACCGTGGTGCCGCCCCGGATGCCGGCAAGATCACCGCTCGCGTCTATCTCGCCGGACGTGACGCCGCTGGTCTCGCGCAGTACGCCAAGGAGGTGTCCGACCCGAACTCCGCCTCGTACGGCAAGTATCTGAGCGCGAAGCAGACGGCGGCCCGCTTCGGTGCGAGCGAGCAGCAGATAGCCCAGGTCACCGCCTGGGTGAAGTCCGCAGGACTCAAGGTGACCGGCACCAGCCGGCACTACCTGACGGTGAGCGGTTCCAAGACGGCGGTGGAGAAGGCGTTCTCCGTCAAGCTGCACAAGTACGCGAAGGGCAGCAAGACGTACCGCGCGCCCGACGCGACACCTTCGGTGCCGGCGTCGCTGGGCGGCGCCGTCCTCACGGTGACCGGTCTCGACAACGCGCCGCGCAAGTCGCACCACGACGACACGCTGCCGCCGCCGGACGCCGTGTTCCGCAACGCCGGTCCGTTCTCGACCTATTACGGGTCGAAGACGGACAAGAAGCTCCCGTCCGCCTACGGTTCGAAAGCGCCGTACGCGATCAAGGGCTACACCGGCGAGCAACTGCGGGCCGTGTACGGAGGGAAGAACTACTCCGGCAAGGGTGTCACCGTAGCCATCACGGACGCCTACGCGTCGCCGACGATCGCCAAGGACGCCGGCGAGTACGCGAAGCGTAACGGTGACAAGAAGTACCGTGCGGGACAGCTCTCCCAGGTGCTGCCCGCCGACTACAACAGCACCGAGGAATGCGGAGCCTCCGGCTGGTACGGCGAGGAGACGCTCGACGTCGAGGCGGTCCACGCGGTCGCTCCCGACGCCGACATCACCTACGTCGGCGGGGCTTCGTGCAACGACGACGATCTGCTCGACTCGCTCGGGAAGATCGTCGACGGGCGCCTCGCCGACATCGTCTCCAACTCCTGGGGCGACGTGGAGGCCAACCAGACACCGGCCGCCGCCGCCGCCTACGACCAGGTGTTCCAGACGGGCGCCGTCGAGGGCATCGGCTTCTACTTCTCCTCCGGCGACGCGGGCGACAATGTCGCGTCCACCGGTACGAAGCAGGCCGACGTTCCCGCCAACTCGGCGTGGGTGACGGCAGTCGGCGGTACGTCGCTGGCCGTCGGCAAGAACGACAAGTACAAGTGGGAGACCGGCTGGGGCACGCTGCTGGCGCCCCTGTCGGACGACGGCACCAACTGGACGGACTTCCCGGGGTCTTACACCTCCGGGGCGGGCGGCGGCACGAGTGCCACCGTGCCGCAGCCGTTCTACCAGAAGGGCGTCGTCGCCGATTCGCTCTCGAAGGCGAACGGCACCACCGCCCCGATGCGTGTCATCCCGGACATCGCGGCCGTCGCCGACCCGAACACCGGGTTCCTCGTCGGTCAGACCCAGACGCTCGCCGACGGCACGCAGGGGTACGACGAGTACCGCATCGGCGGTACCTCGCTGGCCGCTCCGGTCATCGCGGGCGTCCAGGCGCTGGCTCAGCAGGCGCACCACGGCCTGCCGATCGGCTTCGCCAACCCCGGCATCTACCAGCGGTACGGCACGTCGTCCTACCACGACGTGAACGACCACCCGCTGGGCGCCGGGCAGGGTCTCGCCGTTGTCCGTAACGACTTCGTCAACGGGCAGGACGACACCGACGGCATCTCCACCTCGCTGCGTTCCCTCGGTCACGACAGCTCGCTGTCCGCGACCCCGGGATACGACAACGTGACGGGCGTCGGCAGTCCGGCGGCCGGCTACGTGAAGTCGTACAGCAAGAAGTAGCGGGACACGTCAGCACGAAGGCGGCCCTCGCGTGATCCACGCGGGGGCCGCCTTCGCGCTGTGCGCTCCTTCGCGCCGTCCGCTCAGTGGAACTGCGGGATGATCAGATAGAGCCCGTACGCGACGACGGCGGCGCAGGCGAGGAAGCAGAGGCCGGCGACGGCGGTGGCGGGTGTCGCCGCGCGCCGTGTCGTGGCGCCGCCCGCGCCGCTCTCCTCCTCGCCCGAGCCGAGGGCGCGCACCCCGAGCGAGAAGACGATCACGACGCCGACGGTGACACCGATGCTGACGAGTGCCACCTCGCCCAGCGAACTCCAGTCGAGACTCATCGGGATTCCTCCTGCCTGATCAGGCGTGCGCCGCTGTGGCGTCGGTGCGGACGGCCACGGCGTGGTCGTCGTTGACATTGCCCGAAGTGACCGGGTTGCGGCGGGACATGAACACGATGAACGCGGCGGTGGCCGCGGCCACCACGGCGATCACGACCGTGCCGGCCGTCCCGCCGTGCACGACGGCGCTGGCTGCGACCGCGCCCACCGCGGCTGCCGCGGGCAGCGTCACACACCAGGCGACGACCATCCGTCCCGCCGTGCCCCAGCGCACCTCGGCGAGCCGCCTGCCGAGCCCGGCGCCGAGGATGCCGCCCGAGCACACCTGGGTGGTGGACAGGGCGAAGCCGAGGTGGGCCGAGGTGAGGATGACCGTGGTCGCCGCCGACTCGGCGGCGAAGCCCTGCGGTGCCTTGATGTCGGTGAGGCCCTTGCCCATCGTCCGGATGATCCGCCAGCCGCCGAGGTACGTGCCGAGGCCGATGGCGAGTCCGGCGGCACCGATGACCCACACCGGCGGTCCCGCGTCATGGCCGAGCGCGCCGGCGGAGATCAGGGTGAGGGTGATGACGCCCATCGTCTTCTGTGCGTCGTTCGTCCCGTGCGCCAGGGAGACCAGCGAGGCCGAGGCGATCTGGCCGAGCCGGAAGCCCTTGTTGACGGACGACTGCCGGCCCTTCGAGGTGATCCGGTAGGCGAGATAGGTCGCGAACAGCGCCGCGAGCCCGGCCACCAGCGGGGAGGCCAGGGCCGGGATGAGGATCTTCTCGACGACCTGGTCGAAGTGCACACCGTGCTGTCCCGCGCCGACCCACACCGCGCCGATCAGCCCGCCGAACAGGGCGTGCGAGGAACTGGACGGCAGCCCCAGCAGCCAGGTCGCCAGATTCCAGATGATGGCGCCGATCAGCCCCGCGAAGATCATGCCCGGTGTCACCAGGCTGTCCTCCACGATGCCGCCGGAGATCGTCCTGGCGACCTCGGTGGAGAGGAAGGCGCCCACGATGTTGAGTACGCCGCTGATGAGAACGGCCACTTTGGGACGCAGCGCGCCGGTGGCGATCGACGTCGCCATCGCGTTCGCCGTGTCATGGAATCCGTTGGTGAAGTCGAAGGCCAGAGCCGTCACGATCACCACTGCCACAAGGAAGGTGATGTGGTCCATCCGCCTCATACAAGCGCAGCTACACGTACCCCAGGGAAATCCGATGTGAAGACACCACGTGCGTCCCGCCAAAGGACGACAAGGATCACCGGGCGCGGTGATTGGACCGTACGGTCCATCGCGGCTTAGAGTGAACCGTACGGTCCATTAAATCGCGGAGAAAGGCTCGTCACCATGGGAACTCTGGACGGCAGGACAGTGCTCGTGACCGGTTCGACCAGCGGGATCGGCCGGGCAATCGCCCTGCGGCTCGCCGCCGAAGGGGCGTACGCGATCGTGAGCGGGCGGGACGCGGGCCGAGGCGGCGCCGTGGTGTCGGCGATCCGCGAGGCGGGCGGCCGGGCCGACTTCGTGGCCGCCGATCTCAGCACGGCGGAGGCGGCCCAGGGGCTCGCCGCCGCCACTCTGGAACTGGTCGGAGGGCGCCTCGACATCCTCGTCAACAACGCGGGCATCTCGCCGGGGACCGCGACGCTGAGCCTCGACGTGGCGACCTACGACCGGGTCATGGACCTCAATGTCCGCGGGCCCGTGTTTCTCACCCAGGCGTTGCTGCCCTCGATGCTGAGCCGGTCGCAGGGCGTCATCATCAACATCGGGTCCTGGGTCGCCCAGGTCGGCTTCATCGGCGGCGCGCTCTACTCGGCGAGCAAGGCGACGCTGGAACAGCTGACCCGTGGCTGGGCCTCGGAGTTCGGCGGCCAGGGCATCCGGGTCAACGCCATCGCGCCCGGCGTGATCATCTCCGACCCCGAAGGGCCGGAGGCCGAGTTCCGGCACAAGATGGTCGAGGACTCACCCTTCGGACACGCGGGCAGCGTGGCGGACATCGCGAACGCCGCCGCGTATCTGGCGGGCGACGGCGCGGGATACGTGCACGGTACGACGCTGGTCGTCGACGGCGGTGTCCTGGCGACCCGGCCGGGCCCGCGCCTGGGCTGAGTGCGGAGCCGCCGTCCCCCAGGGCTCATTTCTGCCGCGACTCGACCAAATCCTTCCCGGCCCCTCCCCGCCTCCTCCGGCGGGGACCCGCCACCCTCGCGGAACTGAGTGTGCGATGCACGTTTCCGGTAACCGAAACGTTTCATTCCGTGCACTCCCGACATCGTCCCTGGCCCCGCGTCCGCGCTCAAAGTCGTTGCCTGGTGCATGAGTTGGGTGGGCCGTTCGGGTATTTAGATACTCCCTTGACAAATTACGGCCACGTTGCCAACATGCAAAAACTCCTTGAGTACCTGCAATTACCGGCACGCGTTTCGAAAGTTCGCCTGAGATCGGTACGGCTGTCGCCTGGGTGAAGGGACATCACCCAGGCCGCAGGTTCCTCCCCCCAAGTGACACGGCAGCGCGGTCGATGTGACGCGCGCCCATGCCTGACTCACCCCCGCAAGGTCAGGAAGGAAGCTCCATGTCAGGACTGCCAGGAAAGCCAGGGAAGCACAGACAGTCATGGCTGAGATGGGTCACGGCGCTGGCGATGCTCGTCGCCGGCGCCGCCGTCAGCCCGGCGGCCGCCGCAGCCGCCCCCGCCGCCAGGACCGCCGCACCCGCCGTGGTCGCGCACCCCGAGGACGCTGCCGCGATACCGGCAAGCGACTACCAGCAGGTGCAACTCGCCCTGGGCGGTGCCGAACTGGGTGAGGCGATGTCGCTCGCCGTCCTCCCGGACCGAGCCGTCGTGCACACGGCGCGTGACGGCACACTCCGGTACACGGACGCCGCGGGCAACACCAAGACCTCGGCCAAGCTGAACGTGTACACGCACGACGAGGAGGGGCTCCAGGGCGTCGCCGCCGACCCCGGCTTCGCCAGCAACCGCTTCCTCTACCTGTACTACTCGCCGCGGCTCACCACCCCCGACGGCGACGCGCCGGTCACCGGCTCCGCCGCCACCTTCGACCAGTGGAAGGGACACCTCAACCTGTCCCGGTTCACTCTGAAGACCGACGGCACCCTCGACCTGGCCAGCGAGAAGGTCCTGCTCGAAGTGGCCAACGACCGTGGCCAGTGCTGCCACGTCGGTGGTGACATCGACTTCGACGCGCAGGGCAACCTGTATCTGACGACGGGCGACGACACCAACCCGTTCGAGTCGAGCGGCTTCTCGCCGCTCGACGAACGGACCGACCGTAACCCGCAGTTCGACGCCCAGCGCTCCTCGGGCAACACCAACGACCTGCGCGGCAAGGTCCTGCGGATCAAGCCCACCGCGGCCGGCGGCTACACCGTCCCGTCCGGCAACCTCTTCGCGCCCGGCACCGCCAAGACGCGGCCCGAGATCTACGCGATGGGCTTCCGCAACCCGTTCCGGATGTCCGTCGACAAGGCCACCGGGATCGTCTACCTCGGCGACTACGGTCCGGACGCCGGTGTCACCGACGCCAACCGCGGCCCCAGCGGACAGGTCGAGTTCAACCGGATCACCTCGGCGGGCAACTACGGCTGGCCGTACTGCACCGGCACGAACACCTCCACCGAGACCTACAACGAGTACACCTTCCCGAGCGGTCCGTCCGCCGCGAAGTACAACTGCGGCGGTGGCCCCGCCAACAACTCGTTCCGCAACACCGGTCTGGCCACGCTGCCCGCGGTCAAGTCCGCCTGGATCAGGTACGGCGGTGACGCGGGCTCGCCCGCCGAGTTCGGCGGCGGCTCCGAGTCCCCGATGGGCGGCCCGGTCTACCGCTACGACGCGAACCTCAACTCGGCTGTGAAGTTCCCCCAGTCCCTGGACGGGAAGTTCTTCGCCGGTGAGTACGGCCGCAAGTGGATCAAGGCCATCACGGTCAACGCCGACGGCAGCCCCGGCACCATCGACGCCTTCCCCTGGACCGGCACCCAGGTCATGGACACCGCCTTCGGACCCGACGGCGCGCTCTACGTCCTCGACTACGGCACCGGGGCCAACAACCAGGCCCTGTACCGCGTGGAGTACGTCGGCGGGAGCAACCGCAACCCCGTCGCCGTGGCCGCGGCCAGCAAGACGTCAGGACCCACCCCGCTCGCCGTGAACTTCTCCTCGGCGGGCAGCTCCGACCCCGAGGGCAAGGCCCTCACCTACGCGTGGAACTTCGGTGACGGCGCCACCTCCACCGCCGCCAACCCGTCGCACACGTACACGACCACGGGCACCTTCCGGCCGACCCTGACCGTCAAGGACCCGGAAGGACTGACCGGCAGCGCCAGCCTCGTCGTGACCGCGGGCAACACCGCCCCGACCGTCACGCTGACCACACCGAACGACGGACAGCTGTTCTCCTTCGGTGACACGGTTCCCTTCACCGTGACCGTCAGCGACCCCGAGGACGGTGCCATCGACTGCGCCAAGGTCAAGGTCACCTACCTGCTCGGCCATGACGTCCACCAGCACCAGATCACCTCGAAGAACGGCTGCACCGGCAGCATCGCCGTACCCGTCGACGGCGAGCACGACAGCGCCGCCAACATCTACGGCGTCCTGGACGCCGAGTACACCGACGCCGCAGGGCTGACCACGCACAACCAGCGGGTCCTCCAGCCCCGCCACCGCCAGGGTGAGCACTACGGTGCCCAGTCCGGCATCGAGGTCGCGGCGCACGGCACGGCCGAGGGCGGCAACACCGTCGGCTTCACCGACAACGGCGACTGGATCTCCTTCAAGCCCTACGCCCTCGGCAACGCGAACAAGATCACCGCACGGGTCTCCTCCGGCGGTGTGGGCGGCAGCCTGGAGGTACGGGCCGGCTCGGCCACCGGCACCCTGCTCGGCACGGCCACGGTCGCACCGACCGGCGGCTGGGAGAACTTCGTCGACGTGTCGGCCAACCTGAGCGGCGCACCCTCCGGCACCACCGAGCTGTTCCTCGTCTTCAAGGGACCGACGGGCCAGGGCAACCTCTTCGACCTGGACGCCTTCACCTTCGCCACCGGCACCACCGGCGGCGGCTCCAGCCAGACGGTGGAGGGTGAGTCCTTCACCTCCAACTCCGGTGTCCAGGCGGCTGATCACGCGCCTGCCAGCGGCGGCAAGACACTCGGCTACATCGAGAACGGCGACTGGGCCGGCTACGCGTCCGTACCCACGGCCGGCACCAAGACGTTCTCGGCCAAGGTCTCGTCCGCCGGGCCCGGCGGCACCATCACCGTCCGCTCGGGTTCGGCGACCGGCGCCGTGCTCGGCACCGTCGCCGTCCAGCCCACCGGCAACTGGGAGACCTTCACCACCGTCTCCACGTCGCTGACGGGCACGGCGTCCTCCGGAGCGCTCTTCCTGACCTTCACCGGCGGCTCCGGGTCCCTGTTCGACATCGACACGCTCACCCTCACCAAGTGACGGGCGGGAAAGGGACCATGATGAAAGTGCTGCCCCTGCGGCTGAGACGGCTGTCCACCGCCTCCGCCTCGGTGATCGTCACCACGCTCGCCCTGGTCGGGGCGTTCCTCACCCCCGCCATGACCGCGCAGGCCGCCGACCCGGCGTACAAGGTGCTCCTCTTCTCCAAGACGGCCGGGTTCCGGCACGACTCCATCCCGGCCGGCACCCAGGCCGTACGGGAGATCGGCGCGGCCAACAACTTCACCGTCACGGCGACCGAGGACAGCAACGCCTTCACCGCGTCCAACCTGGCGCAGTACAAGGCGGTGGTGTTCCTCAGCACCACGGGCGACATGCTGACCGACGCGCAGCAGTCCGCGCTGCAGACGTACGTCGCCGGAGGCGGCGGCTACGTCGGCGTCCACGCGGCGGCCGACGCCGAGTACGAGTCGCCGCAGTACGAGCAGCTCGTCGGCGCCTGGTTCAAGAGCCACCCGGCGATCCAGCAGGCCACGGTGCGCACCGAGGACCGTGCCAACCCGGCGACCGCCCACTTCGGGCAGACCTGGGCGCACACCGACGAGCTGTACAACTACCGCACCAACCCGCGGGCCAACGTGCACGTCCTGCAGACCCTCGACGAATCCAGTTACTCCGGCGGCGAGATGGGCGGTGACCACCCCATCACGTGGTGCCACCCGCAGGGCGGCGGACGTTCGTTCTACACCGGCCTCGGCCACACCATCGAGACGTACGCCGACTCGTCGTTCCGTACGCTGCTGCTCGGCGGCATCCGGTACGCGGCCGGCTTCGCAAAGGCCGACTGCCGTCCGGACAGCGGGTACACGAGCCTGTACAACGGCTCGACGACCGGCTGGTCGCAGGCAGGGCCCGGCAGCTTCACCAACACCGACGCCACCCTCACCTCCACCGGAGGCATGGGGCTGCTCTGGTACCGGGCGAAGGAGTACGCCTCGTACTCCCTGAAGCTGGACTGGAAGCTGGCGGGCGACGACAACTCCGGTGTCTACGTGGGCTTCCCGGCCTCCGACGACCCCAACTCGGCCGTCAACCAGGGCTACGAGGTGCAGATCGACGCGACGGACAGCGCCGACCGCACCACCGGGGCCGTCTACGGGTTCAAGTCCGCGGACATCGCGGCCAGGGACGCGGCGCTCAACCCGCCGGGCCAGTGGAACACCTACGAGCTGCGGGTGGAGGGCGAGCGCCTGCAGGTCTTCCTGAACGGCGCGAAGATCAACGACTTCACCAACACCGACCCGGTCAGGTCGCTGAAGCAGGGCTACATCGGGATCCAGAACCACAGCGGGGACGACGACGTGTCGTTCCGCAACATCCGGATCAAGGAGCTGGGCGGCACCACCCCGACCAGTTCGACCTACGAGGGCGAGTCGTACACCTCGGGTTCCGGTGTGCAGCCCGCCGACCACGGCCCCGCCAGCGGTGGCAGGACGCTCGGCTACATCGAGAACGGTGACTGGGCCGGCTACTCCCAGGCGAGTCTGAACGGCGTCAAGTCCTTCACGGCGAAGGTCTCTTCGGCGGGCGCTGGCGGTACCGTCCAGATCCGCTCGGGCTCGGCCACCGGACCGGTGATCGGTTCGGTCGCCGTCCCCAACACCGGTGGCTGGGAGACTTTCCGGACGGTCTCCACGACCCTGCCGGGAACCGCCACGGGGCCGCTCTACCTCACCTTCACGGGTGGGGCGGGGTCCCTGTTCGACATCGACACCATCACACTGACGCGGAGCTGAACCAGGCTTCGCAGCAGGCACGTTCGCATCCGGCAGGGGCGGGCCCCGGGGAGACCTGGGGTTCGCCCCTGCCGGATGCGGTACGTGTCACCCGCACCGTGCGTCCGATGTCCGCGACGTCAGGAACGGGTGCGGTACAGACCGCGTCCCGCGCGGTCGGCGCGCGAGGTGGCGACGAGCCGGTCGAGCGTGCTGCGCACGGCGTTGATGTTGCCGGGGGAGTCGTCACGGCCGAGGGCGGCCGCCACGTCACGGGCGCGTACGGCGTCACCGTTCGCTGCGGCGAGGATCGCGACGACCTGCTCGGTCAGCCCGCTCGGGTTCTTGTCCTGTGCCGCCGCGGACGCCTTCGCCGGCTTCTCGGCCGACGCCTTGGCGCTCTTCGGTGTGCTGTTCTTCTTCGCGGCGGGACGCTTGGCCGTTTCCTTCTTGGCCTCGGCCTTCGGCTCCGCCTTCGGGTTCGCCGCCTTGCGGGCCTTGCGACGGGCCGGGGCTGCCGTGCCAGCTGCGGCGGAGGAGTCCTCCTGCGCCGTGTGTTCGGCTTCCGCAACCTCGTCCGCGGGCGCCGCGACGGCCGCTGCCTCTGCCAGCACGTGCGGTGCGTCGGACAGCGCCACCAGGGCGGTCAGCGCGGAGCGCACCGACTCCAGCCGGTCGGTCACCGCCGCCAGTTCCTTTTCCAGCGACTGCTGGTGAGCCTCAAGACGAGGAAGTTCCGTCTTCAGGAGGGCTGTTGTCGTTCCGACGCTGTCCGGTGTGCCGGATGTCGATGTCATGGTGTCACCTTTCCATTCAGAACCACCGATTGTTGCCCCCGTTGGCGGCCGCTGCCGTGCAGCCTAAGCGGTGTGGGAACCAATGTAGTTGACACCGGCGGTGAAGTTGACACCGACGACCTGTTGTTGTGGCTGTTCAGGCTCCTCGCGGGGCTGCGGCACGTACGTAACTTCGACTCCCGACCGTACTGACACTGCACGACCGCCGTACGCACTTCCCACCGGCCGGCCCTCTCCGGCACACCGCGCGGTCCGTCGTCCCGTACCACCCGGGTACCCGGACAGATGCCCGATGAACTGCGGCTATTCCGGTCCGGGTACCCGGGTGGTACGGTCAAAGGATGGCAGCTCTCAATGTGGACTTCCCCGACACGGAACTCCAGGAGATCCGCGAGATCGCCTCGGAGCGCGGCATGACGATGAAGGCGTTCGTCCGGGCGTCGACCGCCGACGCCGTCGTACGGCACCGGGCCATGAAGGAAGGCGCGGACGTCTTCCGACGCGTCTTCGGCGACACGGCCCTCGCCGACGCCATCGCGGACGCCGGTATCGACGACGGGCCCGGCCGCGGTTCCGCGGGACGGGCCGCCTGACCGTGCCGCCGGTCCTGTACGTCGACGTGCGCTGGCTGCTGCATCAGCAGGAGAGTGTCCTGCCCGACCACCCCGTGGTGTCCGACTTCTCCGCGCTGGTCGCCGCCGTCGCCCGGCACCGCGTCGATCCGCCGCGGCTCGGCATGGATTCAGATCCCGCCTGGCGGGCAGCAGCACTGCTGCACACACTCGTCGTCCTCAAGCCACTGCCCGCCTACAACGTACGGTTCGCCTGCGCCGTCGCCATCGCCTACATGAGCATGTGCGGCGAGGGCGTGGACGCGCCGTACGGTGAAATCGTCGAACTCACCAAGCAGTTGACCGCCGAGAAGACCGATGTCTTCGACGCGGCCGACCGTATCCGGTCCTGGCGGATCTGAGCGCGTCCCGCCGGCGCCGTCTACCAAGGAGTCCGTATGACCACCTACGTCATCACGATCCCCGGCACGTTCCTGGAGGAGCTGACCGAGGACTCCCGCGCCACGCTGGTGGCCCGGCTGCGCCCTGCGGACCCGCAGAACACCGCCCTCGGCGAGGCGGAGGAGCTGGACATCCTCAGCGTCAACGAGAACGGCACCTTCAACATCCGGCTGGAGGTCGAGGCCGACAACAACCACGCGGCCGAGGCCGAGGCGAAGCGTCTCGCGGGCGCGGCCCTGCACGACGCCGGCCTCTCCGAGGACCGGGCACCGCTCGGCCCCGCCGTGATCACCGGCATCGACGGCGACTTCTGAGCCGCCGCGCTCACTCCTTGCGCGCCACCACCACGGCGCACCGCGGACCGCCGTCCGGCCGCGCACCCAGCTCGGTCAGCGGCAGCAGCTCCGTGACGAAACCCGCGTCCGCCAGTTCGGCCAGCACGTCCGGCAGCCGGAAGGTGCGGTAGTACATGACGAACGTGGGGTGCCAGAGCGCGTTGCGCAGCCGCATCCCCGCGTCGAACGCCCACAGCGCCCAGTAGAGCCGGGAGCCGACGGGCGGCGGCGCGGGGAACGGAAAGACGAACAGCCCGCCGGGCCGCAGCGCGGCATGGGTCTGCGCGAACAGCGCCGGCCGCTCGCCGGGCAGGAAGTGCCCGAACGCCCCGAAGCTCGTCGCCAGGTCGTGGACCGGGCCGAAGGGCAGCCGCCGCGCGTCGGCCCGTACGAACTCCACGGCGGGCCCGTCCGCGGCAGCCGGCTGGGCCTCGCGGGCCGCCGCCAGCATCCCGGCACTGAAATCGACACCGATGACCCGCTCGTCACACAGCTGCCGCAGCGCCCCCACCCCGGCGCCGGTGCCACAGCACACGTCGAGCCCGGTACGGAAAGGGCCCAGCGGCCGTACCGCCCGCACCACCGCGTCCAGCAGATACCCCGGCGTCCGGAACGGTGTCAGGTCGAACTTCGGAGCGAGCAGGTCGTAGCCGTGCTCGATGGACGACAGCGCCTGGACGGCGAGTTCGCGGAGGGTCGGGCCCTTGGGGGTGAACATCGCGGCCAGCCTAACCGCCCGGCGTACGGACCGCTTTCCGGGGCAACGGGATGGACAAGGAGGTGCCCCATGACGGAGCACACGCACGACGGCCGGCCCACAGCACACACCGGCCGGCTCGCGCCGCACACCGGACACGACGACAAACCGATGTCCCCGCTGGAGCCCGGCACGGTCCAGCGAGGCCAACTCCGGGCGCGTACGGCGGACATCGCGTGGACGGCACTGTGTGTCGTCCTCGGCGCGTGGGCACTGTTCGAG
The DNA here is from genome assembly GCF_036084755.1 of Streptomyces sp. NBC_00370. Classification (NCBI taxonomy): domain Bacteria; kingdom Bacillati; phylum Actinomycetota; class Actinomycetes; order Kitasatosporales; family Streptomycetaceae; genus Streptomyces; species Streptomyces sp. NBC_00370. Next base: position 8,035,767 of record NZ_CP107968.1, read on the forward strand.
GCGGTCGGCGTCATCAGGGGTGACACCGACGCGTGGATCTTCTGCGCCGTGGCAGCGGTGCTGTTCGCCGTCGCGTTCTGGACCCGCCTGGCAGCCCGCAAGGCCCGGGCCCGCACCCACCTGTGATCATTCACCACCGAGCCCCCTCGTCACCACCGAGCCCCCTCGTCACCGCTGTGCCACCTCGACGAAACTGAGCGTGCCCGGCCGGGCGGGGCGCGGACGCTCCCTTCTGACGGGCTATCGTTGGTGCCATGTCCGTCCCAGAGCTGATCCGCATCGTCTCCCGCGACTCGCCCATGGCACTGGCCCAAGTGGCACGTGTACGCGCCGAACTGGCCGCGCTGCACCCCGGGATCGCCACCGAGGTCGTCCCGGTCAGGACGACGGGGGACAAGTGGATGGGCGACCTGTCCCAGGTCGAGGGGAAGGGCGCCTTCACCAAAGAGGTCGACGCCGCCCTGCTCGCCGGTGAGGCCGATCTCGCCGTGCACTGCGTCAAGGACATCCCGGCCGACCGTCCGCTGCCCGCCGGTACGACCTTCGCCGCCTTCCTCAAGCGTGACGACATCCGCGACGCCCTCGTCCACCCCGGCGGGCTCACCCTCGACGAGCTGCCGGACGGGACCAGGATCGGTACGTCGTCCGTCCGCCGTGTCGCCCAACTCGCCGCCTCCCACCCGCAGCTGGAGTGCGTACCGTTCCGCGGCAACGCCAACCGCCGGCTGGAGAAGCTGGCCGCGGGCGAGGCCGACGCGCTGCTCCTCGCCGCCGCCGGGCTCGACCGGATCGGCCGCCGTGACGTGATCACGGAGGTCCTGTCGACCGAGGCGATGTGCCCGCCGATCGGCGCCGGTGTGCTCGCCCTGCAGTGCCGTCAGGACGACACGGCCACCATCGACGCCGTCAGCGATCTCGGCGACCCGGACACCTACCGCGAGACCACGGCCGAACGCATGTTCCTCCATGTGCTCCAGGGCCACTGCAACTCGCCGATCGCCGGATACGCCAAGGCCCACCGCAACGGCGACCTCTCGCTGCGCGCCTGCGTCTTCACGCCCGACGGCAAGACCGTGCTCAACGCCCACGAGTGGGCGGGCCCGCTCGACCCGGCCACGCTCGGTACCTCCGTCGCCGTGACCCTGCTGCGCCAGGGCGCCCGTGAACTGATCGACGCCATCGACCACTGACGGCGGGTCCGCCCGCAATTCAACTGGGCGACGGGCCACGGTCATATGGACGCCCGCACCGGTGTCATCGCGCCTGCGAGTGTCCACGGATGCTCGCCCTGAACGTTGACGTGGACCCCGGCCGCTGCCGGACGCTCGGATTCGTGGGGGCCGTCGCGATCATGGCCGGCGGACTCACGGCGGGCGCCCTGCCGGTCCGTGAGGAGTTCGTGCCGACCTCTGGGCGGGTCGCCCTCGGCCTGCTCTGTGTCTACTTCGGCATCGTGCTGCTGATAGCGGCCTGGTGGTGGCTCGGCCGCAGCGTACGGGGGCCACGGCCGCCCGCCCCGCGCGAGCTGACGACGACGCTGCTGGTGTGGGCGGCGCCGCTGGTCCTCGGCCCGCCCCTGTTCAGCAGGGACGTCTACAGCTATCTGGCGCAGGGCGCCATGGTTCATTCCGGCATCGACGTGTACAGCCACGGCCCCGACCGGCTCGGCGGTCCGCTCGCCGCCGAGGTCGCGCCCGTCTGGCGGCACACCCCCGCCCCGTACGGCCCCGTCTTTCTCGCCGTCGCGGGCAAGGCCGCGGGGCTCGCCCGGCTCGACGTTCCCGCCGGGGTCCTCGGCATGCGGCTCGTGGCCCTGCTCGGCGTCGCCCTGATGATCGCCGTCCTGCCGACCCTGGCCCGCCGCTGCGGCGTCGATCCGTCCGCTGCCCTGTGGCTCGGGGCGCTCAACCCCCTCGTCCTGCTGCATCTGGTGGCGGGAGCACACAACGACGCCCTGATGCTGGGCCTGCTCGGCCTCGGCCTGGTCGCCGCCCTCGGCGCCCGTCCCGTGCCCGCGACCGTCCTGATCGCACTCGCCGCGTTGGTCAAGGCTCCCGCGGCGCTCGGACTGCTCACCGTCGCCGCCCTCTGGGCCGGGCAGCTGACCGGCCGGGCCCGCACCCTCAGAGCCCTGGCGCTGACCTGCGCCGTCGCACTGGCCACCACCGCGGCCGTGACGGCGCTCGCCGGCACCGGTTACGGCTGGCTCGGCGCCCTCGGCACCCCCGTGTCGGCCGGGAACTGGTCGCTGACGAGCGGGCTCGGCCGGCTCAGCGGCATGCTGCTGGACGCGACGGGCAGCGGACTCGGCCATTTCGCGCTGCCGCTGTGGCGGCTACTGGGCGTGCTGGCGACGGCCGCCGTGGTGGTCACACTCTGGCTGCGCCGCGAACGCACCGGCGTGGTCCACGCGCTCGCGCTCGGCCTGCTGACGCTCTTCGCCCTCGGCCCCGCCCTGCGGCCCTGGTACGCGCTGTGGGGGCTGTTCCTGATCGCCGTCTCCGCGCCGCCCGGCCGGCTGCGTCGATGGGCGGCGGCCGGCAGCGGTGTGCTCGCCCTCGGACTGCTGCCGGACGGACTGCCGCCCGGCGGGCTGCAACTCGCCCTCGCCATCTGCGGCGGAATACTGGCGCTGCTCGCCCTGTGGTGGATGTTCCTGCTGGCACCCGCCGACACCACCCTGGCGGCGCCGCTGCCCAGGACCGTCTCGTGAGACGGCTGCGTACGGCCCTGGAGACGCCCGCCGGACGGCCCGTCGCAGCCGGCCTGCTGATCGCGGCGACGGCCGCCTTCCTGGTGACCGTCCCGCTGTTCCGGCACTTCTTCGACGTCGGTGTCTACTACGGCGCCGTCGGCGACTGGGTCCACCACGGCGGCCGGATCTACGACTACCTCAGCCCTGGCACGCACTACGGCTTCACCTACCCGCCGTTCGCCGCGGTCGCCATGCTGCCGATGGCGCTCGTGCCCTGGCCGGCCGCCGTGGCCGTCAGCATCACGCTGAGCCTGGTGGCCTCGGCGCTGCTGCTCCACTGGCTGGCAGCGCCCGCCGTCCGGCGCGAGCGGTGGGTGCGCTGGTTCGCCTTCGCCGTCATCGGCTGCCTCTTCGCCCTGCTCGAACCCGTCAACGACACCTTCAGCTTCGGCCAGGTGAATCTGGTGCTGTGCGCGCTCGTCTTCGCCGACGCGCGGCTGCTCGCCACCGGACACGGCAAGCACGCGGGCATCGGCATCGGACTCGCCGCCGCCGTCAAACTCACCCCCGCGCTGTACATCGGTTATCTGCTGGTCACCGGACGGCGCAGACAGGCCGCGACAGCGGCGGCCACGGCGGCGGGGGCCACCCTGCTCGCCGCGCTGATCGACCCGGCCGCCTCCCGCACCTTCTGGTCCACCGCCCTGTGGGACACCGGCAGGGTCGGCTCACTCAGCTATGTCTCCAACCAGTCGCTGCAAGGAGTCCTCGCCCGGCTCGGCCCGTACGGCGACAGCAGGGCGCTCTGGGCGGCGTGCGCCGCCGTCGTCCTCGCCGTCTGGGCGTACCGCTGCCGCGCCGCCGTCCGCGCGGGCGACGAACTGGCCGGCTTCGCGCTGACCGGCCTCGCCGCCTGTCTCGTCTCACCGGTCACCTGGGTGCACCACCTGGTCTGGGCGCTCCCCGCACTGCTGCTCCTCACCGACTCGGCCCTGCGCCGCCGCCACCGCGGCCTGCTCGTCGCGTGCGCCGTGTCGTACGTCCTCCTGTGCGCGAGCGTGGTCTGGCTGTGGCGGGCGGACTCCGGCGGACTCGACGCCTTCCTCGGCTCGAACACCTACGTCTGGATCACGCTCTGGCTGCTCGTGGCACTGCCGTTCGGCCGACCCGAATCTGTACCGGCCACGACAGCCATACGCCAGTATGGTGGGGAGAGAATCTTCCGTAGCGACCAGAGGCACACGTGACCCAGGCATCCCGGCCGAACACCGCCGACCGGCTCGACGACGACGATTACCCCGCTTACACCATGGGCCGGGCCGCGGAAATGATCGGCAGTACCCCCGCCTTCCTCCGGGCCATCGGCGAGGCGCGGCTGATCGTGCCGCTGCGCTCCGAGGGCGGCCACCGCCGCTACTCCCGCTACCAGCTGCGGGTCGCCGCCCGCGCCCGCGAACTCGTCGACCAGGGCACCCCGATCGATGCGGCCTGCCGCATCGTCATCCTGGAGGACCAGCTCGAAGACGCGCTGCGGCTCAACGACGAACTGCGCCGCTCGGCGGGGGACGAGAATAACTACAGCGGCGATGACAGAAAAAAGGGCAATACCCGCTGACGTTTTCCGGCGCCGCGCCGGGCGCTTAAACACTTGCCGTCCCTTCACGCTCGCACCGTGCTACTGTTGATCTCAGTTGCAGTTGTGGTTCCCAGAGACTTCAAGTGCCCCCATCAGCGTCCTGTGCTGTGGGAGCACTTTCGTATTTCCGGTGGATAATCTCCGGACGGGGTAATCATTGCGGCGACGCGGGGTACGCACAGTGCGGACCCCGGGGCACTGCCCCGAAGGAGAAATTGATATGGCTAGTGGCACCGTGAAGTGGTTCAACGCGGAAAAGGGTTTCGGCTTCATCGAGCAGGACGGCGGCGGCGCTGACGTCTTCGCCCACTACTCGAACATCGCCGCCCAGGGCTTCCGTGAGCTTCAGGAGGGCCAGAAGGTGAACTTCGACGTGACGCAGGGCCAGAAGGGCCCGCAGGCCGAGAACATCGTTCCCGCCTGACGCTGAACGTATGACGTAGCTGGGGCCCGCACCTTGGGTGCGGGCCCCAGCTCGTTATTTTTTTGCGTTGCCAGGCCTCCGGCCAGGCAGCCGCGCTCCGCCCGCTGCCGGCGGATGCCCTATGAATTCGACGCGCCGCGCCCGGCAGATTCCCGACCGGCCCGTCTTCTTTTCTTTGTTTACTCCGGCTCGTTCTTGCGATTCCTCGGCCATGTTTTCACGCCGGGAATTCCTCGATACGTGCCGCATCGAGGAAGGTTCCCCATGAACCGCGCAGGTCGCACGAACGACCGTTACACCCGTACCCGCTCAGGCGGTTCCAGCTCCGGCAATTCCGGTGCCGCCGGCCGTTACCGCTCGCAGGCCCCGAGCCGCTCGGGAGCGTCCGGCAGGTCCGGTGGCTACGGCCGCCGCCCCGCGGCGCTGCAGGGCGAATTCGCACTCCCCGTCACCATCACCCCGCCGCTGCCGCCGGTGAGCACCTTCGCCGAGCTGGACATGCCCGAGCCGGTCCTGAAGACCCTCGCGGGCCTCGGTATGAACGAGCCGTTCCCGATTCAGGCGGCCACCCTGCCGAACTCGCTCGCGGGACGTGACGTACTGGGCCGTGGCCGGACGGGCTCCGGCAAGACCCTCGCCTTCGGCCTCGCGCTGCTGGTCCGGATCGCCGGACAGCGCGCCGAGCCGCGCAAGCCGCTCGCCCTGATCCTCGTCCCCACCCGCGAACTGGCCCAGCAGGTCACCGACGCGCTCACCCCCTACGCCAGGTCGCTGTCGCTGCGGCTGGCCACGGTGGTCGGCGGTATGTCGATCGGCCGGCAGTCCAGCGCGCTGCGCGGGGGCACCGAGGTCGTCGTCGCGACCCCCGGACGGCTCAAGGACCTCATCGAGCGCGGCGACTGCAAGCTGGACCGGGTGAGCATCACCGTCCTCGACGAGGCCGACCAGATGGCCGACATGGGGTTCATGCCCCAGGTCACCGCCCTGCTCGACCAGATGAGCGCCGAGGGCCAGCGGATGCTGTTCTCGGCCACCCTCGACCGCAACGTCGACCTGCTGGTGCGCCGCTACCTGCACGACCCGGTCGTCCACTCGGTCGACCCCTCGGCCGGTGCCGTCACCACGATGGAGCACCACGTGCTCTACGTGCACGGCGCCGACAAGTACGCGACCACCACCGAGATCGCCGCCCGCGACGGCCGGGTGCTGATGTTCCTCGACACCAAGCACGCCGTGGACCGGCTCACCGAGCACCTGCTGAACAACGGCGTACGCGCGGCGGCGCTGCACGGCGGCAAGTCACAGCCGCAGCGCACCCGCACGCTCGCCCAGTTCAAGACGGGCCATGTGACCGTGCTGGTGGCGACCAACGTCGCCGCCCGCGGCATTCACATCGACAACCTCGACCTCGTCGTCAACGTCGACCCGCCGAGCGACCACAAGGACTATCTGCACCGCGGCGGCCGTACGGCACGCGCCGGCGAGTCCGGCAGTGTCGTCACGCTCGTCCTGCCCAACCAGCGCCGCGAGATGACCCGGCTGATGTCCGACGCCGGTATCACCCCGCAGACCGCCCAGGTCCGCTCGGGCGAGGCCGAGCTGAGCCGGATCACCGGCGCGCAGGCGCCCTCCGGTGTGCCGGTCGTCATCACGGCGCCGGTTTCCGACCGCGCCAAGCGCGGCGGCGCCTCGTCGTCCCGTGGCAGGCGCAGCAGGCCCGCCCAGGGCCGCCGCAGCGCCACCTCGTCGCAGCCGCGCACCGCGGGCGGCGCGGGCACCGCACAGCGGCAGTCCTCGTACCGCGGCGCCGCGTAAAGCACCCGCACCACACGAAGCAGCCCCGGTACCCGGATTCGTCCGGGTACCGGGGCTGTGCGCTTTCGTGGCGCGCCGGTGGGTGCGGGGCCGGTCAGTGGTCGGAGTAGCTGACGTCTCCCACCGTCCAGGCCCCCACGTCCTCGATGGCCAGCCGGTACATCCCGCCGGTCTCCGGAATGCCGAGGCTTCCCTGAAGGATCCTCGCGACATGGAAGTGCAGATGGGTCGGTGGCCCGGTCCGGTTCCCGGAGCGGGCCACCGCGTCGGCGGGGGTGAAGATGACGGAGAACGGCCCGAGCCGCTCCGAATCCTCCAGCACCTCGGCCACGCGTTGCCGCCACATGGCCTCGGGCGCCAACCGCCCTGTGATGACAGCACCTTGAACGACTACGGTGAGCGACATCTGATTGCTCTGTTCCGATTCGACCCTGGTGGCGATATCGACAAGCAATTCGTCGGGTTTCGACATGGGCGCAGACTCTACTACGCAGGTGGTGCGCCTCAGAGGAGCGCGACGGCCACCGGCTCTTCCTCGGGCACGGGTACGGGACGACAGGTGAATCCGAGACGGGTCAGCGCCCTGACCACCTCGCCGGACGAGAAATCGCGGCGGTCCTGGCGAGTGATCAGCTCGCCAACCTGCTTGACCGGGTAGACCCGGCGGCCGATGACCACGGACTCGCCCGTGACGGGTTCGGGCTTCACGCCCTTCATCGATTCCTGCACCTCGCTCTTGTTCAGCTCGAAGGGGAAGTGGGCGATGATGCAGCGCATAGTGCCTCGGCAGGGAGGAGGGAGTGGTGCGGAGACTCCAGCATCCCACGCCACAGGGGTGGGCCGGGTCATTGTGGCGGCCCGACCGGTGCAGCGGGTCCCGGCCGGTGTCTGGGAAGCTGGATCCATGCAGGCCATCGCGCTCACCGAACTCGTCGACGAAATCCTCGCGGGACCCGCTCCGCTGCCGCTCGTGCGCGCGGGGGACCCGGTGCTGCGGCGCCCCACGCCGCGGTACGAGGGGGAGCTGGGGGACGAGCGCCTCGACCGGCTGGTGAGGGCCATGCGTGAGGCGCTGCACGCCGCCCCCGGTGTCGGTCTCGCCGCCCCGCAGGTGGGCGTTCCGCTGCGGCTCGCGGTCGTGGAGGACCCGGCCGAGGTGCCGCCGGAGACGGCTGAGGCACGTGGCAGGGTTCCGCTGCCTTTCCGGGTGCTGGTGAATCCCTCGTACACGCCGGTCGGTGACGGTGCCGCCGCCTTCTTCGAGGGCTGCCTCAGTGTGCCGGGCTGGCAGGCGGTGACGGCGCGGCACGGGACGATCCGGCTGCGCGGGCAGGACGAGCGGGGGAACACGGTCGACGAGGAGCTGTCCGGCTGGCCGGCCCGGATCGTGCAGCACGAGACGGACCACCTGGACGGGACGCTCTACCTCGACATCGCCGAGACACGGTCGCTGTCGACGACGCAGGACGTACTCGAACGGTGGGCGCAGCCCACTCCTGAGCTGGCCGCGCGGGAACTGGGGTTCACACTGCCGCGCGTGCGGGCACGGTGAGCTGGATCTGGCGCAGGAACGCGGCGTTGTCGGGAGTGCGGCGGAGCCGGTCCAGCAGTGTTTCCAGTGTGGCCTGACCGTCCTGGCTGTGCAGTGCGCGCCGCAGCCCGCGGACGGCGGTCAACTCGTCTGCGGGAAGCAGAAGTTCCTCGCGCCGGGTGGAGGAAGGTGTGAGGTCGACCGCGGGGTAGATCCGCTTGTCGGCCAGGGTGCGGTCGAGCCGCAGCTCCATGTTGCCGGTGCCCTTCAGCTCCTCGAAGTAGTAGGTGTCGGCGCGGGATCCGGTGTCGACGAGTGCGGTGGCGAGGATCGTCAGCGAACCGCCCTCCTCGGTGTGGCGCGCGGCGCCGAAGACCCGCTTGGGGCCCTGGAGCGCGCTCGCGTCGACGCCGCCGCTGAGCGTACGGCCGCCGGCGCCCGCCGCGTTGTTGTACGCCCGGCACAGCCGGGTGATCGAGTCGAGCAGGATGACCACGTCCTGGCCCTGTTCCACGAGGCGTTTGGCGCGTTCCACGGCGAGTTCGGCGAGGGCGACATGCGCCTTGGCCGGCTGGTCGAAGGTGGAGGCGAGCACTTCGCCGCGTACGGTGCGGCGCATGTCGGTGACCTCCTCGGGGCGTTCGTCGAGGAGCACCACCATCAGCAGGCACGCGGGGTGGTTGGCAGCGACGGACGCGGCGAGCTGTTGCAGCAGCATGGTCTTGCCGGTCTTGGGCGGGGCGACGATCAGGCCGCGCTGGCCCTTGCCGATCGGTGTGATCAGGTCGACGACACGCGAGGTCACACCGCCTGCCGGGCTCTCCAGCCGGAGCCGGTCACGCGGGTGCAGCGGGGTGAGGTCCGCGAAGTGCGGCCTGCCGTGCAGGGCTTGCGGCGGGCGGCCGTTGACCCGCTCGATGGTGGTGAGTACGTGCTTGGCGTCGCTGACGCCCTGGATCACGTCGCCCTTGCGCAGGCCGGCCCGGCGGATCTGGGCGGCGGAGAGCTGGACGTCGTCGGAGCGCGGCAGATAGTCGCCGACGCGCAGGAAACCGCGTCCGCCCGACGTGATGTCGAGGACGCCGTTGGTGGCGAGCCCGGCCGGCTGTTGTGACCGGACGGGGGGACTGTGTTCGAGAGTGGTAGTCATACGGGGGGCCTTTCACGGACAGGGTGAAGTAGCGGCTCGACGGCCGGCAGAATCACTGGGCTGTGCTGGATCACCGTCGCGGAGGACGGGTGCGTCAGTCACAGAGACAGTCGACAGCGAACGCTGTCTGGAGGGAAGATGCACCGGCGCCGAAAACCCAGGCGTACACGAGTGCTGATAAGAACTGTACCACGCGCCGGATCCGGCAGGGTCAGCCCCCGCCGTTCGCCGACGCCGACTTCTCGCTCTGCACCACCCGTCGCACCGCGTGGGCGTGCCACTGGTCGCGCGCCAGCTCCCGCATGGCGCCGCGGAGTTGACGGGCGCCGGAGCCGGGGAAGAGCGGCCGTGCGAGATCGACGGCGGAGACGAGCCCGGCGAGCGCGCGGCTGCGCTCCTCGGGGAAGGACATCTTGCCGGCGGCGCCCAGCCGGGCGACGGCCGGGGTGGACCAGTCCGTACCGCCGGGCGGATAGCGGTGGAACGGGAAGATCCCAAGGGCCCGGTGCTTCTCCTCGCGGACCGCGCCGAGCTTCACCAGCCGTCGCAGGTAGCGATCGGTGACCTGCCTCGACGTTCCTCTGATCCAGCCGCGCAGCCGCACTTCCCCGCCCTTGGCGACCAGCTTGACCAGGACGTCGTCCAGCTCGGGGTCACCGGTGGGGTGCTTGTCCCTGACGACGACCTTGCCGCCCTGCTCGGCGACGCGTCCCGCCGCCGCCAGCTCGGCGAGCACGGCGCCCGCGACGCCGAGCCGTACGTATGCCATCTGGGTACGCGGCCGGCCGGTCTCCGGATTGAGGGCCAGGAGCAGCAGCTCCTCGGGCAGGGTGACGACTGGCTGGTCCATCGGGCTCCCCCTCGACGCGTCTCTCGTACTGCGACGCGAAACGCCCCCCGGCCGGTTGCTCACGGGCCCTGTGGGAAGGGCGGGAGCCGTCTGATTTGCTGGTGGGGTTCCGCATGCACCGTACAGCGAAATGAGGCCCCGCAGGTGGCAGACCGTCCCGTGTCCCTCGTCAGCCTCATACCCGCCGTCTTCCTGCCCGCGCTGATCTTCGAGACGGGCATGGGGGCGCTCGCCCCGGTGCTCGCGCTGAGCGGCCGGGCGCTCGGCGCCTCCATCGGCGGGGCAGGGCTGGTGCTGGCGCTGGTCGGCGTCGGACAGATCCTCGGCGACGTACCCGCGGGGGCGCTCGCCGCGCGGCTCGGGGACCGTAAGGCGATGCTCGTCGCCGCGGGGGTCGCCGCGGTCACCCTGAGCTGCTGCGCCCTCGCCACCGAGCTGTGGCAGCTCGCGCTGGCCGTGACCGCCACGGGCGCGACCAACGCCGTCTTCGTCCTGGCCAGACAGTCCTATCTGACCGAGGTGGTGCCGACGGGGCTGCGGGCCAGGGCGCTGTCGACGCTGGGCGGAATGTCGCGGATCGGCGCCTTCGTGGGTCCTTTCGTCGGCGCTGTGATCCTCACCGGACGGCCGGTCCGCGACATCTACTGGCTGGCGCTGGTGTGCACGGCGGTGACGGCCGTGGTGCTGCTCGTGGTGCCCGACGTCGCCGACGAGTCCGTGGCCCGCCGCACCGGCAAGAACCCCGTGCCGGTCCGCACCGTCGTGCGCGACCACCGCCGGGTCTTTCTGACGCTGGGCTTCGCCGTCCTGCTGGTGGGCTCCGTACGGGCCACCCGGCAGACGGTGCTGCCGCTGTGGGCCGACCATCTCGGCCAGAGCGCCTCGGCGACCAGCGTCATCTTCGGGATCGCCGGGCTCGTCGACACGATGACCTTCTACCCGTCGGGCCGGATCATGGACCGGTACGGGCGGCTGTGGATCGCGGTGCCCTCGATGCTGGTCCTCGGGCTGACGATGGCGTCGCTGCCGCTCACCCACGGGCTCGTCTCGATCACCGTCGTCGCCATGCTCATGGGGTTCGGGAACGGGATCGGCAGTGGCATCCTGATGACACTGGGCGCCGATGTCGCGCCGCCGGCGACCCGCTCCCAGTTCCTCGGTGTGTGGCGGCTGTGCGCCGACTCCGGCAGCGCGGGCGGCCCGCTGGTGGTGTCGGCCGCCGCGGCCCTGGGCAGTCTGGCCGCCGGTATCATCGTGATGGGCGGCATGGGCGTCGTTGCCGCCGCCGCTCTGCTGCGCTGGGTCCCTCGGTACTCGGCCTTCGCGACGACGGGAACACGTCGGAGGAAAGCGGCCCCGGTCGCCGACCACGCCGGCGATGAGACAAGCTACTCGCCCTAACGTCTCCTCGGGGAAAGGCAGTTCCAGTGCGCAGTGTCGGAGTGGAGGAGGAACTCCTCCTGGTGGATCCGGAGTCGGGTGAGCCCCGGGCCCTGTCGGCAGCGGTGCTCGCCGTCGCGGACCGGGCGTCGGACAGGGCAGGCGCCGACGACCACACGTTCGAGAAGGAACTGCACGGTCAGCAGTTGGAGTTCGCGACCCACCCGTGCACCGGCATGGACGATCTCGCCAACGAGATAGTCCGCTGGCGGCAGGACGCCGCCGAGCACGCCGCACAGGCGCAGGTGACGGTCGCGGCTCTCGCCACGTCACCGCTGCCGGTCAGTCCCACCGTGAACGCGGGGGAGCGGTACCGCTGGCTCCAGGAGCAGTTCGGCCTCAGCGTGCACAACCAGCTCACCTGCGGCTGCCATGTCCATGTGGCGGTCGACTCCGACGAGGAGGGCGTCGCCGTACTCGACCGGATCCGGCCGTGGCTGCCGGTGCTCCTCGCGCTGAGCGCCAACTCGCCGTTCTGGCAGGGCGAGGACAGCAGCTACAGCAGCTACCGCAGCCGGGTGTGGGAGCGTTGGCCTTCCGCGGGCCCCGTGGAGCCGTTCGTCACGGCGGAGCGCTACCACGAGCAGGTGCGGTCCATGGTCGGCACCGGTGTGCTGCGCGACGAGGGAATGATCTACTTCGACGCGCGGCTGTCCCACAACTACCCGACCGTCGAGATCCGGGTGGCCGACGTGTGCCTCGACGCCTCGACACCGGTGCTGCTCGCCATGCTCGTACGCGGACTGGTGGAGACGGCGGCGCGCCAGTGGCGGGCCGGCGACCCGGCGCCGCTCCACGGGGTCGGGGTGCTGCGGCTCGCCGCGTGGCGGGCCGGCCGCTCCGGTCTCGACGACACACTGCTCCACCCCGTCACGATGGTGCCCGAACCGGCCGCCGACGTCGTCGACTCGCTGCTCGCCCATGTGCACGACGCGCTGGAGGACAGCGGCGACCTGGCAGCCGCCCGTGCCGGTCTGGCCACGCTGCTGCGGGACGGCAACGGCGCGCGCGTCCAGCGCGACCTGCTGAGCCGCACCGGCAGTCTGCGCCAGGTGGTCGCCGAGTGCGCCCGCAGGACCCGCGGCTGACAGGTCGGCCCAGGGCCGGTCGGTCCGTACTCGGCCGGTCCGTGCTCAGCCGATCCGGGCGACGGCGCGTACGGGCGCGCCGTCCGCGCCGGCGAGCCGCAGCGGGAACAGGGACACCTCGATCCGCTGCCCGGCGCGCTGCGCCTCGACCACCCGGTCGAGGCCGGTGAGATTCTCGGCGATGACACCGCCGGCGCCGCACAGCACCCGGTGGGCCGCCAGCCCGTCCCCGTCCTGCGGGTGCGGATCGCCAGGACCGGGTGTCGGGTCGACGCTGAGCGCGTCGACAGCGACCGTACGCACCCCGGTCGCCACGACCGCCTCCGCCGCCTCGGGCGTCAGCCAGGGGTGGCCGAGGTAGTGGTCGGTGCCCCAGTGCGCCGACCAGCCGGTGACGAGCAACAGGACGGTGCCGGGCCGCAGTCGGGGCAGTACGGGTGCCAGGTCCGTCACGGTGACGCCGGTACGCGGCGCGAGAGCGCGCAGATCGGCGGCTACGGCCGGCCCGGTGAAGCGCTCCAGCGGCAACTCGTCGAGAGCGGGCCACTGGTCGTCCACGTGGTACGGCGCGTCGACGTGCGTGCCCGACTGCGAACCGAGGTGGACCCGCAGCACATTGACGCCGTCCTCGGCGGCCCGCAGCGCCGTGGTGATCTCGACCTCCGGATCGCCGGGGTAGACCGGCATGCCGGTGACAAGGGGAACGGACAGATCCAGCCACCCGGTGGGTACCGGTTCCTGCTGCGGTGTCATGGATCGGCCTCTCTGCGGGATCTGCGGAATCCAGGGGGCGCCGCGGGGTGGCCGGGGCGCCCCACGACCCGCCGGATCCTCCATTCTGGGCCGTGCTCCGGACGATTCCTCCACCCGGCCGTGACGACGCGTCCGATCGGGTAGCGATCCGCCCGACGCTGCTGACCTTGTCAGTCGTGCGGGCAATAAAGACCCGTGCCGGTCGTCGCCCGGCCTTCCCGCCGCTGCCCTACGGAGATTCATGAACCTCTCTCGCTCCCGTCTGTTCCGGCTGATCGGCACCACTGTCGCCGTCGGCATGGGAATCTGTGCCGTACCGGCGCAGGGCGCTTCCGCCGCGCCCGGCGGAGCGGGCACCGACCGGGCGAAGCCGACGGTGGTGCTGGTGCACGGCGCGTTCGCCGACGCGTCCGGCTGGGAGAACGTGATCGGGCGGCTGCACGGCGAGGGGTACCGCAACGTGATCGCCCCCGCCAACCCGCTGCGCGGTCTGGCGAGCGACTCGGCGTACATCGCGAGCTTCCTGAAGTCGGTGCGCGGACCGGTCGTCCTGGTCGGCCACTCCTACGGCGGAGCCGTCATCACCAACGCCGCCGCAGGGAACAAGAACGTCAAGGCCCTCGTGTACATCGCCGCCTTCGCCCCCACGGCGAAGGAGACCATCACCTCCATCAACAACAGGTTCCCGGCCACCCCCCTCGCGACGGCCCTCAACCCCGTGCCGTACTCGACCGGTACGAGCAGCGGTGTCGACCTCTACATCAAGCCCGACAAGTACCGCGACGTCTTCCTCAGCGACCGGCTCCCCGAGCCCGACGCCCAGGTTCTCGCCGCGACACAGCGACCGATCGACGCGGCGGCGTTCGACGAGCCCTCCGGCAAGCCGGCCTGGAAGACCAAACCCTCCTGGGCCCTGGTCGCCGAGCAGGACCACGCGATCTCGCCCGACGCGGAGCGCTTCATGGCGGAGCGGGCCCACGCGCGCACCATCGAGGTCGAGGCGCCGCACGCGGCCTTCCTCACCAACCCCGGCGCCGTCACCGGTCTGATCCGCGACGCCGCGCAGGCTGTCGGCTAGCCGGCAGGCCCGACGGCCACGAGAGGCCCCTCGATGCCGGAAATGGCCTGATCCCGCATCAGACGACACTTCGCTGTCATGACCCTGCCTGATGGACTTCGGGTGCCCGTGTCTGTGGGCCTGACATCTTTTGTGCGGCTGTGCCGCCTTGAGAAGGGAACATGACCATGCCCGAACTCACCCGCCGTCGACTGCTGGCCGCCGGCGCCGCCGCATCCGGCGCCGTGGCAGCGAGTCAGCTGCTGACCGCGCCGGCGGCCGGAGCGGCAGGCAGAAGACCGCTGGCCGCCGACCCGTTCACCCTGGGTGTCGCCTCCGGCGACCCGCTCACCACGGCCGTCGTCATCTGGACCCGGCTCGCCGTCGACCCGCTGAACGGCGGCGGGATGCCGGACTCGCCCGTCGCCGTGCAGTGGCAGGTGGCCCAGGACCAGTCGTTCCGCAAGGTGGTGCGCCGGGGGGTCGCCATCGCCGATCCGGACCTGGCCCACAGCGTGCACGTGGATGTGCGCGGCCTCGAACCCGGCCGCGTCTACTGGTACCGCTTCCGGGCCGGCACGTACGTCTCACCGGCCGGCCGCACCCGCACCATCGCGCGCGACCCGTCGAAGCTCCGGGTCGCCCTCGCCTCCTGCCAGAACTGGCAGAACGGCTACTTCACGCCGTACGCGGACATGCGCGAGCAGGAACCCGACATCGTGCTCTTCGTCGGGGACTACATCTACGAGAGCGCGCCCACCGCGTCCGCCGTACGTGTCCACGAGGGCTCGGGCGAGCCGTACAGCCTGCTCCAGTACCGCAACAGGTACGCGCAGTACAAGACCGACCCCGACCTGCTCGCGATGCACGCGGCGGCGCCCTGGATCGTGACCTTCGACGACCACGAGGTCGACAACGACTTCGCGGGCGACGTGCCGCAGGACCCCGCGCAGCAGTCGCACGACGCCTTCGTCTCCCGGCTGACCGCCGCCTATCAGGCGTACTACGAGCACATGCCGGTCAGGGCGAGCGCGGTGCCGAACGGCCCGCACCTCCAGATGTACCGGAGCTTCGACTTCGGCCGGCTCGCCCGGCTCAACGTCCTCGACACACGGCAGTTCCGCAGCGACCAGACCACGACCCAGGCCGGCGCCGAGGACCCCGCGATGACCATGCTCGGCGCGCCGCAGCGGGCGTGGCTGGCCGGCAACCTCGCGAGCTCGCACGCCCGCTGGAACCTGACGGCCTCACAGATCATGATGGCCGAGACCGATCTCCTGGCCGGGCCCGGCAAGGAGTGGTTCTACGACGCGTGGGACGGCTACCAGGTCGAGCGCAACGACCTGCTGGCCCGCTTCCGGCAGGTGGACAACCCGGTGGTGCTCAGCGGTGACCGCCATCTGACCATGATCAGCGACCTGAAGCGGGACTACGCGGATCCCGGATCGGCCGTCGTCGGCGCCGAGTTCGTGGGCACCTCCATCAGTTCCAACGGCGACCAGGACGCGACCGCCTTCAACGCCATGTGGGACCCGCTGCGCGGCGACAACCCGCACTGGAAGGTCATCGACTACCACCGCGGCTACCACCTGTTCGACATCGGGGAGCGCGGTATCGACGCCCAGGTGCGGGTGGTCGGCACGGTGCTCAAGCCGCAGTCGGCCTCGACCACGCTGTCGAGCCTGCGGGTCGACGCGGGACGGCCCGGCGTCCACGTCGTCTGACGCCCGCCGGGCCCTCCACTGATCCCGCCCACCTGCCTGCCTGCACCTGTCCACCGGCCCGCCGTGCGCCGTCCTGGCGCGGCGGGCCGGCCGCTCAGCCGCCCGCCGTGACCTCGGCCAGCTTCTGGAACTCGCCCAGGTCGTAGTTGGCCAGCGTGGAGTCGAGGTTGGTCAGGGCGCCAAGACGCTCGACGAAGCCCTTCGGGTCGTACTCGATCTGGAGTGTGACCCGGCTCGTCGAATCGGTGACGTGGTGGAAGGTGACGACCCCCGCGTGATGGACGCCTTCCGTGGTGCGCCAGGCGATCCGGTCCTCCGGCACGACCTCGGTGAGTTCGGCGACGAACGCCTTGTCGGCGCCGGGCAGCGAGAGCTGCCAGGCGAAGCGGCGGTCGTCGATGCGCTCGACGTGCCGTACATGACTGAGGAATTCCGGCCAGCGCGTGACGTCGCTCCACAGCTTCCAGCTCACCGCCACCGGCGCCTCGATGTCTACGGACTCAAGCAGCGACGACGACATGGTGGTGTCCTTTCCTCGGTGATGTGCCTGCCTTCCGGCGGCTACCCGCTGACCGGTCGGCTATCCGCTGACCGGTCAGCTGTCCGTCACCCAGGAGGGAGCAGCTCAGGGCTCCTTGGTACGGGACTCCAGATCCGCCCGGGTGGCGGCCCCGTAGACGCCTGACGGGTCGCCGGTGATGTGGTGGCTGTCCTGGTAGCGGGCCACCGCGCGCTCCACGCCCGCGTCGTACGTGCCGTCGGGCATGCCGACGTACTGGAGCAGGAGCTGGCCCATCCGCTTCTGCAGTTCGACGACCTCGGGTCCGGTGTCGCCCTCGCGCAGGACGGGGGGCCCCGAGGGGGACGTGCTCTGGGAGGGACCGGCGGGGCGCGGTCCGCCGTCGTCGGCCGATGCCGAGGAGCCGGCGGCGGCGCCGGAGGCGTCGGGGCTGCCCGCGATCGCGGCGGCGGCCGATGCGGCTATGTCCTTGGCCTTGTCCTTGACGGACCCGTCCGCCGATGCGCCGGGCGACCTGCTGGGATCGTCGCTCGGCCCCGCCGACGTGGGGCCGTCCGTGGCCGAGGGTTCGGCCGAGGCCGAACCGGCAGCCGCGCCTTGGGAGTTCGGTGCCGCAGCGGCGTCGGACGTACCGGAGCCACCGCTGCCGCCGAGGACTCCCGCGCCGATCGCGACGGCGGCGGCGACCACGACGACGGCGCCGGCCACCAGCAGAGCGGTCTTGCGGCGGCCGGTGCCGGACGGCGTCGCCGGGTCGCTCTCGTCGTCGGCAGCGACGAAGTCCGGTGTCGACGGCGGTACCGGCGGCAGGGGTTCGGTCTCGGCGGCCGGCGCGGCGGAGCCGGCGGCCACGGCTTCGGGCTCGCCGGGCGCTTCGGGTCCGCCGGCCGTCAGAGCGGCCACGTCCTCGTCGCGTGCGATCCTCGGAGCCGCGGTGTCACCCGGTGTCTGCGCGTTGTGCAGCGAGACGTAGGGGCGCGTGTGCAGCATGTCGAGTGTTTCGACGTGGTCGTCTTCGGCGGTGCTCTCCGCGGCTGTCTCCGCGGGGATGGCGCAGGCGCAGTCGGGGCGGCCGTCCTCGCGTGCGGGTGCGAAGCAGCGAGGGCAGGGTTCTGGCTTCACGGACGATTCCTTCCGGGGTTCGCAGCGATTATGCAGAGCCCCCGGCCCTTCGCGCAGCGCTTCCTAGTGTTGTTTGCTGATCGATACCGACTGCTCCGAGGGAGGTAACTGCCCATTTTCCGGCTCACTCGGGCAAATGCCGATCAAGTCCGGGGGACGCGTCAACTCCTGCCCTCGCGCACGGTGCTGAGGATCTTGCGCACCGTCGCGTCCGGCACCTCGTCCGGCACACCGGTCGCCCCGAAGAACGTCCACGACACGAAGTCGCCCTTGGCGTTCTCGAAGGCGAAACTGGTCACTTTGCCGTCACTGTCACACTTGCCCTTCTTCGGCACACCGGAGGAAACGGCCGTCGTCAGACTCCCCTTGATGCCCGACGAGGTGGTGTACGGCTCGACCGGGCCCGGCTTGATCGTCTTCTTATCCGGCTGGGTGTACGCCCCGTAGAGCCACAGCGAGGCGTTGTTCTTGGCCGCCTCGTCGGTGGTACTGGCGCCGCGCTCCCCGCGCGACCCGGCGGCCGCGAGGGCGGTGTCCTCCGTGCTGCCGTTCCCGTCCTCGTCGGACGAGCACCACTTCTCCTTGAGCATGGCGGGGGCGGTGAAACCGATGAGCGGCTTCTCGTCCGGGTCGCTCTCGTCGGTGACGTACGTCGTCCAACTGGCCGCCTTGAGGCCCCACTCCGGCGGCACGTCGAAGACGACGCCGGTCGAGGGGTTCAACACGGCCTTCCAGCCCGCGACGACGGGCTTCGGCGCGCTGTCACGTTCGTCCGCGCCGCCCGAAGCGGTGGGCGAGACGGGGCCGTTCGTCGACGGCGTCTTGGTCGGGTCGACGTTCTTGCCCTCGTCGTCGGAGCCGCCGCCCAGCACCAGGAACCCCGTGACGGCCGCGGCGACCACCACGACGGCGGTCGCGACGACGGCGACGAGTTTGGTCTTCCCGCCGCCCCCGCGCGGCGGTTGGGGCGGTCCCGACGTGACGGTGGGGGCGGCCCACGGCGGGGTCTGCCCCGGTGCCTGACCCGGTTGCGGGTACGGGTTCGGCTGTTGGTACGGATTGGGCTGCTGGTACGGATTCGCGTACGGGTCCTGCGCGTTGGGCCCGTCCCCCGGTTGCTGCTCTCCTGGCCACATGGAAGGCCACGATAGAGGGGCGTTATGTGCCGGGTGAGCCCCGGGTCCCTTGCCGCCACCGGGTGGATGGATAAGGCAAACAGTACGGAATGAAGTGGTCCAGACCCTTGACGGCCCGTTGGTCCAGACCAATTATGGGCGCGATCCGCCTGCTGTCTCACCCATCGGGAGCCCCCATGAGACGTACGAGATCCGTCAGAGCGCTGCTCGCCACCCTGGCGACCCTGGCCGCTTCGGCCGGCCTGGTCCTCACCACCGGAGCCGCGGCGCACGCCGCGACCCCGCTCCCCGCGCATGTCTTCGCGCCGTACTTCGAGGCGTACAACGGCGACAGCCCCGCGGCCCTGGCGCAGCAGTCCGGCGCCAAGTACCTGACGATGGCCTTCGTCCAGACCGAACGGCCCGGTTCCTGCACGACGTACTGGAACGGCGACACGGGCATGCCCATCGCCTCCTCGGTGTTCGGCCAGGACTTCACCACCATCCGCTCACGCGGCGGCGACGTGATCCCGTCACTCGGCGGCTACGCGGCCGACAACGGCGGCACCGAGATCGCGGACAGCTGCACCAGCGTGGACTCCATCGCCGCCGCGTACGAGAAGATCATCACCACCTACGACGTCTCACGCCTCGACATGGACGTCGAGGACAACTCGCTGACCAACACGGCGGGTATCGACCGCCGTAACAAGGCGATCAAGAAAGTGCAGGACTGGGCGGCGGCCAACGGCCGTTCGGTGCAGTTCTCCTACACCCTGCCCACCACCACGAGCGGCCTGGGCGACACCGGACTCGACGTGCTGCGCAACGCCGCGTCGAACGGCACCCGGGTGGACGTGGTCAACCTGATGACGTTCGACTACTACGACAACGCCACGCACAACATGGCCAACGACACGAAGACGGCGACGACCGGACTCGTGGGCCAGCTCGCCCAGTTCAACCCCGGCAAGACGCAGGCGCAGCTCTGGGGCATGGTGGGCGTCACCGAGATGCCGGGCATCGACGACTTCGGCCCCGCCGAGACCTTCACCACGGCCGACGCGCCCCCGGTGCTGGACTGGGCGGTCTCCAAGGGCATCAACACCCTCTCCTTCTGGGCCCTCCAGCGCGACTCGGGCTCGTGCCCCGGCACCGGCGGCTCCGACAGCTGCTCGGGGATCCCGCAGGACCCGTGGTACTTCACCCACACCTTCGCGCCGTTCACCGGCGGCGGCAGCGGCCCGGTGACCAACGACTTCTCGGTCTCCGTCGCCCCGGGCTCCGCTTCGGTGCAGCCCGGCGGCTCGACCACGGCGAGCGTGAAGACGGCCGTCACCTCCGGCACGGCGCAGACCCTCGCGCTCAAGGCCACCGGCGCGCCCGCGGGCGTGACGGCGGCGCTCAGCCCGGCGTCGGTCACCGCCGGCGCCTCGGCCACGCTCTCGGTCAGCGCCTCCGCTTCGGCCGCGCCGGGGACGTACCCGCTCACGGTGACGGCGACGGCCGGGTCGGTCAGTCACACCGCCACCTTCACCCTGACGGTCCCGGGACCCGGTGGGGACAGCGGCGCCCTGGTCAACGGCGGCTTCGAGAGCGCGTCCCTGGCACCCTGGACCTGCGAGAGCGGCGGCGCGCTGGTCACCACGCCGGTGCACGGCGGTACGCACGCGCTGAAGTCGGCGCCCACCTCCGCGCAGACGGGGCAGTGCGGCCAGACGCTCACCCTCAGCCCCAACACGCACTACACGCTGAGCGGTTGGGTGCAGGGCAGCTACGCCTACCTGGGGGTGAGCGGCGGTGCCACCGCCAGCGCCTGGACCAGTTCGACCGGCTGGTCCAAGCTGACGGTGCCCTTCACTACCGGCGCCTCCGGCACGGTCACCGTCTACCTGCACGGCTGGTACGGCCAGTCGGCGGTGTACGGAGACGACTTCTCGCTGACCTGAGAGCCGTCTAACGTGGGGGTGTGATTGATGCTGATGACGTGCGCCGTATCGCACTGTCGCTCCCCGAGACGCTGGAGAAGGAAGCGTGGCGCATGCCCACGTTCCGGGTCGCCGGCAAGATGTTCATCACGGTCCCCGACGACCAGACGTCGTTCGCCGTGCGCTGCCCCAGGCACGAGCGGACCGAACTGATCGCGGCGGAACCCCAGAAGTTCTGGGTGCCGCCGCACGAGGCGAGTTCGTCCTGGGTGCGGGTACGGCTCGCCGCCCTGGAGGATCTCGACGAGCTGTACGACATCCTGGCCGACTCCTGGAAGCAGGCCGCACCGGACCGGCTCACGGAGAACTTCGTGGCCACCGCGCGCCGGGATCCCGGCTCCGTGTGAGAGGGCACGGCCGGCGGATCCACGGATCCGCCGGCCGTGCCGTCGGGTCTTGCGGCCAGCTCAGGCCAGCGCGGCCAGTTGGGACCCGGCCAGCAGGAAACCGCCCACACCGAAGTCGGCGGTGCTGTCGTAGGTGATGGGCTGGCTCGACTCGGGGCGGTCGCCGACCTTCTGTACGTAGCCGAGGACACCGTCCGGATGGACGGCGGTGGCGACCAGACCGTTCCAGCCCCGCGCGGCGACCGGCAGCAGAGCCGCGCTGTCGACCAGGCCCGCACCGATCGCGTACGCCGTCCCGTACACGAAGAACGCGGTGCCGCTGGTCTCAGGGCCCGGCAGATGCGCGGCGTCGCCGAGGTTGACGTTCCAGAAGCCGTCGGTGCGCTGGACCTTGGCCGTGGCCGTCACCAACTGGCGCAGCGTGTCGCGGTATTCGGCGACATGGCGCTCGGCTGCGGGCAGCGCCTTGAGTGCCTTGGTGTGGGCGCCGGCCACCCAGCCGTTGCCGCGTGACCAGAACACCGGCTTGCCGTTGGGGGAGACGATCCCGCCGCGTACGAAGTTCGCGTCGCGGTACCAGAGGCCGGAGGCCGAGTCGTACAGACCCGGGCCGCCCTCGGCGTGCTTGGTGTGGCTGTAGAGGCTGTACAGCTTCTCCCAGTACTGCGGATCGTCGCGCAGCGCGCCGATCCGCGCGAACGAGGGCATCGCCATGTGCAGCGCGTCGTCCCACCACCAGTCGTCGTTCTTGCCCGGCTGGTCGGTGTAGACCATGCGGTGCAGCGACGTCTCGATCGCGTCGAGCTTCTGGTCGTCCGGTTCGATCTCGTACAGGTCGAGATAGGCCTGGCCCGCGCACTGGTTGTCCGCGTGCCGGGTGGTGGTGCCGCCGATCAGCCCGTAGTCGTGGCTCTCCGCCCAGTTCCTCGCGTAGTTCAGATAGGCCGTGTCGTTCGTCAGTCTGAACAGGGCCAACAGCCCGCTGAAGAAGGTCGCGTTGGCCCAGCCGTTGTCGCCCGGGTTGACGTGTGCGCCGATCCAGTGGTCGGCCACCCGCCGCAGAACGCTGATGATGTCGTCCCTGGACGGGAGTTGGGCGGACGGTGCGGCGGTGGTCGCTCGGCCGGACGCGGCGGTCGCCGTACCGGACAGCGCGGGAAGCAAGGTGGCTGCCGTCGCTGCCGCGACACCGCCGGCGATCAACTGTCGTCTATCCATGTGAACTGCTCCTACATCTGTGGGGGTGCAGTCATCATCGACGCTTCGCCTTCACGGTGTCCATGGTCCGTACCAGGATTCCGGCGCTGCCGCGGCTACCAGCTGACGGTGTGGTCGGCTGCCGTCAGCACGGCCAGCACGATCAGGTCGGCGGCGCCCAGGGCCAGTCCGAGATACGCCCGGCCGCGGTGCCCGGTGCGCCGGACCAGCGCGAGCGTGCCCAGCACGAGTGCGGCGGGCCCGAGGAAGAGGTTGAACACCAGCAGCCCGACCAGGCCGAGGACGAAGGAGGCGACGGCCATCCCGTCGGCGGTACGGCGGGTCGACTCGGGGGTGCGCACGGGGGTCTTGACGGTCATGGTCCTGACTCCTTACGAGTGGCCCCGGCTGTGGGCGTGCCGCTTGCGCAGCGCGTACACCCCGAGCCAGCAGGCGATGACGGCGGCGGCGCCGAGCGCTACGGGCAGCGGTACGTGCACGACGGCTCCGAGGACGACTCCGAACAGCAGCAACGCTCCGACGAGAACGAACATGTCTCTCCTTGGCTCTCGGGTGTCTCGCGGATCTTGTGCACTGCGCGTGCCCGAGCGTTACCGACGGAAACGGCGGCGGTGTGTGGTGCCACCCACATCCGGGGGCGGAGCTACGGTGTGCGCCTGTATCGGAACCGACTTCCAGGGAGCCGTCGTGTCGTCAGCGTTCGAGGACCGTCCTGAGCGGGCCGGCTACCGGCGTTCGGCCGGGTCGCCGCGTGGCGAGGCCCGGCGGCTGGAACTGCTGGGCCGGGTCACCGACGACCTCGCGGCCAACGGGCTCGTGGACTTCTCGCTCCGGCGGGCCGCGCGGGCGGCGGGCGCCACCCACAAGGTGCTGCTCTACCACTTCGACGGGATCGACGACCTGCTCAGGCAGGCGATCGTCCAACTGCGGGAGCGCCGCGTCGACAAGGCCTTCACCGCGGCCACCGCGGGTCAGCCGCGCCGGCCGCTGGCGGACTGGGTGCGCGTGGTGTGGCCCGTCCTGGTGGGCGAGGAGGCGCGGGTGCTGGACCAGGCCATCGGGCTGGCGATGTACGACCCCGGGCGGCACGGCGCGCTCGGCCGCGAGGCGTCGCAGCAGTATCTGCCGCTGCTGCTGTCCATCTGCCCGGAGCACTGGCCGCAGCGGCGGAAGCTGGAGGTCGCCGAGATGATCCTCGCCGTGCTCAGGGGCTTCCTCGTGGACGCCAGGACGAGCGGCGACAGCGCGGGGATCGCCGCGGGATTCGAGGCGTTGGGCCGCGCGCTGGAGCGGGAGGAGGCCGCCGAGGAGTAGGGGCCCGGCGCGCGTGGACAGCATGCGAACCACGTGGTTCACTTTAAGGACAGGGTGAATCTCGGCCACGGGGAGACCGGCATGAGCATGTCCTTGAATCGGGAGAAGGTCCGCTTCGCCAGCGGCGGCACGGAGTGTGTGGCCTGGCACTATCCAGGGACCAACGGCGGATGCGTGGTCATGGCGGGCGGCGGGGGAGTCACCAAGGAGCCGGGCACCGACCGGTTCGCGAAGCGGTTCAACGCAGCGGGGTTCGCCGTCCTCGCCTTCGACTACCGCCGGCTGGGGGAGAGCGGCGGGCAGCCGCGCCAGGTCGTGCGCATGAGGGACCAGGTCGACGACTGGCAGGCGGCGATCGGCTTCGCCGCCACGCTTCCGGGGGTCGATCCGGCCCGGCTCGGCGTGTGGGGCTTCTCCCTGTCCGGCGGTCATGTCTTCCCGGTCGCGGCGCGCAATCCGCAGCTCGCGGCGGCAATCGCGCAGACACCGAACGCCGACGGCCCCGTGGCTTCCCGTAACGCGTCGCGCCACCAGAAGCCGCTCGCGATGCTGAAGGTCACCGCGCTGACCCTGCTCGACATGCTGGGCGGTCTCGTCGGCCGCAAGCCCCTGCTGATCGGACTCTCGGGGGAGCCGGGTGAGACCGTCATGCTCGCCACGCCGGACGGCAGGCTCGGCGACCAGGTGCTCAACCCGGACAACGCGTATCCGCGGTGGCAGCAGGAGGTCGCGGCGCGCTCGGTGCTCAACTTCAGCCTGTACAAGCCCGGTCGGCACGCGTCCCGGGTGCGCTGCCCGCTCCTGGTCGTCGTGGCCGACCAGGACCAGTCGGTCCTCGCCGCACCGGCGGTGCGCGCCGCGGGGCAGGCGCGGGACGCCGAGCTGGTCCACGTACCCGGGGGACACTACGCACCCTTCCAGGACGCCCACGAAAGCGCCGTCGAAGCCGAACTGGACTTTCTGCGCCGCCGGTTGCTCGGCGAGGGCGCAGGGGGTCACGCCTCGCGCGGGGCGGCGCGGCCGGCGCCGGGGCGCGGGATCTGAGGGGGAGACCCGGGATGACACTGATCGAGCTGTCGGCCGGACCGGTCGAGTACGAGGACACCGGCGGTGAAGGCCCCACCGTGGTGCTGCTGCACGGGCTGATGATGGACTCCTCGCTGTGGTCGGGGCCGGTGGCCGAACTCGCCGCCGGCCACCGCTGTGTGACACCGACACTCCCGCTCGGGGCGCACCGCCACGCGACGCGCCCCGACGCCGACCTGTCGCTGCCCGGGGTGGCGAGGCTGGTCGTCGAGTTCCTCGACCGGCTCGACCTGCGGGACGTCACGCTGGTCGGCAACGACACCGGCGGCGCCCTGGTCCAGCTCGTCATCGCGGGGGACGCGGCAAGGGTGGGCCGGGCCGTCCTCGTCTCGTGCGAGGCGTTCGACAACTTCCCGCCCGGACTCACGGGCCGGACGCTGATGCTCACCGGCAAGCTGCCACCCCGGCTGTTCGGGATGTTCATGCAGCAGATGCGGCTACGGGCCGTGCGCCGCTCGCCGTTCGCCTTCGGTCAGTTGACCAGGCGGGGGGACGCGGCAACTCGCCGCTGGGTGGAGCCGGTGATGAAGCGTCAGGAGATCCGCCGCGACGCGGTCCGCATGCTGCGCGCCGTGGGCGCCGACACCGATGTGCTGAGCGAGGCCGCCCTTCGGCTGCCGGACTTCGACCGCCCCGCCCTGGTCGTCTGGGCCCGCGACGACCGGGTGATGCCACCGGCGCACGGCAGGCGACTCGCCGAACTCCTGCCGCACGGAAGCCTGGTGGAGATCGCGGACAGCCGCACCCTCGTCCCGCTGGACCAGCCCGGTGAACTGGCGCGCGTGGTGCGGGAGTTCACCCGGCTGACGGTGTGACACAAACGGTTGCGCCTTGCCGGGAGCGCCGGGTGTAAACCTGTGAGACAAGTCACGCTTCCCGTGGCAACGCGGCTTCGTGAAGCGGAGCGTCGGCGCGGCCTCAAGAACGTAAGCCGAGCGGAGCCGGCGCCTGGGTTTCCTGTGAGGGAACGGTGGAAATTCCGTGCCCTCACGGACCGTGTCGACTGTTGCTATCTGTAAACCGTTCGCTGGAATTATCGGTTCCATCTCCCCCTCGGGCAACGATGTGAAGGCGCACCGGATGGTGTGCCTTGATGTGCATGGCCGCATGACGCGTGGGGCGTTCTGCGGGTGCGCATGACCGTGGGGGAGAAACACTGATGAACCGCATACGTTCCATGGCGGCGGCGGTGACCGTGGGGGCCGCCCTGTCGCTGCTGGGTACCGGAGTGGCGAGCGCGGGCACCGGACCCGTGCCGGGCACGGGGTCCTCCGTACCCGCATCGGGCACGACCGCCAGTGAGACGGGCAATCCGCACAGCGCCCAGGCGGCCGCTGCCGGCGTCTGCACGGACGCCTACCAGATCGGCACCACGTCGTACGCCTACCGGGGCACGGAGACGATCGCCTCGGTCAAGCAGTTCTACTCGCCCACGTGCGACAAGAACTACGGCTACGTGTGGGTGTGGAAGTCGTTCCTGGACAAGAAGATCAACTTCGATCTGACCGTCGGAGTCTGGTCGTTCGAGCGCGAGTCGCTGGTCGGCAACAGGACCGTGTTCGACACACACGGCCAGGAGTTCTGGGGAAACGCCGCCGACACGACCGACGAGTGCACGTCCGGCGACGGCGCGATCAGCGTCGTCGGTGAGCAGGGCCAGTACCACGCCCGCTCCTCCAAGCGCTGCTGACCCCGGCGCGCCACCACCGCGCCGCTGACCCCGGCGCGCGGCCTGACCAGCCCATCGTCACCACCAAACTCGGGGAGAGACCCGCATGTTCGGCATGCCATTGAACCGCCGTCGCAGACGGCTGGTTCCCCTGTCGGCCCTCGCCGTCGGCACGGCGACCATCACCTTCGCCGCCTTGATCCCGTCGGCCGCGGCGGCCGCGCCGCCGGCCGCACGCCCGACCGCATCGACGCACACCGCACCACCGTCCCCCTCGCCCTCCGGCGTCACCAGGGCCCCCGCCAGCAACGCGATCGGCGTGCCGGGCGCCGACCGTCCGCTCGTCGAACCGGACGCCTTCGCCGCCGGCTTCCAGGGGCTGGGCATCGGCCAGGTGCCCTGGTCGCAGTTCTGGCAGGCGCAGCCGTCCGACTCCGTCAGCGCCCAGGTCAACCTCGGCAACGGCAATCTGCTCGTCAGCGTCGCCGCCTTCGACATCGCGGACGCGGGGCCGGGACTGTCGCTCGGCAACGCCTACAACGGCCTCAACACCAGCTGGAAGGCGACCACCGGCAGTGACTACCTGATCCACGAGGCCACCCCGGACGACGTCTATGTCCAGGGCCCTTCGAGCACCATCGCGGTGTTCGGCCGCAGCGGCTCCGGATTCACCCCCGCGCCCGGCTACAAGCAGGACCTGACCGAGGCGTCGGACAAGAAGTCCTTCACGCTCACCTCGCGGGGCAACGGCCAGAAGACCACGTTCACCCGCGCGGGCACCACCGGCGACGCGCGGGTCAGCAAGGTCGAGGACAAGAACGGCAACGCCACGACGGTCAGTTACTCCGGGGCCTTCACCTCGAAGATCACCTCGACCTCCGGCCGCACGCTGACCTTCACCAACGACGGCGCCCACGTCACCAAGGTCGCCGACAACACCGGCAGGTCCGTGGGGTACGGCTACACCGGCGCGGACCTGACCTCGTTCACCGACTCGGCGGGCAAGAAGACCCTCTTCGGCTACGACACCTCGCACCGGCTGACGAAGATCACCACACCCCGGGGCAACGTCACCACCTTCACCTGGGACACCGTGCGCGTCGCCTCGGTCACCCGGGTCATCAACAAGGCGGCCGGCACCGGCAACACCACCGCGTTCCGCTGGGTGCTGCCCCAGCCGGGCTCCGAGGGTGAGGGCGTCGTCCGGATCACCGACCCGCGCGGCAAGAACACACTCAAGACCGTGGACGCCCGCTGGCGCGTGACGAAGACCGAGGACCCGCTGGGGCACACCCGGTCCAAGACCTGGGGGCCCGACAACAACGTCACCAGCGCGGTCGACGGGATGGGCAGCGGCACGGCGGACGGCAACACCGTCAAGTTCGAGTACGACGACGCCTTCAACCCGACCACGGCCACCCAGCCGACCGGCGCCCGGTCCACCATGAACTGGGTGCAGAAGTCGGGCGGTTACTACCCCGACACGATGACGTCCGCGTCGAGCCAGCAGGCCGCCAACGCCTACGACACGTCCGGCAACGTACTCAGCCAGAAGGACTCGACGTCCGGCGGCACCGCCGCGTCCTGGGACTACACGTACAACCCCAAGTCCGGCACGATGACCTGCGGCGGCAAGCCGGGGCAGCGCTGCACGGCAACCGACTCGCGGGGGAAGAGGACCAGCTTCGGCTACGACGCGAAGGGCGATCTCACCACCATCACCCCGCCGGGCCCGCAGAAGCCCCTCACCTACACCTACGACGACCTGGGCCGCGCCCGCACCGTCAAGGACGGCCGGGGGATCGTCACCACCTACGGCTACGACGACCGCGACCGTGTTGTCTCGCAGCAGGCGGGTTCGGCCACGGCGGAGTTCGGTTACGACGACGACGGCAACATCGTCTCGCGCCGCACCCCCGCCGGTACGACGACGGTGACGTACGACGAGCAGAACCGCGAACGCACCCGCACCCTGCCCGGCACCGCCACCACCTCCGTCACCTACGACCCCACGGGCAACGTGGCCTCCGCCGCCGACCCGTCGGGCACCACGGTGTACGGCTACGACGACGCCAACGCGCTCACCTCGCTGACGGAGCCGGGCGGGGCCAAGACCGCGTACGAGTACGACAAGAACGGCAAGCGCACGAAGACGACGTACCCGGGAGGGACGACACAGAGCGTGACGCTGGACAAGTCCAGCCGGCCCACCAAGATCGTCGCGGCGAACGGCAGTACGACCTTCTCGACGATCAGCTACGACTACGCCCAGTCCGGCAAGGACACCGACAAGGTCCGTACCCGTACGGCGGACGGCGCGGCGACCGCGTACAGCTACGACACGCAGGGCCGGCTGACCAAGGCCGTGGAGACCAAGGCCGGCGCCACGACGGCCGGTTGGTCGTACTGCTACGACAAGGCGGGCAACCGCACAGGATCGTCGACGGGCACCACGCTGCCCGCGGGATGTGACGGCGCCCAGGTCGACTACGCGTACGACGACGCGGGCGAACTCACCAGCCGCGACGGCGACTCGGGCTTCGGCTACGACAGCGCGGGCAACGAGACGTCGGCGGCGAGCCCCACCGGGGTCCGTACGGGCGGCAGTTGGTCGCCGTTCAGCCAGCTCGGCGGTTTCACCGACGACGGCGCCGCCACCGTCAACACGTACGCCGGGGTGGACAACAACCACCGGCTCAGCAGCGACGGCACCACGTTCGTCAACACCGCCGTCGGGCTCAGCGGCCAGAGCGCGGCCGGTGCGGCGACCGGCTTCGTGCGGGAGCCCTCGGGCACCCTGACCGCCATCAAGACCGGCGGCGCCAGTCAGTACTACCTCACCGACGCCCAGGGCAGTGTGATCGGTCTGGTCGACGCATCGGGCAGGCGTACGGCGACCTACTCGTACGGGCCCTACGGTGAGGCACGCACCAACTCGGGCCCCGCAGGCCAGCCGTACCGCTACACCGGCAGCTATCTCGATCCCAGCGGCCTCTACAAGATGGGTGCTCGCTACTACGACCCCGCACTGGGCCGCTTCACCCAGCCCGACCCTTCGGGCAAGGAGGCCAACCTCTATGCCTACGCCAACGGCGACCCCGTCAACCGCGCCGACCCCAGTGGTCTCTTCTCCTGGAGCAAGCTGGGCAAGGGGCTGGCCAAGGAGGTCGGGGGAGCCTTCGACGCCGAGGCCGTGCTCGGGATCGCGACCGAACTGGGCCAAGGGCACTACGTCAAGGCCGCGGCGGCGGCCGCGGGCACCGTGGCCGGTGCGATCACGGACGCGACGTGCATCAGCGCGGCCGCGGCGGTGAGCCTGCCGACGGCCGGGGTGGGCGGCGCCGTCGTGGGTCTCGGCTGCGGATTCGCCGGCGACTTCGTCGGCAGCCAGGTCGAGAGCGCGGCCGAGGAGTCCTGGTCGTGACGGTGGCCCCGCCGCCGCACGACTGATCACCGGGGGAGCGGGCAGGCGAGAGGACCCACGGTCCTCGCGCCTCCCGTCCCCCCGACCCGGAGAAGGAGCAGAGAATGAACCCGAACGCCGTTAGCGGGCGCGGTAGTTGGATACCTGACGGCACGGCGGGAGTAATCGTCGTGCTGTGCATCTTCGCCTTCGTGGTCGGCATGTTCGGCTACGGGATCTGGAACAAGCGACGCAAGGAACGGGGTGGCAGGTAATGGGCAAGGTGACGGGCGTACTGCTCATCGTGATCGGAGTGGCGATCGGCGCGCTGGGGCGGCTGACCGCGTCCCGCTACGGCCAGGACTCGGCGGTGGCCAAGATGGTGATCTGGGTCCTGTGCATGGTCGTGGGCGTCGGTGTCGCCGCGCTCGGTGTCAGCCAGGTCGCCTGAGCGCCCGGTTGACGGCCTGTCAGGAATCCTCCGGGAGCAGCGGGAAGAGCCGGCTCGACCGGCGGGAGCGGAAGGGCGCCCTGCGCGAGATGGCGGCCTCCCGGGGCGACGTCTTCGCCCGCCGGGCGGAGCGGGCGAAGACGCTGGGCGGGTAGCCCGGGGACGCGGCTGGGGACGGCGTCAGGCCGCGCTCCTCGCCGCACCCCGGGTTCTCGTCGTGTGCTCGGCGAGGAGCGACGCGTGGATCTCGCCCGCCCGTACCGCCGTGTTGGACAGCAGGGTCGAGGTGAGACCGTGCGTGTGCTCCGTGCCGCCCTGCAGATAGATGCCGGAGACGACGTTCGGGGCGGTCACCGCGCGATGGTCGCGCCCGACCAGCGGCGCGTCCTCCTCGTCGCGCAGCAGCAGCTTGCCGATCTCGCCCAGCCGCTCGCCGATGTCCGGCGGCCGGTAGCCGGTCGCGTGGACGAGCAGATCGGCGGTGAGCACGCTGCGTTCACCGGTCGGCAGGAACTCGACCGTGACGTCGATGCGTTCGCCGCTCTCCTCGACCTCATGGATGCGTGAGACGTTGAGCATGCGCAGCCGCTCCCGGCCCTGGACCTTCTCCTGGTACATCGTCCGGGACAGCGACTCGATCAAGTCCAGGTCCACCACGGAGTAGTTGGTGGCGCGGTGGTAGTCGAAGAGCGCCCGCTTCACGCCGCGCGGGGCGTTGTAGTAGATGTCGACCGCCTCCGGGTCGAAGATCCGGTTGGCGAAGGGACTGTCGTCCGCCGGGGTGTAGCCGTACTTGGAGAAGACCGAGCAGATCTCGGCCTCGGGGAAGCTGCGGTGCAGATAGTCCACCGCCTCGGCCGCGCTCTGCCCGGCGCCGAGCACCACGGCCCGCTTGACCGGCGTACGGCGTTCGGTCAGCTCGGCGACCCTCGGCATCAACTCGCTGTTGTGCCACACCCGGTCGGACAGGACCGTGCCCGGCGGCAGATGGGGCTCCATGCCGGTCGCGACACAGATGTTGCGGGCGCGGCGGGTGATCGTACGCCCGGGGTCGGCCGGGTCACGGCTGACGACGTCGAACCACCGCACCTCGCCGTCCTCGGTGACCGGGAGCACCGAGAGGACCTCCGCCGCGTACTCCACCAGGTCCGACACCCGGTCGGCCGACCATTCGAGATAGTCGTGGAACTCGATCCGCAGCGGGAAGAGGGTCTTCTGGTTGAGGAAGTCGACCAGCCTGCCCTGTTCCCGCAGGTAGCACAGGAAGCTGAAGTCGCTCGTGGGATCCCGCATCGTGACGAGGTCCTTGAGGAACGACACCTGCATCGTGGCGTCGTCGATCAGCATGCCGCGGTGCCAGCCGAAGCGCGGTTGTTTCTCCAGGAATACGGCCTGAATCCGGTCATCGGGGCGGACTTGTCCGTTGTGTTCCTGAACTGCTATCGCGAGAGCCAGGTTTGACGGCCCGAAGCCGATCCCCAGGACGTCGTAGATGGTGTCCGGCTCACTGTGCAGTGTTGTCACCGCGTCATCGCCTCCCTAAGCAGCCACATGTTAGATAAGGTTAGCCTTACCTTGCAACGTCTGAGGAGGATTCACCATGCGGGTTGTCATGTTCGGCTACCAGACCTGGGGTCATCGAACGCTCCGTGCGCTCCTGGAATCCCGGCACGAAGTGGTCCTTGTCGTGACACACCCCAGCAGTGACCACGTCTACGAGAAGATCTGGGACGACTCCGTCGCCGAACTCGCCGAGAAGCACGGCGTACCGGTGCTGCTGCGCAACAGGCCCGACGACCGGGAACTGCTCGACCGGCTCGCGGAGGCGGCGCCCGACATCATCGTCGCGAACAACTGGCGTACCTGGCTGCCGCCGGAGATCTTCGACCTGCCGCCGCACGGCACGCTCAACGTGCACGACTCGCTGCTGCCCTCCTACGCCGGCTTCTCGCCGCTGATCTGGGCGCTCATCAACGGCGAGCGGGAAGTGGGTGTCACGGCGCACCGGATGGACGCCGAACTCGACGCGGGCGACATCGTGTTGCAGCGGGCCGTGCCGGTCGGGCCCGCCGACACGGCGACGGACCTCTTCCACCGCACGGTCGACCTGATCGAGCCGATCGTGACCGAGGCGCTGGACCGTATCGAGTCCGGCACCGCCGAGTGGACCCAGCAGGACCGGTCGAAGGCCAGCTTCTTCCACAAGCGCTCGCTCGTGGACAGCCGCATCGACTGGAACTGGCCCGCCGAGGACCTGGAACGGCTCGTACGGGCCCAGTGCGACCCGTATCCCAACGCCTTCACCTACCACCGAGGCGAGCGGCTGCGGATCGTCTCGGCCGGGCTCTCGGAGGCGAACTACGGCGGCACCCCCGGGCGGATCTTCATCCGCGAGGGCGACGGCATCGTGATCGTCGCCGGTGAGCGGGCGCGGGCGGGCCGCAGCCGCGGTCTGCTCGTCAAGCGGGTACGGACCGAGGACGGCACCGAGCACGCCGCCACCGACTACTTCCGCACCATGGGCGGCTACTTGACGGCGACGGGCCCCGGCGTGTCGTGATGCCGGCTCATCGGGATGATCATCGGCGTTCCGCTGACCGGGTCACTGGTGACCTGGCAGCGGAGCCCGAAGACCTCCTCCACGGTGGGCGCGGTGATGACGTCGGCAGGGGAGCCCTGCGCGACGATGTCCCCCGACTTCATGGCGATCACGTGGTCGGCGTACCGGCAGGCCTGGTTGAGGTCGTGGAGCACCATCACGACCGTGCGCTTCTCGTGCCGGTTCAGATCGGTGATGAGGTCCAGGACGTCGATCTGGTGCGCCAGGTCCAGATAGGTGGTCGGCTCGTCGAGCAGCAGCACCGGCGTGCCCTGCGCAACCGCCATGGCGATCCAGGCGCGTTGCCGCTGGCCGCCCGACAGCTCGTCCACCGGACGGTCGGCCAGGTCGGTCATGGCGGTGGCGCGCAGCGCGTCGTGCACGGCCTGCTCGTCGCCCTTCGACCACTGCCGCCACCACGTCTGGTGCGGGGACCTGCCGCGGCCGACCAGGTCGATGACGGTCAGCCCTTCGGGCGCCACCGGGCCCTGCGGCAGGATCCCGAGCCGCTGCGCCAGCTCCCTGGTCGGTATGGACTGCAGGGCGCGGCCGTCGAGTTGGACGGATCCGGCGCGCGGCGACAGCAGCCGTGCCAGCGCCCGCAGCAGGGTGGACTTGCCGCACGCGTTGGCCCCGACGATCGCGGTGATCCGGCCCGGCGGGATCGCCACGTCGAGTTTCTCCACGACGACGCGGTTGTCGTACGCCAGCCGCAGCCCTTCGGCCCGCAGATCGGGTCGGGCGGGGTCCACCGGGTTCGATGACACGAGTTCAGCCTCCTGAGCCGACGCGGTTGGCACGGACGAGCAGCCAGAGCAGGACCGGGGCGCCCAGCACACCGGTGACCACACCGACCGGCAGCTCGGTGTCGGGAATGAGCTTGCGCGCGATCAGATCCGCGCCGAGCACGGCCAGCGCGCCGGTGAGCCCGGAGGCCAGCGGCGGCGGCCACGCGGTCCGCGCCAGCCGCTGGGTGATCTGCGGCGCCGCGAGGGCCACGAAGGCGACAGGGCCCGCAGCGGCCGTACCGAAGGCGATCAGGCCGACCCCGGTGAGCAGCACGGCGAGCCGTACCGGCTGCACCGGCGTACCGAGCCCCTTCGCGACGTCGTCGCCCAGTTGCAGGGTGCGCATCCAGCGGCCGAGCAGCAGGGCCGCCGGGAGCAGTACGACGAGGGCGGCGGCCAGCGGACGTACCTGCGCCCAGTCGCGGCCGTTCAGATTGCCGACGAGCCAGCC